>CAKPYV010000013.1 GCA_934203205.1 uncultured Anaerovibrio sp. | reverse complement strand
CTTGATGATTCGACAACAGCCGGAGGGGCATGACACTTTTGCGTCGGGAGACTCTTGCTTTTGCGCAGCAAAAGTGGTCCCGGTGGCACTCTCTATCATTACGGCCTCTGTGAATTGGCTCAGCGACAAGCGGTATTACTACGTCAGGATGCCCTCTCAGATAGGGCCATTAAGTCGGACAGAGCAAAAGTCGTTATGACCGCAGGCTGTATTTCGAAAAAACACGGACATAACGACTTTCATTTACAATATTTGAGGAGAGAGGTAACTCGATAAATCAGAAATCGTGATATAATCATAACATAGGGGGATATACATGCCGATAGAATTTAGGGGTAAAGGTTATTATATCGAAATAAGATATAAGGAAAAAGGACATAATCAGCCACATGTTCACGTCGTAGAAAAGGGTACTGGAAGAAGCGTTTCTATAGCAATAGAAAGTGGTAAAGTTATTGTCGGTGGTATTTCAGCAAAAAAGCAGAAAGAAGCCGTACAGATAATATTATCCATGCAGGATTATTTATTAAAAAGATGGAAGGAAGTGGTTTCAAATGTGTAATATTAGACGAGTTCGCTTATCCAAGAAAGTTGCCTATGTAGATATAGAAGATGAATTGTTATACGTTGTCAAGAAGCTGCCAATTGATAAATTTCGTTACGCTGAGAAATTTGGGAATCCTGATTTTGTTAATATGGTCAGCAGTATTACATCCGATAGGGATTTTGATGATGCATGGAATGCACATGAGGTAGACTCTAAGCTGATAAGTTAATAAGATTCACAAATAGACTGAGGTATGCACCGACCTCAAAAGTTAGACCTAAAAAATCTAATTTTTGGAGGTCGGTATTTTTATGTATTAATTTTCAGATTTTCTTCATCATGAAAAGGTTTTCATGGTTGGAAAACACCTGCTGAAAAAATAACGTATAACAATAAATGTAAGGTGAAGGGAAGAGAGAGTACCGAAGCCTGAAGAAATTATATGCGTAATAAATAAAATTTTACTTAGGGGGTATAAAGCAATGGCAACATTGAAGAAGTTCCCAGAGGGCTTCATTGTTTGACGAATTGAAGCACGACTGTGACGAGAAGGGTGTACCTGCAGCTACCTGCTCCGGTGCCAATTAGCCTCACAGCCCTATTTTACTTTTATTAATCAAGGAAAAACTCAAAATACAACATTTTTCCGTATATACGTAACAGATATGGGTAGCGTGATACAGGAAAAAATATTAAAATCCTATATAGAAACAGTGAAATGATGTAAAACAATAAAGAAAAACCGTTGTAAATTCCGTTTATGTCAGATTTTTTGATAAAAAACCAAATTATTATGACAATTTCCTCGCAACAAAAGCGTGGATATAATAACTATGGCCGGAATTTATCCAGCGGTGGGGGTAAGAATGCTGTATCAGAGGAGGAAGTATTATGAGTGGAATTCCTGTAATTACCATTAGCCGTCAATATGGTGCCGGTGGCCGTGAGATTGCTGGCCTGGTGGCTGAAAAGCTTGGTGTCAAGCTCTATGACCGTCAGATTGTCCATATTGCCGCAGCCAAAATTGGTCTTGATGATCTCAGCGAAAATGATTTGTTAGAGCTGGAGAACTATGTCAAGCCTTTGTCCATGAGCTTTTTGCCATTCCGTTCTTTTGGCATGAATATGACTGATTCCAGTCAAAAAGTATTCATGACTGAGTCTGCTGCTATTCGCAAGCTGGCACAGGATGGTCCTTGTGTTATTCTGGGCCGCAGTGCTGACTATGTATTGCGGAAGTTCGAGAACAAATTCTCCATCTTCATTTGTGCAGATGATGAATTCCGTGAGGCCAGAGGCAAGGAAGTCTATGGTGGCAAAACCTTGAAGGAGCTGGATCAGGAGGACAAGAAGCGTGCTCGTTATTACAACTACTATACTGGCCAGAACTGGGGCGAAGGCCAGAACTATGATTTGGTTGTCAATACCAGCCGTGATTCACTTGACAAGATAGCCGATGCTATTATCGACTATATCAAGGTTGTTAAGGGGTAATTATTTAGTAAAAGAGGGGAAGTTAATATTATGTCAAACGGTAAAAATCGTATCTGGCAGCGTATAGCCTATGCCTGCGGCACTTTCGGTCATGATGTGTTCTACCAAATGATAGGTACATATTTCATGATTTTTGTTACCAGTAATCTGTTCAATTCAGATGATCCAACCAATGATGCCTATATGATAGGTATTGTTACTACCATTATTTTGGTATTGAGAATTGCGGAGCTTTTCGTAGATCCATTCATTGGTAATATTATTGATAAAACCAAAACCCGTTGGGGCCGTTTCAAGCCTTGGGTTCTGGGGGGTGCAGTTATCGCAGCTGTTACCTTGGCTATGCTGTTTACCGATTTCGGAGGTTTAACTGTCAGCAATCCAACCCTTTATCTGATTATTTTTGCTATTGTATATTTCATCATGGATATTTTCTACTCCGCCAAGGACGTAGCTATCTGGTCCATGATTCCGGCTTTGTCCTTTGATTCCCATGAGCGTGAGGTTACAGCCACTATTGCTCGTATTGGTTCTGTATTCGGTGCTCAGATGGTTACTGTTATCGTAATGCCAGTTGTTCTGTATTTCTCCATCAATCAGAATGGCGGTGCCGGTGATCCAACAGGCTGGTTTGCCTTTGCCTGCATTGGCGGCGGTATTGCTACCCTGGGTGCTATTATCTTGGGCCTGGGTACTCACGAGCAGGATAATGCTCTCCGTGAAAACAAGGAAGAAACTTCTGCCAAGGATGTATTGAAGGTTCTCACCAAGAATGACCAGCTCCTTTGGATGGCTATTGCTTATCTGGTTTATGGTATCGGTATCAATATTGTCAACAACTTCAACCTGTATTATTTCATCTATGTAATTGGTGATGCTACCAAGTTCTCTATTCTAGGTGTTATCAACACTGTTATCGGCCTGCTGGCTGTAGCGGCTTTCCCAATTCTCACCACTAAGTTCAGCCGTCGCAAGCTGTTCTTCTCTTCCATTGCTGTTATGACAGTTGCTCTGGTGCTTTATGCTATGAGCGGTACTAATGTTACCTTGGCTCTGGTGGCTGCTGGTCTCTTTACTCTGCCACAGGCTTTGATTTTCCTGGTTGTTCTCATGACCATTACCGACTCTGTAGAGTATGGCCAGTTGAAGCTGGGTCATCGTGATGAAGCAGTTTGCCTTTGCGTAAGACCTTTGGTTGATAAGTTCGCCGGCGCTGTTTCCTCTGGTATTATCGGCTTGGCTGCCATCTGGATAGGCATGACTGGCGGTGCCAGTGCCACTGGTCTGACTGCTGATAATATGATGCGCTTGCAGATTATCATGTTTGCAGCACCTATCGTATTGATGGTTGTGGGCGCTCTTATCTATCGTGCCAAGGTTACCTTGACCGAGCAGGAACATGCCCGCATTGTTGAGGAACTGGAAGAAAAATGGGAATCCATGAATAAGTAAAAAATTAGTCCCCCTTTTCGTCACAGACGAGACGGGGGACTAAACAGTATAGCTAGGTTGATTACAACCGCTAAAATTAATAATAGGTGAAAGACGGGGGTATCTTTATGGCAATTCAGTTTAACGAAAAAACAAATCAGTTTCATTTGACCAATGGCAATATCAGTTATGTGTTTGAAATCATGCGGAATGGACAGCTGGGACAGCTGTATTTTGGCAAGGCTCTGCCTTTGGAGGGAATTTATTCTCACCTCCAGGACAAGGTACATTATCGTTCTATGCTGGCTCAGGTTTACGAAAATGAATATAGATTTTCACTGGAGCAGATAAAGCAGGAATATCCATCCTATGGAACTACAGATTTCCGTGAGGGAGCTGTGGAGGTACTGCAGCAGGATGGCAGCAGGCTTTCTGATTTCTGCTATGTGTCCCATGAGGTTGTTCCTGGCAAGCCAAAGCTGGAGGGACTGCCTGCTACCTATGTGGAAAAGGATGAGGAAGCAGAAACCCTGCTGGTGAAGCTCATGGATGTCAAGGACGGCATGGAGCTGATTCTGTCCTATACAATTTTTGCTAATTTTGATGCCATTGCCAGAAATGCTTATTTCAAGAATACCGGTGAGGAAGTAGTCAACCTTACCAAGGCCATGAGCCTCAATCTGGATCTGCCAGATGATGACTATGATATGGTGCAGTTCTCTGGCTGGTGGACTAGGGAAAGACATAAGAAAACTGCTCATTTGCGTCAGGGCATTCAGTCCATTGGCAGTATGAGGGGCCAGTCCAGCCATACCCACAATCCTTTCTTGATTTTGAAGCGTCCTAATACTGATGAAAATCAGGGTGAGGCCATGGGTTTCTCTCTGGTGTACAGCGGTAATTTCCTGGCTCAGGTAGAGGTAGATACCTTTGATACCTCCAGAGTAATGCTGGGTATTCATCCTCAGTCCTTCTGCTGGCAGTTGAAGCCAGGCCAGCATTTCCAGACACCAGAGGCTGTTATGACCTGGTCAGATACAGGCTTGAATGGCATGAGCCATATTTTCCACGAGCTGTACCGCAGCCGTCTGGCTAGAGGCGTATGGCGGGACAAGGTTTGTCCTATCCTTATCAACAACTGGGAAGCCACCTACTTTGACTTTGATGAGGACAAGCTGGTAAGGATTGCCAGCAAGGCTCAGGAAGCTGGCGTAGAGCTGTTTGTTCTGGATGATGGCTGGTTCTCCACTCGCCGGGATGATTATCATGGCCTGGGAGATTGGTCACCAAATAAGGAATTGCTGCCAAATGGCATTACCGGCCTTGCCCAGCGTATTAACGACATGGGCATGAAATTCGGCCTGTGGGTGGAGCTGGAAATGGTAAATAAAGATACCCCTATCTACAAGGAACATCCAGATTGGATTATCCATGTGCCAGGCCGTAAGCAATCTCATGGCCGTAACCAGTATGTGCTGGACTTCTCCCGTCCAGAGGTGGTGGACTATGTCCATGACGATATCTACAAGGTCCTCAGCACCTCAGATATTTCCTATATTAAATGGGATATGAACCGCAGTATTACCGAATGTGGTTCCGCCGGCTGGCCAGCAGCTCAGCAGGGGGAAATCTTCCATCGCTATATCCTGGGAGTATATGATTTGTACGAAAGATTAATCTCAGAATTCCCCCATATACTCTTTGAATCTTGTGCCTCAGGGGGCGGTCGTTTTGACCCAGGCATGTTCTACTATGCACCTCAGGCCTGGGCAAGTGACGATAGCGATGCTTGCGAGCGTCTTTTCATTCAATATGGTACCAGCTACTGCTATCCGCTGTCCTTTATTGGCTCTCACGTTTCCATTACCCCAAATCATCAGGTATTCAGAAATACCAGCCTGAAATTCCGTGGGGATGTGGCTTACTTCGGCAGTTTCGGCTATGAGCTGGATCTGGGCCGTTTGTCTCCAGAGGAATTTGAGGAGGTAAAGGAACAGATTAAGTTTATGAAGAAGTACCGCCAGCTGATTCAGTATGGCACCTTCTACCGTATCAAGGACCCATTTGCTGGCAATGAAGCAGCCTGGATGGTAGTATCTCCAGACAAGAAGCAGGCCATCTTCGGCTTCTATCGGATGTTGTCCAAGTCCTGTATGCCATTCAGCCTGACCAAGCTGCCGGGACTGGATGAAAATGCTACCTACCATGTTACCATAGACAATGTAGAGGAAATGGGCAGCTTCACCGGTGCCGAGCTGATGCGGGCAGGCTTGGTGACTACTGATGAAGCCTGTGGCGAGCAGAAAACCGAAAAGAAGGTATTCTGTGGGGACTTCTATTCCCGCCTCTTCCTGTTAGAAGCTAAATAATATAGTCAGCAGAGAATCAGATCTCTTCCTGAGATTCCCGCCGGCGCATCTTTCGGTAGGCAGAGGGGCTCATGCCCTTCTGCCGCTGAAAGGCTCTGGTATAGGAGTCGCATTTGCTATAACCGCAGGAGTAGGCAATGGTTTCAATGGAAAGCTTGGAGGAATCCAGTAGATGACGGGATTTGTTAATCCGGCACTGCTGAATATATTCGTGAGGGGACATACCGGTTTTGGACTTGAAAAGGGTGGTCATATAGCTGCGGTTCAACCGTAGGTAATCTGCCAGTTCCTGTACTGTAAATGGCTCAGCCAGATGTTTGCGGATATACTCCAAGGCGCTGGTTATATAATCATCGGTTCTGGTCTGAGGCATACTGTCAGTCTGAACCTCTGCCATAACGGCAAAGAACTCATGGAGCAGGGAAAGACGGCGGAAGTTGTTGACCAGCTGGGCATCATGGTATTTCAGCATGGTGGACACGCATTTGTCCAGCTGCTGGCCCTGAGCCTCAGTACAGGAGAAGATAGGATTGTCATGGCTAAGGCCTAGAGAGGACACGATGTTTTCTGCATCGCTGCCCGTAAAGGCAACCCAGATATAGCTCCAAGGCTCTTCTAAATCGCTTTCATAGCGGATAACCAGCCCTGGCTCAATCAGGAAGCCTTGACCAGCCTGTAGATTGTACACCTTGTTTTCATCATAGATAGTCTTGAAGGTACCTTTGCCGGAAAGAATGAAATGAATGAGATAATGGGGCCTCATACCTGGGCCATAGTAATGACCTGGATGGGTATGAGATTTACCAAAGGTGGTAATGGACAGGGCTGTGTCCTGAGCTGTAAGGACAATCTTTTCTGCATCTTCCATATGTATTCCTCCATTTGCTGGCTAACATCATAAACATCATTTTATTTTATCATATTCGGTATATTTTGTTAAATCTGAGGGAGTTTTGAAAAATGAGCGGATTCGAGATAAAAAACTTGGCAAATCCATTATATTTTGAGGAAAATGTCCTGCCTCCTCACAGCGACCACAAATATTATGGTTCTGAGGCAGAGCTGGCCAGTGGCTGTTCCTCCTTTAAATATTCCTTAAATGGTCTGTGGCATATTCATGTAGCCCGCAATCTGGCAGAGCGCCCAGAGGGTTTTGAAGGTTCTGACTATGATTGCCGTCATTGGAATACCATAGCGGTGCCTGCCCATATTCAGATGGAGGGCTATGGCAAGCCTCATTATACCAATACAACCTATCCTTGGGATGGCCATGAGGTCATTGTGCCGGGAGAGCTTCCCCAGGAAAATCCTGTAGCCTCCTATGTAAAGTATTTTGCTGTGCCAGAGGGCTGGCAGGATGTGCGGATTTCCTTTCAGGGAGCAGAAACCGCTTTGGCTGTATGGCTGAACGGTCATTTTGTAGGCTATAGCGAGGATAGCTTCACCCCATCAGATTTTGATTTGACTCCTTATGTACAGGCTGGGGAAAACAAGCTGGCGGTGCAGGTATTCCGCTTTGCCAGTGGCAGCTGGCTGGAGGATCAGGACTTCTGGCGGTTCAGCGGTTTGTTCCGGGGCGTGTATTTGTACACTGTACCTAAGATTCATGTAGAGGATATGTTTGTCCATGCTGTACCTACCAAGGCATATCAGTCTGGTCAGCTTTCCTTGGAGATGAAATGGAATACAGCTGAGGAAAAGAAGCTGATGGTAAAGCTCTTTGACAGCAACGGTCAGGTGGTTCTGGAAGAGTCCAAGGTGGTGCAGGGCCAGGAAAGCACCTACGAAGCAGAGCTGGAGAATATCAAGCTGTGGAGTGCCGAGGAGCCAAACCTCTACAGAATGCTGCTGGTGGTAGAGGATGCCGCAGGCAAGGTGCAGGAGCTGATTCCCCAGCAGGTAGGCTTCCGTGAGTTCAAGCTGGATGGCAATATTATGAAGCTGAATGGTAAAAGGATTGTGTTCAAGGGCACCAATCGTCATGAATTTGACTGCTATAGCGGTCGGGCCTGTGACCAGAAGCTTATAGAGCAGGATATTATTACCATGAAGCAGAACAATATCAATGCAGTGCGCTGTTCCCATTATCCTAACAGCAGTCTTATCTATGAGCTGTGTGATATTTATGGCCTTTATGTAATAGATGAAGTCAATTTGGAAACCCACGGCACCTGGATGAAAAATGGTGGAGATTTCCCTGATGAATATACTTTGCCAGATGGTCATCCTCAGTGGCAGGGAGCTGTGCTCCAGAGAGCAGCCAATATGCTGCAGCGGGACAAGAATCATCCAGCCATTATTATCTGGTCCTGCGGTAATGAATCCTTTGGCGGTGAAACCATCTTTAAGATGCATGAGTATTTCCACAAGGCAGATGCTTCCCGTCTGGTACATTATGAGGGACTTTTCCATGATAGAAGATTCAACGCTTCCAGTGATATGGAAAGCCAGATGTACACCCATGTGGCCGATATCAAGAAATTCCTGGCAGAGCATCGGGACAAGCCTTTTATCTGCTGTGAATATACTCATTCTATGGGCAATTCCAACGGCGGTATGAGCAAATACACCGATTTGACTGAGGAAGATGAGCTGTATCAGGGTGGCTTTATCTGGGACTATGTGGATCAGGCTATAGCTGGCAAGGACAGTCATGGTGAGGATGCCCTCTTCTATGGCGGTGATTTTGGGGACAGACCAAGCGACTACAATTTCAGTGGCAATGGTATTGTCTTTGCTGATAGAAGCATTACCCCAAAGATGGAGGAGGTCAAGTTCAACTATCAGAACTTCTCCCTTTATCCAGAAGCCAAGGGAGTAAAGATTGTTAATAAGAGCCTCTTTACCAATACTGACAAATATGCCTTGAAGCTGTCACTCCTGAAGGATGGCCAGCAGGTTTGGGAAATGTCCACCTCTGTGGAGATTGCTCCCGGGGAAGAAGCCTTTGTAGATTATCCTTATCCATCCTTTGGAGCTGGAGAATATGCCTTTAATGCAGCTCTGGTGCTAAAGGAGCAGGAAAGCTGGGCACCAGTTGGCCATGAGGTAGCCTTTGGCCAGACTGTGGCCACCCAGGAAGCAGAGGGGGGTATCAAGGAATGGCTGGCAGGGAATTGTGTTCCAGCTATGCCGGCACAGGCTTTGGCTGGGTGCTCTGCCATGAGAATTTGCAAATCAGATATTAACATCGGTATCTATGGTGATGGTTTCAGTGTTATGTTCTCCAGCGCAGCAGGAAATATTGTTTCCTACAAGTATAATGGGGTAGAGCTTATAGAGGAACAGCCACAACTGAACTTCTGGCGCGGTCCAGTGGATAATGACCGAGGCAGCAGCCGTCATATTGACTGTGCTCCTTGGAAGCTGGCCAGCCTGTACCGCAGAGTCAAGACCATTGAGCTTTGGGAAAATGGCCAGTGGCAGAAGGTAGAAAGATTCTTTGGTGCCAATGGCATTGGCAATTATCAGGCGGAGGAGTTCAAAATCCGCTTTAGCTATATTGTGCTGGATAAGCCAGAAACCGTAGTAGCTGTTACTTATACTGTTACCCAGGATGCCACTGTGGCTGTGGAGCTGGATTACCAGCAGGTAGATGGCCTGCCAGAACTGCAGGACTTTGGCATGATTTTCACCCTGCCAAGGGAATACAGCCAGATTGCTTATTATGGTCTAGGGGCCAGTGATAATTATGCTGACAGGCAGAATGGTGCTAGATTGGGCATCTTTGCCAGTGATACAGCCAAGGAATTTGCCCCATATCTTAGACCACAGGAATGTGGCAACCATTGCGGTATCCGCTGGTTCAAGGTTATGGACAAGAAGGGCAGAGGCATGGAACTTTTAGGGGATGTACCTTTTGAGGCCTCCGCACTGCCATACAATCCACATGAAATCGAAAACGCCCGTCATCCATATGATCTGCCTCAGGTGCATCACACCTATTTGCGGGCATCTGCCGGACAGTCCGGTGTAGGCGGCGATGATACATGGGGTTCTCCAGTATTAGATGAATATACCATGAAGAATATTAGCAGAAAATTTGTCTTTAAGTTTAAGGGAATTTAATTTATTGAAAGCGGGGAAGTAAAAATGAAGAAGGAAGAATTGTTGCAGGGAATTCAGGCCGGTAAATATGATGAAATGCTGGTAAAACTCTATGGTCAGGAGGCTTTGACTGCTCAGAAACAGCGTTACAGCCAGGCTGTAGAAAAGTTTGCCACCCTCTATCCTGAGAGAGAAGATATGGAAGTATTTTCTGCTCCAGGCCGTACCGAGGTATGTGGCAACCACACTGACCATCAGCATGGCAAGGTGCTGGCCGCAGCCATCAATCTGGATGCTGTAGCTGTAGTAGGCTTCCATGAGGATGGGGTTATCCGCCTCCATTCCGAGGGCTATCCTGCCATTACTGTAGAGCTGTCTGACCTGGCTATCAACGAGGCTGAGCATGGTACTACCAAGGCTCTGATTCGTGGCATGGCTGCTCAGTTTGCCGACAAGGGTGTGAAGATTGGCGGTTTTGATGCCTATGTTACCTCTGATGTATTAGGTGGCAGCGGTCTTTCTTCTTCTGCAGCCTTCGAGGTGCTGATTGGTACTATTCTGGATATTCATTACAACAAGGGTGCTGTAGGTGCGGTGGATATTGCCAAGATGGGCCAGTTTGCTGAAAATAAGTATTTTGGCAAGAACTGCGGTCTGATGGACCAGATGGTTTCCTCTGTAGGCGGTTTTGTTTTCATTGATTTTGCTGATCCAACCAAGCCTGTTATTGACAAGCATGTCTGCGACTTCGCTGCTGCCGGCATCAGCCTGTGCATTACAGATACCAAGGGAAGCCATGCTGATTTGACTGCTGACTATGTTTCTATTCCTGTAGAGATGAAATCCGTAGCAGCTCACTTTGGTAAGGAGGTACTCCACGAGGTGGCAGAGGCTGATTTCTTTACTGAGATTGCTGCGCTCCGTGGCAAGGTAAGCGACAGAGCTATTCTGAGAGCTGCTCATTTCTTTGCTGATGATGCCAGAGTACCACAGGAGGTGGCTGCTCTGGATGCCAAGGACTTCCAGAAGTTCTTTGACCTGGTCAAGGCTTCCGGCAATTCCTCTGCCAAGTGGCTGCAGAATGTTTACTCCATTCAGAAGCCAGAGGAGCAGGGTGTCAGCATGGGCCTGATGGTCAGCGAGAAGGTATTGGATGGCAAGGGAGCCAGCCGTGTACATGGCGGTGGTTTTGCCGGCACTATTCAGGCCTTTGTACCAACTGAGCTGGTAGATAAATATGTGACTGCTATGGAGAACCTCTTTGGTGAGGGAAGCTGCTATAGATTGAATATTCGTCCTCTTGGCGGCGTTCAGGTTATGTAAAAATTGCAAGGGAGTGCTATTATGAATCGCGAGATAAACCGTCTGCTGAATTTTGGGCTTCAGCAGGGCTTGATAAAGGAAGAAGATTATTGCTATGCTGCCAATCGTTTGTTGGCTGTACTGAAAATTGATGAATTTGAGCCTGAGCAGGTGGAGGAAACTTTGCCTGTGGCAGACGGGATTCTTGACAAGATGCTGGACTATGCAGCAGAAAAGGGCTTGATTGAGAATACAGCCAATGAGCGGGATTTGTTTGATACAGCCATTATGGATTGCCTGATGCCTCGTCCATCTGAGGTAATTGCAGGCTTCAAGGCTGATTATGCCCAGTCCCCTGAGCTGGCTACGGACAATTACTACAAAATGAGTATTGCTTCCAACTATATTCGCAAGAGCCGTATTGACAAGAATGTTATCTGGAAAACCGCTACTGAGTACGGAGATTTGGATATTACCATTAATCTGTCCAAGCCAGAGAAGGATCCACGGGACATTGCCAAGGCCAAGCTGATGAAATCCTCCAGCTATCCCAAGTGCCTGCTGTGCCGGGAAAACGAGGGCTATGCTGGCCGGGCCAATCATCCAGCCCGTCAGACTCACCGTCTGATTCCTTTGGATTTCCACGGCAAGAGCTGGTTCCTGCAGTACTCCCCATATACCTATTACAATGAGCACTGCATTATCCTCAACGGTGAACATGTGCCTATGAAGATTTCCCGCACTACCTTTGAGAATCTTACCCAGTTTGTTACCATCTTCCCACATTATTTTGCTGGCTCCAACGCAGATTTGCCAATCGTAGGTGGCTCCATTCTGTCCCATGACCATTATCAGGGTGGACATTATACCTTTGCTATGGCCAAGGCTCCAGTGGAAAAGGAATACAGCTTTGCAGGCTTCCCAGATGTTCAGGCTGGCCGGGTAAAGTGGCCTATGAGTGCTCTGCGCCTTACCTCTGAGAATCTCCAGCAGCTGATTGATTTGGCTGAGAAGATTCTGAACCAGTGGAGAGGTTATAGCGATGAAGCTGTAGGTATCTTTGCAGAAACCAAGGGTGAGCCTCATAACACCATTACCCCAATCTGCCGGAGAGCAGGCAAGGCTTATCAGCTGGATTTAGTATTGCGCAACAATCGCACTGATGAGGAGAATCCTCTGGGTATCTTCCATCCTCATGCCAATGTACATCATATCAAGAAGGAGAATATCGGCTTGATTGAGGTTATGGGCCTGGCTGTTCTGCCACCTCGCCTGAAGGAGAATATGGCTCTGATTGCTGAGGCTTGGCTGTCTGGCAAAGAGTCCATTGAGGATAATGAAAAGCTGGCTGTACATGGGGCTTGGTACAAGGAAATCAAGGCCAAGCATCCAGAGGTAAATGCTGACAATGTAGAAAGCATTATCAAGGATGAAATCGGCAAGGTATTTATGCAGGTGCTGACAGATGCAGGAGTATTCAAGAGAGATACAGCCGGCATGGAGGCGTTTGATAGATTTGTGGAAGCCTGCCAGTAAAAACTTGCAGATATCCACAACACATTAAGCCATGCTATAGTGCTATTGCCGGCACGTTCGCACTATATATATGAGCCTCACGCTGCTAAACTCATTCAATCTCGTTAGAAGCTATCACATCGTTCAGCTTCTAACGGCTTGCATTCGTTAAGAAGCGAGGCTCATAAATATGCCTGCAATAGCATATAGCATTTCTTTGGTGTTGCGTATCATACAGTATTATGCATACTTGCACAAATTATATATAGGAGGAAAAAAGATGGCAGTTTTGGTTTGTGGTGGAGCTGGTTATATTGGCTCTCATACAGTTTATACTTTGATTAATAAGGGCGAGGAGGTTGTGATTGTAGATAATCTCCAGACTGGTCATATAAAGGCTGTGCACCCAAAGGCAAAGTTCTATGAGGGAGATATTCGTGATGCAGCCATTCTGGACAAGATTTTTACTGAGAACAAGATTGACAGCGTGGTGCATTTTGCAGCCAATTCCTTGGTTGGTGAATCCGTTACTCAGCCATTGAAGTATTTTAACAACAATGTTTATGGTATGCAGGTACTGCTGGAAGCTATGGTAAGAAACGGTGTGGACAAGATTGTCTTTTCCTCTACGGCTGCTACCTATGGCGAGCCTGAGCGGATTCCTATTATGGAGGATGATCGCACCGAGCCTACCAATCCATATGGTCAGTCCAAGCTGATTATGGAAAAGATGATGAAATGGGTAAGCCAGGCCAATGGCATCCGCTATGTATCTCTGCGCTATTTCAATGCTGCTGGTGCTATGGAAGATGGCTCCATCGGTGAGGATCACAACCCTGAGACTCATTTGATTCCTTTGATTCTGCAGGTGCCACTGGGCAAACGGGATCATATTACCATCTTCGGCGATGACTATCCAACTCCAGATGGAACCTGTCTGAGAGACTATATCCATGTACTGGATTTGGCAGATGCCCATGTACTGGCTGTAGATTATCTCCGTAAGGGTGGGGATAGCAATATCTTCAATCTGGGCAATGGACAGGGCTTCTCTGTAAAGGAAATGATTCAGGCAGCCAAAGAAGCTACTGGCGAGGAAATTAAGGTAGAAATGGGTGCCCGCAGAGCCGGGGATCCTGCTCAGCTTATTGCCTCCAGTGAAAAGGCCAGAAAGATACTGGGATGGAAGCCACGCTTCACTGATGTACACGATGTTATCGGCACCGCTTGGAAATGGCATCAGAACCATCCAAACGGCTATGAGGACAAAAACTAAGTCCAGCTAAAAATTAAAGATATCACACCTTAAAAACGCAAATCCCCTAAAGCAGGTCAGGAAAAGACCGCTTTAGGGGATTTTTGTGGTAAATAAAAGCTCAATAGTATTTAAATATTCAAATTATGGTATAATAAAACAATATTCTAGGTGTGGATGGGAGAGGAATGGTTATGGGAACCTTGTCATATTATAGTGAAAATGCGGAGAATTTTATTCTATCTACTCAGGATGTAGATTTTGAGGCAACGCAAAGACATTTTTTGCAGTATATAAAGCCCAAGGCACATATATTGGATTTTGGCTGTGGCAGCGGTCGTGACAGCAAGTTTTTTCTTGAACAGGGATATGAGGTATCAGCCATAGATGGCTGTCCAGAATTTGTAAGATATGCAACTGAATATACAGGTATAGAGGTTAGACAACTATTATTTGATGAATTAGACGAGGTTGAGGCATACGATGGTATATGGGCTTGTGCCAGCATTTTGCATCTTGAAAAAAAACAAATTGAAGATGTGTATAAAAAAATAGCAGCTGCCTTGAAAAAAGGGGGCTATTGTTACTCCAGCTTTAAATATGGTGATTTCTCTGGGGAAAGAAATGGCAGATTTTTTACAGATTTTACGGAACTTTCCTTTGCTGAATTAATAGGCAGGATTGATAATTTGGTTTTGGTAGAATCCTGGATAACTGGCGATGTGCGTGATGGAAGAGGTAGCGAGAGATGGCTGAATGTGATAGTGAAAAAGATATAGTATGGCAGAAAGTCATTACAGGCAATGATGATTATCAAAAATATCTGCTATATCAGATAAGAAACAGCATAGCTAAAGCCTCTGGTATAGATATGATAGTTTCATTTTTGATGGAAAGCGGTGTAAAGCTTTTAATCAAGGCTTTGCAAGAGGCCTTGGAACGAGGTGTTTCCATTAGAATACTGACAGGTAATTATTTGGGTATTACTCAGCCAACTGCACTGTATATGCTGAAAAAAGAATTGGGCAGCAAGGTGGATTTGCGTTTTTATAATAACAGTACCAGATCCTTTCATCCCAAAGCATATATTTTTTACTACGAAGATGGTGGAGAAATCTATATTGGTTCCAGCAATGTATCCAAAAGTGCGCTGACAAATGGTATAGAGTGGAATTATAGACTGGTTAAAGATGTAGATGAGGAAAGCTTTAGTTCTTTTTGTGCTGCTTTCAATGAATTGTTTGAGGCTCATTCCATTGTTATAAATAATGAAGTGCTGGCGGATTATTCACGCAATTGGCATAGGCCGGCTATTGCTAAAGAGTTGGATGAGCAGTCCGACGAAGATTGCAATGTTAAGGTGCTGTACGCACCAAGAGGGGCACAGATAGAGGCGCTGTATGCCTTGGAGGATACTCGTGCAGAGGGTGCCAATAAGGCATTGATACAGGCAGCGACAGGCATTGGCAAGACCTATTTGGCTGCCTTTGATAGTAAGTCCTATAAGAGAATTTTGTTTGTGGCTCATAGAGAGGAAATTCTGCAGCAGGCGAGAAAATCCTTTGCCAATGTTCGGGTAGGCGAGGGGTACACTGCCGATACATATGGAGAGTTTACTGGCAATGCAAAGGATACTGACAAAAGCATTGTATTTGCTTCTGTGGCAACTTTGGGCAGACCGGAGTATCTAAACGAGAATTTTTTCCAGCCAGATTATTTTGACTACATTATAGTTGATGAATTTCACCATGCTGTAACCAAGTTTTATGATAATATTTTGCAATATTTCAAGCCACAGTTTTTGCTGGGGCTGACTGCTACGCCGGAGCGTATGGATGGCAGGGATATATACAAAATATGTGATTATAATGTTCCCTATAAGATTACTCTGCAAGAAGGCATTAATAAGGGAATGCTGGTGCCATTTCATTATTATGGTATTTATGATGAAGTAGATTATTCTGCTATGAAGGTACTGCGGGGAAAATATCAGGAAAAAGATTTAAATCAGGCTTATATCTATAATGCCAAGAGATATAATCTTATATTTAAGCACTATCAGAAGTATAAATCCCAAAGAGCCTTGGGATTCTGCTGCAGCCGGGAGCACGCAGAGGCTATGGCTCAGGAATTTGTCAGCCGTGGTGTTAAGGCTGTGGCAGTATATAGTGGCAATAAGGCTGTCGGGCTGGGTAAAGATGGTTGTCAAGCAGATAGAGATAAAGCGATTAGTAAACTGGTAAAGGGAGAAATACAGGTAATATTTTCTGTGGATATGTTTAATGAGGGTGTAGATATACCCAGCGTGGATATGGTAATGTTTCTGCGTCCTACAGAAAGTCCTGTGGTCTTTTTGCAGCAATTGGGGCGAGGTCTTAGAAATGCTAGAGATAAGAAGTTCCTGACTGTATTAGACTTTATCGGCAATTATAAAATGTGTGGCAAAATACCATATATTTTGGCAGGGGCAGATGAATATGAGTTAAACGGTGTGCTGAAATCCTGTGGGGATTTGGTATTTCCTGATGATTGCCTAGTAGATTTTGATTTGAATATCATAGATATGTTTGCTGAAATGGAGCATAAGAAGCAGACTGTAAAATCTATGGTATATAAGGAATTTGACCGGGTAGAGGACTTGCTGGGCAAGATACCAAGCAGGGTGGAATTGATGCTGAATATGGATGGAAATATATATGGTTTAAGTCAATCAGACAGCAATGCCAATATATTTAAACACTATTTGGAGTTTCTGTCTGAACATGAACTGCTTAATGCTGGAGAGAGTGAGTTTTGGGCCAATAATTTAAGGGAATTTTTGAATCTTGTTGAAACCACCAGCATGACCAAGGTGTATAAAATGCCTGTGTTAATGAGTTTTTTCAATCATGGAAATATACGCACAAGTGTAACCTTGGATAATGTATTGGAAGCATGGAAAAACTTCTTTGGGGAAGGGCGAAATTGGAAAGATCTGCCAAAGGTGAAAAGCAAAGGGGAATATGCTGCGATGCCGGATCAAAAGCATATTACCAATATAACGAACAATCCAGTTAAGTTCTTACACAAAAGTGGCAAGGGGTTGTTTGTTAAGCCTGATATTGATGGAAAAACAAGGGGTGAAGATGTAATTCTATCCTTGAATGATGAATTGGTGAAGAATATCACAGAATTGAGCAAGGAGGGGAAAGAGGCCTTTGTATATCACTTTGGTGATATAATTGAATATAGAGTGCTGGACTATTATCGGAGAAGATGTAAGGAGTAATAAAAAATTGCCACTTCATTTTAGCCATGCAAAAACGCCCTCATGGCCAGGTGAGGGCGTCAGACTGTAGACATGGGAAATGTCAAATATCGAATAAATATTATATAATATATTCAGAGGAGGGGGGTAACATGTACTTAAAAGATAGAAAAAGAGCTGCCTTAGTATGTCAGGTAAGATCCAGTATAAGATGTTTTCCAGAACTTCCATATCAGGAAATAATTGCTGTTTTCAAAGGTGTCAGGCCGTTAACTCAGGACATATATTGCTATTTTTACGGTTTCTTTGAGGAGTGTTCTCCTAAATTAATAAAACGATTCATGGAGGAAGAAAACATTTCTAGGACACAGATTGTGAACATTTTTGATTCACTGCCAGAATTAGGAGAAAAATATTTCTTTAGAAAGGCTATAGCAGATGGACAATTCTAATTCAAGGATATTATTAAATAGAGTTTCAGAAAAGAGCATCTGGCAATTAATGCAGGATGCTCTTTTCTGTTATTTCATTAGAGCAAGGCAAGGTAACGACTAAATTCGGAAGGTGCGATTCCTAGAGCTTTCATAGCATCCTCTGGGGAGAGGTGCATATTGTTCATAAGATTCTTGATGCTAAGGGTTGTAGCCTCTATTCTTCCCTGAGCTTCGCCGGTTTTTATCAGAGCTTCTTGTGCCTCTTTTTCATTCCATTCAAAACCAAACATATCTATAACCTCCTTCTGGTTATTTCGTAGGTAATCCTCCTTGACACTCCCCATGCCTAAAGGCAGGGGATTCTTGGTTCCATGAGCACTGCATATAGACCGTAGCCTATATGTCTTACACGCTCTCCCCAAGCGTAGATTTCCGTGTGTCCCACGGTATTTTATTCTTTAGCTTACGCTGATTTCTGCATTTCCAAGGCTTTGCTCAGAATATTCCTAGCGGCGTTTACATCCCTGTCATGGTAGGTATGACACTGTGGACAAGTCCATTTACGAATACCAAGATTCTTTGTAGCCGTGTTTTGATAGCCACAGCAGGAACAGGTCTGGCTTGACGGATAGAATGTGTCTACCTTTACCAAATCACAGCCATAGAGCTTGGCCTTGTATTCCAGCATACGGAAAAATTCAGCCCAGCTTACATCAGATATGGCCTTGGCCAGTTTGTGGTTTCTCAACATATTTTTAATCTTTAGGTTTTCTACCGCAATTAGCTGATTTTCCCTTACAAGCTTAGTTGATTCCTTATGCAGGAAATCCCTGCGGATATTGGCTATCCTTTCTTGTAATCTGGCCATCTTAATTCTAGCCTTGTTGCGGTTATTACTGCCCTTGGCCTTTCTTGACAGGCTTCTCTGTAAATGCTTTAGCTTTTTCTCCATTCCTTTCAAAATGCGTGGATTGGCTACGGTATTTCCTTGGTCATCGGAACAGAAGTCTTTTATACCAACATCAATGCCAATCTGCTGGCCACTGTTTTGGCCCAGCAACAATTCAATATCCATTTCTACGCACAATGAAACAAAGTATTTTCCCGATGCGGTACGGCTGACAGTGGCATTTAGGATGCGCCCCTCAAATTCTCTTGATAGCTTGGTTTTCACTATGCCGATTCTGGGGAGCTTGATATTGCCATCAATGATACGAATACCGCCGGACTGATTTCTAGTACGATAAGATTGGCTATGGCTGTGCTTAGACTTGAATTTGGGATAACCTGACTGCTTCTTAAAGAAATTCTGAAATGCCCTGTCCAAATTTCTCAGAGCTTCCTGCAAAGCCATACTGTCAACAGATTTCAACCATACGAAATCTGGATTGCATTTCAGCTCTGTCAGCATACGACTAGACTTTACATATGTCACAGACTCATGCTTTTCCTGCCAGTTATCCCGTCTGACAGCAAGAAAATGATTATACACAAAGCGTGCACATCCCAATGTCTGATTTATTATTTTTTGTTGCTCTGCATTTGGATATATTCTAAACTTGAAACCCTTTGCGTACTTCATTTTCTCACCTCTTTCAGAAATTATGTTTGTAGGTATATTTTATCATATTTACAGAAAACATACAATCGAACAGTGAAAAAATATTAACATTATTTAAAGGCATAAAAAAGCCTACCGACAACGAGAACACTAGAAATTCTCAGTCGGTAGGCAATGGCTCTGTGGCCACTATCGGCAATTTATTGTATTTATGGTTGAACTGTGGCTGTATAGTATCCCTTTCGCAGTTCCACAATCAGGTCGTCTAATCTGGTGGAGAATCGCTCTAGGGTGGTCTGGAGCTTTACCAGCAGATAACAGGACACGGCGATGGGGAAGCCTGTGGTAGAGATAGCTTTGAGAAGTGTATCGTCCATATGACTCCTTTCTGTCAAAAACAATGGGCCGCCGCTTTGGTGTGGTTATCATATCACACTGGCGGCAGCCCATGTTTTTGACTGTGCTTTAATACTAAATTTAAAATCGACTAAGGTTTCGCTACTGGGGTAGTAGCAAATCAGGTTGATGCAATCAGGTCTTGTAGAAAATCCCATCGCCACTGGGCGGGGAGATTTCCTTGCCTGTTTGTATGGCCTTTAGGCCTCTGGCAGTTCGGTTACAACAGTGTCACGGATATAGGCTTTCTTAATGCCATCCAGCTTGCCGGCTTCATCGTCATAGGAGAAAACCTCCTTGGCGACAATATCCTTCATCACACTGTGCACCTCTGCACCGGTAATATCCTGCCTTGGGTTGGCAAGGGAAATGGTCTTGGTGGTATTGCCACGGGTAAAGACCATATTGAGTTTGCGATTGCTAGTCATACTGTTCCTCCTTTCCTATCCCTATCAGGCAGCTTCCAAAGCTACCGTATCTACGCGATAAAAAATATCAGGGGCTTTCTTGTAGAGAGGGGAAAGCTCCCCGGCTACCGCCTGAAAATCTTCATCGCTGGCCAAGCCGTTCATGTTAGAGATAGTCTTAAAATCAATAACTGGCTGGCCGTTTTTTACCTCCTCTGTATCAAAACCAATTTTCAGGGCAGAGGACACAACGGTACGATTTACCATAAACATTCTCCTTTCAAAAAACAACTAATCTTAGGCAACCTGCTCATCATTCAGTTCAGTAACAATTACTTCGCTGAGATAAGCGGTCTTGACACCATCCACAACCTGCTTGTTAGCAAGAATAGCCTTGTGGGCAACCATGTTCTCCATAGCCTTTAAAACCTTGGCCTTGGTCAGGTTTGGGTTTGGCTCGGTAATGGTGAGGGTGCGACTGGACTTGTCCCGGGAAAATACCAGATGAAGGTCTGCTGACATGAAAATTCCTCCTTTCGTTAAAAAATGGATTGGCTGTGCCTAGTCAGTAACTTAGGCATCCAGCACCGCAGTATCTGTACGAAGAACCTGCCCCAGGGGCATGGTCTGCAGGTTTGCCATAGCGGTGCCTACAGACAACATATCTTCATCAGACAGCTGGGTGTTGATGTTGTTGAAACTGCGGGAAGAATACTTTGGGTTATCCTTGGCATCCTTGCCACTGACCAGCTTCAGCTTCATAGTAGAAGCTGCAATCTCCTTTGCCATTTGACATATCTCCTTTCCTTGTTTTTGTTAGCCCTGCTCTTGGCTACAACCTTATGATACGTCCATGACATGTCATAGGCAATAGTAATTTGCAAAATGTTTTTATGAGTTTTGGAGAAAATACCTAAAGTTATTCAAGAAATGAGAAAAAGCTATGAAAAATAGAATGTCCTATAAGGGGGCTGAATCACGCTGGTCGGAAATCTTCCCAGCCCTTTACCGGTTCGGTACGGCGGGGCATAGGCTTATCCAAGCCCATCTTCCGTTGCCAGAGAAGTTTCTCACAAGTTTCCAAGGTAATCTTGAGAGAATCAGGCTTGCCTCTCTTGTGAGAAGTAACAATAATCTCTGGTGATTCATTCAAGGCTTTTTCATAGAGGTGGTTAAGAGCTTCCAGTACATTCTTTGCACTGTACTTCCTAACCAGCTCCACCAGCTTCATTTTTTCATCATAGGTTGGTTCTCTGTTGAGGCACACATTGTAGGTGTCAAAGCAGAGATGAAATTCTTCTTCTGTAGGAGGTTTGGGTATTCTAGGTTGAGCTTCTTCCTGCTGGTTTATCTCAGGACTCTGTATACCTTCGTACTGAGGTATACTACCAGAAAGGTTTTTATCTTTTTCTTCTATCTTATTCTTAGGCGCCTGGGAGGCCTTGGGGCACAAGGGCTGAGAGGCTGTAGGTGTTCCGTGATGCGTTCCGTAATGCGTTCCGTGATGTGTTCCTTGTGACGGAACACTAGACGGAACAGTGTTATTTTGGGAATCAGCAGGTGTTCCGTGATGCGTTCCGTGATGCGTTCCGCGATGTGTTCCGTGATGCGTTCCTTGTGACGGAACACTCTCGGTTGGTAAATCGTCAGGTGTTCCGTGATGTGTTCCGTGATGTGTTCCGTGATGTGTTCCGTAATGCGTTCCGTGTTGCGTTCCGTGTTGCGTTCCGTCAGCAGGAACACCCTCATACTGGGGAATCTCGTCATCAGTATAAATTTCTTCGTCATTTTGGGAGTTATTAGAGGTTCCAATATCGTACAATGGTACTAAACGATATTCTGTAAGTCTGTTGCGGAGGCTTCCTGATTGCCGTATCTGAATATATTCCAGCTCAATAAGAATACGGCGGTGGCTGTAGAGAAAGCTGGCAGAATTGTTGCCTATGAGGCAGATCAGTTTTCGCGTAGGGAGTGTAAGCCACTCATATTTCCATTTGGTCTTATTAAATTCCTTGAATAATACAAGATATATCAAAACGGCACTAGGGGGGAGGCAATCAACTTCCCGCCTTTCCAAGAATGCATTCATCTGATTGATATAAGATATCTTGCTCATTATGCAACCTCCTTGCTGATAGCTGTTGTTTCTTTCTTGAATGTAGACAAAGCATTTAGATACCGTCTGCGCTGGCTTGGCCCTTTGGTTTCCAAGACAAGGCATTTGGCTGTCAATCTGTCCATAATGCGTTCAGAATACATATATTTTAGTTCTTGGCAGTTCTTGTTGGTGGTAACAATCGTGGTCTTATTGTTGGCATGACGACGGAAAACAATCTGTTCCAGCTTGGATTTTACATAATCCGGTCTATTTCCCTCTGCTCCCAAATCATCCAGTACAAGTACAGATACCTGACAGAGAACCTGCATACGCTGGGTATAGGCAGGCTTGTTGTCACGTTCTAACATCACCAGCTCGTCATAAAGGCTCATAACTAATTCAAGTCTGCCATTGATGCCGGCTTTGAAGCAGGCAAGAAGAATAGCAGCTGCATATGAGGTTTTTAATGTGCCACATGGGCCGGTAATAATCAGACCATGACCATCTTTGATACAATTTTCCAAATTGTTGATAAAGCTGGCTACACGATAATGTACATATTCAAGCTGTTCTGGAATCCCCTGCTGGTTAATATAATCAATGGTGCAGTTATGGAACATAGTGGGCAGACCAGCTTCTGTAAGATTATTTTTATTTTCATACTGGCGACGGATTTTTTCTCTGGAAATATTTTCCTGTTCCTCAATAAGCTGTTTTGTATGCTTTTGTTTAGCAAGCTCTATGGCTTTGGCAGGGCTGATTTCTCCCCGAAGTTCATAGTCCATTTCTTCCTTATGTGCTTTGGCTTTTTCATCGCTGTATTTCTGGGATTTGTGCATAATGCTGATGGATATATGGCGGTAGCGTTCTTCCAAATGAAGTAAATTGGCTAGATTGCGCCAGTGAATGTTGCTACACATTTCTTTTTCTTCCTCGGTAAGGGGCAGAGAAGCAATTTGCTCCTGGGTAAGAGGGGCATCAAGAGGCAGGTCGATTGCCAAATTATATGCCATTGATATGGCCTCATAATCAATGTTTGGGAAGTTTGAGATTCTATCTATAGGGGTGTTGGTATAACCATTCATGTAATATCCTCCTAACATATACAACATTTCATAAAATTAAACTGACTCAACTGTAATGCAAAAAAATTTAGGCTGTCTGACATTGCCTATAGGAGATATCCACATCATCGCTCCAGCTATCAAAAAGCTCATTCGTCCATTCTAACCTCACATTATAATGTGCCTTGCGGTTGGGGTGTGTTACTAGAAGTCGTCCTGCATCTGTCAACTGCTTCCGCAGCTTGCAAAAATAACCGTGGGAAATATCCAGATTGTGAAGAAGTTTGTGCTCTGGAATTTCGCCCTGACCTAAACGGCAGATTTCCCTGAGAAGATCCATTGTACTTGCTTTTACCATTTCTAAAAAAATCCCTCCTAAAAAATGTTTAGACAGGAAGTTACACGAAAGGGATTGTCATAACCCCTACATTGTTCAAAGAAAATGCCTTTGCATTTTCTTTCAATGGGGTTTCGACGAGGGTTAAATATCAGCTCAACCTTGTTATTGGCACAATATCTCGATATCTATAGAGGTGGGGGATATCGGACACCTCGTCATAAAATTATCCGGATGATATAACAATTTGTATAACTCCTGCCTATGTGATTCATTATACTATGCAATAATATGAAATGGAAGTAGGCAATACTAAATATAATTTTAATTTTTAATATATATTATTAATATTATAAAGCCATAAAAGAGTATAATTTTTTTGTAGAAGTTTTATTTTTGGCAGGAAATAAAAACTTTGTGGCGAATATAGAGAACAGCGAACAGATTTGAAAGCGAGGGAAAAGGTATGTGGAAGGATTTGCCAGAGGAACAGCGTCAGGAATATAAGAAAATGATTTTGGCTTTTGCCAGCCTTTCCAAGATGTTTACCCAAAAAGAGGGCGGCAAAAATGAAGAAATACCTGGTCAATCTGAGGATAATCAAAATCAGGATGGGGATATACCTATCCCGGTAGTTAATTCCAAATATCAGGAAACGGTATTTCAGCGGGTATTTGGTGCTACGGCAGAGGATATTAATAATACATCTTTTGATGCTGCTCTGCAGCTAAAGACAGCTTCTGGTGACATAAAAAAATATTTGGTTGGTCTAAAGGTATTTCAGGAAAGAGGATCCAGTGGACAAAAAGTTGCCCAATTCAAGGCCAATCGTGATGAATGGTCGGAACTGCTGGAGCAGATGCGGAGTAATGCTCAGGGGCTGAAAAATAAGCAGGAAATAGATAGAGTAAATCATGATTTGTATATGAAGCTGGCGGAGAATATCTCTGATGTGAGAAATGCCCGTATTGAATCATCAGAAGAGAATCTGAAGGGATTCAAGATAGATACGGATAATGATGATGTGGAGGCAGTATATCATTTTATTATGCCACTGCTGACAGAGGACAAGCAGCCCTGTCTGCGGGTAGGGGAAACCAGCTACACAAAAATAGATATTGATAATTTGTCTGTAGAGGGGTGTGTAAGTGTCAGAACACCCACCAATTTCAAATTTACAGATGGCAGACACCAATATAGATTTTCTTCTTCCGACCACCAGCTATCCATGAATTTCAGCAATTATGTTATGGAAGATGAATGGGATGTGCGGTATGCTGAGGATGCCTATGCTATTTTTGCTGGCATTGCCAATCAGATCTATGGCATGGAAGCACCCAAAAAGGAAAAGGAATTGCTGAAAGATAAAATATCTGAGTCCTATGCGTGGAAAATCAAGGTGGAAAAATGTTCTGGTTTCAATAATTTCTTTGGTGGTTCAAAATTGCCTAAAAAAGAAAGACCAAAACGTGTAAAAAAAATAAGGGATGAATATGGCAAATCTGTCGAAGAAATATGTTCAAAAATCGAAGAGGTTTTTATAACATATGATGCAGATAAACGTGATAGTATTAGACAGGAGATTATGAAGCTGTTGCATGAGAAAGGGGATAATACACTAACTGATTACGTAGGAAAAACGATTTATAGGCCACAGAAAGAAGTTTATATTCCTTTGCCAGATTCTAGAAACTTTCATAATTCACACCCTGATTTCTTTGTAACCGGAGCGGATAAATTAGATGATAAATCACCTAAAGAAAAGCGTACATTTGAATTGATATTTGAACCATCTGGGAGTAAAATACAAGCTTACCTTACCCAAAGCAGTCTTAAAGGCATACAGTCTGCTAATAGGCAGGATATACTAGGAAAGTGGTTGCTGGAGCGTGTTTTCCAGCTGCAGCCATATGAGCCGCTGACAGAGGAACGCTTGCGGCGGGTAGGTATTAACGGTATTAGGTTTTATAAGCTTAAAGGACAGGAAGGTGTGCACTTAGAATTTATCTGGATAGACAGCGAACACAAGCCTGATGATTTGCTGGATTGAAATATATTATTTGTTCCATATTACTACAGATTAATAGCATATTATTGATTGACGAAGATTTTTTTGCTATAATGTTCTTATTTGTTGAAAGGGGGAACTTATAGCTATGCTGACGATTGCGTCTTTTTTTGCCGGTGTAGGTGGCATTGATTTAGGCTTCCAGCAGACAGGTAGATGCAGGACGGTATATGCAAATGAGTTTGATTCCTATCCAGCAGCCACTTTTGAGGAAAATTTTCCCATCAGGGTTGATGTGCGTGATATTAACAAGGTAGAATCTTCGGATGTACCTATTACTGATATTATCGTAGGTGGTTTTCCATGCCAGGCTTTTTCCATAGCTGGACTGCGGCAGGGCTTTCAGGATGAAAAGGGCAGAGGAGAGCTTTTTTTCCAGTTAGCAAGAATTGTTAATGATAATAGACCGGAAGCAGCACTTTTTGAGAATGTGAAGAATCTGGTATCTCATGACGATGGCCGGACATTCCGCATTATCTGCGAGGAATTGCAGAATATGGGCTACCATATTGAGTACAAGGTACTTAATGCTATGAAATATGGCAATGTGGCGCAGAATAGAGAAAGAATCTATATAGTAGCATTTCAGAACGAGGCAGCTCGGCAGGCTTTTCAGTGGCCGGAGGAGATTCCTTTGACCAATACTGTGCGGGATATTATTGATTTTGAAGGTAATGTGCCAGACCGTTATTATTACACTGAGGGCCGTTTTGCTGGCGATATTTATGAGCAGCTGGAAGAAGCTATGGAGGATGATGATATAGATAATCCTGCTATCTACCAGTGGCGGAGAAAATATGTCAGAAAGAATCAGAGCGGTGTAATTCCTACTCTTACGGCCAATCAAGGAGGCGGCGGTCACAATGTATGCCTGATTAAAACTAGACATGGTATACGGAAAATGACTCCTAGAGAGTGCTTTACTGCTCAGGGCTTTGATAGGGATAATTTTGTACTGCCTGAACAGAGCGATACCAGATTGTACAAGGAAGCAGGCAATTCTGTCTGTGTACCTGTTATTCACCGCATTGCAGAAGCTATGCTGCAGGCCTTGGATAATACAGGTTATGTGGCTTTGGAAGATAGGCCTCGCTAAGTTTGATATTAGGAGAAAAGGTGTATGCAGAGGTTTTGCATACACCTTTTTTGCAGGAGCATTAAGATTATGGATGATATGACACCAGCACAAAGAAGCCGTAATATGGCGCATATCAGGGCAATAGACAGCAAGCCTGAGCTATTGCTACGCAAAGCATTGTGGCATAGAGGCATACGCTATCGAAAGAATTGGCGCAAATTAACAGGCTGTCCGGATATAGTTCTAACCCGACAGAAAATAGCTATCTTTGTCGATGGGGATTTTTGGCACGCCAGAGGGTATCAGGATAGACCGGGAAGCCAGATAGACACCAATCAATCATATTGGCAGAAAAAGCTGGCTCGCAATGTGGAACGGGATAGAGAGGTAAACGACCAGCTTACAGAACAGGGATGGCTGGTGCTGCGGTTCTGGGAAAGCGATATAAAGAAAGATTTGGATAGTGTGCTGGCAGAGATATTGAGCTACATATGATAAAGATGGCCGGTCTAAGCAATTAGGCCGGTTTTTTGTGCATAATTTTCTTTAAATTTACATATTATTATGCAGTTTAGCAGGAATTGTATTATAGTTGTAGAATATATAATTAAACATATTTTTATTTATTGGGAGTATTCACCTATGAAAACTAAATGCTTATTACCGGAACCGTTGGCTATGATGGAATCTACCAGAGCAATTGGTTATTCCACGGAAACGGCGGTTGCAGATATATTAGACAATAGCTTGGCCGCAGGAGCGGAAAATATAGATATTTTTTATATGCCAGCCAGCAATGAACAAAATGCTTATGTGGCTATAATAGATGATGGTGTTGGCATGAATGGCGATGAAATTGATACTGCCATGCGTTATGGTGGAAGAAGCCCGCTGGAGGACAGGGAGAAAAATGACTTGGGGCGTTTTGGTCTAGGACTTAAAACAGCCTCTTTATCCCAATGTGATAAATTGACTGTGGTTTCCAAGCAGGGGGATAAGCTGGAAGCCAGATGCTGGGATATGGAGCTTATTAGGGAAAATAAAACCTGGGTTGTTATGGTATTGAACAGCAGAGATATAAAAAAAATACCTTTGCTGGAGGAGCTTAAAGAAAAAAGCTCTGGCACAATGGTTTTGTGGGAAAATCTGGACAGAATGCAGCAGGGAGAGAATATTAGAAATGTATTTAATTCCCGTATGGATGTAGTGCGCAGCCATATTTCCTTGGTATTTCACAGATTTTTGTCAGGCAGCGATGGTCAAAAAAAGGTGCATATCAATATGAATGGCGTACCTGTGGAGCCATCAGATCCCTTTCTGATGAAAAAAAGCCAGCAGCTGATACCTCCTTATGAGGTCAGCAGTAAAATCCGGGTTATGCCAATCCAGCTGCCCCATGTTTCCAAAATGACAAAAAAGGATCATAAATTATTGGGAATTACAGAAGATTTGGCCAAAAATCAGGGATTTTATATCTATCGTAATAGACGCCTTATTATTTGGGGGACATGGTTCCGCCGTATGAAAAAATCACCTTTATCACAGTTGGCAAGAATCTGTATTGATATTCCCAGTGATTTTGATAGTGAATGGGTACTGGATGTAAAAAAGTCTACAGCAACACCGCCTCCGTTCATCATTAGTGCTTTGGAAGAGTTGATTAGAAATGTAGCAGAGAAAAGCAAGCGGACTTGGACTTATCGAGGCAAGAAAGAAACCAGTGACAAAATACAGCATATTTGGAATAGGCGCAAAACCAGGGATGGGGGCTTCTTCTATGAAGTTAATGAAGAGCACCCTCTGGTAACGAGGTTCTTGGAAAAACATCCCGGCTGCGACCATGATTTGAAGCAGCTACTTCTTTTGACAGGGGAGATGCTTCCTCTTAATCAGCTGATGTTGGATTTGAATAATGATAATGTGGAAATAGATAATGAAACCAAGATAACGGAAAAGCAGGTTAGAAGTATGCTGGACTCCTTTGTGCAGAATATGCCGGCAGGGGTGGTAACAGGTGCCTTGAAGAGTCTAAAGGATGTAGAGCCTTTCCATAGTTATCTGAATGTTTTGAAGGAATATATAGGAGATAATTAAAATGATTGATAATACGGTACGAGATATTTTTTTTAGTCTGGGACAAGCTTTTTTTGACAAGGGCGATGATGAAACATCATCTGGGCTGGAAAAAGCTGCTGAGGCAGCGCGTCAGGGGGTACAGAATTTAGGAACTATAAGTGATGATGATTATGCTGAGCTTTTGGCTGAATTACAGTCAAAGGTAAATGTAAAAATGAATTTGGATGGTGGGTTTATAGTCGGTTCACAAGAGTATAAGCATTGGCTGCCAGGAGCAAAGGCAGAAATAAAATGGTCATATTGGGATAGGTATCGTCAATATTTAGGAACAAGGAAGAGTTGGCCGTTTAATGTTATTAAGTCATTAGATGAAGCTAGTGATGTAATTGTTGATCTGGCAGGAGATCCCAGACAGGAAGAAGGTTTTTTGCGAAAGGGATTGGTTATAGGTGATGTACAGTCTGGTAAAACAGCTACTTATACAGCTATTTTGAATAAGGCTGTAGATGCTGGATATAAAGTGTGTATTGTTCTTACAGGTATGTTGGAGGATCTGCGTAGACAGACGCAAAGCAGATTAGATGCGGAGTTTGCGGGGCGCAGCAGCTTTGACACCCTGAATAATCCTAGCAAGAGAGGCAGAAAAAGGGCAGTAGGGGTTGGCGAAAAAGATCCTAGCATTTATGTGGCACAGTTTACATCTACAACCAGTGATTTTGATGCCGCTATTGTAGATAGGCTGCAGGTGGATATCAAGGATATTAAAGTACCGGTTTTGTTTGTAGTAAAAAAACAGAAAAATATTTTGAAAAATTTGGCTTTATGGCTGGAAAGATCCGTTAACGAGCGTACTAATAAAATTATGCAGCCTATGATTTTGATTGACGATGAAGCAGATAATGCTTCTATAAATACCAGCGGTGATGACAATTCCCCAACTGCCATAAACGAAGGGATTCGCAGTATACTGAAGAGGTTTCATAAGGCTGCCTATATAGGAATTACAGCTACACCTTTTGCCAATATATTTATACAGCCTGATGTAGAGGATGAAAATCAAAGTGATGAAATGGAAGCAGAGAGGTTTTCTAAGGCAGATCTATTCCCTAGCAATTTTATTTATGCGCTGAAGACGCCAAATAATTATATTGGAGCCACTAAAATATTTGGAGACGAAAGCAGCGATGATGACAACAAAGTTCCAAATAATGAATATATGCTGGAAGAAATAAATACTGATGAAATGGAGCAGATTATTCCCTATAAGCATAAGAAAGAGCTGGAAATACACAAACTGCCTTCAGATTTGGAAAAGGCTTTATATTACTTTCTGTTGATGAATGCGGTGCGTGATTGCCGTGCAGCAACGCAGAAGAAATATAAGCAGGATAAGGAAACTCATCGTTCTATGATGATTCATGTCAGCAGGTTTACGGCTGTGCAAAGCAGAATATATAATTTGGTTAATGACTGGTTGTACAATGTAAAAAGCGAAATTCAGAATTATGCAAAAACTGACGTAAAGGATAATAAGGTATTGAATGACATGGAGCGCATTTATACAGAAATGCTGGCCGAGAATGTGAAAATAGATTGGGAAAAACTAAGAAAGAAATATCTGCCTAAGGCTGTGGCTGGTATAGAAATGAGGCTGCAGAACAGTGCTAAAAGGACGGACAATAGCAAGCCATTAGATTATAATGGATATAATGAGGGATTGCGGGTTATAGCTGTAGGTGGCAACAGTTTTTCCCGCGGGTTGACCTTGGAGGGACTGTGTGTTACTTTCTTTTATCGCCGCTCCTTGATGTATGATACCTTGATGCAGATGGGACGCTGGTTTGGTTATCGTTACTTGTATGAGGATTTGTGCAGAATATGGCTGGCTCCAGATGCTATTGGCTGGTACCGCTATATAACCAATGCTACTGAAGAGCTGAAGGAGCAGATCCGCCATATGCAAGGTCAGGGGTTAACCCCTAGTGAATTTGGACTAAGGGTGCGCAGGCATCCTGCTTCTCTCATAGTTACGGCTAGAAATAAAATGCGTTCGGCAGAAACTGTTCGCAGAGCGGTAACACTGAGCCATCGTTATTTGGAATCGCCAAATTTATTGAATGATACTGAGGCCTTAGAGCAGAATTATAAACAGTTCGTTAATTTTATAAAGAGACTGCCACCAGTGTATACTGATAAGGATGTAATTCATCCCGAAAATGCATTTTGGCGTGAGGTTAGTGGAGATGTTATTGCTGATTTGGTTACAAGCTTCAAATCATCCCACTGGAATCTGGCGTTTCAAGGTAATGCTTTGTATAGGTATATTAAAAAGAATTTGTCCGAAAATATTTGGGATGTAGTAATAGCAAGTGGTGAAAGCAGCAAGGTGTTTAATATCAGTACGGATTATGGAAAGATTTTGATAAATCCTATGTGCCGTACCGTTACAAAGCGTAGTGATGTTATTCAAATCGGAGGCAGCAGGGCAAGAATTGCTACCGTGGATATTACTAAAAATGGTTTAACTAAAGACCAATTTAAATACGTAAAAGAACTTTTTTATGATGAAAAAGCCAAAAAGCAAAAAAATCCTTCCAGCAGCGGTTATATGATAAAGAATCGCCGGCCTCTTTTGGCATTGTTTTTTATAGAGCCAACAGTAGATTCTAAAAATCCAGTTGATTTGGACACGCTGCCTCCTATACTGTGTGCTTTGGGACTTGGTTTTCCTAGTACGGGGGAAAAGGAAAAAACCATAGAATATGAGGTTAATCTGGTTGCTTGGCAGAATGAATACGCTGATATATATGATAATGAGGAATGATATTTATGGATAGACAGCAGTTGGAACAGCAGTGGCAGCGGACTGTGCAAAAGAAAAATATGGGAACAAGGCTGAATATCCAGCATCCCTTGGAGTTTTATACTGGTTTTGATGAGTACTGTCATATGGTTTTGGCTACAGTCAGTACCCATCAGCAGAAAAAATTTACCAATACTAAGTCCATAGCCTGTCGGACTTTTCAACAGGATGGCAGTTATCACTATGTCTTTACCCTGAATGATACGGCCAAGAAGGAGATATTCCTTGATGTATGTGCGGATATTATTAATTATTCCGCCCAGACAAATAGTGATTACCAAGCTTTGACAGCATTATGTTCCCGCTATGAGTCCTGGCAGGAAATGCTGGGCAGGGTGCGGGGCAATCTATTAAGCGAGGCAGCGCAAAGAGGCCTGATAGGAGAGCTTACTTTTTTGTATCGCCGTATAAAGGAAAATCCAGATAAGAGCCATGATATTATTACAGGCTGGCAGGGGCCGGAACGAGAGCGGCGTGATTTTGTTTTAAACGATTTATGGTACGAGATTAAAACTGTCAAGCAGGGAGTGTCAGAGGTAAAAATATCTTCCTTAGCTCAGCTTGATACATCAGAAGCAGGACAGCTGGTAGTATATCAATTGGAAAAAACAACCGCTGACAAACCGGGGGCTGTTACCCTAAATAAACTGGCTTCTGCACTAAGCAAAATAATAAGTGATTGCGGCAGCGGCAGGGAAATTTTTATCCGCAAACTGCTGCAATATGGATATGAGGAAAATGAGGAGTATGATAAAAATTCCTTTATTGTTAGAGATGTATGTGTTTATCGGGTAGATGATACTTTTCCAGCTTTAAGGTTAGACACTGTGCCCAAGGCCGTTATCAAGGCAGAATATACCTTAAGCCTGAATGGTATAGCTGATTGGCTGGAGAAGCAGCAGGAGTTGGGGGATTTGTATAATGGAATATAGTGAATTTAAGAACCAATTGCTGCAGGCAGTAAATGCGGCTGCCGTTAGTCAGGGCGAAGGGACTCATGCGGCTTTTTTGCAGATTGTCACAGATGAATATATGGTGGCTTCGGACTATTTGCCTGAACCTATAGAGCAAGCTTATTTCACCTATTCTGGTGCCCGCAATCGCAAGATGCAGATAAATGGCTACTATGAAGATGCAGCAGATGGCAGTTTTTCGCTGTTTCTGGTTGATTACGAGGAAGATAATAAAACCTTGACCAAGAGCAGGGCGGAAACAGATTTCGGCCGCTTGAAGCATTTTGCTGAGGAGGCTATCAACACAAATTTATATTTGGAAGTTGAGCCAAGTCTGCCAGTTGCAGACGCTATTGACAGAATCAGGGAGCTTAACCAGAATGGTGAAATAACTAAATTTAAATTGTATGTGTTGACCAATGCGGAAAAAAGCCGCAACTTAACCAACCTGCCAAAATTGTTGGTTAATAAAATTCCTGCCGATTGTATTCTGTGGGATATGGAGCGCATATATAATATTGCTGTTTCCGGTTCTGTTAAGGAGCCTATTGAGATTGATTTTCGGGAATATGTGGCAGAGGGGATTCCCAGCTTGGAGGCTAGTGCAGTATCTAATCAAGCCTATAAGAGTTATCTCTGTGTTATTTCTGGGCGGGTTTTGGCAGATGTTTATGATAAATATGGAAGCCGATTGCTGGAAGGCAATGTCCGCTCTTTTTTGTCAGTAAAACGGAAAGTTAATAAGAAAATACGCGCTACCATTCTGAATGAACCAGACCGCTTTTTTGCATATAACAATGGTATTGCGGCTACAGCCTTGGAGTTAAAGCTTGAACATGGTGCGGGTGGCCTGAAATTGGTCTGGGCTAAGGATTTTCAGATTATAAATGGTGGTCAGACTACGGCTTCCCTTGCTACAGCCAGATTTAAGGATAAGGCTGATTTGGATAATATCTATGTGCAGATGAAGCTGACCTTGATTGGCGAAATGGAGCAGGATGCGGCAGATACTTTGATTAACGATATTTCCCGCTCATCCAATAGCCAAAATGCAGTCAGTGAAGCAGATTTCTTTGCTACATCACCATTCCATGTGGAAATGGAGAAAATATCCCGCCGTATTCTGGCGCCAGCCGTAGATGGTGCTCAATATGAAACTTATTGGTTTTATGAGCGTGCCCGTGGTCAGTTTGCCCAAACTCAGATGAAAATGACTAAGGCGCAAAAAAATCAATATTTGAGGCAGCATCCTAAAGAGCAGGTTATTACTAAAACAGATCTGGCAAAATATCGCTATAGCTGGGAGGGGTATCCTCAGTATGTAAGCCGTGGTGCTCAGACGAATTTTATGAAATTTGCTGAGGAAATCAGCGAAAAATGGGAATCCAATAAAGCGGTATTTAATGAATACTGGTTTAAGGAATCTGTAGCTATGGCTATTATGTTTAAGACCATAGAAAAAATAGTTTCTAAAGCATCATGGTATCCCAAGGCATATAGAGCTAATATTGTAACATATACTATGGCAGAGTTTCATTATCTCTTGAAGGAACAGTATCCAAAGGACGAATTTAATTTTGAATATATATGGAAAGAGCAGAAGCTTCCAGATATGATGAATGATTTCTTTGATGAATTGGCACACAAGGTTTGTGACTTCATTACAGACAGTTCTGATACAGTCCGTGTGACTTCAAATGTTACTCAGTGGTGTAAAAAAGATGGCTGCTGGAAAAACATGAAGGAAAAGATAGATATGCATATTCCTATGGAAATTGCGGAAATGCTTCAATTGCGGGCAGACAAGAAAAAAGCCCAGCGCAAAGCGGCCTCTGTTCAGAAGTTTGATAACAATATTTCATCTTTGGAAAGGGTGGTAGCGCTATATGACAAGTGGGATATTATAGCCAAGGATGCCAGGACGCTTAAACTTGTGCGTACAGACAAACAGAGGCAGGCTTTGAGTACAGCAGAAAAATGGTCTAGGGGTGTTTCTAGTAAAATGCCACAGGAATTTCAGGCAAGCATTTTGTTGACTATATTGGAGCAGTTGAAAGATAATGGGAAAATATATGAATAGCTGATTTTGGTGGGGCTATTCTGTAAATCCAGCAGGGGATGGTTGTATGGGTGAACGGAGAAATATGTGCAATCTTGCCAGCTTTGACCAAACCCTGCGGGATAGAAATGTCAACGGCTTGTCTAATGGCAGTAAGCTGGATAAGGAGATTTGGCAGGAATTTGCTGGCAGGACAGAGGAAATTGCTATCCGCAGTGCTGAAATTGTGGCAGGACTGAAAGAAAAAATTATTGAGGAAGAGTCTTATAATGATGGCTTTGCAGTTAATGAGGATATTTATGATGACTTGCCTTATGTTATTGGAGGAGAGAGCATAGTTCAGCGAAAAGAGCGGATTGGGCATAGATTTTTTCATAATGCTGTGCTCGGCAGTTATGAAAATAGCTGCTGTATAACAGGTGTAAATGTGCCAGAGCTTTTGAGAGCCAGCCATATAAAGCCCTGGGCTGTCAGCACACCGGAGGAAAAGACAAATCCTGCCAATGGCCTGTGCCTGAATGCTTTGCATGATGCAGCCTTTGATAAGGGACTGATTACAGTGCGAAAGGATAAATGCAGTATAATAATCTATTCTTTCTCTAAGTTTTTCTAGGCGTATTTTCTCAAATTTCGCTGTATTGTGAATTGTGTTAGGAAAAACTCATAAAAAGTGGCACAAAGTGGTGGGGATGTGGTAAGATATGTAGGTAGGCTGGTGAAGTAATCTCCATTGCTGAGAATCTGGTAGATTTGGGAATATAATGAGGAGTGTGTCCATGAATTTTCATCATATTAGTGTAATGCCTCAGGAGACTGTTTCTGGCTTGGTAACTAATCGGGATGGTATCTATGTGGATTGTACTCTGGGCGGGGCTGGCCATTCCCATCTAATTGCCGATATGCTAAGCGAGAAGGGACGACTTATTGGTATTGATCAGGATGAATCAGCTATTGCAGCAGCAACAGAGCGGCTGCAGGATTGTCACTGTCAGGTATCAATTGTCCAGAACAATTTCCGCAATCTGGAGCAGGTTTTGCAGGAGCAGTCTGTTCAGCAGGTTGATGGTGTTTTATTTGATTTAGGTGTTTCCTCTCACCAGCTGGATACAGCTGAGAGAGGTTTTTCCTATATGCAGGATGCGCCTTTGGATATGCGTATGGATCAGCAGGCAAGGCTAAGTGCCTATGATGTGGTAAATAGCTATGACGAGGCTGAACTGAACCGTATTTTTAAGGAATATGGTGAGGAACGTTGGTCCAAGCGGATTGCTCAGTTTATAGTGGAGGCAAGAAAAAATGCTCCTGTGGAAACCACAGGGGAGCTGGTGGATATTATCAAAAGGGCTGTACCGGCAGCGGTGCGTAATGCCAAGGGTGGTCATCCTGCCAAGCGGATTTTTCAGGCCATTCGCATTGAGGTAAATGACGAGCTGGGGATTCTGGAAAATGCCTTTCGTACAGCTGTGGCCCATTTGAAGCCAGGAGGCCGTATTGCCATTATTACTTTCCATTCCTTGGAGGATAGGATTGCCAAGAATGTTTTGCGGGAAATGGCAAAGGGCTGTATTTGCCCGCCGGAGCTGCCTATATGCACCTGTGGACACAAGCCGGAGATAAAGCTATTGGTAAAGGGGACAGCTGCTTCCAAGGAGGAGCTTGAGCACAATTCCCGTTCCAAGAGCGCCAAGCTTCGCATAGCTGAGAAGCTATAGGTTTATTGATTTTGTTGTGGTGTGGATTAGGGGATTGTGATTAGGTTTTGAACATGATGAAGGAAAGGGGGTTGTCCTGTGCTGGCACATAAGTTGGCTGAGGAGGAGTATGAAGTACTTCCTCAGCAAAGAGAAAGCCATGAGGACTATATAAAGCGCCAAAAGGCGCGTCGCAGAGTAGTACGGCGCAGCAACCTCCGTGGCAAAGCGGCAATATTGCTTTTGCTGATTACGGCTATTGCAGGTATAATTACCTTTGAAGCCAGTGTAATTGCCTCTAAGGGAATTGATATTGTAAATATACGTACAGAGGCGGCAAAGCTGGAGCTGGAAAATTCCCAGCTGAGAATCAGCAATGCCCAGATGAAAAGTCCTCAACGTATCAAGGCTATAGCTCAACAGCGTTTAGGTATGACGGTGGCGGATCAGGTATATTTTGCTGAAGGCAAATAAATTTATATGAACTCATGATGAGCCGGATGATATATGCAGCTGCATGTATTGCCCGGCTTTTTATTTGTTCCTGCTGGAATTTTTGTCTGTGGGCAAAAAAATCCACACAGGCTAATAAAATAGTGTATAATAAATAAGTTAAGATTTAATATATCCATTATGGAGGAAGTAATATGGCAAAAACATTGGCAGAATTGGCCGCTTTGGTAGAAGGGGCCGTTATTAATGGCGATAAGGATTTGACCATTGAAGATATTGAGCATGATTCCAGAAAAATAACTCAGGGTGCTCTTTTTGTCTGCATGGAGGGAGTTCATGTAGATGGACATAAATTTATTCCTCAGGCCAAGGAAAAAGGTGCGGTGGCTATTGTAACCCAGCGGAAGCTGCAACCAGAGGAGGCTGAGGGTTTAACTGTGCTGCAGGTGCCAGATTTGAAAAAGGCCTTGCAGACTGTGGTGCCATTTTTTCATGATTATCCAGCTCGCAGTATGAGAGTTATCGGTATTACCGGTACTAACGGCAAAACATCCATCAGTTATATGGTACGGGCTATGTTGCGCCGTATGGGCTGTCGTGTAGGCTTAATTGGTACTATTCAGATTATGATTGAGGATCAGGTACTGCCTATTCATAATACTACTCCTGATGTGGTGGATTTGCAGCGTACTTTGGCTATGATGCGGGAAGCCAATATGGATTATGTGGTTATGGAGGTTTCCAGTCACGCCTTAGACCAGAATCGGGTAGCCGGGATTGAATTTGACACAGCTGTCTTTACCAATCTTACCCAGGATCATTTGGATTATCACAAAACCTTGGAAAATTACAAAAAGGCCAAGACCATTCTCTTTGATCTGGTTTCTCAGCCAGGTATCAAAAATGGCAAAACCGCTGTGGTTAACATTGATGATGCTGCTGGACAGGATATGCTGGCCCACAGCAAATGCCGTCATATTACCTATGCCATTAACAGGGAAGCAACCCTGCAGGCTGAAAACATACAGGTTTTGGCCAGTGGTGCCCAGTTTGATATAAAGATTGGCGAGGGACATTTGCCATTGAAGCTGCAGATTACTGGTATCTTCAATGTTTATAATGTAATGGCAGCAGTAGGTGCAGCTCTGGCTGAGGGAGTTCCTGGCCCTGTTATCAAGAGCTGTATGGAAGAATTTGCTTCTGTACCTGGCCGTTTTGAGCTGGTACGGGGAGGACAGGATTTTGCTGTTATTGTGGATTATGCCCATACTCCGGATGGCTTGGAAAATATTCTGGAAACTGCCCGACAGATAGCTAAGAGGCGGATTATTACCGTATTTGGCTGTGGTGGTGATAGAGACAATACCAAACGGCCTATTATGGGACGGATTGCCGCTAAAATGTCTGATTATGTGGTGGCTACCTCCGATAATCCTCGTAGTGAGGATCCTCAGAGAATCCTTGATATGGTTAAGTCCGGGGTAGAGGAAGCCATTGGCAGCAAGCCTCATGAATATATTATTGACCGTCGTCAGGCTATTTTTAGAGCTGTGGAGCTGGCTGAAAAGGACGATATTGTGATTATTGCCGGCAAGGGACATGAGAATTACCAGATTCTTCATGACAAAACCATTCATTTTGATGATAAGGAAGTAGCCCTGGAGGCTATTCAGTCCCACAAAGGAGAGTAAGATATTTTATGGCAGAATTTACTCTGACAGAGGTGCTGCAGGCCTTGCCTCAGGCTAAGGTTTTACAGAAACAGGGAGATAAATTTGATAATATTACCACCGATACCAGAAAGATTACCTCTGGGGCCTTGTTTGTGGCTCTAAAGGGAGAAAGATTTAACGGTGAGGATTTTGCAGCCAAGGCTGTAGAGGCAGGAGCAGCAGGGGTACTGGTTAGCTCTGCCTATCAGGGGCCTGTAGATCTGCCTGCCACAATTATTCAGGCTGTTAGTGATACCCAGCTGGCTTATCAGCAACTGGCAGGCTTCTGGCGGCAGAAATTTCAGATTCCAGTGATTGCTATTACAGGCTCTAACGGCAAAACCACCACCAAGGATATGACAGCTTCTGTGCTGTCAGCCAAGTTCCCAGTATTAAAGACACAGGCTAATTTCAATAACGAAATAGGCTTGCCTTATACCTTGCTGCAACTTAACGATCTACATCAGGCAGCAGTGGTGGAGATAGGTATGCGGGGCTTGAATCAGATTAGCGCTTTGGCTCCCTTTGCAGCACCTTCCATTGGTATTGTTACCAATGCAGGTGAAACCCATATTGAGCTTTTGGGCTCCATTGAGAATATTGCCAAGGCCAAGTCTGAGCTGGTAGAGGCTATTCCAGCTGGTGGTACTGTTATTTTGAATAATGACAATCCATATACAGCTGCCATGAGGGATAAGGCTGCCCAGGGAGTAAAAATCATTACCTTTGGTATTGATAAGGATGCTGATATTAAGGCTGATGATTTGGTAAGCAATGATAACAGCACTACTTTTCAGTGCCGCATAGGGAATAATGGTCCTTTGTGCCAGATGACCATTCCTATGCTAGGCAAGCACAATGTATCCAATGCTTTGGCGGCAGTGGCAGCAGGCTATTGTCTGGGGCTGGAGCCTCAGGAGATAGCTAGAGGTCTGTCTGAGCTTCATATGACCGGTATGCGCTTTGAGTGCCGCAAGCTGGGAGATTACAATATTATTAATGATGCCTACAATGCCAGTCCTATGTCTATGGAGGCTTCCTTGTCCACCCTGCACCAGGTGACCGTGGCCAAGGGAAAGCGGGCCATTGCTGTGCTGGGGGATATGCTGGAACTGGGCCATGTGGCTGTAGCTGCCCATCGCAAGGTAGGCCGGCAGGCTGCTGAGGCTGGGGCTTCCTGTGTTATTACCCTGGGAGAAATGGGACGAGAGATTGCAGCTGGAGCCAAGGAAGCAGGCTTGGAGCAGGTATATGCCTGCGATACTCATCAGCAGGCTGCTGATAGGTTGAAGGTTTTGTTGAAGCCAGGAGATACTGTACTCTTTAAGGGCTCTCGCGGTATGGCTATGGAGAAGATTATTGACCTTATCTGATTTCCTCAAAATAGGTTAATGAGGATTTTGGTTATAATGTAGGGAGGATTATATATTTTATGGAGATGTTTACCTATCCCTTGGCAGCGGTAATTCTGGCGGCTGGTTTAGTAACAGCAGCAGCACCTCGCTTGATACCGGAGCTGCACAAGCTGAAATTCGGGCAGAGCATTAGAGAGGAAGGCCCTAAGAGCCATCAGGTCAAAAGCGGTACCCCTACTATGGGTGGTATAATGATTATTTTGTCCATAGCCATTACGGTGCTGGTTATTTGCCCTCTTACTTTGGAGCTGGGTTTGGCACTGCTGATTATGCTGGGACATTTTGCGCTGGGCTTTTTGGATGATTATATCAAGGTAGTCAAGAAGCAGAATCTTGGCTTGAAGGCCAAGCAAAAGCTGCTGGGACAGATTATCATTGCCCTTTTGACAGCTTATTTTGCCGGATTGCCTACAGATTTGTGGGTTCCCTTTGCTGGCAATATAGATTTGGGCTATGGCTTTTATGCTTTACTGCTGTTTGTTCTGGTGGGAACCAGTAATGCAGTAAATCTTACAGATGGATTGGATGGTTTGGCTTCTGGTACTGTTATAGCAGCCTCCTTAGCCTATATGATGATTTGCCTTTGGCTGGGCAAGCTGGAGCTGGCTGTATTCTGTGCTGCTATGGTAGGTGCTTGTCTGGGCTTTTTGAAATATAATTACCATCCAGCTAAGATATTTATGGGTGACACCGGTTCCTTGGCTTTGGGTGGTGCCTTGGCAGCCATTGGTATTCTTACACATACTGAGGTGCTGTTGGCCATTATTGGCATTATCTTTGTGTGTGAGGCCATGTCGGTTATTATACAGGTTATCTCCTTTAAGACAACTGGCAAAAGGGTTTTTCTTATGAGTCCTATTCACCATCACTTTGAGTTGAAGGGATGGTCAGAGACTAGAGTGGTAAGAACCTTTTGGCTGGTAGGCCTTTTAGGCGGTCTGGCAGGATTAATTCTTTTCAAGATAGGGTAAGTAGAAAGGATCTGGCAAAATGATGGATTTTTCTCATAAGAATGTACTGGTTGTAGGTGTAGGTATTAGTGGCAACGCTGCAGCCAAGGTGGCAAAAATGCAGGGTGCAGATAAGGTTGTACTTAGCGATGCCAAGGCTGAGCAGGATTTGAAATATGATTTAACTGATGTGAGAGCCGCTGGTGTGGAATTGGTTTTTGGACCTCAGGAAAATACTTTGCTGGACAATGTGGATATGGTTATTCTTTCTCCAGCTGTACCAGTACGGATTCCTTTGGTGCAGGAAGCCTACAAAAGAGAGATTCCTGTTGTTAGCGAGGTACAGGTGGCCTATGAGTTGGCCAAATCTCCGATTCTTGCTGTTACCGGTACTAATGGCAAAACTACAACTGTTACCCTGCTGGGAGAATTGATGAAAACCAGATATCCTGATGCTGGTGTAGGCGGTAATATTGGTGTGCCTCTTTGTGAGGAGGCCTTGAAGGCTGGAGAGCACAGCTGCGTGGTGGCAGAGATTTCCAGCTATCAGATGGAGGCTACTACTAATTTCCGTCCTCATGTGGCTGTGGTTTTGAATGTTACACCAGACCATGTGGTACGTCATGGCAGTCTGGAGGTTTATCAGCAGATGAAGGAGAAGATGTTTGCTCAGCAGACATCAGAGGATTATCTGGTTTTGAACTATGATAATGACAAAACCAGAGATATGGCCAAGAGAGCCAAGGGACAGGTATTTTTCTTCAGTCGTTTGGAAAAGCTGGAGGAGGGTGCTTTCCTGCAGGATGGCTGGCTGACGATTCAGTGGCAGGGACAGACCTGTCGTCTTTGCCGTGCTGACGAGCTGAAAATCAAGGGCGGCCATAATATAGAAAATGCCTTAGCCGCAGCTTCAGCAGCTTTTCTGGGTGGTGCCAGAATCCCTAAGATTATTGAGGTTTTGAAGGAATTTGCCGGCGTAGAGCATCGTATTGAGCCTGTAGCTGTTATTGGCGGCGTAGCTTATTACAATGACTCCAAGGCTACTAACACTGATTCTGCCATTAAGGCTTTGGAAAGCTTTGCTGGACATATTGTGCTAATTGCTGGTGGCGATGACAAAATGACAGATCTTACTGATTTCATGACCTTGGTCAAGGAACGGGTAGATGAGCTGATTCTGGTAGGTGATGCCTCAGCTCGTTTCAAGGAAAATGCTTTGAAGCTGGGTTATCCTGCAGAGCATATTCATGAGGTAGGCTACTCTATGGAGGAGGCTGTTAAGAAAGCTCATGCCATTGCAGGACCACCTCAGACTGTGCTTCTTTCTCCAGCCTGTGCCAGCTTCGATATGTATGATGGCTATGAGGCCAGAGGACGGGACTTCAAGGCCTTGGTAAGGGCTCTGGAGAATTAAGGTCACAACAAGCAAGAGGTAGGTTATTGAAAGCTATGAAGATAATAGTTTCAGGTGGGGGAACTGGAGGACATATTTATCCAGCCCTTACCTTGATTCGTACATTACAACAAAAGGTAGATAAGCTGGAGGTGCTTTATGTAGGCACCCATGCTGGTCTGGAAGCAGATATTATTCCCAAGGAGGGTATCCCCTTTGCTACAGTAGATTTGCAGGGATTTAAGCGCAGCCTTAGTCCTGAAAACCTGCTTAGGGCGGCCAGAGCTATCAAGGGCGTAGGCAAGGCTATGGGAATTGTGCGGAAATTCCAGCCAGATGTGGTTGTGGGCACTGGAGGTTATGTATGTGGCCCGGTGTTAATGGCTGCCAGCCTGCTGGGAATACCATCCTTGATACAGGAGCAGAATGTTATTCCCGGTATTACCAACAAAATCCTTTCCAAATTTGTGAATAAAATAGCCACTGGCTATCAGGAGGCCAATGGAGCGTTTCCTGCTAAAAAGGTGGTATTTACGGGCAATCCTATTCGTCAGGAGGTTATGGCACAGCGGCAGGAGGCTGATTATGAGGCCTTTGATCTGCGTCCAGGCACCACAACTATTTTAGTATCTGGTGGCAGTCGTGGTGCCAGAACCATTAATCGGGCTATGGTAGAGGTGTTGAAGCATTATGCAGGCCGTAGGGATGTGCAGATACTTCATGCCACTGGCAAGGGTGAATATGAGGATATTATAAGCAGAATCTCTGCAGCTGGACTGGATTTACAGCAGGCAGACAATATCAAGGTGAAGCCTTATCTCTACAATATGCCTCAGGCTATGGCCATAGCTGATTTAGCTATTTTCCGGGCAGGGGCTACCGGACTGGCAGAATTAACGGCCAAGGGAATACCAGCTATTCTGGTTCCTTATCCTTATGCAGCTGAAAATCATCAGGAATACAATGCCAGAGCTGTGGAAAAGGCTGGTGCTGCCAGAGTTATATTGAACAAGGATTTGACAGCTCAGGGACTTATTCAGGCTATTGATGAGCTGATTGGCAAGCCTGAGAAATTACAGGCAATGGCAAAGGCCAGTGCCAAATTGGGCAGACCGGAGGCAGCAGATACCATTAGCGAGCTGATTATTGAACTGGCTCGTGGCAGGCAGAACTGCTAGGAATGTTGACAAGCAAATAGTATATAGAGCAGAAGGGAAGATTTCTTTTGTTAACAGGACTGAAAAAAATACATTTTGTAGGTATTGGCGGAGCAGGCATGAGTGCTTTGGCCAAAATTTTGGCAGAGAAAGGCTACGAGGTTTCTGGCTCTGATGTTAAGGAATCAGCCATGACCGAGGTGTTGGCTAAACTGGGGGCTAAGATATATATTGGTCAGAAAGCCGAAAATGTACAGGGGGCAGAGGCTATTGTGGTTTCTACTGCTATTCGGGATACCAATCCAGAGGTGGTAGAGGCAGCTCGTCTGGGACTGAAAAAGCTGCATCGCTCAGATGTAAATGCTTTCTTGATTAATAATTCCAAGGGCATTGCTGTAGCAGGTGCTCATGGCAAAACCACAACTACCTCCATGCTGGGGGTAGCCTTGGATTACGAGGGGGTATCTCCTAGTATTATCATTGGCGGCGAGGTAGATTATCTGGGCAGCAATGCCAGATTGGGCAAAAGTGATTATCTGGTATCTGAGGCTGATGAAAGTGACGGCACTTTCCTGAAATATTATCCTTATGTAGGCATTGTAACCAATGTGGAGGATGATCATTTGGATCATTATGGCACTATGGAGAATATTATCAAGGCCTTTACCCAGTTCTTGAACCAGGTGCGTCCAGAGGGCTTTGGCGTAGTTTGCTTTGACAATGAGAACATTAGAAATCTTGTCAAGAATGTAAAGACTAGATGTATTTCCTATGCCATTGACCATGAGGCTGATTATCAGGCTGTTAATATTCACATTGATACAGATGGCACTGTTTTTGAGGTAGTTCACAAGGGCGAGAATTTGGGACAGGTTCGCTTGCATGTGCCTGGCAGACATAATGTTTTGAATGCTATGGCTGCTATTGTTACCGGTGTGGAGCTGGGGCAGACTGTACCTGCTATGGCAGAGGGACTTTCTATGTTCCACGGAGCCAAGCGCCGTTTCCAGACCAAGGGACGGATTAATGGCATTTGGGTAGTGGATGATTATGCACATCATCCAACTGAGATTGCTACCACCTTGAAGGCTGCCCGCCAGACTAAGCCAGGTAGATTAATCTGTGCTTTCCAGCCTCATCGTTATAGCCGTACCCAGCTGTTACAGAAGGAATATGGCAGCTGCTTCCAGGAGGCAGATATGCTGATTTTGACAGATGTTTATTCTGCGGGAGAAGATCCTATTCCTGGGATTGACGGTGAGCTGTTAGTAAAAGAGGTTGTGGAGCAGACTGGCAAGAAACCTGTTTATATTCAGGATAAAAAGGAGATTGCTGGCTATTTGCAGTCCATTGCTCAGCCAGGGGATTTGATTATGACCATGGGTGCTGGGGATATTGTGAAATCTGGCGAGGAATTGGTTGAATTATTAAATAAATAATAACTTAGGGCTATATGGCAGGAGATATTTTATGAAGAAGATAGTAGTTGTAATGGGGGGACCATCTACAGAGGCAGAGGTTTCTCGCCGCAGCGGCAAGGCTATTTTGCATGCCTTGCTGGAAAAGGGATATCAGGCAGAGGCCTTGGAGCTGGATCCACCTAATTTCCCACAACAGATAAAGGCTAGTGGAGCCGATTTTGTCTTTAATGCGCTTCACGGCAAATACGGCGAGGATGGCATTATTCAGGGTACTTTGGATATGATGGGCATTCCTTATACCAGCTCTGGAGTTATGGCGGCAGCTGTTACTATGGACAAGGTAGCTACCAAGAGATTTTTTATGGCTGAGGGGATTCCAACCCCTAGAGCCCACACCTATTTCCGTTTTGAATACAGCAAGCGTAATCTGGCGCAGGAGATTATTGAGGAATTTGGTGTACCAGTGGTAGTCAAGGCCTCCTCTCAGGGTTCCAGCATTGGCGTGGTAATTGTGGAACAGCCAGAGGAGCTGGAGGCAGCCTTGGAGGAAGCCTTCAAGTATGACCATGAGATTCTGGTAGAGGAATTTATCAAAGGTAGGGAGCTGACAGTGGCAGTTTGGGGCAATGAAGAGCATCAGGAAGCTTTGCCTATTATTGAGATTACTACTGTTACCGGCCGTTATGATTATGAGACTAAATATAAGGCAGGAGCTTCTGCTCACATTATTCCAGCACCTTTGCCAGCAGAGGTTAGCAAGGCGGTTGAGGATATAGCAATCAGAGCCTTTGCAGTGTGTGGCTGTGTAGGCATGGCTAGAGTGGACTTTATGCTGGATGAGCTGAATGAGCCTTATGCCATTGAAATCAATACAGTGCCAGGTATGACAGAAACCTCTTTGGTGCCAGATGCAGGACGGGCTGCCGGGATTCAGTTCCCAGATTTGTGCGCCAAAATTTTGGCTATGGCAGGCTATCAGGACTAAATTAATAAATATAAGGATGGGTTAGCATGGATGGACGCAAGCATAAGATTATCTCCCAAAGCTCTGTGGCCGTAATTCTCACAGGACTTGTGGTGGTGCTTGGGGTACTGGCCTGTGCCCTTTCGCCTATATTTGTCCTCAGAAATATTGATGTAAGTGGCTGCCGCTATGTGCAGCCTGAGGATGTTATTCGCATTGCCGGTGTTAGAACTGGTGAGAATCTCTTTCAGCTCCAAACTGACGAAATACGGAGAAATCTGGAGAAGGATTTGAGAATAGATCAGGCTTTGGTGCAAAGATCCTTTCCTAGCCAGTTGAATATAGAAATCAACGAGCGGGTGCCTTTGGCCTTAATAAAATGCGAATATGGTTATCTGGAGGCAGGGAAGGACGGCATTGTTCTGGATGCCCATAGAACTCTGCGGCAGATGCCTGTGCCCATGATTAGCGGTGCCAGTGTGGCAGATTTATTTGTAGGTGATGTTATTGAGGATGAAAATATCAGAAAGGTTCTGAGTTTTTTATCCATGCTGGAGGATAGCAGTATTCAATCTCTGTCGGAGATAAATATAGCCAATCCTCAGGATGTGTTGCTTTATGCCGGCTCTGTTCAGATTCGTTTGGGAAGTCTGGAACAGCTGCTGGATAAGGTGGATGTGACAATTAGTGTTCTTAAGGAACTGCAACAGACCAAGCATCCTATTGAATACGTTGATGCCAGATATGATGTATACTCAGTGCGTCTGCGTCAATGAGTATATCTCCTGCCTAGGGTAGGGGAGCTTTTGGTAGAAAGGAGATATGGGAGATGAGATTTGAAAAGGGCCGACTATCCATAGCCTGTGTCTGTATGGTTCTGGGCTTCATGTTGGCGATACAATTTCGTACTACACAGGACATTAAGGATAGTAAACCTCTACAGCGTGTAGAGGTTTTGACAGAAAGATTACAGAAGCTGGAGAATGAAAATCAGTCCCTGCAGGATGAGCTGAATGATATTCGCAATAGCTCCGGTGAAGAGCACAGCCAAAAAATGGCTCAGGATATTGTGCTGCTTTCTGGCAGCACCGCTGTAGAGGGGACTGGAATTATTATTACCATTGATGACAGCTCCCAGAAAAGTACAGCTGGGGAGGATATGAATCTCTATCTGGTGCATGATGAGGATTTGCTTAAGGTTATTAATGAGCTGCGGGCAGCAGGGGCAGAGGCTATTTCCATTAACGGACAAAGACTTACCGCTACCTCAGAAATAAGATGTGCCGGACCTACGGTTTCTGTAAATAATGTGCGTTCAGCACCTCCCTTTGAAATTCGCGCCATTGGCAGCATTCATGATTTGGAAAATGCCATCAATATGCGGGGAGGCGTGGCAGACACCCTAAAGGTCTGGGGAATCAATATGACGTTGCAAAGCTCAAATAATGTATGGATTCCGGCCTATAAGAATCCAATAACCTATAAGTATGCAACCCAATCGGCTAAACAGGAGGAAGGAAAATGATTCTGGCAATTTGTGGTCTGGCCTTGGGGCTGGCTCTGGGCTTTTTGGTGCCCTGGAGCATTCCAGTGGCCTATTCTAAGCTGTTTTCCATTGCCCTGTTGGCCTCACTGGATTCCGTTTTTGGTGGCCTTAGGGCGGCGGGAGAAGGAAATTTTGATGATAAGATTTTTATCTCCGGTTTTTTTTCTAATGCCTTGTTGGCTGCATTTCTTGTTTATGTAGGTGATCATCTGGGAATAGATTTGTATTATGTAGCTCTTTTGGCCTTGGGATTTAGAATTTTTAGTAATTTGGGACGGATTCGCCAATATTTGCTGAAAAAACATTAAATTTTTATAGCACAATTGTGAGAAAAATGATATAATGTTAGAACGTAATAGGTGTAATGGAAAATATTTAGATAAATTGTGCTGTTTGTGGAGGAATTTTCGTGGGAATTGATTTTGCAGAATTCAATGTAGATGATCTGAATACTGTCATAAAGGTCGTTGGTGTTGGCGGCGGTGGCAACAATGCTGTTAACTGTATGGTATCCTCCGGTATTCAGGGAGTCGAATTTATTGTTATTAATACAGATGCTGAGGTGTTGGAAAAGTCCTTGGCTCCTGTACGTATTCAGATTGGCCGTAAGGCTACTGAGGGTAAAGGGGCAGGTGCCCGCCCAGAGGTAGGTGCCAAGGCTGCTGAGGAAAATCGTGATGAAATCAAGGCGGCTCTGGAGGGGGCCGATATGGTATTTATTGCTGCTGGTATGGGTGGCGGTACTGGCACCGGTGCAGCTCCAGTAGTAGCTGAGTGTGCTAGAGAAATTGGTGCCCTTACAGTAGCAGTTGTTACCAAGCCGTTTCGTTTTGAGGGCCTGATGCGTGGGCGTCGGGCTGAGGATGGTGTAGCCAAGTTGTCTCAGCATGTAGATAGTATCATTACCATCCCTAACGAAAAGCTGTTGACCATTATTGACCGAAATACTCCGTTCACGGAGGCTTTCCATGCTGTAGATGATATTCTACGTCAGGGTGTTCAGAGTATTGCCGACCTGATTAACGAGTCTGGCTTTATTAATGTAGATTTTGCTGATGTAGATACTATCATGAGTGATGCAGGCCCAGCTCTGATGGGTATTGGCGAGGGTACTGGTGATAATGCCTGTCTGGAAGCAGTAAAGGCAGCTGTAGGTTCTCCACTTTTGGAGGTTTCTGTGCAGGGGGCAAGAAGCGTTATTATTAACTTCAAGGGTGTGGAATCTCGTCTGAACATGGCTGAAATGACTGAGGCCAGTGAAGCCATTCGAGAGGCTGCCCATGTGGATGCAGAAATCGTCTGGGGTGTCTCTGTAGATGAAAGCATGGGAGACAAGATTTTGGCTACTGTTGTTGCTACCCGCTTTGATGATAATGGGGCTCAGCAGCCTAGCCAGCCAACAGATGCTCATCAGTTCTTTGGAACTCAGCCAGCCAATAGCAATCAGCAGGCTGGTAATGGTATGCGCAATTCCACTTTTGGCAACAATGCAGATAAGGGTATGCCAAATCAGGATTTCTTTACTGTTAATAATATTGATATTCCTGTATGGATGCGTAAGTAAGGAAAAATTCATATGCTGTAGAACTACAGTATAGAAACAAGTTGAAATCCTGTAGGGTTGCCTACAGGATTTTCTTTTGAATATGGGAGTGATAAGGATGAGGAGATATACAATATTGCTCATAACCTCCTTTGTGATTATGCTGGGAGTTATTACAGGTACCATGTATATATCCGGTACAGGTTCCCATAAGGAAAATAACAGCCTGTTAGGGGAAATTACAGTATATACCACCTTGCCAACAGAAAATGTCAGTTATTTGGCTGAGGCTTATGAAAAAGAATATCGTACTAAGGTTAATTTCATGCCCATGTCTGAGGATGATATAGTTAAGCAAATGCAGAAGCCAGGCAGAGGAGATATGGTTTTGACAGATAGCCGTATTCTGCGGCGGGCAGCTGGAGAAGGCTGGCTGGTGCCCTATGGTTCTCTCCATGGGGATTCTGTTAGCAACAAGCTAAAGGACTCAAATGACTACTGGATTGGCACCTGGTATGATCCTGTGGTGTTCTGTATCAACACGGATTATATGAAGCGGACAGCCAATTTTCCTTTAGGCTGGCAGGATTTGGCAGGGAAGGCAGATATCCGCATTGGCATTACAGATTTTCTGGCAGCAGAAAGCGCAGCTAATTTGTATTTCTTCCTTACAGCCCAATTTGGGGAGGAGAAAACTATGGCCATGCTGCAGCAGATTCACCCCCATGTGGTGCAATATGCCAAATATTTATCTACCCCGGTCCGTATGGCAGGTATGGGAGAGGTGGATATAGCTGTGGCTGTACAGAGCGAAATTTTGCGCTATATAGAGGATGGCTATCCTTTGAAGATAATTCAGCCTGTGGAGGGAACCGCCTATATGCTAACAGGCACAGGCATCCTCCTGGATGCTCCTCACGGTGAGCAGGCCAAGAAATTTGCCGATTGGCTGTTAACAGATGAAGCCATGTTGGTTTTGCAGACCAATAAATTTTATTTTATTCCCTGCAATCCTACTACCTTGGCTTATAAGCAGCTGGCCGTGCGGAATCCATCTCTATTCAATCAGTTGGCTGATTTTCCAAGGGAAAAACGGCAGGAATTGCTGGATAAATGGGTGAAGCAGGTAAGAATAAATAATTGATAAATTTGATAAAGATATATAAGGAGGAATCGTAGATTTGAAAGCAGGATTTATTAGTCTGGGATGCTCGAAAAATCTTGTAGATACAGAGGTTATGCTGGGCATTATTCAACAAAATGGTATAGAGCTGGTAAATGATCCGGCAGAGGCAGATATTTTGATTGTGAATACCTGCGCTTTTATAGAATCTGCCAAGACAGAGTCCATTACCACAGTTTTGAATATGGCAGAATACAAGGAGCCAGGCAAGGGTAAGTGCAAATCTGTTATTATTGCAGGCTGTCTGGGTCAGCGTTATGGTCAGGAGCTTTTGGATGATCTGCCAGAGGCAGATGGCATTATTGGTACTGGCTCCTGGAATCGTATTATGGAGGCTATTAACGAAACCTTGGCAGGTAATCGGGTAGTGATTAACAGTGAGAATGAGATTATCTACGATGCCTCTGTACCTCGTATTCCTACTACGCCAGCCTATACAGCCTATGTTAAGATTGCGGAGGGCTGTAATAATCGTTGCGCTTTCTGTGCTATTCCTTTGATTCGGGGTAAATTTAGAAGCCGTACCATTGAGGATATTCATCAGGAGGTACAGCAGCTGGTGGACAAGGGTGTTCGAGAGATTGTGCTTATTGCTCAGGATACCACCAATTACGGTCATGATTTATATGGCAAGCCTAGTTTGGCAGCACTTCTCAAGGATTTGTGCCAGATTAAGGATATAAAATGGCTGCGGACTCTCTATAGCTATCCAAAATTCTTTACTGATGAGCTGATAGATTTGCTTGCCCAGGAGGAAAAGCTGGTTAAATATGTGGATATTCCTCTCCAGCACGCTAACAATGAAATTCTTCGGGCTATGCATAGACCGGATACCAAGGAAGAAATTTCAACTTTGCTGGCCAAGCTGAGAAAGCGCATTCCTGGTGTAGTTATCCGTTCTACCTTTATAGTGGGCTTCCCTGGAGAAACAGAAGCACAATATCAGGAGCTAAAGGCCTTTTTGGAGGAACAGCGCTTTGACCATGTAGGTATCTTTACTTATTCCAAGGAGGAGGATACTGCTGCAGCTGCAATGCCAAATCAGGTGCCAGAGGAAATTATGGAGGATAGATACCATGATTTGAAGGCAACCCAGAGCTTGATTTCCCAGGAGCTGAACCAGCAGCTGGAGGGACAGGTGCTGGAAGTTCTGGTAGAGGGCCATACTGATGAAGGTATGCCTTATGGACGCAGTTATCGTCAGGCTGATGATGTGGATGACAATGTATATATTGAAGATGATACCACCAGCAAGGTGGGGGATATGGTAAAGGTTCGCATCCTACAGGGCTTTACTGAGGATTTAGTAGGAGAGCTGGCTGATGTTTAAATTGGATGAAGGAGCAGATTCACTGGAAACAGTAGTGGGGAAAATGCTTCAAAAGTCAAATAATACTATAGCCTGTGCTGAATCCTGTACGGGAGGCCTGCTTATGGGCAGACTTACTGCCGTGCCAGGCAGCTCTGCCTATGTTCAGGGAGGCATTGTTTCCTATAGCAATCAGGTGAAAATAGAGCAGCTAGGGGTAGAGGCCAAGGTGTTGGATACTGTAGGGGCAGTTAGCTCTCAGGTGGCTGTACAGATGGCCCAGGGAGTACGAAAGCGCCTTCATGTAGATATTGGCACCGGCATTACCGGTATTGCTGGTCCTGGAGGAGATACTCCAGATAAGCCCCTAGGCTTGGTATATATTGCTGTGGCAGGTCAGGCAGGCACCAAGGTTACCCGCAATGTCTTTGCTGGAGATAGACAGCAGGTGCGCTGGGCGGCTACAGAAAAAGCTTTGTCTATGGTAAAGGAGTATCTGGAGGAAGTTTAATGCAATTTTAATTTCCTTTTCAGGTTATTTTTAGATACCCCATATATTATAATGAGGTGTCCGATGTTCCCTACTTCTATAGGCGGCGGGATATTGTGCTAATGACAGGGTGGAGTTAATATCTTCACCCTCATTGAAACCCCATTGAAAGAAAATGAAAAATCATTTTCTTTGAACAATTTAGGGGTTATAGTGTTCATCTAAGGTACATAATGTATCTATTAATTTTCATATGGAGGGATGAAAAATGAAGTTAAATAAGCTTATTGCCAAGGTTTTGACCTTGGCTGTGACCATATCCGTGTTGGTTCTGCCTGTGGCTGCCTTTGCAGAGGAGGCAGCAGGGGAACAGCCACCGTCTGCCACTTCTCAGAAGGATCAGATTGTTTTTACGCATAAGCACACCAGCCAGCGTTATGGTTATAGTATTCTCTGTCCAGTAAAGCCCAAGGTGATGCCAGCCAGTGCCTATAATGAGCAGGACAAGGGGGATGTATTGCTCTATAGTGGCAGCTATGACAATATTAAAAAAGCTTGGGTTATTTGTATTAACGGCTATGATAATAAGGTAATACCAGAAAACCTTGGCACTATGCAGGAGAATGAAGCAAAGGCCTTTTTAAAGGATTTTGCAGCTAATTATGGCTTGGAGTATGCTCAGATTGTAGAGATTGCCAACCGTAATGAGGATGGCAGTCAGGCAGAAGGTTATCGTTATGGTATTGCCGGCCCTACCGCCAAGGAGGTAGAGGTTGATAGCGACGGAGATGGGGTTATGGATTCTGTTGCTGTGGCTGAAAACCAGATGATGAAGCTGTTTATTCCAGGTCAGTATGGCGGACATTTTATGCTGGGACTGATACAGGCTGGCGGCCTCCAGAAGCGTGATGTGGAGGAGTTCATGAATGCTGGTATTTATACATTGCAGCAGTGGCCAACCTCTGGTTATGCCAAGGCAAAATCTGAGTCAGGTGAAAAGGATAAAAAGAGCAAAAAATAAATAATCAGCTATGATAAATTACTGTCTATATAGGTGACGGACTATGTAATGTTTTAACAATAAGCTGATAAGTTGAGAAAACTGATTTTCCAGATAAGTCAAGTTGCTTAGGGAAGGTCAGTTTTCTTTTATTTTGCCTATTGATTTTTTTGACTTTTTGATGTATTATAAATCATGAAGTTAGCACTCATGCATATAGAGTGCTAAAACTATGTTAAATAATATTTTATATAAAGGAGATAATTCCAAATGGCAAAGACAACCCATGAATTTCAGGCAGAAACTAAGGAACTGCTGAATCTCATGATTCACAGTATTTATACCAATCACGAGATATTCCTGCGGGAGTTGATTTCCAATGCTTCCGATGCTATTGACAAGCTGCATTTTGCTTCTCTTCAGAACAGAGATATTCTGGAGGGCAATGAGGACTATGAGATTTTCCTGGTACCAGATAAGGATAGCCACACTCTGACTATTTCTGATAATGGTCTGGGCATGACCAAGGAAGAAGTAATTGAGAATCTTGGTACTATTGCCAAATCCGGCACCAAGGCATTTTTGGAGCAGCTCCAGAAGGCCAAGGAGGATAATGCAGAGATTACCGATAAGGAATTGATTGGCCAGTTTGGTGTAGGCTTCTATTCTGCTTTCATGGTAGCAGAAAAGGTTACTGTTGTTACCCGCAAGGCTGGTGAAACTGCTGCTGTACGCTGGGAGTCCACTGGTGACGGTTCCTATACTATTGAGGAGTGCGAGAAGGAAGGTCGTGGTACCAATATTACCATTACTCTGGGCAAGGAGTATTATGGTGATGAGGCAGAGGAAAACTTCCTTGATACATGGAACCTTCAGAATCTGGTTAAGAAGTATTCCGATTATGTCCGCTATCCAATTAAGATGAATATTGAGACTCAGGAAACTCCTAGAGATGACGAGGGTAAGCCTATTGAGGGTGCAGAGCCTATTACCAAGGTAGAGCTTAAGACTCTTAACTCCATGCAGCCTTTGTGGACCAAGAACAAGAATGATATTAAGGACGAGGAATACAAGGAATTTATCAAAAATCAGTTCCATGAGTGGGAAGAGCCTATGGAGGTTTTCCACAACAAGGCTGAGGGTAATGTAGAATATACCTCCTTGCTGTACATTCCAGCTAAGGCACCATTTAACCTGTATCATGCAGATTATGAGCCAGGTCTGCAGCTTTATTCCCGTCACGTATTCATTGTGGATAAGTGCAAGGATTTGCTGCCAAATTATCTGGGCTTTGTAAAGGGCTTGGTAGATTCTCCAGATTTGTCCCTGAATATTTCCCGTGAGCTTTTGCAACAGAGTCGTGAGCTGAAAACCATTGGCAAGAATCTGGAAAAGACCATTCTCAAGAGTCTGGAGCGTATGCTAAAGAATGACCGTGAGAAATACGAGAAGTTCTGGGCAGAATATGGCAAATCCTTGAAGATTGGTATTTACAACAGCATGTATACCGGCAGCAGTGTGGTAGACAAGCTGAAGGAGCTGCTGCTCTTTGCTTCTTCCAAGGATGGCAAGGAAATCTCCCTGAAGGAGTATGTAGGCCGTATGGCAGAGGGCCAGAAGAAAATCTACTATGCTACTGGTACTGACAGAAATACTATCGAGAAATTGCCTCAGATGGAGCTGTTGAGAGACAAGGGCTTGGAGGTTCTCTATCTGCTGGATCCTGTCGATGAATTTGCTATTGAAACCATTCGCAAATATGATGACAAGGAGTTCCAGTCCATTAGCCGTGGTGATTTGGATTTGGATGATGCTGAGTCCAAGGAGGTTAAGAAGGAAGCTGAGGAAATTGCCAAGACCAACGATCAGCTGGTTAAGGATATTAAGGAAGCTTTGGGAGACAAGGTTTCCGAGGTTAAAATCAGCTCCCGCTTGAAGTCCAGCGCTGTATGCTTGGTTGCAGATGCTATGGGCCCAAGCCTTTCTATGGAGCATACCTTTGCCAGCATGGACAATCCAATGTTCAAGGCTAAGAGAATTTTGGAGCTGAATCCAAAGCATGACCTCTTTGCCAAGCTGCAGATTCTTCATGCCAATGGCAAGGACAATGCAGAGTTCAAGGATTATTGCGATTTGCTGTACACTCAGGCTTTGATTATCGAAGGAATTATGCCTGAGAATCCAGTGGATTTTGCCGACAAGGTTGCCAAGTTAATGGCTAAATAAAATTTAATATATGGTGTTGGGATAAAAGACACCATAGGAAAAGGGACTATGCCTTTGCTATGTCAAGCAAGAGGTATAGTCCCTTTTATATTTATTACGAGTCTAAGCTTACAGCTGAATTACTGCGAAATTCGGTGGGGGTAATGGCAAAGCTGCGCTTAAATTCCCTGGAAAAGGAGGAATAATCCTTGAAACCACATTGGAAGCAAAGCTGGGTAATAGGCAGCTCTGTAGTGGTAAGCAGTTTTTTGGCCAACAGAAGCCGTTTGCTGTTGATATATTGATGAATGCTGCAGCCTGTATCGGCCTTGAATTTCCGCATCATATAGAAGCGGCTGGTAAAGGATTTTTCTGCCAAAAGGTCAATGGTCAAATCCTCCGCCAGGTGCTCATTAATATATTGAAGCAGCTGCTGGATGCGGGGATCATAGGTGATTTCCGCCAGATTCTCCAATTCTTTGTCCAGAATGGCCCGGTTGATAAGAATCATTAGCTCCGTAAATAATACCTGAGTATATAGCTCATTGGCAAAATCTTGTTGCTGACTAACCTGCTCCAATTTGTCCATATGAAAAAGCAGGTCGTGACTGCGGCCGGCAGGGGCATGCATAACGCTGTCCATATGTTGGGATTTGTCAAAGCATTGTTCCAGAGGATATTTGTCCTGTCCCAGCTTTTGTAGGTAAAGGGGAGAAATATAGACTACAATACGCTGGTAGGTTTTGTCAGGATAGGTTACAGGCTTGTGAATTTCTCCTGCCCTGACGAAGAGAATATCTCTGGCGGTGAGAGGATAGGTTTTGCCCTCAATAATATAGGCAGCCTCTCCTTTGAGGAAAAAGATTATTTTGTGAAAATCATGATAGTGAAAGGGAATATCCTCCATAGAGGAATCCTGCAGCCGAAAAATCCGGAAGCCCTGATGAAGATAGCCCTTTTTGTCATATGCTTGTATTTTGTTTTCAGAATCATTAACCATAATATTGTGCCTTTCCCTGTTAGAATAGAAAATTTTATATTTCTTATTTAGATAAATTTATTATACAGCATTTTTTGCAATGCAAACAGCATTATTTTTATATTATGTGTAAAATATGCCTGCTATAATAAAGTCAGAGTTGAGGGATATGGAGCAAGGAAATAAATCCTGGCCATAATAGATAATATGAGAGATTCAAGGGGGAGAGCACCATGCTGAAAGCTGATATTTATAATTATAACAAGGTTGAATATATAGTTATTGATACTGCTATGATTACCATTGAAAATAAGGGTTTGGCTGCCTTGGCCAGCTATCGTCATGGTGTAGGTGCTGACCGTATTTTGTTGGTGGACAAGTCCTTGGAGCAGATTATTGCTGCCGTAGATGGTCAGGGTAGCTATCAGCTTCTTTCTGTTGATGATTATCAGGTAGCTAATGCGGCTATGGGCAAGGCTGCAGCAGAGGGGATGCATTATAAAGAACTCCGTGTGACTGAGTATTTTCTCCAGAAGCTTCTGCCAGTACAGCAGCTGCAAATCGCTGGCTAATCATATTGCTATATACCTGTCAGCTTTGAACACGGTGATTCAGGCTTGGCAAAATTGCATAACTGACGCAGGGGACTGTCACATTCTATGTGTCAGTCCCTTTTGCATGTCTAGAAAAAGATTGGTAGATATAGGCTGGCAGGTAGGAAGCATTTTTGTATATTGAATATTTTCAGGCAGTATGATATGATAGTTTGGCAAAAGTAGATTCGGGGGGAAGGGTATGCTTATAAAAAAATTAAGAAATTATCTCGAACCATTATTGATTTTGACATTGAGTATTTTGATATTTTCAACTATCCATAATATTTATCTATTACAGGGTACAGCCAGGGTGGTAAATTATACTGGCTTGGTACGGGGAGCCACTCAGCGGGTGGTTAAACTGGAGATAGTAGGTTCTCCCAATGATAGATTGATAGAAAAGTTGGATGATATATTGGCTGGACTGCAAAATGGCGGGGGCAAGTATGAGCTAGTCAAATTGGATGATGTAAAATATCTGGATGATTTGACAGAGTTGGCAAATTATTGGCAGGAGCTAAAACAGGAAATTGCTAAAAGTCGGGAAGGGCATTATACCAACACCAAGTTACTGCCTATGAGCGAAAACTCTTTCATCTTGGTAGACCAGGTGGTAAGCGATGCCGAAGTGTACAGTCAGAAAATAGCCGATAGACTACAGCTTTTAGAGTTTTGTATGATTGTCAATGTGGCGATATTGCTGATTATTTTGGTAATTTATCAGTTGCAGTCCAGAAGTATGCAAAGCAAATACAAAAAACTCTCAGCTACAGCCTATGTGGATGTCCAAACAGGGCTGGCCAACAAAAGCAGCTGTGAAAAGAAATTGCAGGATCAGCAATGGTTGGACAAGCATGTGGGATTTCTTATGTTTGATATGAACAATCTAAAACAGGTTAATGATTCTTTAGGTCATGCTGCCGGAGATAGCATGATTTCTAATTTTGCCAGAATGTTGAGATTGTCAGTGCCGGACAATCAATTTATTGGTCGTTTTGGCGGGGATGAATTTATCGTGATTCTGTCTGATTCGGAAGTTTCGGATATGAATAAAATAATTGCTACATTAAATGAAAATATTACTGCTTTTAATAAGGGCAGTAATTCTATTCAAATCAGCTATGCTGTGGGAAAAGCACATACCTCATGCTATGTGGGAAATGTAACTATGCAGGTGTTATTTGAAAGAGCTGATTATGATATGTATCAGAATAAATTAGCTGATAAAAACAGGAGAAGACGTTAGGGGAATAAAGAGGAGATATTATGATTCGCAAGAGAAGTCTTGAACACAAATTAAAGCAGTATGCAGGAGTTAGTCTAGGATGTTTGATAGCCAGCTGCTCCATTAATCTTTTTTTGGTACCATCCCATTTGCTGACTGGTGGTGCCACAGGTATTGCCATTATCTTTTACTACTTGGCTGATTTGCCAATAGGTTTGCAGACCTTTCTTTACAATATACCTTTGCTGATAGCAGCCTGGAAGCTAATGGGGCGGGAATATACCATAGATATTATTATCGGCACGGCTATTTTTTCCTTCTGTCTGGATGCTACCAGATTTCTTAATGCCTATGCCCCTTTGGATGATGTTATGCTGGCGGCGATCTTCGGTGGTGTATTTAACGGTATAGGATATGGCATTGTTTTTCGTATGGATGGCAGTACCGGTGGCTTTGATATTATTGGGGCTATTGTGAAGAAATTCTATGCTCTTCATATGGGGGGCGTAATTTTCGCCTTTAACTGCATGATTATGGTGGTGGCAGGCTTCCTCTTTGGCGTTGCCCCAGCTATGTTTACATTGATTATGATGTTTATTAATGCTACGGTAACAGACAAGGTAATAGCAGGCTTTAACAGCCGTAAGGCGGTGTTGATTGTCTCTGAAAAAGCAGAGCAGATTGCGGAGGATATTATTTTGGAGCTGGGACGAGGCGTTACCTTTTTCCATGGTCAGGGAGCCTTTACTCATAAGGAGAGAGATGTGGTTTTCGTGGCTGTTACCTTGACTCAGGTAGCCAAAATCAAATTTATCGCCAATGATGTAGATCCTAATGCCTTTATGATTATTATGTCAGCCAGCGAGGTTATGGGTAAGGGCTTTAGTAAGCCAAAGGCTCCTGCTGTTAAGGAAGTTATTCATGAGGCAGATAAGGTTGAATACAAGGTGGTATAGGGGTTATAATATACTTAGCTTTAAAGATATAGGAAGTGTTGATTATGATAGATTTACATGTACATTCCACCGTTTCTGACGGAAGCTATACTCCGGCGGGATTGGCAGTATTGGCCAAGGAATCCGGGGTAGAGGCCTTTGCTCTAACCGACCATGATTCCATTGCTGGCACCGATGAAGCGGCAGCAGAGGCTGCCAAGCAGGGCGTTGATTTTATTAATGGTATGGAAATGAGCCTCTCCTATCAGGGCCACAAGATTCACGTGGTTTGCCTGGGCTTTGACCGTCAGAATCCAGACTTTCAGAAGCTGTACAAGAAGGTTCGCTATATCAAGGAGGACTCTATGGCTGATGTGGTGGAGGTCCTTGGCCGTAAGGGCATTGATATTGATATGGAAAGGGTACGGCAGCATGCTTCTGTACATTTGGATAGATATGCTATTATGCGCACCATTGTGGATATGCATCTTTTCGACAGTATACAGTATATCTGGGATAACTATCTGAATCCTGCTGTATTGGAAGTAGGCGTAGGCGATGATGTATCAGCTCAGGAAGCTCTGCCGGTTATTCGTCAGGCTGGCGGTGTAACTTCCTTGGCTCATTTTCATAAGCAGATTGGTCTAAAGGGACAGAGCAGGGCTGAACAGGAGGCCTCTATTAAGGAATTGTTGGATTTTGGCCTGTGCGGTATGGAGCAGTATTATCCTAATTATACTGAGGAGGATAAGGCTTTTGCTCTTCATATGATTGAAAAGTATCATATGCTGCCTACAGGAGGAACGGATTTCCATGGTACCAATAGAGGTGGCATTATGCTGGGAACAGGGTATAAGGGAAATATGAATACACCTTATGCATTTTTTGAGCATATCCGTCAGGCCTGTGGTAAATAATAGTCTTTCATATTATTTTCATAAAGAAAGTATAAAATAAATAGTAATTAATAAGTGTTATTATTTAGGAGGAGATTTCATGAAAACTTATGTATGTGACGTATGCGGTTGGGTTTATGATGAGGCAGCTGGTGATCCAGATAACGGTATTGCACCAGGCACCAAGTTTGAGGATTTGCCAGAGGATTTTGTCTGCCCACTGTGCGGTGTAGGCAAGGATCAGTTCTCTGAGCAGTAAGCCGTAAATAAGCAAGTTAATACAAAAGAGGCTGTTCCATTTGTGATTTGATGTAGTGACCCCATAAAGTTAGACCTTATAATCCGGGTAGTTATATACTGCCCGGATATTTTTATGCCACGGAAT
>CAKPYV010000012.1 GCA_934203205.1 uncultured Anaerovibrio sp. | reverse complement strand
TTCGAAGCGGACCAGTACTAATAAGTCGAGGGCTTAATTACAAGTCCTAATGTCAGGGTTGTTTCTGTGAAGTTTTGTGTGTACATCTAATGTATAACACAACTGTATATCTGGTGATGTTGGCTATGTGGTTCCACCTGTTCCCATTCCGAACACAGTAGTTAAGCACATAAACGCCGAAAGTACTTGGCTGGAGACGGCCTGGGAGGATAGGAAATCGCCAGTTACATTCCTCGATAGCTCAGTCGGTAGAGCACCTGACTGTTAATCAGGCTGTCGCAGGTTCGAATCCTGCTCGAGGAGCCATTTTTACCCCTGGGGTAATTGGGGTATAGCCAAGTTGGTTAAGGCACGGGACTTTGACTCCCGCATCGTTGGTTCGAGTCCAGCTACCCCAGCCAGACGGTTCACTAGCTCAGTTGGCAGAGCACCTGACTTTTAATCAGGGTGTCCCGGGTTCAAATCCCGGGTGAGCCACCATGAGTATCGTCTAGGGTATTGACCACTTGATATGGCGCGTTGGTCAAGCGGTTAAGACACCGCCCTTTCACGGCGGCTTCACGGGTTCGAATCCCGTACGCGTCACCATATTATGTCTCACTAGCTCAACTGGTAGAGCATCTGACTCTTAATCAGCAGGTTCGGAGTTCGAGTCTCCGGTGGGACACCATTTTTCGGGCGCTTAGCTCAGCTGGGAGAGCGTCTGCCTTACAAGCAGAATGTCAGCGGTTCGATCCCGTTAGCGCCCACCATATCATGGCCCGGTAGTTTAGTTGGTTAGAATGCCGCCCTGTCACGGCGGAGGTCAGGGGTTCAAGTCCCCTTCGGGTCGCCATTATGCCTCGGTAGCTCAGTTGGTAGAGCAGGGGACTGAAAATCCCCGTGTCAGTGGTTCGATTCCGCTCTGAGGCACCATTAATACGCTGGTGTAGCTCAATTGGTAGAGCAGCTGACTTGTAATCAGCAGGTTGGGGGTTCAATTCCTCTCGCCAGCTCCATTGATGACCTGCGGGTGTAGCTCAATGGTAGAGCCCCAGCCTTCCAAGCTGGTCACGTGGGTTCGATTCCCATCACCCGCTCCATTAGTTGCTGCCGGGGTGGCGGAACTGGCAGACGCACGGGACTTAAAATCCCGCGGTTGGAAACAACCGTACCGGTTCGATTCCGGTCCTCGGCACCAAAAAAATAAAAAAACGCTTGACAACATCACTGAAAGATGTTAAACTAAATAAGTAACATGCGGTCGTGGCGAAATTGGCAGACGCGCTAGCTTCAGGCGCTAGTGATAGCAATATCATGGAGGTTCAAGTCCTCTCGACCGCACCATTTTTATTTTCAAAATTAATACTTCAACTGAATATGCGGTTGTGGCGGAATTGGCAGACGCGCTACTTTGAGGGGGTAGTGTTCACAAGACGTATGGGTTCAAGTCCCATCAACCGCACCAGAAATTATCCGGACAATATGTCCGGTTTTTTGTTGTTTTAAATTTACTTTGGCTTTTTGTACAACAGCATATTGCCACAAAGGGTGTATTTAGATTATTTTCATAAATTTATGTCATACTACTGCATAGAAAATATATGTGATTGTCAAGCGAGGTAGTGGTATGGGCTTTATGGTTATAGTGGCAGTGGTGATTTCCTTACTGCATATTGTGGGACATATATTGCAAAGGCAGATGTGGGGAGAGAGGTATGAAAGGCTGCGGCGATGGGGGCTGGTGTTGAATATAGCCTCTATTTTTGGTCTGGGGGTATGCTGGGGACGGAATTATACTGGCTCAATGGCTGAGCTGGTATTGCAAGCCATTGCCATTTGGCTGATGCTGCAGATATTTTCCATAGGACTGCTAGCTATAGCTTTGCTGATAAGATATATTTATGGCCGTTGCCGTCAGGTGCCTGTAGATGAATCCCGCCGGAAATTTGCCAAGGGGGCCTTGGTACTGCCCTGTATAGCAGCAGGAGCCAGCTTTTATGGTTCTCTGGTGGAAAGAAATGAAACGGTGCTCCGTTCCTATGATGTACCTATAGAGAAGCTGGGAGAAAAGCTGGAGGGTTTTTCTATTGCCCAGCTTAGTGATATTCATTTGGGGCCTTTTTTTGATTTGGATATGCTGCAGGAGCTGTTGGAGCGTACAGCAAAGCAGCAGGTAGATGCTCTGGTTATAACTGGAGATTTGTTTGATAATGCTGCTACAACCATTAAGGCAGCCCGATTGCTGGATAGCTATGTGGACAGATTTCCCTACGGTATCTATTATTGTCGAGGAAATCATGAGCATTTTCGGGGAATTGCCCTTTTGGAAAGTGCTTTGGCTGAAACCAGAATACATAATCTTGTGAATAAGCATGCCTTGGTTTTGCAGGGGGAGCGGCCACTGTATATTGCAGGGGTGGATTATCCTATGCAAAGGGAGCAGTTCCAGCTGCTGCAGGAGGCCTATACAGCCATGGCTATGGAGGATATACCAGCCAATGCTGTAAAAATACTGTTGGCTCATCATCCGGATTTTGTTCAGACAGCAACGAAATATAATACGGATTTGGTGCTAAGCGGTCACACCCATGGGGGACAGCTGGGGTGCTTGGGGATTCCTTTGGCACCGCCAGTATTCAAATATATGCGGGGCTGGTATTATGAGGGAAATACAGCTCTCTACGTTCATTGTGGTAACGGAAGCTGGTTTCCTTTTCGTTTGGGCTGTCCGCCAGAAATCGCTATTTTCCATTTAAAAAATAGGTAAACAAAAAACTCCAGTTTTTGCTGGAGTTTTTTGTTGCAAACATACAGTATAGTTAGTATAATAAGAATGGCACTATCATAACGGTAGGCGGTTAGCCCTCGACAGAGGGACTGTGACCCTCTTTTATATAGAAATCCATTAGGAAATCTACAGGAGGGGAAGTGATGTCATGTCGATAGAGCAGTTCATCAGCGTATTTAGCCTGATAATTGCCTGTATAGCCTTGGGTTATACAGGCAAGGATATTAACAATAAACAGAAATAGCCGCCCCAGTCCGGTAAACTAAGCGGCTATTTCATAGCAATAAACCGGGCTAACCGTCTATCGGTAGTGCCTTCTATTTTTCGGTAATTTTATAGGGATTTCCTATACATATTGTACTATATTCTTTTCAGAAATTCAACTACTTTAGAAATAATGCTTGCAAAATAATGGGCTATATGATACTATAAAACGGACGTGTTAATTGGGTCTAATATTTAGGCACAGGAAAACCTCTGATGTGGCACCATCAGGGGTTTTCTATTGCCATTTTTTAGGGAGTTGGGCTGAGGGGGAGGAAAAATTCTTAGTTGAGCTTGATTTTTAGTGCAGATTGTGTTAAACTTAGCTTGTGTTGAAAGTGAATAGAGGAGTACATTGCAGAGGAAACAAGGCAACTCTTGGACTAAGGCTTCTTGGCATTCACCTTCAACAGATGAGGTTTATTTGTTTTATTGAAGGAGGATGTTTCTTTATGAAGAAGACTCTCGTATCCGCATTGACTACCGCTCTGGTAGTAGGCGCTGCTTCCACTACTTTTGCAGCTGCTAATCCTTTCGCTGATGTTCCTGCTGATCATTGGGCATATGATGCTGTTGCTCAGCTGGTACAGGATGGCATTATTAACGGTTATGGCGATGGCACCTATGTTGGTGACCAGAACATGAGCCGTTATGAGATGGCTCAGATTGTTGCAAAGGCTATGGCTAAGTCCGATGCTGCTGACAACAACAACAAGGCTCTGATTGACAAATTGGCTGCTGAGTTCTCCGATGAGCTGGCTAACCTGGGCGTTCGCGTAGCTGATCTCGAGGCTAAGACTGACAATGTTAAGTGGGAAGGCCTGATTCGTTATGACTGGAAGAGCAACAACTTTGCTGCAAGCTCTGCTCATGCAAAGACTGAGGACAAGAACAACACTGTAAAGTTGCGTTTTGAGCCTTCCATGACCATTAACGAGAACTGGACTGGTCATGCTCGTATCGATTATGATATCAACAAGGATAACACTGGCAATGCTAATGGCGTAGAGGTAGCAAAGATCTATGCTGAGGGTCAGTATGACAAGTTCAATGTTAAGTTGGGCCGCTTCGGTACTTTCTCCGATGCTTCTCACGGTTTGGTAATTGATGATCAGGTAACTGGTGCTGAGTTCACCTATGCTCCTACTGAGGCTTGGAAGTTCAAGGCTACTGCTGGTCGTACTGATCTGGTTAACGATCTGCGTACCACTGGTACTCAGGCTGGCGATTCTGCTACCTATTGGGCAGTAGAGGCTGACTATGCAGATGGCAAGTGGGATGCTGGTATTGGTTACCACAATATTTTGGCTACTCATACCAATCAGGATGTTACTTCTGAGAATGGCTCCTACAGCATTGTAGATCTCGGTGTAGGTTATGCTTTCGACAAGAATGTAAAGCTGACTGGTGACTATGCTTGGGGTCCTTCCGTAGACAATGCTATTTGCACTACTAAGAATGCTTACAGCATTGAGTTGGACTACAAGGGTGCTGATGCATCTGATCCAGGTTCTTGGGGTGCTTATGTAGCATACCGTCAGCTGGCTCCATTTGCTACCATTGCTTATACCTATGATTTCGGTAACGGACTTGGTGGCTATGCAACTCTGAAGGGTTGGGAGATTGGTGCTGACTACACCTTCGCTAAGAACATTGTAGCAACTGCTAAGTACTTCAATGGCAAGGATCAGGGTGTAGTAGGTGCTGACGACAAGGCTACTGGCGTATTCACCCGTGTTGACTTCTTGTTCTAATCTCCGGATTAGCGGAAATCTCGTCAAGGCGACAAAAATTAAACAATTTAGAGCAGCTCTCCGGAGCTGCTCTTTTTGTATATATGGAAAATATATGCTGGCTGAATTTGATTGGGGAGAGCCAGTAGAACATGAATACAGAGTATAAAAAATCGCCGTTATGTTTTATACAGTACGGCGATTTTTATTACATAATGTTTACTGGTTTTCTGTGGTAGCGGAAATATTTTCCTTAATACGAATTTCATTGGTTAGGAGATAAAGCTCCTTTTCAGGCGCCTTGCCATTCACTAGATAATCAAAAACTACCTGCATGGCAATCTGTCCCTGTCGGCGGGGATGCTGATAGATGGTGGCTTGTATGATGCCTTGCTCCATCAGCTCTACAGTGGTAGGAAGATTATCAAAGACCACCACTGTCATATCATGGGCAGGCTGGCAAGCCATAATAGCCCGACAAGCCCCATAGATACCACCAGAGGTGGCGGCAAAGAGGGCATTTATCTCTGGATGTTCCCTCAGCAAGGCCAGGTTCTTTTCATAGGAAAGAATCTCATCATCCTGATCTTCTACGATGCCTAGAATTTTGGCTTGGGCATTGCTTTGGAGTAGATGACGGAAGCCCTCTAGTCTTTGCTGATGTCCCAAAATCTGGAGAGAACCCAAGGTAATACCTATGTTAAGCTGTCCCTTGTGAAGGAGCTGCAACAAGGCCCCAGCGGTACAGCCCCCGTTAACATAATCTGTCCCCACATAGCAATTGCGGGTAGAGTTTTCAATATCTGTATTAATGGTTACCACAAATACTCCATTATCTGTTAGAGCCTTGATAGCCTGACAGATGCATTCATCATTAATTGGCATAAGAATTACAGCGTTAACCTTGTCTTTTAGCTTCATAAGCTGATTGTATTGTACCTGGGCATTATAGCCTTTGGAGAGATACCACTGTACCTGCATACCATACATAGCGTAGGAGGCAGCTGATTTCTGCATGGCCTCCAAAACCACATCAAAAAAGGCTACGCCAATGGAGGGCATAACTACAGCCACAGTGGGTTTTAGCTTCCGGGCTGCCAGAGCCTTGCCGGCTGGATTGGGAGTGTATTTCATTTCCTTGGCAACCTTTAGGATAAGAGCTTTTTTCTCGGATTTTACATTGCCACGATTGTTCAGTACCCTGTCTACCGTACCTCTGGATACACCGCACAAATCTGCAATTTCTTTGATAGTTACCACTAAATCACCGCCTAAGTTCAGGTATTTTTCTACCTTATTTTCATCAAAATTTCTCTTACTATTATTATACAATAAAACTGTGCTCGTGTACAGTTGATAAAAAACAAAAAAATTAAAATTTTAGTAATTTCCCCTTGTCATACTTTAATGAAATAAAGTATAATAGTAGCTGTGAATATGAAGACACTAGAGGGAGTGTGCGAAGAATGAAGAAGATTTTTGCCCTGTGTATGATGCTGGTTTTGGCGGTAACAGCCCTGGCAGGCTGCGGCAGTAATTCTGCCCAGAAGGAAGAGTCCAAGAAGATTGTGGTAGGCTTGGATGACAGCTTCCCACCAATGGGTTTCAAGGACGAGAAGAATGAGATTGTAGGCTTTGATATTGATTTGGCTAAGGAAGTGGCCAAGCGTCTAGGCCGTGAGGTGGAGTTCAAGGCTATTGACTGGAATTCCAAGGAAGCTGAGCTGAAAAGCGGTCGTGTAGATATTCTGTGGAATGGTCTGGATATTACTGACAAGCGTAAGGAAAATATGCTGTTCAGTGAGCCATATATGGATAATCGCCAGATTGTGTTTGTAGCCAAGAATGGCAAGGTGTCTGTAGCTGGTGAGGCTGATTTGGCTGGCAAGACCATTGGTACCCAGAGCGGTGGTACCACTGAGGAGTATTTTGAGAACAAGCCAGAGCTGAAGGCATCCATGAAGGAAGTAAAATACTATCCTGATTATATCAATGCTTTCATGGATTTGGAGAATGGCCGTCTGGATGCTGTAGTGGGGGACGAGATTATCGGCCGCTACTATATCAGCAAGCATCCTGATGAAATTCAGGCTATTGATACTGTTATTGGCACTGTAAGCCAGTTTGGTATTGCTTTCCGCAAGGATGATCAGAAGCTGCGGGATGAGGTGCAGAAGGTATTTGATGAAATGAAGGCTGATGGTACTGTGGCCAAGATTTCTGAAAAGTGGTTTGCCAAGGATATTACCAAATAATTAATGAAAATTTGGGTAAAAGGCTCCTTAATTTTATTGAGGGGTCTTTTAATTTTGTGCGGTATGAAGTACAATAGAATCGACTGTGCTTTTGTTTTGAAAGGGTGTTTTTTGACTTATGGATAATCTGTTACATACAATTACCCTGATGCTGGAGGGAACCCAGGTTACACTGGAGATTTTTTGTATTACCTTGGTGCTTTCTCTGCCCATTGGCCTGTTGGCGGCATTGGGACGGATTTCCTCTTTGAAGCCTTTGCGGCTGTTAATGGAGTTTTATGTGTGGATTATGCGGGGTACACCGCTAATGCTGCAGCTTTTGTTTGTTTATTTTGCCCTGCCTATGGTGGGAGTTATGCTGCCGGATATTGCAGCGGCTCTGTTGGCCTTTGTGCTGAACTATGCGGCTTATTTTGCAGAGATTTTCCGGGCTGGCATTCAGGCCATTGGCCGGGGCCAGTATGAGGCAGCCAAGACCTTGGGCATGACCTATCCTCAGACCATGCGTCGGATTATCATTCCCCAGATGATTCGTCACGTGCTGCCGCCTATTAGCAACGAAACCATTAATTTGGTAAAGGATACCTCTCTGATTTATATTTTGGCCATGAATGATTTGCTGCGGGTGGCTCGTACCATTGTGCAGAGGGAGTTTGATATGACTCCTTTTGTAATTGCCGGTGTATTTTATCTGGTAATGACCTTTGTTCTTACCTGGGCGTTTAAGAAGCTGGAGGCACATTATGCAAAATATGACCAATAATATGATGTTAAAAATGACGGATATACATAAAAGCTTTGGGGAGCTGGAGGTGCTGAAGGGAATTGATTTTTCTGTGGCCAAGGGTGATGTACTGGCTATTATAGGGCCTTCTGGTTCTGGCAAAAGCACCATGCTGCGGTGTATCAATCGTCTGGAGGAGATTGACTCTGGCAAAATTGAGATTATGGGCCGTGCCTTGGCGGAAAACGGAGCTGATGGCAGGGCAGAATATGTGGATGAGGCCAAGTCTAGGGATATTTTGGCTTGTACAGGCATGGTATTTCAGCAGTTCAATCTTTTTCCTCATATGACGGTTATGGAGAATCTGCTGGAGGCTCCTGTGCAGGTAAAAAAGCGTTCTGTAGAGGAGGTTCGTCCAGAGGCAGAGGAGCTTTTGCGGAAGGTTGGGCTTTTTGACAAGCGGGATGCTTATCCCGGCAGATTGTCTGGCGGTCAGCAGCAGCGAGTGGCTATTGCCAGAGCCTTGGCTATGAAGCCAGAGATTATGCTGTTTGATGAGCCTACCTCTGCCCTGGATCCGGAGCTGACAGGTGAGGTTTTGAAAACCATGCGGGAGCTGGCCCAGGAGCATATGACTATGGTGGTGGTAACTCACGAAATGGCCTTTGCCAGAGAGGCGGCCAGCCATGTTATGTTTATGGCTGATGGGGTGATTGTGGAGCAGGGCCAGCCAGAGGAGTTTTTTGCTCACCCTAAGCAGGAAAGAACCGTGGCATTTTTGCAGAATATGCTCTAAGCATATATGGAGGACAGAACCGTGGAATATGGCAAGGAAATAGATGGTAATAAAATATGGTCTGCTCTGGTGATGCTTCTGACAATGTGCCTGCTGCTGTGGGGACAGCAGGGAGCTGAGGCAGCGGGATTTGCCCAGCGGGCTGGCAGTATGTCGGAGATTACCGGCATCCGGGTAAGTACCGATGCAGACAAAACTCGTATTGTGGTGGATGGCACCAAGGAGACGGAGTACAAGGTTAGCGTTATTTCCAATCCCCAGAGGATTATCATTGATATTCAAAATGCCTGGGTTAGTCCCAATGTAAAGAAGGCTGCCAATATTGACAGCCGTTTTGCCAAGGCGGTGCGGATTGCCCAGCATGACAGCTCTACAGTGCGGGTGGTGGTAGAAAGCTCTATGGGCAAAAACAATTACAAGGTATTTGCCCTAAAGGGTGGCACCACGGCCTATAGAGTGGTTATGGACTTTGGCAAGGTAGGAGGAGGCAGTAAAAACTCTGGTATAGACTTTAATCCACAGCCAAAGCCTGATACGTCCAGTGGCACTGGCTCCGATACCAATAGGGGAGATACAGTTGGAACAACCTCAGGTGGCACCACAACAGAGCCTGCCTTTACCCCGGGGCTAAAGGGTAAGCTCATTGCTCTGGATGCAGGACATGGTGGCAGTGATACCGGCGCCATTGGGCCTACAGGCGTAACGGAAAAAGGAGTTACCCTGCGGGTAGCCAAAGCCTTGCAGAAGCTGCTGCAGGCAGAGGGGGCTACAGTGCTGATGACTAGAACCACGGATACGGAGGTATCTCCTAAAAAGGCCAATGCTTCTGATGTGGAGGAGCTGCAGGCACGGTGTGATGTAGGTAATGAGGGCAATGCAGACATCTTTATTTCCATGCATATGGATTCCTTTACCAACAGCACTCCTAGCGGCACAACAGGGTATTATTATACCAAGGGCTCCAAGGCTAGCCAGAGGCTGGCTCAGTATGTATCTGAGGGTGTGGTAACGGCTTTAGGTACTGGGAATAGGGGAACCAAGAGCTGTAATTTCTATGTGGTAAAGCATACGGATATGCCAGCTACCTTGGTGGAAATGGCCTTTATCTCCAATGACAAGGAAGAAAAGCTGATGAATTCCGAGGCGGGTATTAACCGGGCGGCAGAAGGCATTCTGAACGGCCTGCGTAGATTTTTTAGCTGATACTTTGGCTTAAACAGGGTACAAAAATAGGAGCTGTGGACAAATCGCCTTGGGCTTTGTCACAGCTCCTTTTTGGTGGTTAAATTTAATTTTTAAACGATACGCTTAATGGTTTTGTGACCGGTGACGATTTCTTTCCGGTGGCAATGTGGACATTCATTTTCAATAATGCCGGTATAGCCACAGACTGGATCTCTATCTACGGGATGGTTAATGGAGAAATAGCCCATATTGGCATCGTGCATAGCTCGTACCAATGTTTCAAATGCTTTTACGTTCTTGGATGGATCCCCGTCCATTTCCACATAGGCAATATGGCCGGCGTTTTCCAGCTCATGGTATGGAGCCTCGATGCGGATTTTATCCAAAGCCCGAATTGGATAGTAAACAGGCACATGGGAGCTGTTGGTGAGATAATCTCTATCCGTAACTCCAGGAATAATGCCAAATTTCTTGCGGTTAGCCCGCTGGAACTGGCCGGCAGTGGACTCGGCTGGGGTGCCAAAGGTACTCCAGTTAATGGATTCTGCATCGGTATATTCATCAGTTCTCTGACGGATATGTCCCACAATCTTCAAGCCCAGCTCCTGAGCAGCTTCGCTTTCGCCGTGATGCTTGCCAATGAGAGCCACCAGACACTCGGCCAAGCCACAGAAGCCAATGGAGAAGGAAGCGTGCTTTTTCAGCACTTCCTCTATGGTATCGGTAGCCTTTAGCTTGTCGCTATCCATCCAGACGCCCTGTCCCATAAGGAATGGGTAGTTATAAACATGCTTTTCCTTGATGGTCTGGAAGCGGAACAGGAGATAGTCATGGCTAATCTGAATGTATTTATCCAGCAGCTGCCAGAACTTGTCCAGATTGCCCTTGGCCTCCAAAGCCAGCTTTGGCAGATTGATGGTGGTAAAGGAGAAATTACCACGGCTGCCAGCTTCGCTAGGGCCGTTGACATTGCCAATAACTCTGGTACGACAGCCCATGGTAGCTACATAGGAATTGTAATTGCCAGGCTGATAGTATTGCAGGTTATATGGCGCATCTACATTGACAAAATTAGGGAACAATCTCTTGGCACTTACTCGGCATGCCTGCTGGAAAAGATCATAGTTAGGATCATCTGGGTTGTAATTGACTCCGGCTTTGAGCTGGAATACAGAAATAGGGAAAATAGCGGTTTCACCGTTGCCCAGACCGGCCTGAATAGCATTCAGTACCTCTCTAACAGCCAATCTGCCCTCCGCACTGGTGTCCATACCGTAGTTAATGGAGCTAAAAGGAACCTGGGCACCGGCCCGGCTATGGAGAGTGTTGAAGTTGTGAATCAGGGCCTCCATAGCCTGATGGGTTTCCTCAGTGGTATCGGCACAGGCCAAATGATAGATGTTTACCGCATCCTGAGTCAAATCCCCTACAGAAGCCTCAGTCAGCTCCTCTGGCTTGGTGGCCTCCAGAGCCTGAAGAATCATTTCTACAGCTTCCAAAGGTGGCTGAGCATCTCCATCGGTAAAACGACAGCAGCTATAGTCCATATGGCTGCGGAACTTGTCCCGGAAAGCCTTGGCATCCCCGGCCATTTCGGTGCCAAAGCGATAAACCATAGACTTGTAGGCTTCATCAGCTACTGCCTTGCAGAAGGTTTTGTGTACACCCTCAGCCATAGCAAAATCAAAGGCATTAATGCTTTGACCACCAAACATATCATTCTGATTGCTCTGAATAGCGATGCAGGCCAGAGAGGCATAGGCACGAATGGAATTTGGCTCCCGCAGGAAGCCATGACCGGTGGAGAAGCCACCGTGGAACAGCTTCAGCAAATCTATCTGACAGCAGTTCAAGGTAATCAAGGAGAAATCCTTATCATGGATATGAATGAAATTATCCTTGTCTGCCGTAGCAAATTCCTCTGGCAGTACATAGTTGTCAACAAAATGCTTGGCACCCTCTGCCCCAAGCTTCAACATAATACCCATAGAGGCATCGGTGTTGATATTGGCGTTGTCCCGCTTCATATCGGAATCAATAGCATCGGCAAAGAAAATATCCTTATAGCTCTTCATCAGGTTTTTCTGAGCCTCACGGCGCTCTGCATGGCGCTGACGGTACATAATGTAGTGCTTGGCTACGTCGTAGAAGCCTTGCTTCATTAGCACCTGCTCTACCACATCCTGTATTTCTTCTACGGTAATACTGCTAAGGTTGGCAATGGTATTTTCAACCTGATTGGTAATACCTTCCTTGTCCTCATCAGTCATGCTGTCAGGTATTTCCTTAGCAGCTCCGGCAATGGCATTATAAATTTTGGAACGATCATAGTCAACAGTAAGACCAGACCTTTTGATAACTTCTTTTAGATTCAAGAATAAACCCCTCCTCCGTATAATGTAACTCTTACATTATATAACAAAATAGACATTAAGAGAAATATTAATTCAAATTGTTTATTTTAATTATCCGTGGATAATAATTACAAATTCGTTTTTGCTCGTGATAATCCATTGCATGAGAATAAAAAGCATAAATGTACATTGAATACACACAAGAAAATGTTGACAGGTGTAAACTTGTAAACTATAATATTTCCATTAGCATAAGTGGATATAAAAAATGTATGGGTACTCCACTAACAGATGACTAATAAATAGGAGGAATAATTATGTTTTTTAGCAAAAAACTACGTTTGGCAAGTGCAGTTTTAGGTGTAGCTATGCTGAGCACAGTATTTGCAGGCTGTGGCGGGGATAGTGCTTCCAGTGATGAAATCAAGGTTGGTGCCAATATTGAGATGACAGGCAATCAGGCCAACTATGGTAATGCAGGCTTGGAGGGCCTTCGCCTGGCTATTAAGGAGGCCAATGAGGCTGGTGGTATTAACGGCAAGCAGATTAAGCTGGTGGAGGCAGATAACAAGTCTGAGTCTGCTGAGGCTGTAAATGCTGCTACCAAGCTGATTTCCGATGATGGGGTAAAGGTTATTGTAGGTCCTGCTGTAACAGCTAACGTTATTGCTGAATCCCAGGTGGCTACTGATAACAAGGTGCCTGTAATTGCTTTTGCAGCTACCAATCCTGATGTAACTGTTGAGAATGGTGCTGTAAAGCCTTATATTTTCCGCAGCTGCTTCATTGATCCACAGCAGGGTACTGTTATGGCTCAGTTTGCCAGCAAGGAGCTGAAGGCTAAGACTGCTGTTATGTACATTGATTCCAGCTCTGACTATTCCAAGAGCTTGGGCAAGGTATTCCAGGAGACCTTTGAGGCTGCTGGCGGCAAGGTGGTAATGCAGGAGTCCTTCCTGGCCAAGGATCAGGATTTCAAGGCTGCTCTGACCAAGATTAAGGCTGCTAATGCAGATGTAATCTTCGTACCAGCTTATTATGAGGAAGTAGGCAAGATTGTAAAGCAGGCTCGTGAAATCGGTATTACTGCTACTATGCTGGGTACTGATGGCTGGGATGATCCAAAGGTTGCTGATATTGCCGGTGCTTCCGCTTTGAACAATACTTACTTCTCTACCCATTATTTCGCAGAGGATCCAGGTGCTAAGACCTTTATTGATTCCTTTACCAAGGAATATGGCCATGCACCAAATGTATTTGCCGCTCTGGGCTACGATGCAGGCAAGCTGCTGGTAGATGCTTTGAAGCGTGCAGGCAGCGATGATCCTGAGGCTATCCGCAAGGCTATTGAGGAGACCAAGGATCTGCAGGTTGCTACTGCCAAGGTTACTATGGATCCTGCAACTCATAATCCTATTAAGGATGCTATTATCATTGAGAATGTTGATGGCAAGTATGTATTCAAGAGCAGAATCGCTCCAAGTAAATAATATGTATGATATGTCCTGCCTGTGCAGGTAATATGTGCATAGATGGCCAGAGAACGCTGGGTTAGTGTTCTGTCCGGAATAGAGGTCACAGCTGATGGTATCAATACAGATGTCATAGGCTGGACCTCTTTTCTAGGTTTTTAGGCGTTTTTGTATTTATATTTTTTATTTTATAAATTAATTAAAAAGTTCGGAGGAATATTTATGGACTTTTTGCATCAGTTTGTCCAACAGCTGATAAATGGTGTCTCTCTGGGCAGCATTTATGCACTGATTGCCCTGGGCTATACCATGATTTACGGTATCATCAAGCTTATAAATTTTGCCCATGGTGATATTTACATGGTAGGTGCCTACATTGGCTTTTTTGCTATTACCAGAGCTGGTTTATCCATTGTGCCAGCCCTGCTGATTTCCATGGTGGTAACTGGTATTTTGGGTATGATTGTGGAAAGACTGGCCTACAAGCCTTTGCGTCATGCGCCAAGAATTTCAGTCTTGATTACAGCCATTGGTGTATCCTTCTTCCTGGAATATGCCAGCATGTATTTTGTCAGCCCTACCCCAAGAACCTTTCCAGAGGTTATTCCCAGCGTAGCTTTTAATGTGGGGCCTTTTATTGTAAATGGCCAGCAGATGCTGATTATGGGTATTACTCTGGTGTTGATGCTGATTCTGACCTATATCGTGCAGAAAACCAAGCTGGGCAAGGCCATGCGGGCTGCTTCCTTTGATGTAGAAACGGCTCAGCTGATGGGCATTAACGCAGATAGAGTTATTTCCTTTACCTTCTGCATTGGCTCTGCCTTGGCTGCGGCTGCTGGTGTGCTGGTTGGCGTTTATTACAACTCCATTGATCCATTAATGGGTATTATGCCTGGTCTGAAAGCCTTTGTAGCAGCAGTATTGGGTGGTATTGGTATTTTGCCTGGTGCTGTGGCTGGCGGTATTATTTTGGGTGTGATTGAGGCCTTGGTTTCTGGCTTTATTTCCTCTACCTTCCGTGATGCGGCTGCCTTTGCGATTTTGATTCTGGTATTGTTGTTTAAGCCGTCTGGTCTTTTTGGCAAGAATACCCGTGAGAAAGTGTAGGTGACAGGATATGAATTTGCTGCGTAAAAATGATTTGATTATGCTGGGCCTGTCTCTGGTGATTTTTGCTATACTGCAGGTTTTGATTACTACCAAGGTTCTGACCTCCTTCTGGGAGCTGAACCTGATTATTATCGGTATCAATGTTATTATGGCTGTGAGCCTGAATCTGATTAACGGCTATACAGGACAGTTCTCTTTGGGCCATGCAGGCTTTATGGCGGTAGGTGCCTATACAGGTGTGGTTATGACTACCTTCTTCCATCTGCCTTTTATTGTGGCAATTGTAGCTGGTGCAGTGATGGCGGGGTTACTGGGCTTTTTGATTGGTTTGCCAACCCTTCGCCTGCGGGGCGATTACCTGGCTATTGCTACTCTGGGCTTAGGTGAAATCATCCGCATTGTGATTATGAATCTGGATTATGTGGGGGGCGCTGCTGGCTTCAAGGGCATTACCCATCATACTAATTTTGCCTGGGTTTTCCTGATTATGATTTTCACTCTGTTTGTGATTAAAAACTTTGTTAATTCCTCTCATGGCCGAGCTTGTATTGCCATTCGGGAAAATGAAATTGCGGCAGAGGCTATGGGCATTAATACCACCAAATACAAGGTAATGGCCTTTACCATTGGTGCGGCCTTTGCCGGTGTGGCTGGCTGTCTTTTTGGCCATAATTTCTATATTATCAGCCCTGGTTCTTTTACCTTTTTGGCTTCCTTCAATTATCTGATTATGGTGGTTATGGGCGGTCTTGGCTCCATTACCGGTTCCATTGCTGGTGCATTTGTGGTAACCTTTATTTCTGCGGTTCTGGCGCCTTGGCCTGAGTTCCGTATGATTATCTATGCACTGGCCTTGATTTTGCTGATGTTCTATCGTCCACAGGGCTTGTTTGGCTATATGGAGGTTACCAGCATGGGTATCTTCCGTCGTATTTTCAAAAGGGGGCATGAATCATGAGTGAGGTACTTCTCAAAGCAGAAAATGTCTCCATTGTATTTGGCGGTCTGAAGGCTGTTTCTGATTTTGATTTCTATATTAATAAGGGTGAGCTTATTGGTTTGATTGGCCCTAATGGTGCCGGCAAAACCACGGCCTTTAATTTGATTACCGGAGTTTATCAGCCTACCACTGGCAATATTGAATTTGCTGGCAAGAGCATTGTAGGGAAGAAGCCTTATGAGATTACTCAGCGAGGTATTGCCCGTACTTTCCAGAATATTCGTCTTTTTTCTGAGCTGACGGTGCTGGATAATGTTAAGATTGCCTTTCATTCCCATGTAAAATATGGTTTGGCGGAAACTGTTTTTCGGGTAGGCAGATATTTTTCTGAGGAAAAGCAGATTGAGGAAGAAAGCATGAAATTGCTGAAAATCTTCAAGTTGGATGGTCATGCTTATGAACAGGCCAAAAATCTGCCTTATGGTGCTCAGCGTCGTTTGGAGATTGCCCGTGCCTTGGCAGCCAAGCCAAAGCTGCTGCTTTTGGATGAGCCGGCAGCGGGTATGAATCCTCAGGAAACCAAGGAACTTATGGAAATGATTAGCTGGATTCGCAAGGAGTTTGGCCTGACTGTTCTTTTGATTGAGCATGATATGAGCTTGGTTATGGGTATCTGCGAGCGTATCTATGTATTGGAATATGGTATGATTATTGCCAATGGTACACCAAAGGAGATTCAGGAGAATCCAGAGGTTATCAGGGCATATTTAGGCGGGGAGGCTTGATGGAAATATGGGAACTATGCTAACAATAAATGACATAAATGTCTTTTATGGGGCTATTCATGCCATCAAGGGTGTTTTCCTGGAGGTAAATGAGGGTGAGATTGTAACTCTGATTGGCGCCAATGGCGCTGGCAAGTCTACAATTCTCCGCACCATTTCCGGACTGTTGAAGCCTAAGACCGGCAGTATTCGGTTTGAGGGACAGGAAATTGCTGGTATGCCTGCCCATGAGATTGTTAAGACAGGTATTTCTCAGGTGCCAGAGGGGCGGCGGATTTTTGCCGAAATGTCCGTGCTGGAAAATCTGGAGCTGGGGGCTTTTACCCGAAAGGATAAGGATGGCATTAAGGCGGATATGGAATTGGTATTTGATCGTTTTCCCCGCTTGAAGGAGCGTATCGGCCAGCTGGCAGGTACTCTTTCTGGTGGTGAACAGCAGATGCTGGCTATGGGCCGTGCCCTTATGAGCCGGCCAAGGCTTTTGCTGTTGGATGAGCCATCTATGGGCTTGGCGCCGCTGCTGATTAAGGAGATTTTTGCTATTATTCAGGATATTAACAAAACAGGTACTACTGTGCTGCTGGTCGAGCAGAACGCCAATATGGCACTGTCTATTGCCCATAGAGCCTATGTCTTGGAAACCGGCCGTATAACCCTAAGCGGTGATGCCAAAGAGCTGGCTGCCAGTGATGAGGTTCGAAAAGCCTACCTGGGCGGTTAAAATAGAAAATAAATGGGTTATATCGCTAAATAAAGTTTTGACTATAAGTGAAACATTTGTTATAATGCAATCAGATTGTGGGTTTCATGCCCACAGAGCGAACACAGTATGCAAATACTGTTATCAATGATACAAATGATGGTCACCCTGCAAATAAGTAAATGTTCTGCCTAGCAGTTTTGTTTACGGGGAGATGGTAGCATGAATAATGTTATCAACAGAGGTTTTGATAATAGTGTTCCCAGAAAAGGGAAGCGCCTGTGATAAGGCATTGGCTGTAGCAATATATGCTCTTGTGCCACTTGTTACTTTCGTGGTAATAGTGGTTGCAGTAATGTTGTTAAAGCTAACAGTCACAGGTGAACTATCGCTGATTTTACTAAATTAGTGTAATTGTCACATATCGACCGGCATCTTATATACACGAAAAAAGCTGTCCTGGCAGGGACAGCTTTATCGTAAGATGTTGTGACCATCAGTGTTGACCCACTGTTTGACGGTCGAATTTTAAAGACCTAAAAACATGTAGTGGCGACCATCATTGTGGTTCGCTCTTTTTTTATACTACTATTTTATACCACATTAAATGCTTAGTCAAGTTATGGATAATATACTCTGTTAAGCTAAAGAATACATCTCACTGGCCGATTTTGGCGATGTGGATAATCTTATAGCCCTTGGCTTCGATTTTGTCCTTGATGTCATCTACATTATCGGCATCAAGGCGTATAACGATTTCGAAGTGACCGGACATGGCAGTCTGCTTGCAGGTAACCATACTATCAATATTGTAGCCTGCATCAGCAATAATGCCAGCCAGCTCCTTAACAACTCCTACCTTGTCCACTACATCAAGGGTGAGGCGGGTTTTGCCATCAGCCAGGCCCATAACATCAACAAAGGTTTTGAATACATCAGTCTCGGTAATAATACCTACTACAGCCCCCATGCTGCTAACAACTGGCAGACCGCTGAGGCGCTCGTTGTACATAACCAGTGCTGCTTCCTCAATAGTGGCTGTATCTGGCAGGGATACTACATCCTTGGCCATGATTTCGGCGACAGTCATTTTGTCCAACAGGCTCATGATTTCAAATTTGGAAAGCGTGGTGGCTGGGGAAGGAGCTACCCGCATTACATCACGATCGCTGATGATACCAACCAGGCGGCCCTTTTCTACAACAGGCAGGCGGCGGATTTTCCGCTGTTTCATCAGCTTGGCAGCATCATTTACAGGAGTATTAGGCTCCACGGTGATAGGATTCTTGGTCATACGGTTTGCAACAAACATATTTCTCATCCTTTCCTGAATTATGAAAGTTTTATTTCCATATTATGTATATATTAATTCGCTAGAAATTATAAAAATCCTGCTAAAATTTCCATCTGGATAAAAATAACCTTTGGCATTTGCCAGAGGGGATGTGGCAGATGTAGATAATTATTGAAAATGCAAGCTTTAGGCCTTTACAAAATTCCTATTTTGATATAATCTGTAGTAAAGTGTACAAAGTATACATTGTTTGCAACGACTTATTTACAGGGCTTTACAAGTATGGATTTATCATATATAATGCACATGAATGAGAAAGCAAACTATTTATACCATTTATAGTTTAATAGAGAAGATGTATGAGTGTATTGTGCGGAAGGAGTGTTTTGCACTATGTTGAAGAAAACTAAAATTGTATGTACTATGGGACCAGCTACTGAGAAACCAGGTGTGGTTGAAGGCCTGATTGCCGCAGGTATGAACTGTGCCCGTTTTAATTTTTCCCATGGTGATCATGCTGAGCATATGGGCCGTATTAAAATGGTAAGAGATGCTGCTCGTCATGCTGACAAGATTGTAGCTTTGTTGCTGGATACCAAGGGCCCTGAGATGCGTCTGGGTGAGTTCAAGGATGGCAAGGTTCAGCTTACCAAGGGTGAGGAGTTCGTCCTGACCTATGCTGATACCCCAGGTGATGAGCATCAGGCACCTATCAGCCACAAGGACCTGTACAAGGAAGTAAAGCCAGGCAATACCATTCTCCTGTCTGATGGCTTGGTTGGGCTGAAGGTAAAGGAAATCAAGGGCAAGGATATTGTTACTGAGATTTTGAACAGTGGCCCTATGAGCACCAAGAAGCGTGTAGCTGCTCCTGGTGTTGCTGTTAGCCTGCCACCTATTTCTGAGCAGGATGAAAAGGATATTATCTTTGGCGTAGAGAATGATTTGGACTATGTGGCTGCATCCTTTATTCAGCGGGCCAGCGATGTTAAGGCTATCCGCAAGCTGATCAAGGATCACAAGGGTCATATGAATATTATCTCCAAGATTGAGAATCTGGAGGGTGTTAAGAATATTGATGCCATTATTGAGGCTTCTGATGGTATCATGATTGCTCGTGGTGATTTGGGTGTTGAGATTCCTGCTGAGGATGTACCATTCCTGCAGAAGGAGATTATCAGCAAGTGTAATCGGTCTGGCAAGCTGGTTATTGTTGCTACCCAGATGTTGGAGTCCATGACCAACAATCCTCGTCCTACCCGTGCCGAGGTTTCTGATGTAGCTAACGCTGTATTTGATGGTACTGATGCTATTATGCTTAGCGGTGAAACCGCCAGCGGTGATTATCCAGTAGAGGCTGTTCAGACCATGAGCAAGATTGCTATCAAGACTGAGAGCACTATTCAGTACAGAAAGCGTTTTGCCCATATGGGTATTGAGGAGCAGAAGCATATTACTGATGCTATTGCTCATTCCAGTGTGCAGCTGTCCTATGAGTTGGGAGCTAAGGCTATTTTGACTCCTACTCATTCTGGTTATACCACCAAGGTGGTTTCCAAATATCGTCCATTGGCCAATATTGTGGCTTATGCTTCCACTGCCAAGGTGGCACGCCAGCTGAGCCTGTATTGGGGTGTACAGCTGATTAACGGCCGTATCTGGGAGGATGATGATACTGCTACAGCTACCATTTCTGCTGCTATGAAGGAGGGCTATATTGAGGCTGGTGATATAACAGTTATTACCTCTGGTATTTCCTCTGGAGAAGCAGGCTTTAGCAGAAAGGGTAACAATACCACCAAGATTCAGATTGCTATTGCAGATTAAATATGATATGATAAAGGGACTTTGAAAATGATAGAGGAGGTCCCGTAGATGATTACGGTTTTGATGGTTTTAGATGCTGTAGTGGGTTTGTTGCTGATTGCTTCTGTAATTATGCAGACTCCCAAGTCCGCCGGTATGGGTATGGGCGGCGGCAGTGATACTGTATTTAGCAGCAGTGCCAGAGGCTTGGATGCTCTTTTGGCTCGGGTAACTGTGGTATTGGCAGCAATATTTGCTGTGCTTACCCTGTTTATTGCCAAGACAACAGCGTTCTAAATTTTACTGATTTAACAGGTAGGCGTTCTCAATATAAATTGAGAACGCTTATTTTTTGTGGTAGAATAGTAGAAGAGTATTGACGAATTTGAGGTGGTGTAATGGTTTTACAGGGAGGGGAGCCCTTTTTTTTACAGGGAGGCAAGCATGGCGTAATTTTGACACATGGCTTCACAGGTACTCCAGCAGAGATGCTATTGCTGGGAAGGTATCTCCATGCTCAGGGATATACAGTGTTGGGGATACGCTTGGCTGGACATGGTACGACACCGGAGGCTTTGGCACGAACAGGCCGGGAGGAATGGTATGATTCTGTCTGTGATGGCTATTCTATGTTGGCAGGATGTTGTGACAAAATATCTTTGGTAGGTCAGTCTATGGGTGGCCTTTTGACCTTGAAGCTGGCGGCCAATGCAGTTATATATAGGGCAGCGGTGCTGGCAGCACCGATTTTTATCCATGAGGATAGACATTTGTATCGTCTTCCTCCCCGGGAGGAATGTGCTGGCCGTTATAAGCACAAGAGACGGCGTAATTTGCCAGGAATACCGGATATTTGCAATAATTCCTATGGGGAAATGCCTCTCGTATCTGTTCATGAGTTGTTGGATTTGATTGATGATGTAAAAATCGAACTGCCCCGAGTCCATTGTCCTTTGCTGATACTTCAGGGACATAATGACCATACGGTAAAGGAGCGGAGTGCTCAGTATATTTATCGCCGCAGCGGCAGTGAAGAGAAAGAAATTTATTGGCTGGATAATTCTGGTCATTTGATAAGTCTTGATTGTCAGAGGCAGGAGGCCTTTGAGAAGATTGCCGATTTTTTGGCTAAATAGGTGGCATAAGAACAGGGGGGATACCCATGAAAAAGCAGACCTTTAGAAAGGCTCGTTCTTCTGCAACAAGCAGAGGAAAAAAGAGAAGCAAGGCCATCAAGAACAATAATGTTTTGGCTGTTGGTGGCAGAGAAAATACAGAGAGCAGGCCCCAGAGAAGGACCAGCTATACAGATGAATACGTTGTTGGCAAGGTGTCTATTAACAGCAAGGGCTTTGGCTTCGTTACGCCAGAGGGCATGGTGAAGAATCAGGCAGATATATTTGTGGCTGGTCATGATATGGCTACGGCTATGAACGGGGATACAGTAAAGGTACAGCTGGCCAAGGTTCCCCAGATACCACAGGCTGCAGGCCACGCCAGAGAGGGCCGTATTGTTGAGGTGGTAGAGAGGGCCAATAGCAAGGTGGTAGGTATTTATTCCGCCAGCCGCCGTTTTGGCTTTGTGGTGCCAGATGATACCAGATTGAAGAATGATATCTATGTTCCAGAAGAGGCTTCCATGGGGGCTGCTACTGGTGCCAAGGTTGTGGTGGAAATAACTCAGTGGCCAGAGGGAAATCTCAAGGCTGAGGGCAGAATTATTGAGGTGCTGGGACAAAAAGGTGAGCCTGGGGTGGATATTTTGTCCATTATGCGCCAATATGATTTGTCCGAAACTTTCCCAGAGGAGGTACAAAAGGCCGCCGAAGCCATTCCTCAGTCCATTAACGGAGATGATTACATTGGCAAGGAGGGCCGTCAGGATAGGCGTGATCTGAAGATTGTCACCATTGATGGCGAGGATGCCAAGGATTTGGATGATGGTGTTTACGTAGAGAAAAATGATGATGACAGCTTCTTCCTTGGTGTCTACATTGCTGATGTGAGCTGGTATGTAAGGGAAAAGGAGCCTTTGGATGTAGAGGCGGAGGCTAGAGGCACCAGTGTTTATCTGGTGGATAGAGTTGTACCTATGCTGCCTAAGGCTCTTTCCAATGGTATTTGCAGCTTGAATGCTGGTGTGGATAGACTTTCCATGGCCTGCGAAATGCATATCAGTCCAGAGGGCAAGGTGGTGGATTACAAAATCCTGCCTGTAGTTATTCATGTTTATCGCCGGTTGACCTATACGCTGGTAAACAAGATTCTGGTGGATAAGGACAAGGAATTTATCCGGGATAATGAGGATATAGTTAATTTCCTCCATACCTTGCAGGATGTGCGGAATGCCATGTACAAATACCGTCATCGCCGAGGCTCCATTGAATTTGAGATTCCGGAAATCAAGGTGAAGCTGGATGAAAATGGCAAGGCTGTAGGCTTAACCAAGCGGGTAGGCAATCTAGGTGAATCCATTGTAGAGCAGTGTATGCTGGCTGCCAATGAAACTGTGGCCGAGCATATGTGCCGTCGCAAGCAACCCTTTGTCTACCGTGTCCACGAAAATCCAGAGGAAACCAAGATTACAGCATTGAATGGATTGCTGGGCACTTTTGGCCTGCATATTCGCACGGCTCATGATGGCAGTGTTCAGCCAAAGGATTTGCAGGCAGTATTGGAGAAAATCGCGGGAGGCCCAGCAGAAAAGATTGTAAGCACCGTGGCCCTGCGCTCCATGCAGCAGGCTCGTTATGCAGCAGAAAATCTGGGACATTTTGGTTTGGCTGCCAAGTATTATACCCATTTTACTTCTCCAATCCGCCGTTATCCGGATTTGATGGTACACCGTCTGCTGAGGGAATCCTTTGCCACAGGCTCTATTCCTAAGGAGAAGCGGGAGAAGATTATTGAAAAGCTGGCAGAAAGAGCAGATCATGCTTCTCAGCGGGAGAGAATTGCCGTTAATGCTGAGCGGGATACTACCGATTTGAAGAAGGTAGAGTATATGCAGCAGTTTGTAGGTGATACCTTTGAGGGTATCATCAGCAGTGTTACTGGCTTTGGGGTTTTTGTGGAGCTGGATAATGGTGTAGAGGGCTTGGTGCATATTACCACCTTGAAGGACGATTATTACGAATATCTGGAGAGCCAATATGCTTTGGTGGGAACCCATCATAAGCGCCGCTATCAGCTGGGAGATAAGGTAGAGGTGCTTTTGGCCAGAGCTGATTTGGAGGCTCGTTCCCTGGATTTCCTTATTAAGGATAATTGCGATACAGCTGCTCTGAATATGGAAAATAGCCAGGATAGAAAGAGCAAGACTGGGGCAAAGGATGCTGCCCAGGAAGAAAAATCCCGCCGCAAAACCAAAACCAGCAAAGTCGGCAAAAGAGATAAGACTGGCAAAAAAAAGAAAAACAAAAAATCCAAGTTGGAGGCTCAGGAGGGCTTCAGGTCGGAAAGAGCCGAAAACATCTCCAGAAAGAGAAAAGATAAAAAGGATAAGCACAAGAAGCGCAAAGGAAAGCGCAGAGCCAAGCAGGATATTATAGCAGATTTTAATCCCTATAGTATCTAAGGCAAAAAGGAGATTCTATGGGACGCAAGAATGCAGCCGTGAAAATTGCCTGTGAAAACAGGAAGGCCCGGCATGATTATTTTATACATGAAACCTATGAAGCTGGTTTGGAGCTAAAGGGCACCGAGGTAAAATCCCTGCGGGCTGGCAAGGCAAATCTGAAGGATAGCTATGGCGAAATCAAAAACGGCGAGGTATTTATTCAGAATATGCATATCAGCCCCTATGAGCAGGGGAATATCTTTAACCATGATGCCCTGCGGCCTCGGAAGCTTCTGTTGCATAAGGCAGAAATTGTGAAGCTGTTTAGCAAGACCAGGGAAAAGGGCTTTACCCTGGTTCCTCTGAAAATTTATTTCAAAAAGGGACGGGCTAAGCTGGAGCTGGCCTTGGCTAGTGGTAAGCATAATTATGATAAACGCCGTGATTTGCAGGAAAGAGCTGTCAAGAGAGATGTAGCTCGAGAGTTGCGAGATCGGCAAAAAGGATGATTTTCACCCTCAAAAATGTAAGGGTATTTTCTTTACACAATCTAGGTGTTATAATAATGTAATGGAAATTGTGCCACCTATAGGGTAGAGCCAATAGCTTTGCTCATATTACAGAAATCATAAATGTGGAGGTATTTACAATGTTAAGTAATATTGCAATTTTGACAAGTGGAAATGACTGCCCCGGTTTGAACGCTGCCATCCGTGCCGTAGTGCGTACTGCCAGACATGACGGTGTGCGTATCTGGGGTGTAAGAAATGGTTTTAAGGGCCTGCTGAAGGATCAGATAGATGAGCTGAATACTCGTAGTGTAGGTGATATTATTCAGCGCGGTGGTACTGTATTAGGTACAGGCCGCTGCCCTGAGTTCTTGGAAGAGGAAAACCGCAAAATCGCTTTGGAGAATCTGCATAAGCGTGGTATTGAGGGTGTAATCGTTATTGGTGGTGCTGGTTCTCAGGCTGGCGCTATGGAGCTGGGAAAGCTGGGCATGAATGTTATCGGTATTCCTGGTACTATTGAGAATGATGTATGGGGTACTGACTATACCATTGGCTCTGATACTGCTGCTAACACTGTTGTAGATGCTATTAACAAGCTGCGTGATACAGCCTGCGCTCATCGCCGTATTATCCTTCTTGAGGTAATGGGCAAGACTTCTGGCTGGCTGGCTATGGAAACCGGTATTGCCGGTGGTGCTGAGTATGTACTGGTACCAGAGGCTAAGTACAATCTGGATCGTATGTGCACTGAGATTCGCCAGGCCTATGAGGCAGGCAAGCGTTACAGCATTATTGTTGTATCTGAGGGTGCTGGCTCTGCTGTAGAATTAGGCAAGCAGGTAGGGGAGAAAACCCAGATTGATACCCGTGTAACTGTACTGGGCCACATTCAGCGTGGTGGTTCTCCTACAGTTCAGGATCGTATCAATGCCAGCCTGCTGGGTGAGAAGGCTGTATTGGGCCTGATTAATGGTAAGACTGGTATTATGTATGGTCTGGATACTGGTACAGTAGTAGAGATTCCTTTGGAGGATGCTGCTCGTAATACCAAGACTCTGGATCCTGAGTTTATCCGTCTCTCCAGAGTATTGGCTTAATTTGATTTCATAAAAGCTTTTAGAAAAGCAGGATTATCTTTCATGGGTAGTCCTGCTTTTTTAGGTGTCGATACCACTATAGTCATAATTTTATTAAGTTATTGATAAAGAAAATGATTGTAAAAAAGGAAAAAATATATTAAAATAAAATCGAAATAAGGTAGGAGTTAGATAATTTGTGTAGAAGTACATAATAGGGTAAACTACCTGAAATAAATACGAAAGGCTGAAAGCTTATGGACAATATTAAGGTGAGTGTCAAGATTCTGATTATGGTAGTCATTGCTGTAGTAGGTATGGCCATTATTGGCATTAGAGGTGCTGTGTCGATTAATAGTGGGCACGATCAAATGCAGCGGATGTATGATGTGGAAATGAAATGTGTAGAGCTGCTGGGAGATGCTGAGGGCAAGATGCGTACTATTCAGGTGCGTTCCATACAGGTAATAGCAGATCCAACTCGACAGGGAGAGTTGGCCCAGGAACAGCAGAAAGATATTTCTGAAATGGAGAAAATTCTGCAAGAGTATGCTGCCTTGGCCAAGATGGATAGTTCAGATGATGGCTTGGATGAAACGCTGGGCCATTGGGACAGCTTCAAAAAATCCATGCCAGCTGTTATGACAGCTGTTCAGCAGGGAGGGGCTCAGGCTGGTATTGATGAATATAATAGAAAAGGCAAGGATGATACTGTTAAGCTAAGGGATTCCTTGAAAACTCTGACTAATATCACCACGGAAAAAGCAAAGGCTGCCAATGAGGCTGCTGCTGAGTCAGGCCATAACTCCATGAAGGTGATGCTGGTTACCACCATAGTGTGTGTGCTTTTGCTGTTGGCCTTTTCCTACAAGCTGATAAATTCTATTCGCAGTGCTCTGAATATTATGGTTCACGTTTGTGACAAGCTTAGCAGTGGTAATTTTGTTGTGCATACTGAGCCGTCTCAGCGGAGGGATGAGTTGGGAGATTTACAGAGAGCCTTGTATTATATGACTCTGAAAATCAGCAATTTGCTGAAGGAAGTTTCTAAGACCACGGAGCAGATGGCAGCATCCTCTCAGCAGCTAAATTCCAGCTCTATGGAATCTGCCAATGCTGCTACCTCTGTAGCTCAGTCTGTGGCTGATGCGGCCTCTGTGGTAGTTCAGCAGCAGACCGCGGTAACTAATGGTACAGAAAGTGTGGCTTCCATTAGCCAGTCTGTAAAATCCATTAGTCAGGAAACTGAGGCTGTATCTCAGGAAGCAGATCAGGCTGCCAAGAAGGCTGAGGCTGGTAATCTGGTGGTGGGAAAATCCGTTAATCAGATTCACAGTGTAGAGGAAAAGGTAAGAACTACTGCTCAGCTGGTAGACGAATTGGGAGCTCGTTCTCAGGAAATCGGTGCCATTGTAGATACTATTTCTGATTTGGCAGGGCAGACCAATTTGCTGGCTCTTAATGCGGCTATAGAGGCAGCCAGGGCTGGCGAACAGGGTCGTGGCTTTGCGGTGGTTGCCGAGGAGGTTCGCAAGCTAGCGGAGCAGTCTGCTACAGCAGCCCAGCAGATTGCGGATCTGATTGGCAGGATTCAGGATGATACCTCCAAGGCTGTTGCCTCTATGGATTCCGGTCGTCAGGCTGTGGTACAGGGAGCAGAGTCTGTAGAAGGTCTGCGACAGGTATTTGAGGAGATAAATGGCCTGGTTGTTCATGTGGCTGCTAAGATTGAGAATATGTCTGAGTCTATTCAGCATGTGGCTAGCCAGAGCAGCGAGATAACTAATCATATGGAGCAGATTGATACGGGAGCTGCCAAGGTGGCAGACAATATGCAGTCTATTTCTGCCGCTACGGAGGAGCAATCAGCTTCGGCTCAGGAGATAGCTTCTGCCAGTGATTCTTTGGCTAGACAGGCTCAGGATGTACAGGAGAACCTTCAGAAATTTAAGTTTTAACTTTTAACTAAAAATGTCCTTTGAGAGTGTCAGGGTTAGGCACAATCAAAGGACATTTTTGCTTTGCAGATAAATTTTTGACGTATAGGAAAGAAAATTTGTTATACAACATTGGTTGCATGAATTTAGATATGATGAGATAAAAATTCAATATAATCATCAGAGGTAAGTGGTCGGGAATAATAGAAGCCCTGCATATTATAGCATCCCATTTGGAACATTTTTTCAGCCAGTTCCTTGGTTTCCACGCTTTCTATAATCACCTTGATGTCCAGCTTGTTAGCCAGCTCAATAATGGTGCTGAGAATAATATCCCCACGAGGAGTGTCTGGCTGAGTGTAGAAGCTGTGTAAATCTATTTTTATCATATCTACGGCAAGATTCTGCAGCAGTCTTACAGAGCTGAAATTGCTGCCAAAGGCATCCATAATTACCTGAAAACCACAGCTTTTCAGTCGGCGGAGAATTTTGAAAAACTGCTCTGGCGCACGGCTGTAGGATTTTTCTGTTAGTTCCAGCCACAGCATCCAAGGCTTCAAATCATATTTCCGCAGCAGCCGCAGTAAATAATCTACAAAGGAGTTATCATAAAAATTAATATGGGAAATATTGATAGAAACAGGGTAAATAGGCAGTCCCCAATCTTTTTGACGGCTGAGAAAATGGCAGGCCTGCTCCCAAGAGTACCGATCAATGCGACTGATAAAGCCATTTTTTTCGAAAATGGGAATAAACTTCTTGGGACTGATGGTACCCTGCTGAGGATGCTGCCAGCGAAGCAAGGCTTCTCCGGCAATAGGCATGGCATGGTCAATATCTCCCACCAATTGATAAATTGGTTGAAATTTCACAAAGAATTGCCCGTCCTTCAGGGCAGGCTCCATTTCCTTGGCAATAAGTCGTTCCTCCCGTAGCTTGGTTCTCAGGGCATCGTCATAAATTATATAACGCTTGGTTTGGAACTTCCGGGCGGAAGTCATGGCCAAATGAGCCCGATCCAGCATCTGCTCTGGGGAGAGGTAAATATTGTCAATGGGATATACTCCGGCATAAAAGGTGATACTGCGATAAATGGATAAGGAATGCATCATGGCATCCAGTCCCTGCAACAGCAAATCCATATCTACCAAATCCTCTGGCAGCAGCAGGGCAAAGGCATCGGCAGAAAGATGGGTGGCAATGCCCCGCTTGCCAATAATGGTGTTAAAATAGGAGGCGGCAGTTTTGAGAATAATATCTCCCGTTTCCATATTAAACAGCTCATTAATCAGCTTGAAGCAGGATATGTCCAAATAGATTACATAGTATCTGGTATGGCTGTCATCATTGATAATGGAGGGCAGCTGCTGAAGAAAGGTGTTCTGGGTAAGCAGACCTGTTAGCTGGTCAATATCAATAATCTGCTGCATTTCGTTAATGCGGCGTTCCTGCACACTTTGGTGCAGCTTGAGCTGTTCGTTTTCCTTCCGGCCTAGCACGTTAAAGACCCGGCAGCGCACAATAATAGGATTGTAAGGCTTGCTAATATAGTCAGCAGCTCCTCTTTCCATAGAAAAAGCCTCGCTGGTGATGTCGTTGACTGATGTGGTAACTATTACGGGAATATCGCTATAGCGGGGGTTGGTTTTCAGCTTGTCCAATACTGCCATGCCGCCCATTTTGGGCATGACAAGATCCAGCATAATTATATCTATAGGCTGGCTATAAACATAATCCAATGTTTCCTGACCGTCCTCGGCTTGGAGAATATTAAATTCTTCTCGAAAATAGCTGGCTAGGATGGCGCGATTTATTTCCTTGTCATCTACAATCAGCATGGTTTGTTTCTTTTCCAATGCAAATCACTTCCTCTTGTTTCATCCATTACGAATAAATTCTACAAAAATTTCTTATATCCTGCTTGACGGCAAATATTTTGCCTAAAGGATGAAATTTGTGAAAAACTTTAGTAATAATGGGGAATAATCAAAATCATTAACCAAATTGAAAATCTGTAAAAAGTGTTGAGTAAAAATAAACAATTGTACAAATATAAAAGAACTATGGACATATAAGCCGAAAAGCGATAGAATATGTACATAGACATAATGTATACAAAATTAGGGGGGCAGATTGAATGAATATTCATGAGTATCAGAGTAAGCAGGTACTGAAATCCTTCGGGGTTAATGTTCCAAACGGCAAGCCAGCTTTTACTGTTGAGGAAGCTGTAGAGGCTGCCAAGGAGCTTAATGCCAAAGTAACTGTTGTTAAGGCACAGATTCACGCAGGCGGCCGCGGTAAGGCTGGCGGTGTAAAGATTGCTAAGTCTCTTGATGAGGTTAAGGAATATGCAACCGAACTTTTAGGCAAGGTTCTGGTTACTCATCAGACTGGTCCTGAGGGCAAGAAGGTAAACCGTCTTCTCATTGAGGAAGGCTCTAATATTGCTAAGGAATATTATCTGAGCTTTGTAAATGACCGTAATACAGCCAAGATCGTTATGATTGGTTCCGAAGAGGGCGGTATGGAAATCGAGAAGGTTGCTGCTGAGCATCCTGAGAAGATTATCAAGGAATACATTGATATTTCTGTTGGTCTGCTGCCATTCCAGGCTACCCGCATGGCTTACAAGATGAACTTTAAGCCAGAGGTTATCCGCAAAGCTGCTGCTACCATGCAGAAGCTGTACAACGCATTCATTGGCAAGGATTGCAGCCAGGTTGAGATTAACCCATTGGTTGTTACTGCTGAGGACGATGTAATCTGCCTGGATGCTAAGCTGAACTTTGATGATAGCGGCTTGTTCCGTCATCCTGATATTGTGGAGCTGCGGGATAAGACTGAGGAGGATCCAAAGGAGCTGTGGGCAGCTGAAGAGGATCTTAACTACGTAAACCTGGGCGGTGACGTAGCCTGCATGGTAAATGGTGCTGGTTTGGCTATGGCTACTGTAGATATTCTGAAGTATTATGGTGGCGATCCTGCAAACTTCCTGGATGTAGGCGGCAGCTCCACTCCTGAGAAGATTGCTACTGCATTTGAGATTATGCTGGATGGCGGTCAGTCCAAGGGTATCTTCGTAAACATCTTTGGCGGTATTAACCGTTGCGATGTTATTGCTGAGGGTATTCAGAAGGCAGCTCAGATTATTGCTGAAAAGACCGGTACTGACGGTATTCCTGTTCCTGTAGTAGTTCGTCTTGAGGGTACCAATGTAGAGTTGGGCCGCAAGATTCTCACCGACAAGCCTGTAAAGAACGTTATCATGGCTCCAACTATGGAGGGTGGCGCAGAGCAGATTGTAAACCTGGTTAAAGAGGCTGAGAAGAACGCTTAAGGAAAAGGAGGATTTCTAAGATGAGTATTATTTTAGATAAAGATACAAAAGTTATTGTACAGGGCATTACTGGTAAAACCGCAATGTTCCATACCAAGCAGATGCTGGAATACGGCACCAAGATCGTAGCAGGTGTTACTCCAGGCAAGGCTGGTCAGGTGGTAGAGGGTGTACCTGTATTCAACTCTGTTCAGGATGCTGTTGAGGCTACTGGTGCTACTGCTTCTGTAGTATTCGTACCACCTCGTTTTGCTGCAGACTCCATTATGGAGGGTGTAGAAGCAGGCTTGGATCTGGTTGTCTGCATTACCGAGCATGTACCTGTTCAGGATATGATTAAGGTTCGTGCTTATATGGAAGGCAAAAAGACTCGCTTGATTGGACCAAACTGTCCTGGTATTCTTACCGTTGGGGAGGCTAAGCTGGGTATTATTCCTGGCTATATCTACAAGAAGGGCCATGTTGGTGTAATTTCCCGTTCCGGAACCTTGACCTATGAGGCTTCGTTCCAGCTGTCTCAGGCAGGCTTGGGTCAGACCACTGCCGTTGGTATCGGTGGTGACCCAGTTAAGGGTACTGATTTCATTGATGCCTTGAAGCTCTTCAAGGATGATGATGATACTTTGGCTCTCATTATGATTGGTGAGATTGGTGGTACTGCTGAGGAAGATGCTGCTAAGTGGATTGCTGAGAATATGCCTAACAAGCCAGTTGTAGGCTTTATTGCTGGTGTTCAGGCGCCTCCAGGCAAGCGCATGGGCCATGCTGGTGCTATTATCGCTGGTGGCAAGGGTACTGCTGCTGACAAGATTAAGGCTCTCAATGCTGTTGGTATTCCAGTAGCTGAGAACGTAGCTCAGATTGGTGAGACCATGGTTAATCTCCTGAAGGAGAAGGGCCTCTATGAGAAGTGCCACACCTGCTAATTGCTCAGGCAAGGTAATAATGTAATCAAATTACGGGATGCTGTTAGACAGTGTCCCGTTTTTGTTTTTTATTTTTTTCGTTTGTGGTATAATGATGTAGAATATCTTATTTAGGGGTGTGATTTTATGGCAAGGATTAAAAAGGCAGTTATTCCAGCTGCTGGCTTTGGTACCAGATTTCTGCCGGCTACCAAGGCAACGCCTAAGGAAATGCTGCCCATCGTGGATAAGCCTACCATTCAGTATATTGTGGAGGAGGCTCTGGCCAGTGGTATAGAAGAAATTCTGATTATCAGTGGTCACGCCAAGAGAGCCATTGAGGATCATTTTGATTCTGCCCCTGTTCTGGAACGGGAGCTGGAGGAAAAAGGCAAGGATGATTTGCTGGCAATTGTACGGGAAACAGCAGATATTAATGTCCATTATATCCGGCAGAAAAAAATGCGGGGCTTAGGGGATGCCATTCTCTGTGCCAAATCCTTTATGGCGGGAGAGCCTTTTGCAGTGCTCTTAGGTGATGATGTGGTTTATGCTGATGCCACCAAAGGACAGCAGCCTGCCCTGCGGCAGCTGATAGATATCTATGATGCCTATGGCGGCTCTGTATTGGGCTGTCAGCAGGTGGCGCCGGAGAAGGTGTCCTCCTATGGTATTGTGGCTGGCAAGGAAATTTCTGGCTCCAAGCTGTTGAAGGTTTCAGACATGATTGAAAAGCCGGAGCTAAGCGAGGCTCCCAGCAATATAGCTGTTTTAGGCCGTTATATTATTTCCCCAACTATCTTTGAACTGCTGGAGCATACTGCTCCTGGCAAGGGGGGAGAGGTACAGCTGACAGATGCCTTGAAGCAGCTGGCACTGGTGGAGCCGGTGTGGGCATATTGCTTTGAGGGCAAGCGCTATGATGTGGGAGATAAGCTGGGCTTTTTGAAGGCCACAGTGGAATTTGCCCTGCGGCGGTCGGATTTAGGCGGTCCTTTTAGATCCTATTTAGAAGAACTCATGAAGGAGTGATTCGACTATGAAAATCTTTTTAGCAGGTGGTGCTGGGTACATTGGCACTCATACCGCTGTTGAATTGTTGAATAATGGCTATGAGGTAGTAATCGTTGACGATTATGCCAATAGCTGTCCAGAGGCGGTAGCCAGAGTAGAGGAGCTGACAGGCAAAAAGGTTGCTCTCTATGAGGCTGATGTGCAGGATGAGCAGGCTATGGAAAGAATTATGAGGGCTGAAAAGCCTGATACCGTAATTCATTTTGCTGGCCTGAAGGCTGTAGGCGAGTCTGTACAGCAGCCATTGCGGTACTATCGGAATAATATCAATACGACTTTGTCACTTTTGGAGGCTATGGAAGCTGTAGGGGTGGATAAATTTATTTTCTCCTCCTCAGCTACAGTTTATGGTGCTCAGAATCCATCTCCTTACAAGGAGGATATGCCTAAGGGGCTTTGCACCAATCCTTATGGCTGGACCAAATCCATGATGGAGCAGATTCTAGCAGATGCAGCGGTGGCTTATCCTCGCCTGGGCGTGGTTTTACTGCGGTATTTCAATCCTATTGGCGCCCATGAATCCGGGCGCATTGGTGAGGATCCCCAGGGGATTCCTAACAATCTGATGCCTTATGTTTCCCAGGTGGCTATTGGCCAGCGACAGGAGCTGACAATTTTTGGTGGTGACTATGATACACCAGATGGCACCTGTCTGCGGGATTATATTCATGTGGTAGATTTGGCAGAGGGCCATTTGAAGGCCGTGGAGTTTTCTCAAAACCATCAGGGCATAGATGTGTTTAATCTGGGCACTGGCAAGCCATATAGTGTGCTGGATATTGTCAACACCTTCCAGGAGGTTAATCAGGTACCAGTTAAATATACCATAGGGCCTCGTCGGGCTGGGGATTTGCCTATCTGCTATGCAGATGCTTCCAAGGCCAAGGCGGTTCTAGGCTGGGAGGCTAAGCGGACACTGGCAGATATGTGCCGTGATAGCTGGAATTGGCAGAAGCATAACCCAAGGGGTTATAGAAAATAAGTAAATAAATGATAAAGGTGGAAATATATTTTGAGTAATTTAGAAGTAGGAATCGTTGGTTTGCCAAATGTAGGCAAGAGTACTTTGTTTAACGCTATTACCAAGGCTGGTGCAGAGGCAGCAAATTATCCTTTCTGTACCATTGAGCCTAATGTGGGTATTGTAGATGTACCAGATAAGCGTCTGCAGGTACTGCATGAAATGTACAATTCCAAGAAAACTACTCCAGCAGCTTTCCGCTTCGTGGATATTGCTGGCTTGGTAAAGGGTGCCTCCAAGGGCGAGGGACTGGGCAACAAGTTCCTGGAGCATATCCGTCAGGTAGATGCAGTGGCTCAGGTTGTTCGCTGCTTTGAGGATGGAGATATTACCCATGTAGAAGGCTCCATAGATCCAATCCGTGATATTGAGATTATCAACACTGAACTGTGTCTGGCTGATATGGAGGTACTGGAGCGCCGTATGCAGAAGCTGGTAAAGCTGGCTAAATCCGGTGCCAAGGAGGCCAAGGCTGAGCAGGCTGTTTTGGACAAAATAAAAGCAGCTCTGGATGAGGGCAAAACTGTCCGCAGTGTAGAGCTGTCTGATGATGAGAAGGACATGATTAAGGAAATGAATTTCCTAACCATGAAGCCTACTCTTTATGTAGCTAATGTAGGTGAGGATGAGGTTGCTACGGCTGATGCCGAAAATCCACATGTACAAAAGGTACGGGAATATGCTGCCTCTGAGAATGCCCAGGTAGTTTCCATTTCTGCCCGGGTAGAATCTGAGATTGCCGAGCTGGATGAGGATGAAGCCAAGGAATTCCTGCAGGAAATGGGCTTGGAGCAGTCTGGCTTGGAGAAGCTGATTCACGCAGCCTTTGATTTGTTGGGCTTGATGACCTTCCTGACTGCTGGCCCTGATGAGTGTCGCGCCTGGACTATTGTTAAGGGCACCACTGCACCAAAGGCAGCAGGCAAGATTCATTCCGATATTGAGCGTGGCTTTATTCGGGCTGAAATTGTGAATTTTGATGATCTGGTAGCCGCTGGCTCCACAGCCGCAGCTAGAGAAAAGGGCCAGGTGCGGCTGGAAGGCAAGGACTATATTATGCAGGACGGAGATGTAACCTACTTCCGGTTTAATGTATAAACATCTGGCCGTCTATCCTGAAAGATATTAATCTGACTGCGAATTTGAGCGATAACTCCCGGCTGCAGATTGGCCTGAAGGATTTCTCCCTTTAGGTTATCTGTACTGCCCTGGGCTAAGAGGCTTCCCCAAGGATCATAAATGGCGGAGCCTCCTCCCAGATGGAGGGATTCTCCCTTACGAGGGGAAATGCCGTTGGCGGCAGCCACAAAGAACTGATTTTCAATGGCTCTGGCTCTCAGCAGGGTATCCCAGTGCTGGAGGCGTTCCACTGGCCAGGCAGCTACCACAAAGAGAATGGAAACACCATTCAGGGCAAGCTGGCGGGACAGTTCTGGAAAACGCAGGTCATAGCAGATGATAACACCGCATTTTATGCCATCCAGCATAAAGGTGGTTATCTGGCTGCCCGGAGTAAAGTCCTTGTGCTCCTTGGAGGGAGTAAAGAGATGGATTTTGTCGTAGGAGGCTATATTGGTGCCTGTGCGGTCAAAGACATAGCAGGTATTGTAAATATGGCCATTTCTTTCTACCGCTAGAGAACCGGCAATAATATTGACGGTGTATTCTGAAGCAAGGCGCCCCATGTGGTTTTTCCAATTATCCTGGCTGTCAGCAAATTCACTGATGGGACTAGGATAGAAGCCGGTGTTCCAAAGCTCCGGCAGAAGCACAGCATCTGGCCTGTTGCTGCTGTTCATGGTTTCTTCCAGCATGGCGGACATGGCATCCAGATTATGCTCGATATTGCCCTTATCAATGGGCATTTGCAGAATAGATACTTTCATACTACAAACTCCTTTATAAGTTAGGATGATTTTTATGGCACTAAAATTCAACGTGGGGGACCAGGTCAAAATGAGGAAGTCCCATCCCTGTGGCAGCTATATCTGGCAGGTAACCAGAGTTGGGGCTGATATTGGCATGAAATGCCAGGGGTGCGGACATTTTGTCATGGTGCCAAGAGTAAAGTTTGAGCGAATGGTTAAAAGTATTGTAACCTCTGCTCAATCATAAAAACCATAAATTATAAAATAATCTATATATACATTATATAACATTTATACCCCGGGAAGGAAGTCTGCTGAGTGGATTTATGTAAGAGAAGATGGAAAAAAATATTTTTTACAGCAGTAATTGCCTGTTTAGGACTCAGCTTGACCGTTGTGCAGCATTTAGAAGCCAAGGCTGATCGGTATTTTATTGACTATGAAAATAATACCGGCTACTATGTAGATGTAAATTCCATCGAAATGCCTAGCGACCACGAGGTAGAATTGGATTTGTATCTGGTGAAGCTGCATGGGGGCTTTATGTATCGTTATAGAACCTATTTTGATACAGTGGAGGGTTCCTATCAGTATAGACAGGCCAGGGTATACAATTATGAAACCAAGAAATTAATGACAGGTACAGCCTTTGTACAGGATAAGCTGTCTTATCATAGAAGTCCCATGCTGGAGCAGGTAGTGGATTTTGCTATTGACTGGAAGAAAAGTCATATTCACAAAACCCCTTATGGCGAAACCTGGGAAGATTAGTAAGTTTTTGATTTAGTGTTGCTGCCTGCAGGGCAGACCGGAATTATGTTGGCATGGAGTGAATATTTTGGGAATTTGGAATGAATTAATGTATCTGGTCATGATGCTTTTTGCTCTGACATCCAATTTATCTATAGCAGCCACCAGTGTTTGTATCGTCCTGGGGGCTATTCTGGTTATTGCCCAGCGTATCTGTATCGGCAGTCTGCCGGATATGGATAAGGGCCTGGTTAAGATGGTGGGCATTTACTGTGTTTTGCAGATAGTGGCAGCTCTGATGGCACCAGATGTGCCAAAAAGTTTGGAGGAGGTCTGGGGCACAGTTTACCGCATCAGCCCACTGTTTATGGGGCTTGGCTATTTGCAGACCAGACGGCGTATGGCTTGGATTTTGGTGGCCTTTGCTGTGTCCGTTTTTGTGGGGGATGCTATGGGGGCCTATCAGCTTATTGCTTGGGATGATTTTTCTCCTACTGGGGCCAGCAATCAATCGGCCTTTTATGCCACCCATCTGTTGATGGCTTTGCCGATTTTTTATCTTATGTGCAGGCAGGATGAAGGGGTACTGGCCAAAAAGACGGTGCCAGGATTTTTGCTGGTGTTTTCCTTGCTTATGTATGGCGTGGTTTCCTGGGGTGATTGGAGTATGCCAACATCGCTGGACATGGTATGGAATCAGAGCAGTTTTAGCAAGATTTTGCTGGAAACAGGCCCAGTGGGATTGTTTTCCTTCCTGCTGCTGCAGGGGTATATCCTCTATCGGCTGGTGCGGCTGTATCAGGCAGAAAAATCCATTAGCCATTCTGTGAACACAGCTTCCTACGGTATGATTGGTATTTGGATATTGGCTGGTATTCACTTGGAGGGGATGCTGGAATCCAGTATTTTGCAGGTTTCTATTATGCGTGAATATTGGCTGTTGATGGGCTTGCTGTTGGCGGCAGGCAAAATGAAATTATTGGAAGCGGGGAAGATTGAATAATGGCTATACCGGGCTTTGAGGCTTTTTTTGCAGGCTGGCAGCTGGATTTGCGTTTGGCAGTGGTGCCACCTATATTGTGTGCCATCTTTAGATTTATCTTTATCTATCTGGATGGGCCAAAGAAAATATCGGAGTGGAAAAAATCTCAGCTATTTACCTGCTTCCGCTATGGTTTCTGGTGGGGTATGGATATTAATTCCAGATTTTATTTGCTGACCTTGGCAGCTGTTACCCTGCCAGCCAGCTTTATAGAGGCATATATGGGCATCAGCCGAGAAATAAGGCTGGTGCTTTTTGTGCTGTATGGACTGATTCTGTATTTTGCCTTCGTGGGGAAAATGCTGTTTTATTACCATTTTCATGATGTGTACAATAGAAATATGTGGCTGGGAAAAAATGCGGACAAAAAGAATCTGCTGGATATTTTCTTTAATCAAAATCATGGTGCTCTGCTGTTGGCAGGAGGAGTTATTTATAGCCTAGGTATTTATTTCCTTGGTTATTGGCTTTTGACCTTGCCTATTATGGAATTGCCCATATTAGGCAGTGTTGCTGGTCAATATGCTCTCAATACAGGAATTTTTCTTTTTACCATTGCTCTTTACTATTGGTTTAACTTTGGCGGAACTTTCCGCCATCGCTTGAAGCCGGAATGGGACGAGGTGCCAGAGGAGGTAAAAAACGATGTGTTCCTAGGCAAGGCTACTATGGATGATTTGGTGGCCTTAAAGATAGTCTGGAAGCATCCAGCTCCGGAATTTGTGGCTCAATCCGATGAGGCCGCTCAGAAAAATATTCAGGCGGTACTGCCGGAATTTACTGGTAAAGAGAATCCTTTGGCAGGCTTTTTGCGCCACGCTCAGGGGGCTAAAATCAACAGGCCAAAGCATATTTTCTTTATTTTGGAGGAAAGCCATTGTCAGGGCCTTTATGATGAAACCTACAATATGCTGAATGTGGTGAAATATACCAAGAAGCTTCGCAGTGAAGCTGGCAGCCTGGTGATTAATAATTTTCAGCCAGCAGGTATGATTTCCCAGACTGCTTTGGGCAGTCTGCTGTTGGGCATCTATGACTGCGATGTGGAGCTAAATGAGAATAAGATTATTTGGGATGCTTCCCAGGCTTGGCTGCCTACTACTATGGCTGGTCAGCTGGCAAAGCTGGGTTATGAAACCAGCTTTTGGTATGGCGGCAGTCTGAATTGGGGGAGTCTGGTGCATTTTGCCCCGGCAGCAGGTTTTGCCCATGCCTACGGTGGGCCGGATTTTTGTCCTCCAGATGCCCCTCAGACTTGGCTGGGGGTTTACGACCATATTTATTTGGAAGAAGTAGCCAAGAGAATCGAGGCAGAGGCTGGGGATAAGCCTCAGTTTCACTTTATTTATACCACCTCAAATCACGGCCCTTATAATATTCCCTATGAAAAATACGGTATAGAGGAAAAAGATGCGGTTGACCTGCCGCTAGGGAAGCTGAAATCTGGGGATATGGATATGCGCCGATTTGCCGGAATCCTTTATGCTGATAAGGCTGTGGGGGATTTTGTGGCACGGATGAAAAAGCTGGACAAGGATAGCTTGTTTATTTTGACAGGGGATCATTCCTCAGCAGTGGCTCCTTTTGACAAGGAGATTCTGCCTCGGAAGGATATGCTGTTACGGGAGCGGATTCTCACCTCTTTCTCCATGCATCATCCTCAGTTAAAGCCGGAAATGTTTGCAGGCAATGTGCTGGGTGAGCACCAGAACATCCTGCCGACTATTATGGAGCTGATTGCTCCAGCTGGACATGAATACTATAGCCTAAAACCACCTTTGACGGAGAAAATTCATCATGTAGTAACACCCTATAGCTGGATGACAGAGGAAAGCATAGGCTATTACAAGGATAATGTATGGCAGACATTGGCCTCATCCCCTCAGGAAGTACCTATGGAGCATGGGGATATGCAATACCGGCAGGAGTGGCAGGCTTGGCAAAGTATTACTGGCTGGCTGCTGCGGCACCCAGAGGAGGAGCAGTAATGGAAAGAGAACAAAAGGGCTTGCTGGCCTTCTTAACAGCAGGAGAGCTGCCCTATAGAATTTTGGTAATTGAAAGCAGGGAATATCTGCAGGACTTGCGGCAAATGTATCCCTATGGGGAAATTTACTGCGTTACAGCTGATAGGGATGATGTTCAAATATATGAGGATTTGCATATAAAATGGTGCTTTGTCAATTATTTAGCAGAGCAATTGCCCTTGGGCAAAAAGTCCTTTGACTATATTATTTGTGAGGACTGTTTGGAGCAGGCTGCTAATCCTCAGGATATTGCCACAGGTTTGGGCCTGTATCTAAAGGATACAGGCTATTTTCTTATGAGCTTTAAAAATATTCGCTATTGGCGGGTAATGCAAAATCTCATGGAGGGGCATTTTTATCATCTTTGCTCCCGGATTTTTACCCGTAACGAAATGATAAACCTTATGTCTGCCTCCTTTTTCAAGGATGTAAATCTCCTGCCAGAATGGGGCAGTAAGCCTCCAGAGAAACTTTTGGCCGGGCTGGAACTGGCTGGCTTTGAGGATATTGAGGATGATTTATCAGTGGAAAAATGGCTGTTGCAGGCAGCTAAATCCATGCCAGAAATTATGGAATTGAAGCGGATGTACACCCCTGAGATAAGAGGGGATTTGGCAAGACTGCTGAGGCGCTTGGAATATGGTGTTCAGGTGGAGGAAAGCAGAGGAGCGCTGTGGCAGCTATGCCAGAGTCAGATGATTTTTCCAGCCTATCTGGCTAGCTTCATTAAGGAAGTGGTGGTTCATCTCAATGATTTGTTGTGGCAGCTATCTCCTTGGCAAAGGGAGATACAGCAGGATTTCTGGCAGGAACTGGTGGAGGAGCTATATAGGCTTTATGCTGATGAGCAGGAGCTGTCTGTTGCCATGCTGGGCCAGGAGGATGATAATGGCAAGCTGACTAAGCAGGTGGTACAGCTGCAGGCGTGGCTGGCAGGGGAGCCTTTACCGCCATATAAATATGAGGATATGAGAAAAAATATTTCCGTGGCAGATGGTACGGCTATTGCCTTTATTACCTGCGTCAACAATGAGGAATTGTATAGAGAGGCTCGTATATATCTGGAGGCCTTGAAGCTGCCAGAGGGGATGAAAGCTGAATATATTCCTGTCAGAGGAGCCAGTTCTATGTGTCAGGGATATAATCAGGGGGCGGCTAAAACCAAGGCTAAATACAAGGTTTATGTCCATCAGGATGCCTTGATTGTGAATCAGAATTTCGTTTTTGATTTGCTGAAGATTTTTCAGGACAGCTCTGTGGGAGCACTGGGGGTTATTGGGGCTAGACGGCTGCCAGCTTCTGGCGTGTGGTGGGATGCTATGCGCAGCTATGGCCGGGTGCTTCATGCCTGTGAGCCGGAGTGTATTGTGGAAACAGCCTGTATGGAGCCACCGGAGCCTTGGCTGGAGGTGGAAGCTGTAGACGGTCTGATGATTGCTACCCAGGTGGATGTTCCTTGGCAGGAGCAGCTTTTTGACGGCTGGCATTTTTATGATATCGGCATGTGTAAGGATTTGCAGCGCCAGGGCTACAAGGTGGTAGTGCCTCATCAGCAGAGATGCTGGTGTATTCATTGCCCCAAGGAGAAGCCCCTTGATCCAGCTTATAAAATATATCAAAAAAGATTTTTGGCTGAATATGGCGGGGAGCTGGAACCGGAAATATAAATGGTACTAAAGACTGATGAAATTTAGATATTTGAAAATGATATTAATTTATTTCCTTTATGCATAATAAATTAAGGGGGGGTAAATGAGTATTGGAAAATATTTTTGTTAAATCAATTAAAATACTGAAAAAGCAAAAAATATATGCTATAATAATTGCAATGAACAACTCAAGGAAAGAAGGAGTTTTTATGAACGTCAAAACTAAACTATATGCTACTTCGGCCGTAATGGTAGTAGCAATGATTATTATGGCTGTATTTGGTTCAGTGCAGCTTATGAGGATTGATTCCGTATCTACTAAGATAGTGGATCATAATCTTCCAAGGTTGAACATTATGACTAGAATTGATGTAGATATTTCAGACTATCGCGGTTATGCTCTGAACCATGTTATAGCTCAGGATGCTGTTACCATGCAGAATTATGAGTCCAAGATGGCTTCTACTAAAAATAAGATTGATGATAATTTGAATAAATATCATGATATGTCTACCATGCAGGACAAGGTACAGCAGCTTAACGCAGAGTGGAAGTCATATAATTCTATTGTGATGCAGATGATGGCTGCATCTCGTGGCCATGATACTGCCAAGGCTATGGAGCTGGCTGCAGAGTCAGAAAAACCTTTTAATGAGTTGGTAGGAACTATTTTGGAGCTGGAGCAGGCCAATACAGATGCTGCCCAGCAGGATTCTGATGAAGGCAGTGCTATGGCTCAGACCGCTATATATACCTTTCTGGGTATCTGCTTAGTAATACTCATATTTGCTGGTTTTGTGGGGATGAAAATGAGCCGTTATATCATCAACATGCTGAAAAGGATGGAGAACTTGGCCGAAACATTGGCTAAGGGAGATTTCCGGGAGCAGCCCCGTACTATCAATAGCAATGACGAATTTGGCCTTTTGGCCAATACCTTGGTCAAGATGCGGGGGAAGGTAAATGCCGTGTTGCGGGAGATTATTAAGGATGCAGAAACTGTAGCCTCCTCCTCTCAGCAGTTGAATGCCAGCGCAGATCAGTCTGCTCAGGTTATTCAGAACATTGCCCAGTCCATTACTGAGGTAGCTGAGCATAGTGACAAGCAGGGTAATGCTGTGGATACAGTAAGCTCCGCCGTAGAGCAAATTTCTGCCAGCATTCAGGAGATTTCCAGCAATGCCAATGTTGCTGATGACCATGCAGCCAAGGCTATGGATATTGCCAACGAAGGCGGACGCTCCATTAATATGGCTATTGACCAGATGAATAAGATTCGGGATGTGGTTGATAGCTCTGCGGATGTAGTAAACGAGCTGGGCGAGGCTTCCAAGGAAATCGGCCAGATTGTAGAGCAGGTTTCTGCTATTGCCGCCCAGACCAATTTGCTGGCTCTCAATGCGGCTATTGAGGCAGCTAGAGCTGGGGAGCATGGCCGTGGCTTTGCCGTAGTAGCTGAGGAAGTTAGAAAGCTGGCAGAGGAATCTCTGGCTGCTGTGGACAAGATTAACAATATGATTACCACTATTCAGGCCAAGACTATGGATGCAGTAACTGCTATGAAGTCTGGCTCGGAGGAAGCTGCCAAGGGTGCCGATGTGGTGAGAAATTCTGGCGAGGCCTTTGAAAATATCATGAAGATTAATGGCGAGGTGGCTAGCCAGGTTAAGGATATTGCCCGTACCACTGAGGAAGCTGCCAAGGCTTCTACCAATGTAGTGGCTGCTGTACAGACTGTGGAGGAGGCGGCTAAGAATATTTCTGACCGCACTCAGACGGTTTCTGCTGCTACTGAGGAACAGTCTGCAGCTACAGAGGAAATTGCTTCCAGCAGCCGCGGCTTGGCTGAAATTGCTCAGAATCTTAATGAAACTGCAAGCAGGTTTAAAGTTTAATCAGGAAGTTTAGTAAAAAGGATTCAGATGGCATTTGGCTGTTTGAATCCTTTTTTGGTATAATTAATTACAATTAGGTAAATAATATGGTCGGAGCTGTTGGGGCTGGGCATGATATATAGGGGAATGGTGGTAGATATATGGAATTGCAGCTTGTTAATGAGTGGGTAAAATCAGCTGAGGGTTGTTTTGCGGCTGGAGATATAGCCAGTATGCGGGCCTGTGGCAGACAGATGCTGGAGGAAAGTCCGGGAAATCCAGTGGCTATGGCCCTGATAGCAGAGGCTTCTGTTTATATGCAGGATTTTCAGGAGGCAGAAAGCTGGCTGGAGCAAATGGATCAGGCTGTGGGCAAGGGCAGTTCTCAGGGGGGCAAGCTGGATAATGGCAATTTGCGTATTCTCTTTGCCAAGGCCTTGTATTATGGAGCTAAGTATGAGCTGTCCTTAGCTATGGAGGCTTATGAGAGGCTTTTTGCTCAGTATGAGCAGGCCCTTCGCCGGGGACTTTCTGGCAGTTATAGATTTACTACTAATAATCAAAATTGGCAGGGAGAGGCTCGGCAAATGCTGGCCAGGGCCTATAGCTTTTATGCGGATACCTGCTTGCTGGCAGGGGAAACGGAAAAGGCTGCCAAGGGGGCTTTTGCTGTTAGCAATATGGTACAGGATGAGATGACAGCAGCCAGCTATTTTAGCAAGGGGTTGTTTATCAGCAATTATCGGGAGGCTGGTTCTCAGGCCTTGGCTCAGAAGCATAGACAGTATGGGGCTATGTTTCCCAAGCAGGTGGGGTTTCCTCATGATGTAAGGATTCGGCGCAGTGCCCATGCTATTAGGGTGGGGTATATTTCCCCTGATTTTCGCCTCCATGCGGCGGCCTATTTTTTTACGGCTCTCTTGAAGTCTGGTAATCATACGGATTTTACGGTTTATGGGTATTCTACTGGGCGGGAGGATCATATTACCCAGCGTTTCAAGAAAATGGCTGATTATTGGCGGAATGTACATGGTCGAAGTCCTCAGGAAATTGCCAAGCTGATTCATGATGACCGGATAGATATTTTGGTGGATTTGTCTGGTCATAGTCAGAATAACTGTCTGCCAGTAATGGCCTGTCGTCCAGCACCAGTGCAAATATCCGGTATTGGCTATATCAATACTACTGGTTTGCCTATGGTGGATTATTTTCTTACAGATGAAATATGTATGCCTTCTGTTTATGATAAGGGAGGGTTTAGCGAAACGCCTTTGCGGCTGCCTCATTGTCATCTTTGCTATCAGCCGGAAACTATGAGGGAGATAAAATCTGTAGGTCATAATGCGCCAGCTATGGAACGGGGCTATGTGACCTTTGGCAGCTTTAACAGCTTTGCTAAGGTAACAGATGAAATGCTGGTGCAGTGGCGGAATATTTTGCAGGCTGTGCCTAATTCCAAATTGGTGATTAAATGTAAGATATGCAGTGTTCTTTCTGGGCAGGAGATTGTAAGGCAGAGATTCAAACGGCTGGGCGGGAATCCTGATGTGTTGGAGCTGAGGCCTTTTAGTCCGGATTATCTGACTCAATATGGGGATATTGATATTATTCTGGATACGGCTCCCTACAATGGTGGACTGACTACCTGTGATGCGCTTTATATGGGTGTGCCTGTGATTACATTGCGGGGCAAGACTCATGGGTCTCGATATGGGGCAAGTATTCTTACGGCAGCCGGGGTGCCGGAGCTGATAGCTGAAAACCTGCGGGAGTATACAGGCAAGGCTGTACAGTTGGCCAAAAATGGGATGCTGTTGAATAGGCTTCATAGGGAGTTGCCAGAGCAGGTAAGAAATTCCAGGCTAATGGATGGGAAAGGGTATATGCAGGAGCTGGAGGAAAGTTATAGGCAAATCTGGGTGTTGTATTGCCAACAAGGGTAAGTTTTGATTTGCCGAATACATCTATTATCTATACACTTTTTGTAGGCATGGCATATACACTTTATGGCACGCTTGTGCCATATTGATGTGCAAAATTATCCCCTATTAATGGCGATATGGGAGTACCCTTTCAGGCACGCTCTCGCTACTTTTCTCGCCTAGCGGTACTAAAGCTCTCATGAGGCAATTCGTGGCTGACGCCCCGAAAGCTCATGAATCGCTAAGTACCGAGGCGCGAAGAGTACCTGTGCAGGGTACTCCCATACCGCTCATTAGCGTATTCATTGCGTCTTTCTGCTTTGGCACTGTTTGAAATGACCGATTTTTTACGAAGGTAGCAGAATTATCGAAGATTGGCAATACCGATAAGCCTTGATGATTCGACAACAGCCGGAGGGGCATGACACTTTTGCGTCTGGCCCATTAAGTCGGACAGAGCAAAAGTCGTTATGACCGCAGGCTGTATTTCGAAAAACTTTGACATACCGAATTATATTTACATAGCATGGAGAGATGGTCAGTTCCTAAAATCGGAACTTGACTAAGATGTTTATGTAGGCTAAAATAAGGGTATAAAAAAAGAGCGAACCACAATGATGGCTCGCCACTACATGTTTTTTGATTGATTAAAAAACCGACCGTCAAACAGTGGTGTGAACACTGATGGTCACAACATCTTACGAGGAAGCTGTCCCGGCCAGGACAGCTTTTTTCGTTTTTACAAGATGTCGGTCGATATGTGACCTACGTTAACCTAGTAAAATCAACGATAGTTCACCTGTGATAGTTAGCCAAATCAACACAGCCATAATTACAGTCACTACAAGAGTAAACAATGATATAAGAGCATATATTGCTACAGCTAATGCCTCATCACAGGCGCTTCCCTTTTCTGGGAACACTATTATCGAAACCTCTACAGATAACATTTTTCATGCTATCATCTCCCTGTAAACAAAACTGCTAGGCAGAACATTTACTTATTTGCAGGGCGACCATCATTTGTATCATTGATAACAGTATTTTCATACTGCGTCCGCTCCGTGGGCATATCCCCACAATACACACAAATTATAACAAATGTTTCGCTTGTAGTCAAAAATATATTTTAAAATTACTTAGGACTACAAATCAGACTTTGTAAAAAAGAATTTGGAATAGGTAGAGCTTGTGTAGTAAAATATTTGTATAAAGCTTTTAGGTTGAAAGGACGGATATTATGAATATAAAGAAGATTGGCTTTATTGGTATCGGCGTTATGGGCAGCAGCATGGCCAAGCATTTGCAGGATGCAGGTTTTGAGCTGGGAATTTACACAAGAACTAAGGCAAAGGCTCAGGAGCTGATAGAAAAGGGCATGAAATGGTATGATACTCCAGCAGCTTTGGCCGCAGAGGCAGATGTAATTATCTCTATGGTAGGCTATCCACAGGATGTGGAGGAAGTTTATCTGGGAGAGCAGGGTGTCCTTTCCACCAAGGTAGGAGGCTATATTGTGGATATGACCACCTCCAGCCCAATCTTGGCTCGAAAGATATATGAAGCAGCTAAGGCCAAGGGGATTGCTTCTCTGGATGCTCCAGTATCTGGAGGGGATTTAGGTGCTCGCAATGCCACTCTAGCTATTATGGTAGGTGGCGAGGAAGAGGCTTTTCAGGCTCTATTGCCAGTATTTCAGGCTATGGGCAAAACCATTAACTATTTTGGCCCAGCAGGCAGCGGTCAGTACACCAAGATGGCCAATCAGATTGCCATTGCAGCTGGCATGATGGCGGTAGCAGAGTCTTTGGTTTATGCTCAGAAAATGGGTTTGAATACTCAGAAAGTGCTGGAGACTATTGAAACTGGAGCAGCAGGCTCTTGGTCTTTGTCCAATTTAGGCAGAAGAATGTTGGCTGGAGATGATAAGCCAGGTTTCTATATCAAGCATTTTATTAAGGATATGAGGATTGCCATTGAAACTGCCCATGAGGCTGGACTTGTACTGCCGGGCTTGGAAAAGGCCAAGGAGCTTTATGACCAGTTGGCCGCTAAGGGCATGGAAAACAAGGGAACACAGGCTATTATTCAGTGGTATCTGAATAAATAAAATTTATGATTTACGAAGATATTGTTGAGGGAAAATTTGTAGATAGGCCCAACAGGTTTATTGCCCATGTGGAAGTAAATCGGCAGGTGGAAACAGTTCATGTTAAGAACACTGGTCGCTGTAAGGAACTGTTATTGCCAGGGGTAAAGGTGGTGCTGGAAAAAGCCTCCAATCCCAATAGAAAGACCAAATATGATTTAGTTGCTGTGTACAAGAAAAATTTTGGCTTGATAAATATGGACAGTCAGGCTCCCAACAAGGTGGTGGCAGAATGGTTGTCTGGGCAGGATTTTAGCTATATTAAGCCAGAGTATACCTATGGAAATTCCCGCATAGATTTTTATATGGAAAAACAAATTGGTTTGCAGGGGAAGCCGGAACGGTATCTTATGGAGGTCAAGGGCTGTACCTTGGAAATTGATGGTCAGGGCTATTTTCCTGATGCACCTACGGAACGAGGCGTGAAGCATCTGGGCGAGCTGGCCAAGGCGGCTCAGGAGGGATATCGTGCCATTATGGCCTATGTGATTCAGATGGAGGGCATCCAGCAGGTAAAGCCTAATATTGCCACTCATCCTGCCTATGGAGAGGCAGTAAATAAGGCTCTCGCGGCAGGTGTAAAAATCTTGTTTTTCTGTACCTCGGTAAAGCCCCAGGAGTTAAAGATAATATCAGCTGAATACAGCAAAGGATAAGCAGATTATGTTTACATTACAGAATAATTTGTCTGATAGCAGTAAAAATGACAGATATAAAGCAGTAGATACAGAAAAATATACTACAGAGTATTCAGAGGAAAAGTTGTGGCAAAAGCTGGCTAAGCATTTCAAGTCCATTGGCGTGCAGGCAGCCTACAAGGTTTTACAACTTTTCTATGTAACGCAGAATCCCAAATGTCCCAAGAAGGTTAAGGCCGGTATCTATGGGGCATTAGGGTATTTTATCATGCCCTTTGATGCTCTTGCAGATTTGATACCATTTATAGGTTATACCGATGATTTAACCATTATTGGTGCAGCTTTAGTTATGGCTCAGTTTTACATTAATGATGAGGTTCGTACCAAGGCCAAGAAAAAGCTGGCCTGGATATTTGGACCAGAGGCTGTAAGCAAATTAAATTGAAAAGACTTTCTTAAGCAAAATAAGAGGCACATTGCTGAAACAAGCGATGTGCCTAATTTTTTTTGTAAAATAAGGTTGAAATTTTATGAAGTGTAGACTGTTCGGCGGTGGCCTACGTTTAGAGCGAGGATAATCAGCTCATCATCGTCTATATGGCAAATAAGGCGGTAGTCTCCAATGCGATAGCGCCATTGGCCACTGCGGTTGGCAGTAAGAGATTTGCCGTGAGCTCTTGGATTTTCGCAATCAAGGAGATTTTTTTCAATCCAACCTTTAATAATCTTTTTGGTATACGGATCTAATTTTTTTAGCTCCTTAATGGCTTGTTTTGAATAGCGCAGTGTATAGCTCATTTTAAAATTTCCTCCCATGCTTCATTGTGAGAGTAAGTTTTAGGTTCTTTTAAATAATTGTTGTAGGCACTTTCCGCCACCATCAAATCATATTCGTCCTCGATTTTGTCAAACAAAGCCTTTTTAAAGGCCTCAGCCACGGAAATTCCCTGGAGCTTGGCATAAGCATCTGCCAGTCCCCGCTCTTCCTCAGTAAGTCTAATTGAATAAGCCATAAATAACACCTCCTGTGTAAAAAAACAGCGACAGTACAATGTACTCTTGTGAGTATATTGTACTGCAAATATATTTTCTGGTCAAGTTAAATATAATAAGAAATACATCAAGAACAATATGAACTTATGGCAAACATATTTGCACAAAATCTCAATTGATAGAATTAATATAAAGGTTACAAAAAAAGTTCCCTCATTTACAAAATACTTTGTAGGTTGTATAATGAATCTAATGAAGTGTGTATATTTCCTATAAGAAAAACTACATGGTTCAGTGTGTTGTGTATACTTTATACAGTTGTACCAATTTGTGTGCAGGTGCACTGTATCAATTTTTTTAAGGGGGAGTATGATCCATGAGCAAAAAAATGAAAACTATGGATGGTAATGCCGCTGCTGCGTATATCTCTTACGCATTTACTGATGTTGCAGCAATCTATCCAATTACGCCTTCTTCTCCAATGGCGGAGAATGTAGACGAAATGGCAGCAAAGGGACAGAAAAATCTTTTTGGCCAGAAGGTTAATATCATTGAGATGGAGTCTGAGGCTGGTGCAGCTGGTGCTGTACATGGCTCTCTGCAGGCTGGTGCTTTGACCACCACCTACACAGCTTCTCAGGGTATGCTTCTGATGATTCCAAATATGTACAAAATTTCTGGTGAGCTTCTGCCAGGTGTATTCCATGTTAGTGCTCGTGCCTTGGCTACCAGCTCTCTGAACATCTTTGGTGATCATCAGGATGTTATGGCTGCTCGTCAGACTGGTATGGCTATGCTGGCTGAGTCATCTGTACAGGAAGTTATGGATTTGGCTGCTGTTGCTCATTTGGTTGCTATTAAGGGCCGTGTGCCATTCCTGAACTTCTTTGATGGTTTCCGTACTTCCCACGAGATTCAGAAAATTGAGGTTATTCCTTATGAGGAATTAGGCAAGATTTTGGATTGGGATGCTGTAAACGCTTTCCGTCGCAATGCTCTGAATCCTGATCATCCATGTATTCGTGGTACTGCTCAGAATGATGATATTTATTTCCAGACTCGTGAGACTGTAAACAAATATTATGAAGCTATTCCTGATTTGGTTGAGGAAGCTATGGCAGAGCTGGCCAAAGTTACTGGTCGTGAGCATCATGTATTTGATTACTATGGTGCACCAGATGCAGAGCGTGTAGTTATTGCTATGGGTTCTCTGAATCAGACCTTGGTTGAGGCTGTTGATTATCTCAATGGCAAGGGTGAAAAGGTTGGTATGGTAGCAGTTCATCTGTTCCGCCCATTCTCTGTAAAGCATTTCCTCAATGCTATTCCTGAGACTGTAACCAAGATTGCTGTTATGGATCGTACCAAGGAGCCAGGTGCTCTGGGTGAGCCTTTGTATCAGGATGTACGTACTGCTTTCTACAACACTGACAGACATCCAGTTATTGTAGGTGGTCGTTATGGTCTGGGCGGCAAGGATGTAAACCCTGATCAGGTACTGGGCATTTATGAAGAGCTGAAGAAGGACGTTCCAATGAACGGCTTTACTATCGGTATCAATGATGATTTGAACGGAACTTCTTTGCCTCTGTATCCAGAGGATGTAGATCTGACTCCAGAGGGAACCACTGCCTGCAAGTTCTGGGGCTTGGGCTCTGATGGTACTGTAGGTGCAAACAAGTCTGCTATCAAGATTATCGGTGATAAGACCAAGCTGTATGCTCAGGCTTATTTTGCATATGACTCCAAGAAGTCTGGCGGTATTACCATGTCCCATTTGAGATTTGGTGCTACTCCAATTGCTTCTCCATATCTCATTAACAATGCAAACTTCATCTCCTGCTCACAGCAGTCTTATGTTGACAAATATGACCTGCTGGCAGGTTTGAAGAAGAATGGTACTTTCTTGCTGAACACCATTTGGACTGACGAGGAGCTGGATAAGCATCTGCCTGCTGCTATGAAGCGTTATATTGCCAAGAACAATATCAAGTTCTATACCGTAAACGCTGTTAAGATTGCACAGGAGCTGGGCTTGGGCGGCCGCTTCAACATGGTAATGCAGTCTGCTTTCTTCAAGCTGGCTGATATTATTCCTTTGGAGACTGCTGTTCAGTATCTGAAGGATGCTGTAGTTACTTCCTATGGCAAGAAGGGTCAGAACATTGTAGATATGAACCATGGCGCTATTGATGCTGGTATCAATGCTCTCCATCAGGTAAATGTTCCTGCTGCTTGGGCTGATGCTGCTGACGATGCTGCTGTAGATCAGTCTCATCTGCCTGAGTATATCAAAAATGTTCAGAATCCAGTTAACCGTCAGGAAGGCAACAATTTGTCTGTTAAGGATTTGGAATTCCTGGCTGATGGTACCTTCCCAACTGGCTCTGCTGCCTATGAGAAGCGTGGTATTGCTATCAATGTTCCTGAGTGGGATGTTACCAAGTGTATTCAGTGTAATCAGTGCGCATTTGTTTGCCCTCATGCAGCAATCCGTCCTGTTCTTACTACTGATGCTGAGAAGGATGCAGCTCCAGCAGAGTTCACCTCCAAGCCAGCTATTGGTGCCAAGGGCTTGAACTTTACCATGGCTATTTCTGCTATGGACTGCTCCGGCTGCGGCAACTGCGTAAATGCTTGCCCTGCCAAGGAGAAGGCTCTGGTATTGAAGCCATTTGCTACTCAGGAGAAGAATCAGTCTGTATTTGATTATGCAGTAGATCCTAAGAAGGTTGCTCCAAAGGCAAATCCTGTTAAGAAGGAAACTGTTAAGGGCTCTCAGTTCGAGCAGCCTCTGCTGGAGTTCTCCGGTGCTTGCGCAGGCTGTGGTGAGACTCCATATGCTAAGTTGATTACTCAGCTCTTTGGTGATCGTATGATGATTGCCAATGCAACTGGCTGCTCCTCTATCTGGGGTGCCAGTGCTCCTGCTATGCCTTATACTACCAATGCACAGGGTCACGGTCCTGCATGGGCTAATTCTCTGTTTGAGGATAATGCTGAATTTGGTCTGGGTATGTTCCTGGGTGCCAAGGCTGTACGTGAGACTTTGGCTGCTGATGTTGCCAAGGCTATCGAGGAAGGTCATGGTTCTGCTGCTTTGCAGGAGGCTATGACTGAGTGGCTGGATAATATGAATACTGGCGATGGTTCCCGTCAGCGTGCTGATGCTTTGGCTGAATTGCTGGAGAACGAGAAGAATGGTGACGAGCTGCTGAACAAGATTTATGAGAACCGTGACTTCCTGGTTAAGCGTTCCCAGTGGATCTTCGGTGGTGACGGCTGGGCTTATGATATTGGTTACGGCGGTGTAGACCATGTTCTTGCTTCCGGCGAGGATGTAAATGTCTTTGTATTTGATACTGAGGTATATTCCAATACTGGTGGTCAGGCTTCCAAGGCTACTCCTACTGCTGCTATTGCTCAGTTTGCTGCTACTGGTAAAAAGACCAAGAAGAAGGATCTGGGCCTCATGGCTATGACCTATGGCTATGTATATGTAGCTCAGGTAGATATGGGTGCAGATAAGAACCAGGCTCTCAAGGCTATTGCTGAGGCTGAGGCATATCCAGGACCATCCTTGATTATTGGCTATGCTCCATGCATCAACCACGGTATCCGCATTGGTATGGGCAGAAGTCAGGAAGAGGCTGCTAAGGCTGTTGCTTGTGGCTATTGGGCTAACTTCCGCTACAACCCTGCTCTCCGTGATACTGACAAGAACCCATTCAGCCTTGATTCCAAGGAGCCTGATTGGGATAAGTTTGAGGACTTCCTCATGGGTGAGGTTCGTTACTCCTCCCTTAAGAGAAGCTTCCCAGAGGCTGCTGAGGCACTCTTTGAAAAGACCAAGAAGGATGCTCAGAATCGCCTGAATGGCTATAAGAAGCTGGCTGGCAAGGAGTAATTCCCAGGCTTTGACCAAAAATAAATAAAACAATAAGGACTGCTGCTACGGTGGCAGTCCTTTTTGTGTGAACAATATGATAAATAAATATGTGTTTACAGAAAAGTGTATATGTGTCTTGTCAGGTGTAGAAAGAAATGCTATACTAGGTTAGATTTTGGTTATATTGCTAAGCTTTATGTCACAGCAGGTGGCGGAAATGGGGAAAACATGACAATTCAGGAAAAAATAAAGGCTTTGAAGGCTGAGAAGGATGCTGTTATTCTGGCCCACTATTATGTGGAACCGGAGGTACAGGAGATAGCAGATTATATTGGAGATTCATTTTACTTAAGCAAGGTGGCAGCAGGTTTGGATTGCCAGGTGCTGGTATTCTGTGGTGTTTCCTTTATGGGGGAAAGTGCCTGTCTACTTAGCCCGGAAAAGCAGGTGTTGATGCCAGATATGCAGGCAGACTGCCCTATGGCCCATATGGTCACCAAGAAAGAAGTGGACAGCTTCCGAGACAAATATGATGATTTGGCTGTGGTGTGCTATATCAATTCCACTGCTGAAATCAAATCCTGGTCTGATGTATGTGTAACCTCTGCCAATGCAGTGGATATTGTAGCTAAATTGCCAAATAAAAATATTTTGTTTATTCCAGATAAAAATTTAGGCCGTTATGTAGCTGACCAGGTGACAGATAAAAATGTAATGGTAGTGGATGGATATTGCCCTATTCATCATAAGATGCAGGCTCAGGAGATTAAGGACTTGATGGCAGAGCATCCGGAGGCGGAAGTTTGTGTTCATCCAGAATGTAATGAGGCTGTGGTGGCTCTGGCTGATTATATTGGCTCTACCTCTGGCATTATTAAATACGCCACAGAAAGTCCTAAAAAGGAATTTATTATTGGTACAGAAATTGGTGTAAGCTACAAGCTGCAAAGTCAGAATCCAGATAAGAAATTTTACTTTACGGCAACAGAGCCTATTTGTCCGGATATGAAGCTGGTTACCTTGGAAAAGGTGTTGAAGGTATTGGAATCTGGCAGCAATCGGGCTTCTGTTAAGGCGGATTTGGTGGAGAAAGCCAAGAAACCATTGGAAATGATGTTGTCCTTGGCCAAGTAAAATGAGACTTATTCAGTGGGAGCTTTAGACTCCCACTGAATTTAGTCGAATAAATCCAGAGCCTTACGGGTGCTTAACTCCCTCCTAAGAGGAGGGAGCCTTAGCACCCGTTAGCATGGGGTAAAAGTCATATTGAGTTATATTTGAGGGAGTGCACAGATTATGGAAAATGATATAAAGGTTGATGTGGTAATCGCTGGTGTTGGTGTTGCAGGTTTGTTTACGGCAATTCATCTGCCTATGTATACCAAGGTACTGATGATTTGCAAGGAGGATATGGAAAGCTGTGATTCCATGCTGGCTCAGGGTGGTATCTGCGTTTTGAGAGATGCCGATGATTATGATGCCTTTTTTGAGGATACCATGCGGGCTGGCCATTATGAGAATCGCAAGGAAAGTGTGGACATTATGATTCGTTCCAGCCGTGACATTATTGACCAGTTATTGGATTTTGGTGTTAGGTTTAACAAAAATGAAGATGGCAGTCTTATGTATACTAGAGAAGGCGCACACTCCAAGCCTCGTATCTGCTTCCATGATGACATTACTGGCAAGGAAATTACCGAAACCCTGCAGCGGTATGTAAAAACTCTGCCCAATGTGGAGATTATGGAGTATACTGCAATGGAAGATATTATGGTGGAGGAGGGTAAATGCACTGGTCTGACTGCTACGGATAGGGAGGGAAATACCCTGCATATTTATGCCAAGGATACAGTGTTGGCTACTGGTGGTATTGGAGGACTTTATAAACATTCCACCAATTTCCCCAGCCTCACTGGGGATGCCTTGGAGGTGGCTAAGGAGCATAATGTGGAATTGGAGCATTTGGATTATGTTCAAATTCATCCTACCAGTCTTTATACAGAGCGTGAGGGCAGAAGCTTTTTGATTTCAGAATCAGCTCGTGGTGAAGGTGCGATTCTTTTAAATAGCAAGGGACAGCGGTTTACAGATGAGTTGCAGCCTAGAGATATTGTGTCCAAGGCTATTCATGCAGAGATGGAAAAAGAGGGTAGCAAGCATGTGTGGCTTTCTTTTGAGTATGTGCCACAGGATGTGATACTCCATCATTTTACCAATATTTATCAGACTTGTTTGGAAGAAGGCTATGATATTACCAAGGAGCCTATTCCAGTTGTACCAGCCCAGCATTATTTCATGGGTGGTATTCATGTAGATGCAGATTCCTGTACTACCATGGAGCATCTCTATGCTGTAGGGGAAACCAGCTGTAACGGAGTTCATGGCAAGAACCGTTTGGCCAGCAACAGCCTTTTGGAAAGCCTTGTTTTTGGCCAGAGGGCTGCAGAGAAAATTTGTCGTGATGATTTGAAATAAATATGTGGGATTAGACTTGAAAATATAAATTTCTATGTTAATATGAAAGGAAAGGTTATAGTGAACGAGATTACTATGCTGTTGGCAGCAGATGAATTTATCAAAATGGCATTGGAGGAGGATATTAACAGCGAGGATGTAACTACCAATTCCGTTATGCCACATTACAAAAAAGGGCAGGTAGAGCTTATTTGCAAGGAAGATGGTATTGTTGCCGGCTTGCAGGTTTTTCAGCGGGTATTCCAGCTTTTGGATCCAAAGACAGAGGTGGTTTTTGATGTGCAGGATGGAGAGTCTGTTCAGAAAGGACAGCATATGGCTACTGTGGTAGGAGATATCCGTGTGCTGTTGTCCGGTGAGCGTACTGCCTTGAATTATCTGCAGCGCATGAGCGGTATTGCCACCTATACCAATAAGGTAGCCAAGCTGCTGGAAGGTACTAAGACTACCCTTTTAGATACTCGTAAGACTACACCTTGCATGAGAATTTTTGAAAAGTATGCGGTAACAGTTGGTGGTGGTTCCAACCATAGATATAATCTATCTGATGGTGTGCTTTTGAAGGATAATCATATTGATGCAGCAGGCAGTGTAAAGGCGGCTGTATTGGCAGCTAAAGCCTATGCCCCATTTGTCCGGAAGATTGAGGTGGAAACCGAAAGTATGGAGCAGGTACAGGAAGCACTGGAGGCTGGAGCAGATATTATTATGCTGGATAACATGACTACAGATATGATGGCAGAAGCCGTAAAGTTAATTGATGGCAGGGCTAAAACTGAATGCTCTGGCAATATTACCAAGGAAAATATTGAGAAGATTACAGCTATTGGTGTGGATTATGTTTCCAGTGGAGCATTGACTCATTCTGCACCAATTTTGGATATAAGTTTGAAGCATTTGAAGGCATTGGAGGAGTAATATATGATGAGCGGAGCAGAACGCAGAAAGAAAATTATAGATATGATACGAGAGGCTTCTGCTCCTCTTTCAGGCGGAGCCTTGGGAAAGGCTGCCGGTGTCAGCCGTCAGGTGGTGGTGCAGGATATTGCCCTGTTGCGTACTGAGGGCTATCCTATTCTGGCCACAGCTAGAGGCTATATTCTGGATCAGCCCAAGCAGGCTGTGCGTCGCTTCAAGATGTTTCACACTAACGAACAAACAGAAAAGGAGTTGACCACTATTGTGGATTTGGGAGGCTGTGTGCAGGATGTGATGGTGAATCATCGTGTGTACGGACGGATTTCTGCTCCTTTGAATATTAAAAATCGCCGGGATGTGCAGCATTTTATGGAGAATCTGCGCAGTGGCAAATCTACGCCTTTGCTAAATGTAACCTCCGGCTACCATTTTCATACCGTATCTGCCGATAGTGAGGAAATTCTGGATGAAATAGAAGCTGCCCTTAAGGAGCAGAACTTTCTGTGTGAGATTTTCTCCTACGAAGCCGATGTAATTTAATTTTGCCTTAAAGAAGGCAAGGTGAAGAAAATTTGACGGTACTAGACTAAATATGTATGAATTAGATGAAAACCTCGCATTTGCAAATTCTGATTTATCGAGTTGACTATCTCCCTAAGGATGTAAATATAATTTTATATGTCAAAGATTCTCGAAATACAGCCTGCGGTCATAACGACTTTTGCTCTGTACGACTTAATGGCCCTAATTGATGATTTATCCTAACGCACAGATACCGCTTGTCGCTGAGCCAATTCACAGAGGCCGTAACGATAGAGAGTGCCACCGGGGCCACTTTTGCTGTGCAAAAGCAGGAGTCTCCCGACGCAAAAGTGTCATGCCCCTCCGGCTGTTGTCGAATCATCAAGGCTTATCGGTATTGCCAATCTTCGATAATTCTGCTACCTTCGTAAAAAATCGGTCATTTCAAACAGTGCCAAGGCGGAAAATTGCGATGAATACACTAATGAGCGGTATGGGAGTACCCTGCACAGGTACTCTTCGCGCCTCGGTACTTAGCGATTCATGAGCTTTCGGGGCGTCAGCCACGAATTGCCTCATGAGAGCTTTAGTACCGCTAGGCGAGAAAAGTAGCGAGAGCGTGCCTGAAAGGGTACTCCCATATCGCCATTAATAGTGATATAGGTTTGCACATCAATATAGCGAGAGCGTGCCTGGAAGATTATATGCCATGCCTACGAGAAGTGTATAGATAATTGATGTATTCGGCAAATCAGAATTTGTATAGCTAAATTGGGTACTTACTACCTCAGCTGTGGCTGTAGAGGATAGTAAAAGCAGAGTGAATATTCTAACTGAAAGGTATGTGTTTTTTTGACATAATTTCCTCCTTTTTCTATAATTATTAATGGAAAAGGAGGAGAATACATGGTTGGACTTGGTACTTTAGTTAATGTTGCGGGAATTGTTATAGGTGGTATAATAGGCTGTTTTTGTGGAAAATTATTAAATGAAAAGCAACAGGAATCCATGAATAAGGCATGCGGTCTATGTGTCATATTTATTTCTATAGCAGGTGCAATGGAGGGGATGCTTTCTATTGCAAATAACGATATAGTAAGCGGTAAAGCAATGTTTATAACATTAAGCATGGCATTTGGAACATTGCTTGGAGAAATAATAGATATAGAGGCAATGATTGAAAGATTCGGAGAATGGCTGAAAACATACAGTGGAAGCTCAGAGGACGGTAATTTTGCAGAAGCATTTGCCAATGCTTCATTTACTGTGTGTATAGGAGCTATGGCTATAGTAGGGGCAATTCAAGATGGTTTGACGGGGAATCCTATGATGCTTTGGGTAAAAACTATTCTTGATTTTGTTATTATTGCGGTAATGACATCAAGTATGGGAAAGGGGTGTATTTTTTCTGCAATACCGGTGTTATTGCTGGAAGGCTCTATAACATTATTGGCTCACTCCATTTCAGCATTTATGACCAGTTCCATGCTAGATGCAATATCCCTAGTAGGTTCGCTTCTAATTTTTTGCGTAGGTGTTAATCTAGTTTGGGGCAAGGTGTTTAGGGTTGCTAATATGCTTCCTGCAATTGTTTTGGCAACGATAATAATCCCTTTTGTAAAATGATAAAGCCTATCAGAGACACCAGCTGTTTTCAAGGGAAGATAGCTGGTGTTTTTTGTTGGAATTTTGTTTTGGGATAGGTGGGAGTGGTTAAAAGGGAAGTTTATGGAGTATAGTTTGTCTCTATGTTGTCAATTTCTATGTAGGTGTGATAAAATTAATTAGTTATGATGTAATTTTGGAGGTTGATATAAATGGCAGTTTTGGAGATTGTCAAGGCAGGTAATCCTGTGTTGAAGCAGAAGGCTGAGCCTATAGGCAAGGTGGACAGCAGATTGAGGAAGCTGTTGAATGATATGGCTGAAACCATGTACAGTGCAGATGGGGTAGGTTTGGCAGCACCTCAGGTGGCCAAATCCATTCGCTGTGTAGTTATTGATGTTGGTGATGACAATGGACTTTTGGAGCTGATAGATCCTGTAATTACGGAGCGTGAGGGAAGCGAGATAGATTCCGAAGGGTGTCTTAGCGTGCCTAATGTTTTTGGGGATGTGGAGCGTTCTGCCAAGGTAGTGGTGGAATATACCAATCGCTGGAACAAGAGAAAGCGCTTGGCTGCTGGCGGCCTTTTGGCTAGATGTATTCAGCATGAGCTGGATCATCTGGAGGGAACTTTGTTTATTGATGTGGCTAAGAGCCTGCGGAATGGAGATAAAAAGCAATGAGCAAGCTAAAGACAATATTTATGGGTACACCGGATTTTGCTGTACCCTGCTTGGAGGTTTTGCAGGCCAAGACTGAGGTTTTGGCAGTAATTACCCAGCCTGATAGACCAAAGGGTAGAGGTCATAATCTGCAGGCCTCCCCTGTAAAACAGAAAGCCTTGGAATATAATCTGCCAGTGCTGCAGCCGGAAAAAATCAAAACCGAGGAATTTACTGCAGAGCTGGAGAAATTACAGCCGGATTTGATAGTAGTAGTGGCCTTTGGTCAAATTCTGTCCCAGCGGATTTTGGATATTCCTCCTTTGGGCTGTGTTAATGTGCATGCTTCTCTGTTGCCAAGATACAGAGGGGCAGCACCTATTCACTGGTCCATTATTAACGGAGAAAAGGAAACCGGTGTTACTACCATGCTGATGGATGCTGGTTTGGATACAGGTGATATGCTGTTAAAGAACAAAGTGGCTATTACTGAGGAAATGACCACAGAGGAGCTTCATGACCAGCTAATGGCTATGGGGGGGAAGCTGCTGGCAGAAACTATAGATGGTTTGGCCAATGGCACTATAACCCCAGAAAAGCAGGATGATAGCATTTCCAATTATGCTGGTATGCTGAATAAGGAAACCGGTCATATTGATTGGAGCAAATCTGCAGTAGAGATACATAATCTCATTAGAGGTTTAAATTCCTGGCCGGTGGCTTGGAGCATGAAGGATGGCAAAAACTACAAGTTCTGGCGTACAAAGGTAGAGAACAGCAACAGTGATAAGGCACCTGGTACAGTGGTAGAGCTGCGAAAAAACAGCTTTTGCGTTGCTACAGGAGAAGGTCTGCTGGAGGTGCTGGAGATACAGCCACCTAGTAAAAAACGCATGAGCGCAGGGGATTTGCTTCGTGGTCATGGTGTAGCAGTTGGAGATATCTTTAACTGATATTCTGAGGAAAAGCTATGAAATGTTATACGGATAATCAGGGTAGGAATCCTAAGAGATTGTTTGTCAGCTTGATGACAGGCAGTTTTGTGGCTTTGGTGGCAGTATTTGCTACTATGTGGTGGATTGCCCGCCCAGGATTGTTGGAGCTGAATAGCTGGCTGCCAGAGGTTTTTGGCCTATGTCTGCTAGTTCTGGCAGGCTTAATGGCCTTGGGAATATTCAGCATGGTGGCTGGCATCATGGGCTGGCCGGTGCCCCGCTTCCTACATCGACAGACCTACGGGCTAATGAATATATTGTTCTATGTGGCTCTGGGAGCTGGGCGGTTATTACATATCCCCAGACGAAGGATTGAAGGCTCCTTTGTGGCAGTTAGCAACCAAATTATCAAAAATCGCCATCTAAAGGTAACACCGGATAAGCTTTTGGTGGTAACGCCTCATTGTTTGCAGCTGGCTACCTGTCCCCACAAAATAACTAGAGATCCTAATAATTGCAAGCGGTGTGGGGGCTGTGATATTGGTGCCTTGGTAACTATGGCAGAGGAAATGGGCTTTCATTTCTTCGTAGTTACAGGGGGAACCCTAGCTCGGCAAACTGTTATGAAGATTCGGCCCAAGGCAGTGGTGGCCATTGCTTGTGAGCGGGATTTGGCCAGCGGTATACAGGATGTTTACCCTATTCCCTCTGTGGGGGTGCTGAATCTACGGCCTAATGGCCCCTGCTACAATACCCATGTGGATTTGGAGGAATTTCGTCGGGCTATAGAGGAGATTCTGATTTTGCCATCAAAGGATGAAAAGCATTAGGAAAATCGGGATATTCTTCGGCATATTTGATTGACTATAAAGGAGAAAAGATAAGTAACTGATTATATAGATAAAAGTGTATATTAGTGGTATAATGTGTTTATGGAGGATTTTAGACATGAATACATTA
>CAKPYV010000011.1 GCA_934203205.1 uncultured Anaerovibrio sp. | reverse complement strand
ACGAATTGCCTCATGAGAGCTTTAGTACCGCTAGGCGAGAAAAGTAGCGAGAGCGTGCCTGAAAGGGTACTCCCATACCGCCGTTAATAGTGAATAAGATGTATTCGATAAATCAGAAATTATATTCCATCAGCACTTCAGCAGTATTGACATCATACACCTTAATATCAACATCAGAAATCACAGCACAGGTCTGGCGCCCATCTTCCCGCTTGGAAAGGGATGGAGAGCCGGGATTCAGGAACACAGTATTGCCCCTTTTTTCCAGCACTGTATAATGCACATGACCGCTGATAAAAATATCCGCCTTAATGGCAGCAGCCATAGCCTCCTTTGCCTCATCAGAGTCTACCATATGACCATGAGTAGCCACAATATGGCGCCCATCCGCAAAGGCATGGACATACGGAGACTGAATAGGTGAATTCAGCACCAGCTGATCCACCTCTGAATCACAATTTCCCTTGCAAATCAGCACCGGCTGACTACAGCTATTGATTTTTTCTGCCAGCTCCGCTGGATTATAATCCTCCAGCATAGGATTCCGAGGCCCATGATAAAGTACATCTCCAGAATGAATAATCAAATCCGCATCCTTGAAAAACTTGTCATAGGCCTTGGCCCAATGGTCACGGCAGCCATGAGTGTCACTAATTACACCGATTTTCATATAGCCTGCCGCCTCCTATCAAATCTGACGCAGCAGATTGGCCATTTCAATGGCAGTCATAGCACCATCAGCACCCTTGTTGCCTGCCTTGGTACCAGAACGCTCAATAGCCTGATCCAAATTCTCAGTGGTTACTACGCTAAAGGCAACAGGAACACCGGTAGCCATGCTAGCCTGAGCAATCCCCTTGGCAGCCTCGTTGCAAACATAATCATAATGAGTGGTAGAACCACGGATAACAGTACCCAAAGCAATAATAGCATCATATTTGCCAGACTCAGCCATCTTCTTGGATACCAATGGCAGCTCAAAGGCACCAGGTACCCAAGCTACAGTAATATCATCCTCGTTGGCTCCATGACGATGCAGGGTATCCAGTGCACCCCCTAACAGCTTGGATGTAAAGAACTCATTAAAACGGGATACTACAATACCAAAACGCAACCCCTGGGCATTCAGCATGCCTTCCAAAACCTTTACCTCTTTCATGAAAAATCCTCCTTAATATTCAACAGCCTAGCCCAGAATGTGTCCCATCTTGGCACTTTTTACCTTCATATAATTTTTATCATATTCATTTACTGGCATAACCAAAGGCACTCGCTCAGTAATGCTAAGGCCATAACCCTCCAAACCAGCTCTCTTGGCAGGATTGTTAGTCATAAGACGAATGCTGCTGAGGCCCAAATCAGCCAAAATCTGAGCACCAATGCCATAATCCCGCTCATCAGGAGCAAAGCCCAACAGTACATTGGCCTCTACAGTATCCTTGCCCTGATCCTGCAGTTCGTAGGCACGCATCTTGTTGGCCAGACCAATACCTCTGCCCTCCTGACGCATATAAAGAACCACACCGCAGCCCTCAGCCTCAATCTTTTTCAGGGCAGTAGCCAACTGCTCACCGCAGTCACAACGCATGGAGCCCAAAGCATCACCAGTCAAGCACTCGGAATGTACTCTTACCAGCACATCCTTCTTGCCCCGAACATCACCCTTCATAATAGCCAAATGACACTTGCCATCCAGCTTGCTTTCATAAGCATGGATTCTAAAATGACCGTATTTGCTTGGCAGATCTGCCTCGGCAATCTTCTCCACAAAGCACTCAGTTTTCTTGCGATACTCAATAAGGGACTTAACGGTAATAATCTTCAAGCCATGCTTATCTGCAAACTCCATCAGCTTTGGTGTACGCATCATATGGCCATCATCATCCATAATTTCGCAACACCAGCCAGCAGGAATCAGGCCAGCCAAGCGAGCCAAGTCAGTGGTGGTTTCAGTATGACCTGCACGGCGCAATACACCCCCTGGAACAGAGCGCAAAGGAAATACATGGCCTGGACGACGGAAATCCTCTGGTCTTGCCTCTGGATCTATAATCTTCTTAACGGTTTCCCATCTCTCATAGGCAGAAATACCAGTAGTGGTGCTAACTGCATCTACAGAAACAGTAAAGGCTGTTTCGTGATTATCAGTATTATTGGTAACCATCTGGCCAATCTTTAATCTATCCAGAATATAGCCCTCTACTGGAGTACAAATCAATCCCTTGGCATAAGTTGCCATAAAATTAACATGGTCAGCAGTACACTTCTCTGCCGCTACAATAATATCGCCCTCGTTTTCACGATCCTCATCATCTACTACAATAATCATATTGCCATTTCTGATTTCGTCAATTGCTTCCTCAACTGTTGCAAATTTTGCCATATCTATGCTCCTTTATCTCTAACCCTTTATAGGGCATACTTCTTAAAATCCATTTTCCTTAAGAAAATCCATGGTAATACTGGACTGGGCCGCCACATCCGCTGACTCACCAGCAGGCTGCAGCAACTTGGCCACATATTTGCCCACCACATCATTTTCAATATTAATGAGAGAACCCTCTCCCTTGGCAGATAGATTTGTTACCTGCCTGGTATGGGGTATCAGGGATACTGTAAAATCTCTGCTGCCAACCTGAGCCACCGTTAGGCTGATACCATCCAAAGCCACAGAGCCCTTTTCCACAATATACCGCAGAATAGCTCCATCGGCCTGTATCTTCATAAGTATGGCGTTTTTGTCCTCTTTAAGAGAAACGATCCGCCCAGTGCCATCAATATGTCCACTGACAATATGGCCCCCCAGACGACTGCTTAAGGTTAAGGCCCGCTCCAGATTTACTGGACTGCCCAGCTTCAACTCCCCCAAGGAGGTTCGCTTAATGGTTTCAGGCATAACATCTGCCTGAAAGCTATGGCTGTTAAAGCCTGTTACCGTAAGACAAATGCCATTGACAGCAATACTATCTCCTAGCTTAACATCCTCCAATACCTTGGTAGCCTGAATCTGGAGAGTTCCATTGCCTATGGCTTTCACCTGGCCCACTTCTTCAACAATTCCTGTAAACATAGCATACCCCTTTATTCACATTCTGGTCTACGAACCCTGCCAGTAATCATCACATCCTTGTCCAGCAAACTGGTCTGGATATTCTCCAGCTCCACAGCCTGAGCCAGCTGAGCGAAGCCCTCTCCCTCTACAGGAGTCAAGGCCTGACTGCCACCTATAAGCTTGGGAGCCACAAAGGCATATACTCTGTCCACCAAGCCAGCTTCCAGCAAGGAGAAATTCACCCTGCCGCCGCCCTCCACCAATATGGAGGTAATGCGCATAGCCCCTAGCTGGTTCATCAGCTCTACCACATCAACCTTATCAGTTCCTGCCACTAGAACCTCCAAGCCTGCTGCCTCCAAAGCAGCCCTACGGCTGGCAGGAGCCTTGGCCGATACAGCCACAATGGTTCTAGCTGCGCCATCTGTAGCCAGCTTGCTATCCAGTGGCAATCTAGCCTGACTATCCAAGACAATCCTTACAGGATTCTGTCCCTGATACTCCCGCAATCTGGTGGTCAGGCTGGGATTGTCCTGCAATACAGTATTAATCCCTACCAGAATACCATCATAAATATCCCGGAGACGGTGTCCCTCATAACGGGATTTTTCATTGGTTATCCACTGAGATTCTCCCCCAGCAGTAGCAATCTTGCCATCCAGAGACATAGCCGTTTTCAGTGCCACAAAGGGCTTGCCTGTGGTTATCCACTTCAGGAAAACCTCATTCAACTCATGGGCTTCCTTTTCCAGTACTCCTGTAACAACCTCTACGCCAGCCTCCCGGAGAATCTGGATGCCCTTGCCTGCTACCTTGGGATTGGGATCTGTCATGGCGACAACCACCCGGCTTACCCCAGCCTCCACCAGTGCCTTGGCGCAAGGGCCTGTTCCGCCATAATGAGCACAGGGCTCTAACGACACATACACTGTAGCCCCCTTGGCCAGTTCACCAGCCATATTCAGGGCATGAACCTCTGCATGGGGAGTACCAGCCCGACGATGCCAGCCCTCAGCCACAATCCGCCCCTCTTTGACTACCACAGCTCCCACCAAGGGATTAGGGGAGGTACGGCCTGTAGCATTTCTGGCCAACTCAATGGCCCGCCTCATCATTTGCTCATCAAAATCTTCTTGCATCCTATCACCTCTGATACATAATATCTGAAGTACAGAAGCAGCCTATGTATACTGCTGATTACCTTTCGGTTCTTGCAAATAAAAAAGGCCGTCAGGAAATAATCCTCAACAGCCATTGACAATACATAAAAAGATGCACACAACATGTCTTTTCTCATCCAGACTATACTGTCGGCTTCGGAATCTCACCGAATCCTGCCTATCTACTGCAGAATTACTCTGCCTCATCAGGCTCGCGGGCTATACCGCCGGTAGGGAATCTCACCCTGCCCCAAAGACTGTCTCTGTATTTCTGAGTTTATTGTATCATAAAGACAGGTTATCTGCAACATATTTTCTCTAAATTAGCTTTTAGAAAACAGAAATTCCTTAACACTTTTGTTTGCGGAACACTTTACAAACAAACATTTATGTGGTACAATTATTTCAACTAATGGGAATCTGCTTATTCTACAATAATATTGAAAGGATGTATGAATATGGGACGTAAGCGTTGCGCTGACAAAAGAATGGAACAAATCTACAAGGTTATTAAGGAACAGCTGATGAAGAAGGGTTATCCACCTTCTGTACGTGAGATTGGTAAAGAAGTAGGCCTGAAATCCAGCTCTACTGTACACGGCTATCTGAATCAGCTGGAGGCTGCCGGCCTTATCCGCAGGGATCCAACCAAGCCTCGTGCTATTGATCTGCTGGAGGACAAGCCTTGGGAGCGTACTGTAAATGTACCTTTGGTAGGCACTGTTACTGCAGGTGTTCCTATTCTGGCACAGGAGAATATTGAGGATACCTTTGCCTTCCCTACCCATCTGATGGGTACTTCCAGCGAGTGCTTCATGCTGAAGGTTGCTGGCGAAAGCATGATTAAGGCAGGCATTTATGATGGCGACTATCTGATGGTTCAACAGCAGAACACTGCCGAGGACAGCGATATTGTTGTAGCCCTGGTGGATGGCGAAGGCGCTACTGTAAAACGCTTCTTCAAGGAAGAAGATTGCATCCGCCTCCAGCCTGAGAATGATTCTATGGAGCCTTTCTATGAGAAGGACGTAACCATTCTGGGCAAGGTTATCGGCATGTACCGCCAGATGTAATTTAAATCTTAAATTTTTACTAAAAAAACTACCTCTAGGTTCTATGGAATCTGGAGGTAGTTTTTTGCTTCATATCTCAATGCCTTTGCAAAAGCATTTCCCGCAAGGCTCCAATCAGATACAGGGAACCTGCGCATATCAGCGTGGTTTCTTCTGGATTGCCTGCTTGCTCTGCCAAATCCTGGGCCCGTTTCAAGGCCTTTGCTGGCTCTGGCACAGCTTCCTTGGCCTCAGATACCACATATGGCAGCAGCTGCTCTGGCTCTGCTGCCCGCTGGGAATCTGGCGTAGTCATAATTACCACATCCTCTGGCCGCAGAAGATATTCCAACATGAATTTATAATCCTTGTCCTTCAAGATACCCAAAAGGAAAATTCTTTTGCTATGAGGGAAGTAATAATCAAGGCTTTGTCGCAAGGTCTTGATACCTGCAGGATTGTGGGCGCCATCAATCAGCACCTTATATGGATAGCCAGAGAGCAGTTCAAACCGCCCAGGCCAGATTACCTGTTTCATGCCCTTTTTCAAAGCTTTCTGTGTAAAACGCAAATCATTAGCTGCTAGCACCATAAAAACCGCTGCCGCTAAACCACTGTTGGACACCTGGTGCAGTCCCAACAAGGACAGCTTGTAATTCATATTGGCAAAAAGAGGATTTTTACCATTAAAGGCCACCAACTGCTGACCAGCTTCACATTCATTGCAATCCAAATGCAGCTTGGAAAGAGCCTCCATCTGCATATCTGTCAAAGCTCTATCCTGCACACCATAGCCGGTAGCTCCAAGATTTGGTGGAATGGACAGCTGTCCCAATGGCTTCATAGCTTCTGCTGCAAAATCTCTGCCTGCCACATACAGGTCGGCCTTTTTTTCCTGAGCCACCTTGGCAATAATTTCCAGAGCCTCACCCTCTGCCCCGGTTACTACAGGCACACCCTCCTTGATAATACCAGCTTTATGGGTAGCAATACCTTCCAGAGTACCGCCACATTTATCTGCATGCTCAAAGGTTACATTGGTAATTACCGACACCTCTGGCACAATAACATTGGTAGAATCCAAGAGGCCACCTAAGCCTACTTCAATAACTGCATATTCTACCCCAACTTTCTGGAAAAGCAGAAAAGCCGCTGCGGTAAGCACCTCAAACTGGGTAGGATGCTCATCTCCCTCTCCCTGCATAAATTCGCAAATATCCCGCACCACGCTAAGAGTCTCGGCAAATTGCTGCTTAGAAACAGGCTGGCCATCAATAACCATTCTTTCCGTGTAAGAGGAAAGATGGGGAGAAATATACATACCTGTCCGAATCCCTGCCGCCTGCAAGCAGGAAGCCAGCATCGCTGTTACCGAACCTTTGCCGTTGGTACCTGTAACATGAATGGTTTTATATTGTTTCTGGGGATCTCCCAAAAGAAACATCAGCCTTTGGATTCTTGCCAAGCCCAGATTTACACCAAATACATTCAGCTCCTCCAGATATTCCAGAGCTTCCTGATAATTCATATCCTTCCCTCCTCGAAATAATTCTGCCAGATAAATGATGTACCATAGCAGACCTTTTTTGAGGCCCATCTATGGTACGATCATTGTTTTTATGTAAATTTACAGAGTTGCCAAATAGCTAAGGCGCTCCTTTACAGCAGCCTGCTTCTCCTGATAGCCTTTCAGCTTCTCCTGCTCACCAGCAACTACCTCGGCAGGAGCCTTGGCCAGGAAGCCCTGATTGCCCAGCTTTTTCTCCAGACGGCTAACTTCCTTCTCCAGAGTAGCCATTTCCTTGTTCAGGCGGGCAACCTCCTTGTCCACATCAATCAGGCCCTTCAATGGCAGATAGATTTCTACGCCATTGACCACACCGGCCATAGCATTTTCTGGCTTGTCAGAACCAGAAGCCAGCATAGTAACAGGCTCTGCGGCAGCCAGTACCGTAAGATAGCCCTCATTGTCGGCAAATACCTGACGGAGAGATTCATCGGTAAAGTTCAAAATAACCTCACTCTTTTTGCCTGGAGCTGCATTTACCTCCAAACGAAGAGCACGAATGGTCTTAATGGACTCCATAATAGCAGTCATGGCTGCCTCATCACCATCATTTATTAGCTGGGACAAAGCCTTCTCATCATTGCCAGGCCACTGGGATACCATAATGCTGATACCCTCATGAGGAATATGCTGCCAGATTTCCTCAGTAATAAATGGCATAAATGGATGCAGAAGACGCAGTGTGCCTTCCAGCACATAGCCCAATACATACTGAGCAGTCTGACGAGGGCGTAGATTTTCCTTGTCATAAAGTCTAGCCTTGGCCAGTTCAATATACCAGTCACAGAATTCATTCCAGATAAATTCATAAATCAGGCGACCTGCCTCACCCAGCTCAAACTTCTCCAGGTTGGCCGTAACGCCCTGAGCAGTCTTGGCGTAACGGGACATAATCCACTTGTCAGCCAAGGTATAATCCTCCTCTGCTGGAATAAAGGACTTGTCAAATCCCTCCAGATTCATCAGCATAAAGCGGGAGGCATTCCACAGCTTGTTAGCAAAATTTCTGGTGGCCACAACACGGTCATTGATAAATCTCATATCATTACCAGGAGTGTTGCCGGTAATCAGCATAAATCTCAAGGTATCAGCACCATACTGGTCAATAACCTCTACTGGATCAATACCATTACCCAGAGATTTGGACATCTTCCGTCCCTGCTCATCTCTAACCAGACCATGAATGTAAACGGTCTTGAATGGGATATCCTTGCCAAATTCCAGTCCCATCATAACCATGCGGGCTACCCAGAAGAAAATAATATCATAGCCGGTAACCAAAGTGCTGGTTGGGTAGAACTGCTTCAATTCAGGAGTTTGCTCTGGCCAGCCCATAGTTTCAAATGGCCACAGGCCAGAGCTGAACCAGGTATCCAGTACATCCTCATCCTGATGGAGATGCTTGCTGCCACATTTTGGACATACATCTATATCAGTACGAGAAACCGTGGTTTCGCCACAATCATCACAGTACCAGGCAGGAATCCGATGGCCCCACCACAACTGGCGGGAAATACACCAGTCACGAATATTATCCAGCCAGTTGCAATAGATTTTGGTAAATCTCTCTGGTACGAATTTGATTTTGCCAGTCTTAACAGCCTCTACAGCAGGCTTAGCCAAGGAATCCATCTTGACAAACCACTGGGTAGAAATCATTGGCTCAATGGTGGAATGACAACGGGAGCAATGACCGACAGCATGCTCATGATCTTCTACAGATACCAGAGCACCTATCTCCTGCAGTTCCTTCACCAGAGCCTTACGGCACTCATAGCGATCCATGCCCTCATATTTGCCAGCACCCTCAGTCATTTTGCCAGTGTTGGAAATAACCTTTATCTGCTCTAAGTTGTGACGGAGGCCCATTTCATAGTCGTTAGGATCATGGGCAGGAGTAACCTTTACGGCACCAGTACCAAAGGCAGAATCAACATATTCATCAGCAAAGAGAGGAATCTCTCTGTTCACTACTGGCAGAATCAGAGTTTTGCCAACCAGCTCAGTATAACGCTCATCAGAAGGATTTACAGCTACACCGGTATCACCAAACATGGTTTCAGGACGGGTAGTAGCTACCTCAACGTATTTGTCCTCGCCCTTAATCTGATAGCGAATATGCCACAGATGACCGGCCTCAGTTTCATGCTCCACCTCAATATCAGAAATAGCAGTGTTGCAATCTGGGCACCAGTTGGTAATGCGGGTTCCCTGATAAATCAAGCCTTTTTCATAAAGGCTGACAAAAACCTCACGGACAGCCTTGGAACAGCCCTCGTCCATAGTAAAGCGCTCTCTGTCCCAATCCAGAGAGGAACCCAGGGAACGAAGCTGGCTCATAATACGGCTGCCAAACTTTTCCTTCCAATCCCAGACTCTCTCCAGGAATTTCTCACGGCCCAGCTCGTAGCGATTGGTACCTTCTGCCCGCAGAGCACCCTCCACCTTGGCCTGAGTAGCAATACCTGCATGATCACAGCCAGGCATCCACAGGGTATTGTAGCCCTGCATACGGCGCCAACGAATCAAAATATCCTGCAAAGTGTTGTCCAATGCGTGGCCCATGTGAAGCTGGCCAGTTACATTTGGAGGTGGGATAACAATGCTATATGGTTCCTTTTCTTCCTCTACAACGGCATGAAACAGCTTGTTTTCCTCCCAGAAGCCATACCATTTCTTTTCAAAGCTTTTGGGGTCATAAACCTTGGGGATATTATTCTCTTCCATGTTCTCAAACTCCTTTATTTCAAATCAAAAAAGCTCTCCCGCCCAATAAGGGCGAAAGAGCATATCTTCCGTGGTACCACCTAAATTTGCACGTGAACTATGTGCACACTCAAGACCTAACGCCGTCCAGCGTTCCAGCCTACCAGCAATCCTTCAGCCAGACAACTCCAAAGCTACCTTCCCTGCTGGATAGTAAAGGCTTTCACCAACCGCCTTTCTCTCTACACTCATCTAGAGCAGGTACTCCTCTTCTTCACAGTCTTTGTGGTATAAAATTTGGTGCGGACGAGAGGGGTCGAACCTCCACGCCTTGCGGCACTGGATCCTAAGTCCAGCGCGTCTGCCAGTTCCGCCACGCCCGCACATCAGCTTATATAGTTTAGCATAATTTGAAGTTCCTTGTCAAATTTTTGACATAGAAAAGAACCTGCCTAAAATGAAAAACAGAGGCAAATTTTCCTTAGCTATATTTCCTCAAACATTTTTCGCACTGAGGGAGCGTTTTTGGTCAGCTTCTTGATGCTCAAATCCTCCGCCTTATTGTTGGCTAATCTTAACTGGTTTTCAGAGGAAAGCAACGCATCCTTGGTCTTTTGCAAATGGGTGATGGTTTTGTCTATTTCATCTATGGCGGTTTTGAATTTTTTGCTGGCAATTTCATAATTGCGGCCAAAGCCCTGCTTAAAGGCATTCATATTTTCCTCAAAATGGGCTATATCCAACTGCTGATTCTTGGCTGCCTCCAGCTCCTGACGATATTTTAGACTATTCAGGGCTGCATTCCGCAATAGTGTAATCATAGGGATAAAAAATTGGGGACGAATTACATACATTTTTTCGTAGCGATAGGAAACATCTACAATACCATTGTTGTATAATTCATTGTCCATTTCCAACATGGATACCAGAACTGCATATTCGCATTTCTTTTCCCGGCGATCCTTATCCAGCTCCTTGAAAAAATCCTCATTTTTATGCTTGGTGGCCGTTTCATCCATCTCGTTTTTCATTTCAAACATAATGGAAATAAATTCTGTGCCTTCCATGCTTTCCCGGAAGATGAAATCCCCCTTGCTGCCGCTTTTGGCATCATTATCCTTCTCAAAATAGGCTGTCGGAAAAGCCGTCATCCGCAGGGAATTAAACTGAGTCAGGCAATGCTGTTCCAAGCTTTCTCCCACCATTTTGGTGGACTGACGAGCCTTGAAATCCTTGTAGTAATCGATCTGCTCGTCCTTTTCCTTTAGTTGCTCATCCTTATGCTTCAGCTTGGCCTCATATTCCCTTTTCAAGGATTCCTCTCCTAGCTGTTTTTCCGTATCCTTATTAGATAATTGGTCTTTAAGACGGATAATTTCTGTATTCTTCTCTGCCAATTCCTTATCTTTTAACTGCCGCGCTTCGGAAACTGCCATCTTTTTCTCATTTTCACCATTAGCAAGTTGTGCTTGCAGTTTTGCAATTTCTTTATCTTGCTCCATGTTCTTAGCAATATAATCCGCCTTTAGAGCATTGATTTCATCGTTTTTTTGTGAAATTTCCTTTTCCTTTGCATTTACAGCTTCTGAAACTGCCAAATTCCTAGATATTTCATTGTTCTTAATACAGGCCTCTAACTCCTGTATTTTTTTATCTTTTTCGGACAGCTCTGAATCTTTGGCCGAAAGAGCTTTATCTAATTGATTTTTCTGTTCCAGTCGAACTAAATCCAAATCCTTTTGCTGGGCGTCTTTCAGCTCTTCCTCTCTTTTTTGTAGCTCCTTGGCAAATTCCTTATCCCGAACCTGCTTCACAATATTAGCATAGCCAGACTCATCCACCACAAAAACCTCGCCACATTTTGGGCATTTAATCTCCTGCATCTCCCCACCTCCTAATTTAATAACTAACAAAAAATGTTTAACACCATTTATGTAGAGAATACTGCATCATTTCTGGATAGAAGATATACACAATATTGATTCATGCTAATACCTTCTCTTTGAGAATGCTCTGCCAGTGATCTGTGCAAGCTTCTAGGAATTCTTAATTTAAACTGCCCTGAATAGTCTTTCAGACTGTCTGGCTCATGGATTTCTACACCATCTTCCAATGCAGCTTCAATCCATGCTTTTTTTGCATCCAGTGCATTTGCTACCGCACTCTCCACTGTATCGCCACAAGTAATGCATCCAGGTAAATCCGGGTAGGAAACCACAAATCCGCCTTCATCTTTATCTTCCACAATTTCCATGCGATAAGACATTGCCATATAATCATTCAGCGTATTCATCACTCTGCACCTCACTCTCTACAATCTGCCTTACCATTTCTACATATACTTTCTTGATTGGTTCATGCTTCGGTATCAAACCGGAGGTCTTTCGACAAATTGCATATCCGTGCTATCTATACATTTTTAAACGCTGGATGAATTACTACTTTACAGGGATTTTGTATTATTTACTCAAACTCAATATATACAATGTTTAAGTTAAATATTTTAGTTTAAGTTTCATGCTTTTCCGCCAAACGACCCTTTTCAAAAACAAACAAATACTCATGAGCTAAAAGCAAAAAATTACATTTTTTACTTTTCTGTTTCCAATATGTAGTAGACTTACAGTTATGCTGTTCTTTAATAATAATTTCCTTTAACAAAAATCCTGCCTTTTGAAACTCTTGCATTACCTTAAATCCCAACGACACAACATGACCATTTTTTCGTATATCTCCCATCAATATCGCACAGTATTTTTTTAATTTCAACACCCGAAAACTCTCTTCAGCCACCTGAGTCATTGCTAATAGAAACTCTTTTTCTCTAAAATGTGATATATCTTCTTTAATATCTTCGCTATATTTTATAATATCTGCATATGGTGGATGTGTACAAACAAAGTCAATAGTTGAATCTGGGATAAACTTTAAATTTCTTGCATCTCCTCTTTTGATATACACCCTACTATCAGTTTTATATGAGAAATCACATTTTTCTTTACAACTCTGTAGCGCTGCCGGATTAACATCCACTCCAATAGCATTACGATTTAACAATTTGGCTTCTACTAATGTTGTTCCACCACCAACAAACTGATCTAACACTAAATCTCCAGGAAAAGAATAACGTAAAAGTAAATTTCTTACTATATATGGTGACCAATTTCCTCGGTACTTTCCATCATGTGTTGCCCAGTTGCCTCTATCAGGAAAACTCCATATAGTATTGCTTTCCATTTCGAAATTCTCAGGTTCCCATTTTTCTATTTTCGATATCGTTGTTTATCCCCCTTAATCGTAAAACTCTACAATTACAATTTAGTCAATTTGAAAATCCACTTAAGCCAACCATATACAGAACTTGCTCTGCGCACTATTTGTCCTTCATTACATACATGCAAAGCACGCATTTTATTCTCAATGTCTTTTTTATTTGGCATATCTCCTGTTTCGATCACATTGTCAAAGAAATCAGCGAATATCTGATGTTCTAAAATCAGTTCAACCAATTTCAACTGTCTTTCTTTGTAGTTTAATTTTAAGACTTTCTTTCCTAACGCTGTTAATTCAACTATTCTCTGCTTATCTTCACGTGTTTTTTCGAATAATCCCAAATATTTTCCTGCATTATAATAATAATCTGATTGGCGTGGCTCGAAATCCATCAACTCTGTAATCTGCTGACTAGTCATTGGATTTTCGTGCATATTTTCTAACAAAGAGATAATTCGTTCCATTGAGTTAGCCTGTATAAACGGCACATCTGAATCCGCCATATTATCATCTGTCCTAACTACCGTATTTTCTCTTACTTTTAACAAATCTTCTAAAGTTATCGTTGTATCTTGCAAAGAATAATTTTTCATTCGAATTAATTCAATTGAGGAATAATCTTCTAAAATATTGAATCGATATTCGAACAGTCTGTAAATCATATTTGAATAAACCGAAAAAACCAATCGAATTGGCTTATTAACTTTATTTCTCCATAATCTATACGGATAATAAAGTTGACGAACATGAAGATCTTCATGTATCACATTCTTTGCTTCCATAATCACAACAGAATCATCATTCTCAAACCCACCATCTATTTCACACTGTGCATTATTAACACTTATCTTTTGTTTTATATTTCTTGTTGTATCGACTACAAAATCAAACTTTCCAGTTCCCATTCTCCCATTAAATGTAGCAACGTTATTATTTGTATTTAGAAAATCATCTAATATACCTGTTAATAACAATACATTGATTGCATTAGCTTCCGAAGTAATATTATTCACATCTATCGACTCATAATCCGGCAAGTCTACGTGAACCATTTGTGTTACGTGTTCCTCAAGTTCTGGAATTTCTTGATACAGCAAAAAATCACTTATAACATATGAATTTCTACTATCTGGCAAAATATTAATCTTGTTATCCCGCAATATTTTAGGTAAGGAATCGCTGCTATCCCACTTTGCCATCAGTCTTGGCTCTTTAAACTGTTTTATCTGACTCGCCTTAATATGATAACACCCATTTTTTTGAATTTCCTCTAATATATGATATTTATCTATCAATTTTTCCCATGCAGCATTTGCTGATATGCTATTTTTTTTCTGTGGCATAACAAATCAACACCTCACTAATTTCGCCACGCTTATTTGCATTGCTATTAATACTTCTTTTCGCCTGTACTGTCATAATATCATATTCTTTATATAATTCCCGTATTTCTGGGCAATCCGAATTAGATTGTAAAAAAGAGATTCCTTTTTCTTTCAGCTTATCACACTCATTTTTTAATGCAACCTGCTGTTTATATGAAAATCCTTTTTCTGTGTAGCCAGTAAATGACGAAGAAGATGATATTGGCATATATGGCGGATCTAAATATACAAATGCTCCTTTTCGTAAACCTTTCAATGCCTCCCTATAATCACCTTGCTTAATTTTGATTTTCGGATTTTTAAGATATTTTGACATTGCTCTTATAGTTGTAGCATTAACAATATTAGGATTTTTATATTTTCCATACGGAGAATTAAATTGTCCTGCCGAATTTACTCTATACAATCCATTGTAACATGTTTTATTAAGGTAGATTATTCTTGCCGCTTTTTGAATACTACTCATATCAGCGTATTCCTGGCTTCTATCTAAAGCTCTTAAATTATAAAAATACTCTTCTGTATTTTCTCTATTATGCCCTTCCAAAATGGCAATAAGTTCCTCAGGAAAATCCCTTACTGTCTCATATACATTTATAAGCTCTGTATTATAGTCATTTATTATCGCCTTTTTTGGTTGTAACTCAAAAAAAACAGCCCCACCACCTACAAACGGTTCAACATAAGTAGAACAATTTTTATTAATCAAGGGCATAATATCAGCCAGCAACTGCCTCTTACCACCAACCCATTTTAAAATAGGATTAATTAAAATATTATTAGCCATGAAACCTTTCCTTCCTAAAATTATTTTATACTTTATGTCTTGACACTCCCCATACCTAAAGGCAGGAAATTCTTGGCTCCATAAGCACTGCATATAGGCCGTAGCTTAGAACTCTTACGTACTCTCCCCAAGCATAGATTTTCATATGCCACACGTTATTTCATCTGTATATTCCATCGTCTCATAGCTTTTGGAAATTACGTTTGTATGTATATCTTAACATATATACAGAAAACATACAATCGAACAGTGCGAAAACCTTAGCGTTTTTCCACCGTTAATTGCTACTTAAATTAGATGGACATGCCATATATTCTCATATCTAAAGGCAAGAAGCTTACAGCAGTTGGCTACTTTACTTTCTAAAAAATCCCTATAAAGTCCAAAAATACAGACTTTATAGGGATTTTGTGCTATTTACTCGAACTCGCAAATAAAATCTTGTCACTATACATTTTTGTATAGACATTATGGTTCTATCTGGTTTTATATGTGTTCTACTGTCCAAAGTATACGGGCTGTACTGAACGGTGTTATCAATTTGTTATCATAATTCTGTTATCACTTATTCAAAATATCGAATAATAGCTTAACTTGATCTTTTCCAACTAAGTATTCCATAACAGATTTTTTTCTATGATAACACCCACTTATATACAATGTCTTCTCGGCAATTATAAGTTTATCAAATGTTTTTAAAACATTCTGTAAACGAATATAATATTTACCTCTCTCTTTAATTGTAAAATTATTATTTACACATTCGTCAAATACATATGCTAAATTATCATTTAAAACATTTCCTCCATGAATATATCCACATGAAGTTGCATACTCACTTTTAATCAATGAATATTCTGCATCTGTAAAATCACATTGAAAACTTTTATAATGCATATCCTGAAACACAACTTCTGTTATGTGACTATATTCAAGAGAAACTCCCATTATTGCTCGCATATAATTTTCAATAATAGAACGTTCGTTTACATACATATATCTCTTTTCATATTTTATAATACTTAATATTAAATAATACAAATCCGAAATTAAAACTTTATAAAAATATATCCCTTGTGCACCTTTATATAAATATTTAAAGAAAATAATATGCTTCGCTATAAAAGAAAAAAAATCATGATCTTTTTGAGTATATGCAAACTTCTGATGCTGCGCTATTCTTTGTATCTGATCAAGAAATTGCTTTATGTTTGATTTAATTTCTTTAATCTCAAGATACGTCATATCCATTGTCATGATCAAATCCATCCATCCAACTGACTTTTCTCTTTCTTTTCATTATCTTTTAATTCATCTATTTTCTTCTGTACAAATTTATATAACTTATTTTTATAATCATTATCCCTTTCCAATGCAACAATTTCTTTAATAACTCTTGCAACAACCATAGTACGCGATTTGTATAAATAAGCTTTAAACTTCATTCCAAATACATCACTTAAAAATTTTTCTATATCCGAATTTTTTACAAATATTTGTTTTGACAAAAGTAATTCAGATACAATTCCTATAATTTTATACTTTGGTATGGACTTATTTTTCAGTTCGTTTCTAAATAGAATTAATTCTTTATACATTATTTATATATCCCCCAACCGCTCAAGAAGTTCCAAACTAATAGCTTCTACGTCATCTCTTGAAGCCTGATATTTTGTAGGAATTGACCCCCCTACACCATATTGAATATTATTTACCACTGACGTTTTTGCAGCAAAAATATCAATATCATTTACAGCTTTTTTGTTTTCAAAATTTGTTTTTAATTTTTCCTGTTTTACTGAAGAAGTAACCATCGTATACACTAAACCGATACACTTTAAATCAATTCTTTCTTCTCTGATTAAATTATGTACTGCTTTTTGTAAAGAATCTATTCCGACGATCGAATAACGATCTATTCTATTAGGTATAAGATAGCAGTCCGATGCCATCAAAGCACTGTCTGTATATATTGTTAGTGTAGGAGGACAATCTATAATAATATATTCATATTCTTCTCTCAAAGAATTATCATCAATAAAATTGCGAATTCTACGAACGAATGTGTGGTCACTTACTTTATTAACTAACACTAGATTTAAATCGCCACACAAAATATCTAAATTGTCTTTCAAATTTATGATTAATTCACTAGCGGTTGGTGTATTATATGAATGCATCATATCTACTTGAGGTCGGAAGAGTCTATATATCGTCTTTTCTTGCGGTAAAACCTCTGTATTGTAAAAATTTTCTTCACTCTCACAGTCCTCATTCTTATAACAATCAATCATTGCCTGAGTGGCATTGAACTGAGGATCAGCATCAATCAATAAAACCTTTTTTCTAATTTCCGCTAAATAATCTGCAATACCTATACTAAGTGTTGTTTTACCAACTCCGCCCTTCATATTTATGATAGAAATAACTTTTCCCATTTCTTTTCCCTCGTACTTCAAACACGCTTTTATCATTATCAACCAAATATTCTCGTAATATCCTGATACCAATTAATCACACGATAAATTTCTACATACTCTTTTCATACTTTGTAGATAATCACATAATCTTCCCATATTGCATATTTATAATCTGTCCGAAAGCTGACTCTTTTTGCAAGATCTGAACCCATGCCAGGAAACATCTGAAGATTTTTAAATTTGCCATAAATTTCTTTTATGGTCTTTGCAGCATATTCTTCGTTATCTTCAGCAATATAATCACGGATATTCTTCAAATCCTTTGCAACAATCGGATTAATCCGCAGTTTTAGCATCTTATTCCCCCACAAGCACTTTCAATTCTTCCAGATTCAGCCACCCTTCACCGTCTTTGACTGCTTCTTCAGCTTCCTGTAACTTCACCAAAAGCTTTCTCTCTGCACGCTCACACTCATAATCTTCAAAATCCATAACCACAAAACGACCTCTGCCATTCTTTGTTAAATATACGGGCTCCCCTTTATGGCAGTTTTTCAAGACGTCGTTATAATTTCTCAAATCAGATACTGGTAAAATATTAGCCATATTCTTTCAGTTCCTTCCTTTGATTTCATATTGCTCCTACTATCTCTAGTATACACAAAAAGCTGTAAAATTCAACGTAAATTTTTACAGCAAAAAAGTATTCCAGTTACACTTGGAATTTACAAAGTATTTATTCCCCTTGTATATGCTATATGGATTGCTACTTTACTTTCTAAAAAATCCCTATAAAGTCCATAATTACAGACTTTATAGGGATTTTGTGCTATTTACTCAAACTCAATAGTTGCTGGTGGTTTGCTGGTGCAATCGTACATTACGCGATTGACGCCCTTTACCTCGTTGACAATACGGTTAGTTACCTTGTGGAGTACCTCCCAAGGCAGCTGAGCGCTTTCAGCTGTCATAAAGTCGCTGGTCATTACAGCTCGCAGGGCAATAGCATAGTCATAGGTACGGAAATCACCCATAACGCCTACAGAGCGCATATTGGTCAGGGCTGCAAAATACTGACCCAGATCCTTATCCACGCCAGCCTTGGCTACCTCCTCGCGATAGATAGCATCTGCTTCCTGAACAATCTTTACCTTTTCTGCAGTTACTTCACCGATAATGCGGATACCCAAGCCTGGACCTGGGAATGGCTGACGATTTACCAAATAATCTGGAATACCCAGCTCACGGCCAGCCTTTCTTACCTCATCCTTAAACAAAAGACGCAAAGGCTCTACGATTTCCTTGAAATCTACAAAATCAGGCAAACCGCCTACATTATGGTGGGACTTGATTACAGCAGATTTACCCAAACCACTTTCGATAACATCTGGATAAATAGTGCCCTGTACCAGGAAGTCTACTGCACCAATCTTCTTGGCTTCTTCCTCAAATACGCGAATAAACTCCTCACCGATAATCTTACGCTTCTGCTCAGGCTCTGTTACACCCTTCAGCTTTTCATAGAATCTATCCTGTACATTAACCCGGATAAAATTCAGATCATAAGGGCCTTCTGGGCCAAATACGGCCTCAACCTGATCCCCCTCATCCTTACGGAGAAGTCCATGATCTACAAATACACAGGTGAGCTGCTTGCCAATAGCCTTGGACATAAGAACTGCTGCTACAGAGGAATCAACACCGCCGGACAGAGCACACAGAGCCTTGCCGTCGCCAATCTTTTCCTTTAGCTGCTGAATGGTAGACTCCACAAAGGAATCCATTCGCCAGTCCCCAGCACATTTACATACATTGTAGACAAAATTGCTCAGCATCTTGGAGCCCTCTACAGTATGCAATACCTCTGGATGGAACTGTACTGCATAAAGTCCCTCTGCCTCGTTTTCCATAGCTGCCACAGGACATACAGGAGTGCTGGCGGTTACGCTAAAGCCCTCAGGAGCCTGAGAAATATAATCAGTATGACTCATCCAGCAGATAGTTTCCTCAGAAACATCCTGAAAGAGCTTGGAGCCTGTAGAAGCGATCTTTACCTGAGTCTTGCCGTATTCACTAACAGGAGCAGTTTCTACCTTGCCTCCCAGAAGATGAGCCATCAGCTGAGAACCATAGCAGATACCCAATACAGGCACACCTAATTTAAATACTTCTGTGCTAATAGTAGCAGATTCAGGGGTATAAACGCTGTTAGGGCCGCCAGTAAAGATAATACCCTTCAAATTCTTCATAGCCTTGATCTTGTCCAGACTCAAGGTGTTAGGATGTACCTCGCAATATACATTGCACTCACGTACACGACGTGCAATCAACTGATTGTACTGACCACCAAAATCCAGGACGATAATCATTTCATTAGTCACTCTCTATATTCCTCCTCATGCGTTTTGTAATAACCATTCCATGTCTAAAGACACAGTTTTCACGCTTCCTTTATCCCAATAATTATATCAGAAAAACCACCTGTCAGCAATTTATTCGTCAGCTTCCTTTTCCCATGTATAAAGCAAATCTTCCACAGCATTTCTTGCCACATCATAGTCAAAGCCTTTCATGCAAAGATGCTGGTAAATCTTCTGCTTATCCGCTCCCGGCTTGAATTTGCGGCTGATAACCTTATAGGCAGCCTTATATTCCCGTTCCGTAGTATCATCAGGCACAAAGCTTTGCACCAAATCCTTATCATAACCCTGCTGACGCAGCTTCACCACAATCTGTCGCAGGCTATAAACAGTATTCTGATACATATGCTCAAACCTTCGCTGACAACCATCCTCTTCCCGCAAAAAATGTTTTTCCTGCAGCCAGTCAATAGTTTCCTGAATTTCTTCATCTGCATATTCCTTACGCTGCAGCTTTTCCGTCAAGCGTCTGATGCTCTGATCACTTCGAGCCAAAAAATCCACAGCCTTAGCCTTGCAGGAAGGACGGAGACGCTGGCGCTTAGGCTCTGCTGCTTCCATTAATCCTCAGCACCTCTCGCCTTCTTGGTTGGAGCATTTAATCTCTGCATCACAGCCTCATTCTTCAACATTTCATAGAGCTTACCTTCAATTTCTGCCATAAGCTCAGGCTGATTCCGCAAAATATCCTTAACAGTATCCTTACCCTGACCTAAGCGATTGCCATTGTAGGAATACCAAGAACCACTCTTGTTGAGAATATCCAAATCTGCAGCAATATCAATAAGACTGCTTTCCTTGGAAACACCTTCACCATACATAATATCAAATTCTGCTACCTTGAAAGGAGGGGCAATCTTATTCTTCACTACCTTAACTCTGGTTCTATTACCCAAAATATTAGTCCCCTGCTTAACTGTATCGAATTTGCGCACATCCAGACGGACAGAGGAATAGAACTTCAAAGCACGACCGCCAGTGGTGGTTTCTGGATTACCATACATGGTGCCTACCTTCTCACGAATCTGATTGATGAAGATAGCCGTAGTTCTTGACTTGCTGATAATACCTGTAAGCTTACGCATGGCCTGACTCATAAGCCGAGCCAGCAAACCTACATGGGCATCACCCATATCTCCCTCGATTTCAGCCTTTGGTACCAAAGCAGCCACAGAGTCCACTACAATAATATCAATTGCACCACTGCGCACCAGAGCCTCTACGATTTCCAAGGCCTGCTCACCAGTATCAGGCTGGGAAACCAATAAATTATCTATATCTACGCCTAGATTTCTAGCATAAATAGGATCCAGAGCGTGCTCTGCATCGATAAAAGCTGCCACACCGCCCTGACGCTGGGCCTCTGCTATCATATGCAAGGTTACTGTGGTTTTACCAGAGGACTCAGGGCCATAAATCTCAATAATACGGCCTCTAGGAATACCGCCCACCCCAAGAGCAATGTCCAAAGGCAGAATACCGGTAGAGATAACCTCCACATTCATATTGGCTGCGGCATCTCCCAGGCGCATAATCGCCCCCTTGCCGTAGTCCTTTTCTATCTGCTTCATGGCATTTTTCAGGGATTCTTCTCTTTCTTTCTCCATATACTTAAATCTCCTTACTGTCAAACATATTTTACTAATATTATAACAAACAAAAGTTTTTTAGGCAAGAATAATTTCCATTATTTTTCGCTTTTTGTTCTATATAAATATATATATAAAAGAACAGTACCTCAAACTTTTCTAGAAAAATCAGAGGTACTGTACCTTACATGCTTATGACTTCTCTAGCAAGCTGTCATAAGACAATCATATTAAATTTACATATAATCCTTGGAGGTCTTTTTCTTTTCCGTTTTTCGGATACCCAAGGATTTGGCAATATATTCCGTCATTACATAGAAGGCCGGAATTATGAATATAGCCAAGCCTGTAGCAAAGAGCATACCGCCTACTACTGCCACGCCCATACCATTACGGGAGGCGGCACCAGCGCCAGTGGCTGTAGCCAATGGCAGACAGCCGATAATAAAGGCAAAGGAGGTCATAAGGATTGGACGCAGACGCAAGCCTGCCGCCTCAATAGCCGCCTTCAATGGATTCATGCCTACATCTACTCGAATCTTGGCAAACTCTACAATCAGAATTGCATTTTTAGCCGCCAAGCCGATAATCATAATAACACCAATCTGCATGTATACACTGTTCTGCAGACCAGCATTTGGCACACCATCCAAAGCCTCCACAATGGACATGAAATACTCTGAGAACAAGGCACCAAATACACCTACAGGTACGGAAAGCAATACTGCAAATGGTACACTCCAGCTTTCGTAGAGAGCTGCCAAGCACAGGAATACAAAAACCAGTGCCAAGGCCAATACCTGAGTTGTGGAGCTGCTGCTCTTTTTCTCCTCACGAGCCTGACCAGACCATTCAATACCATAGCCATCAGTTGCTATCTCTCTAACTACTTCCTCAATAGCAGTCATAGCCTGACCAGAGGAATAACCGTTACCAGCATTACCCTGAATGCTGATGGAACGGGAGCCGTTAAAGCGGCTGATGGTGCTGGCACCAGTTGTCTCTCTTGGCTTCAACAGGGAATCAAGAGGTACATTCTGACCAGTTTTGCTGCGAACATACATGAAGCGCATACCATCCACACTGCTGCGGAAGCTTTCGTCTGCCTGCACCATTACCTTGAAGGTACGGCCAAATTCATTATAGTCATTTACCTGACTGCCACCATAGAAAATCTGCATGGCTGTAAATACATCAGACATGCTGACGCCCATAGCCTTAACCTTTTCTCTATCAATATCATACTGATAAACAGGAGAATTAATGGAGAAGGTGGAACGCACACCCTGCAGCTCAGGTCGCTGATTGGCCGCTGCCAAAATCTTTTTGGTAAGCTGATCCAGCTCTTCATCTGTATGGCCGGACAAATCCTGCAACTCCATCTGCCAGCCGCCTACGGTACCCAAACCAGGCAAGGCAGGCATATTAAAGGCAATTACTCTAGCCTCTGGTGTTACCTTAGCACCAATGCCAAAGGTCTTGTTAATAATAGCATTAATCTGAGTTTCGGCAGTGGTTCTGTCATCCCAGTTTTTCAAGCCTACAAACATAGCACCTGCACTGGACTTACCACTGAAGGCCATAATATCAAAGCCAGGAATACCCATAACACTCTCAACGCCATCCACCTGCTGCACAGCACCAGACAGCTTCTCAATAACCTTTTCAGTCTGGTTCAGAGAAGCACCCTCTGGCAAATTAACAGCTACAGCATAGTAACCCTGATCCTCATTAGGTACAAAGGTAGAAGGAACAATTTTGTACAAAAGTCCTGTCAAACCACAGACAATAACAATGAACACTACGGCAACCTTAATATGGCCAATAAACCAGCCAACCACACCCTGATATTTCAGGCGAGCTACGTTGAATGCTTCATTGAATTTGTAGAAGAATCTGCCCAACAGGCCTTCATCATCCTCTTTGGTATGAGGCTTCAGAATAGTGGCACACAAAGCAGGAGTCAATGTCAAAGCAACAAAAGCGGACAAAGCCATGGAAATAGCAATAGTCAAGGCAAACTGACGATACAGCACACCCATCATACCACCTAGGAAAGCTACTGGTATAAATACTGCAGCTAGTACAAAGGCAATAGCTACTACAGGGCCCTGTACCTCGTCCATAGCACGCTCAGTAGCATCTACAGGATTCAAGCCTTTTTCCATATGAGCTTCTACATTCTCAATAACTACAATAGCATCGTCAACTACCAGACCGATAGCCAATACCATGGCAAACAGAGTCAAAGTGTTGATGGAGAAGCCTAGGAAAGTAAACGCAATAAAGGTACCAATCAGAGATACTGGTACTGCCAACAAAGGAATCAAGGTTGCCCGCCAATTCTGCAGGAAGACAAATACTACCAGCACAACCAGCAGCAGAGCCTCAACAAAGGTTTCCACAACCTCGGTAATAGAAGCACGAATAAATTTTGTGCTATCTACGATTTCTGTAGCCCGTAAATCTGGTGGGAAGTCCTTCTGGCCCTCCTCGATAATCTTCTTAACTTCAGCTACAGTGGTCATAGCATTGGCATCACTGGTCAGCTGAATACCAAAGCCTACAGCTTCCATATTATTGTAGGTAGTACCAAAGTTATAATCCTTGGCACCAGTTTCTACTCTAGCAATATCCTTAATGCGGACATACTGTCCATCATTGGAAGCCCTGATAATAATATTGCCAAATTCCTCTGGGGTGGTCAAACGACCATCAATTTTACCAGTCGCCTGCTTCTCCTGGCTGTCTGCCAAAGGCGGAGCACCTACGGTACCAGCAGGAGCCTGTACATTCTGCTCATTAATAGCAGCTACAATGTCAGAGGAAGTAATATTCAACTCTGCCATCTTAGCAGGATTTACCCAGATACGCATGGAATGATCCGCACCAAATACCTGTACAGAACCTACACCGCTAACACGCTTAATTTTGTCCAGCAGATAAATATCTGCATAGGTTTTCATCCATACTCTGTCATAGGTCTTATTTGGTGAGTACATAGCAATCATCAAGGCCATATCGCTGGAGGACTTGCTGGTAACAACACCATTATTTTTAACAGAATCTGGCAGACTGGCATTGGCAATGGCAACATTGTTCTGCACCTTTACAGAGTCCATATCGCCATCGGTGGCCAAATCAAAGACAACACTCAGACTATAACGACCGGAATCTGCTGATGTAGAGGACATATAGTCCATGCCCTGAGTACCATTTACCTGCTGCTCAATAACCTGAGCTACTGTCTCGTTTACAGTTTTGGCATTAGCACCTACATAGGTAGTGCTTACAGAAATTGTCGGTGGTGAAATCTGAGGGTACTGTGCGATTGGCAGCTGAACTGCCGCCAATACACCGATAATAACAATCAGCAAAGAGATAACGATTGCAAATATCGGTCTATGTATAAAAAACTTAGACAAGTGGACGCCTCCTTACAAATTGCTTTCAGTCAGAGAGAAGCCCATATCCTCAGGCGTTACAGTGGTAACACTCATGTCCATACCCTCAGTTAAGGAGGTAAGACCTTCTACCACAACCTGCTCATTGCCAGTAAGACCACTATCCACAACATAATAGCTGCCTACCTTGGTCCCTAGCTCTACAGTAACAGCCTTGGACTTGCCATCCTCTCCTACAATCATAACAAAGGACTTGCCCAGCAGCTGCTGAACAGCTCTCTCAGGCACCAGCTTGGCATTGTGCAGAGTATCACCTACCAGCTTAGCTCTAGCAAACATACCTGGTACCAGAATACCATTTGGATTATCGAACTGGGCCTTGACAATCAGGGAACCGGAATTATCCTGCATAGCACGGTCCACCTCTACAATGTGACCATCTACAGGATATTCAGAGCCATCACTGAGCTCAATACGTACAGACTTGCTTGGCAAAGCATTACCTGGGGTAACATTAGCCCCTACATACTTCAAATATTCGCTTTCACTGATACTGAACTGAACAAATACAGGATTGCTGGAGCCAATGGTTACCAGCACAGTATTACCTGCTGCAGCATAGGTGCCCTCAGCTACATCGTCAACAGCCAGCTTGCCGCTCATAGGGGCATAAACTACAGTATCATCCACATTCTTCTGAGCCTGCTCTACCAGGGCAGCCATAGCATTAACATTGGCCTGCTGGGCTTCTGCCTGGGCCCGCATAGTGGTAACAGTCTGCTCAGAAACAGCTGCAGATGCCAAAAGCTGCTCATTGCGCTGCAAATCAATCAGGCTGTTGTTATAGGTGGCCTGAGCCTGAGCCAGATTGGCCTGAGCCTGCAAGAGAGCGGCTCTATAGGTGCGATCATCAATCTTGTACAGAGGCTGTCCAGCACTAACATACTGACCGCCCTTAACATACTTGGCAGTAACTGTACCAGATACTCTGGCCTGTACCTTAACCTCATTCTTACCCTTAACAGAGCCAGCATATGCCAGTTCCAATGGGGTATCCTGCACCAGCACGTTCATGGCCTTTACCTGAGCACCACCAGCCATTTTCTTAGCCTGCTGGCCTCCCATGCCACTAAACATTACAACTGCAGCAATGACAGCTATGGCAATAACTGCCCCTACTATCAGTTTTCCTTTCTTAGATAACAAATCTACCTACCTCCTAATTAATATATATCCAACATAAAATAAAAACATACATCCCCATACATGATACATTCGTCCATGGTAAAAGTCAACACAATATATGGGATTCATGAAGCCACAGTATAGTATACGTATTCATTATGAAAAAAACTTGTAAAGATATAGATTACCTTCCCATACCATATAAGGCATAAAATTTCAAAGGTTTATCCTAAATCAATAACCTCTAAATCCTCTGGCACATAGACATTGCCCTGGAAATATTTGCTGCATTCTGCCCCATATTCTTCCTTGCGGGTAGCCAAGGTTTTATCCTCAGTATGATAAAGCACCACATTCTTTACCCCCAGCTCCTGAGCCAGTTCTCCGGCCTCTTTGGAGGTACTGTGATTTTTCTCATAAGGCTTGAATCTGTCCCTATCCCCGTATTTGCAGAAGGCCTCAGACAAAAGCCAATCCACGCCCTGGGCGTACTGAATACATTTAGGATTATAAGGCTCATCACCAAGACAGGTCAGCACCTGACCATCATCAGCAAATTCCATGCGATAGCCAAACTGCTTGGCCTTGGTGGAGAAAATATCAAAGGCTGTCAGCTTCAGCTGTGGCAGTTCCACCACCTGACCATCCTTTACCTCATGAATGAGAATATCTCTGCCTAAATTAGCCAAATCCTTTTTCTTCAACATCATGGTACACATGGTATTCAGCATATCTGCCACTACATCATGACAATAAATATGCAGCTGCCCCTCATATTTGCCACCATTCATCAGAGAGGCTATTTTGCGAATCATCCACACTACACCTAGAATATGATCGGTATGACCGTGGGTAACAAACATATGATGAATACGGCTATAATCTGCTTCAGCCTGCTCCATCTGGCGCAAAATACCGTTGCCGCCGCCTGCATCTGTCATAAACAGCTCTCCATCAGGCAGTTCAATCAAAAAACAAGTGTTAAAAATCTTTGTTACCATCGCGTTGCCAGTTCCCAGCATAATCAATTTCTTCATATACATCGCTCCTAATCATCTTTACTAAAGAGAATCCTTTTACATTGCCAGCTTCTCTAAAATATCAATTTATTTCATTATACAAAAAAAGAAGCAATTATGCTTCTTTTTTTATACGTTTATTCAAAATTTCTAAAGCTTGGCGAGCTGCCTGTTGTTCAGCCGCCTTTTTACTTGGACCCTTACCTGTTCCTAAAACTTCGTTATTAAGCTTCACAGCAAATTCAAACACCTTGGCATGGTCAGGCCCGCTGGCACACAAAAGCTCATATACCACATGGCTATCTGCCTTGCGCTGTACCAGTTCCTGCAACATGGTCTTGTAATCCCTGACCTTGGTGCTGCCATCCTCAACCTTGTTGAGATGATCTTCCAACTGTCTCAATACATAGTTCTGGGCCTTTTCCCAGCCCTGATCCATGTAAATAGCACCAATCACAGATTCAAAGGCATCCTCCAAAATAGATGACCGCCTACGTCCGCCGGATGTCTGCTCTCCATGTCCTAACAACAGGTAATCTCCCAAATGCAGCTCCGCTGCCCTGCTGGACAGGCTGGCTTCACATACCACCGCTGCCCTGGCCTTTGTCAGATCACCCTCAGGAAGTCCAGGAAAATGATTAAAGAGATAGGTGCTGATAGCAAGCTCCAGCACCGCATCCCCCAAGAATTCCAAGCGCTCATTATGCTGTACCTTGGTTCTAGCCTCATTGGCATAAGAGGTATGAGTCAAGGCCTGATGTAGCCAGCCGATGTGCCGAAAACTCACTCCCAATCGTCTGGATAGTTCCTCCAAACGACGACGGCGTTCAGCTGTAATCCGATCATTTACTCGATCATTCATAATAAAACACTTCAACTCTAATTCATTTCCTTATATTTAATTATTTTGCGTATTTCTTCAGCACCAGACAAGCATTGTGCCCACCAAAACCAAAGTTATTGGAAATAGCGGCACGAACAGTCTTAGCCTTAGCCTTATTTGGTACATAATCCAAATCCAGGCCCTCATCTGGAGTCTCATAGTTTATAGTAGGAGGCAACATATCATTCTCTACAGACAAAGCAGTAGCAATAGCCTCTACACCACCGGCAGCACCTAAGAGGTGACCAGTCATGGACTTAATGGAGCTTACGGACACATCCTTAGCAGCCTCGCCCCATACAGTCTTGATAGCCTCAGTCTCACCCTGATCATTCAAATGAGTGGAAGTACCATGAGCATTTACATAATCAACCTCTGCTGGCTCCAAGCCTGCATCCTTCAAGGCCAATGCCATACACTTAGCCTGCAGCTCGCCATGAGGAGCTGGGCTGGTAATATGATATGCATCAGAGTTAGAGCCATAGCCTACAACCTCTGCGTAGATATGAGCACCACGCTTCTCAGCATGCTCCAAAGTCTCCAGAACAACAATACCAGAGCCCTCGCCCATAACAAATCCGCTACGGTTGGCGTCAAATGGACGGGAAGCATGAGCTGGATCATCATTGTGGTCCATGCACAAAGCCTTCATAGCACAGAAGCCTGCTACAGCAGCAGGAGAAATACTTGCTTCAGTACCGCCTGCCAACATTACATCTGCATCACCACGCTGCAATACACGGAAAGCATCACCAATATTATTGGTACCAGTAGCACAGGCAGTTACAACACAGCTGCTTGGCCCCTTCAAGCCAAAGGCAATGGATACATGGCCAGCAGCCATATTGCCAATCATCATAGGAATGAAGAATGGGCTGATACGGGAAGGTCCCTTGTCAAACAGCTTCTCATACTGGCCATGCATGGTCTCAATGCCGCCAATACCGCTGCCTACGAAAGTACCGATTCTTTCCAGATTTTCCTGCTCCAGATCCAGCTTGGCATCCTCAACAGCCAGCTTAGCTGCTGCCATAGCAAACTGAGCATAACGATCAATACGCTTGGATTCCTTCTTGTCCATATAATCGGCTGGGTCAAAATCCTTAACCTCGCCGGCAATCTGTGCCTTGTACTCTGCTGCATCGAAGCGGGTAATTTTATCAATACCATTTTTTCCGGACATCATGGCATCCCAGAATGCCTCTTTGCCGATACCTACAGGGCTTACAACGCCCAGACCGGTAATAACAACGCGATTAGACAAAAATAACACCTCTCAATTTATTCAAATTAAATATCTGCCAGCTCTGCCTGAAGCTGCTGGAAGATTTCCTTCACAGTCAAAATCTTGTCGATTGTAGGCAGATACTCGCCGGTAAATACAAGACCTGTTTCCACATCACCCTGCTGAGCACGGCTCAGAGCACGGATAATACAGAAATTATGCTTGCAGGCCTTGAGACAGTTGTCACACTTAGTTGGCGGTACAGGACCTTCCATGATGCGCTCGGCCCACGGATTGCGAACTGCACGGCCAGGCAAACCTACAGGGCTGTGGATAACCACTACATCCTCTGGCTTAGCCTTGAGATAGAAATTCTTTAAGGCAGGGGCGCTATTAGCCTCTACACTGGCGGCAAAACGGGAGCCCATCTGGACACCGCTTACACCCATGTTTATTAAATCAGCAATATCCTGACCATGCAGAATGCCACCGGCGGCAATAACAGGAATATCCACAGCTGCCACAATATCAGGAATAATTTCCTTGATAGACTGGTCTGTGCCTAGATGTCCTCCTGCCTCCTTGCCCTCTACCACAATGGCAGCTGCGCCAAGACGCTGAGAAATTTTCGCTAATTTTACTGATGATACAATTGGAACCACCGGCGTACCGGAAGCCTTGCCCAAGGCAAAAATATCCCTTGAAAAGCCTGCACCTGCCACTACAAGGTCGATACCTTCATCAATGGCTGTATTAACCATTTCAGCAAATTTCTTTGCCGCAAACATGATGTTGATACCAATAACACCCTTGGACAGTGACCGAGCCATCCTGATTTCATAACGGAGTTCCTGTGGGCTCATGCCAGAAGCAGCAATCAAGCCTATTCCACCCTGATTGGCCACAGCGGCAGCCAAAGCACCAGTGGACAAACGAATAGCCATACCACCCTGCATAATTGGAACCCTTGCAATCTTAGTACCAATTTTTAGTTCAGGAAGCTTCAAACTTATTCCTCCATTCTTAGGCCACTTGCCTTTGTCAGAAAATCCCGCGAAATACATCACGGGACTTTCCCAAAGGTAAGACACTAATTATTTGTTCTGGTCAATGTAGGAAACAACGTCCTGAACGGTCTTAATCTTCTCTGCAGCCTCATCAGGAATCTCGATACCGAACTCCTCCTCGAAGGCCATAATGAGCTCTACGATATCCAGGGAATCAGCACCCAGGTCATCAATAAAGGTAGACTCGATAGCAACCTCGTCTGGCTCAACGCCCAACTGATCAACTACGATATCTCTTACTTTCTCAAAAGTAGACATGTGTGTTTCACCTCCTCTTAACAGGTCTCTATATATCTTTATTACATAACCATGCCACCATCAACGTTGATGACCTGGCCTGTAACATAAGATGCACAATCAGAAACCAGGAACAATACTGCATTGGCTACATCCTCTGGCTTACCAGGACGTCCCATAGGAATGCCTGCCACCATAGCCTCCTTTACCTTATCGGAAAGAACAGCAGTCATGTCGGTTTCAATAAAGCCTGGTGCTACCATATTCACAGTAATACCGCGGCTGGACAGCTCCTTGGCCATGGACTTGGAGAATCCAATCAGTCCTGCCTTGGCAGCTGCGTAATTGGCCTGGCTGATATTGCCGGTAAGACCAACTACAGAAGTCATATTTACAATACGGCCATAACGCTTCTTCATCATCAACTTGGTTACAGCCTTGGTGCAATAATATGCGCTCTTCAGGTTAGTATTGAGAACAGCATCCCAATCCTCTTCCTTCATCCGCATCAACAGATTATCTCTGGTAATGCCTGCATTGTTCACCAATATATCTAAGCCGCCTAATTCATCTACTACGGTTTTAATCATAGCATCTACAGCCTGGCCATCAGATACATCAGCCTGAACAATAATCGCCTTGCCACCCTGAGCCTCAATCATAGATTTTACCTCTTCGGCAGCAGCAGTATTACCTGCGTAGTTAATAGCTACAGCAGCTCCCTCTTGAGCTAGACGCAAAGCAATGGCCCGGCCTATGCCACGAGAGGCTCCTGTTACCAGCGCAACTTTACCCTCTAAAAGCATATTAGCGAACCTCCTTGAAATAGTCAAGAGATTTTTCCAAAGATGCTACATCTTCTACATTAAGACTCTTAATGGTCTTATCAATACGGCGATTGAACCCACAAAGAGTTTTGCCAGGACCTGCTTCCAACAGTAGGTCAGCACCAAACTCCTTCATGCGAGCAACACAATCCTCCCACAGTACAGGGCTGGCAGCCTGAGCTACCAAGCTAGCCTTGATATCCTCAGCCTTGGTAAGAATCTCAGCACTTACATTGGCTACTACAGGAATCTTAGCATCGGAAATGGTAACCTTATCCAGCTCTACAGCCAGCTTTTCAGCAGCAGGCTTCATAAGAGTGCTATGGAATGGAGCACTTACTGGCAGGATAACAGCCTTCTTAGCACCTGCTGCCTTCAGCTCCTCTACAGCCAGCTCTACACCCTTGGTGGCACCAGCAATAACGATCTGGCCAGGGCAATTGAAGTTTACGGCCTGAACAGGGCTTTCAGCAGAAACCTGCTGACAAACCTCTACAATCTTATCACGATCCACACCGATAATAGCAGCCATGCCGCCCTCTCCTACAGGTACAGCCTCCTGCATGTAGGAACCTCTTTTGTGTACCAGAGCAACTGCATCCTGGAAGTTCAGAACGCCAGCTGCCACCAGAGCAGAATATTCACCCAGGCTATGACCACCGGTAATCTCTGGCTGAATGCCATTTTCTTTCAAAATCTCATTGGCAATGCAGCTAATGGTCAAAATAGCTGGCTGAGTATTAGCAGTCAGCTTCAGGTCCTCCTCAGGCCCCTCGAAGCACATCTTCATGATGGAATAGCCAAGAGCCTCATCGGCCTCCTTGAACATCTTCTTTGCCACATCATAGTTGTCATAGAAATCCTTGCCCATGCCAACCTTCTGTGCACCCTGTCCTGGGAATACAAAAGCTAATTTACTCATTTTTACCTCTTTCTTCTTACATCAACCTACCCTCAAAGATAGGCCGGGAGCTATAATCCCTAAAAGCACTCCCTTATGATAATTGGTAATCTATAGAAAAATTACTTTAATGTATTGTGAACTCTTTCACCTACAGCTGGAATGCCGCCAACCAGCTCCTCAATAATGGTAGCAACTGGCTTAATCTCATGGAACATACCGCTAATCTGGCCAATCATGACAGAACCATTCTCCACATCACCCTTATGGGTAGCCAGATTCAAACGGCCTGCGCCAAATTTCTCCAACTCTTCTACGGAAGCATTGTGGCTTTCCATTTCTGCATACTCACGAGTCATCTTGTTAGCCAGAACGCGAACAGGATGGCCAGTGGAACGACCAGTAACAACAGTGGAACGGTCCTTGGCTTTCAAAACCAAATTCTTGTAATTTGGATGAGCAATACACTCCTCAGATACCACAAAGCGGGAGCCCATCTGTACAGCAGAAGCTCCTAGAGCAAAAGCTGCCATAATACCACGGGAATCACCAATACCGCCGGCACCAATAACAGGTACATCTACAGCATCTACTACCTGTGGAATCAAAGCCATAGTAGTAATCTCGCCTACATGGCCACCGGACTCAGTACCCTCTGCAATAACAGCATCTACGCCGGAACGTACCAAACGCTTAGCCAAGGCAACAGAAGCTACTACAGGGATAACCTTGGTACCTACTTCCTTCAAAGCTGGCAGGTACTCAGCAGGATTGCCTGCACCAGTAGTAACCACAGCTACACGCTCATCAATTACTACTTCCATAACCTCTTTGACAAAAGGAGACATCAGCATGATGTTTACGCCAAATGGCTTGTCAGTCCATTTCTTAGCCTTCTGAATCTCTGCCCGCAGAAGATCTGGAGGCATATGGCCAGCACCAATAATACCAAGGCCGCCAGCATTGGATACCGCAGAAGCCAGCTCAGCAGTACCAATCCAGGCCATACCGCCCTGGAATATAGGATATTTAATATTTAATAATTTACATATTGGATTTTGTTCAAACATCTTAATCCTCCTTAGACCATCTGATAATGCAGGAGGCCCATGTCAAGCCTGCACCAAAACCAGACAGTGCTATGATGTCTCCCTTTTTAAACCGCTTGGCTGCAGCAGCCTCTGCCAGCGCAATAGGAATACATGCCGCTGACATATTACCATATTTGTGAATATTCACAATTACCTTATCCATAGGCATGGACAAACGCTTAGCTGCAGATTCAATAATGCGGATATTAGCCTGATGAGGCACCAGCCAGTCAATCTTCTCCTGTGGCATATCAATCTTTGCCAAGGAATTTTTGACTGTCTTGCCCATTGCCTTAACAGCAAATTTGAATACATCCCGGCCATTCATGTGAATCAGATTCAGCTTCTGATCAATGGACTCCTTGCTAACAGGCATCAAGCTGCCACTGGAAGGAATCTGGATGGCATCCCCGCCAGAACCATCACTGCCCAGATCAAAGCTAAGAATACCATAGCCTTCCTCAACCTGTCCCAGCACAGCTGCACCAGCACCATCACCAAATAATACACAGGTATTACGATCTTCCCAGTTAATGTACTTGGAAAGAGTCTCTGCACCAATTACCAGCGCCTTCTTATAAGCACCAGTCTCAATAAACTGGGCTGCCACGCTGGCAGCATAAGCAAATCCGGAGCAGGCTGCAGACAAATCAAAAGCTGCCGCATGGTTGGCCCCTAAAAGATTCTGAATCATACATGCAGTAGACGGAATAATTCTATCAGAGGTCAAAGTAGCCACAATGATTAAATCCAAATCCTCAGCAGCTACGCCGGCATCAGCCAAAGCATCCTTAGCTGCTCTTAGAGCCAGATCAGACATAGGCTGATTATCCTCAGCTATACGACGCTCCTTGATACCGGTTCTCTCTACAATCCATTCATCACTGGTTTCTACAATCTTCTCCAGATCTGCATTGGTCATTATTTTCTCAGGAACATAAAAGCCAGTTCCCAGAATACCTGCATTACAAAGTTTCGCTGTCATTCGCTAGCAACTCCTCCTCTGCGATACTGTCACGGATATGCCCCGTAACATCATTCCTTACGCACTCTATAGCAACGCCGATAGCACTGCATATAGCCTTAGCGTTGGAAGAACCATGACATATAATACAACAGCCGTTAACACCCAAAAGGGGTGCACCGCCATATTCGGAAACATCCAGTCGCTTGCCTAACTTTTTCAATGCCGGCATAACCAGCACTGCACCTAGCTTGGCAAAAATGCCTCCTTGTTTAATTGCATCCTTGATTAGCTGGAACAAAGTTACAGCCAACCCTTCTGCAAATTTTAGCACAATATTGCCAACAAATCCATCACAAATTACAACATCTGCCTTGCCAGTAGGAATATCACGGCCCTCAATATTGCCGATAAAATTCACATCCTTGGCCTGCTTCAGCATAGGATAGGTGGCCTGAACCTTCTTATTGCCCTTGGTTTCCTCCTCGCCGATATTCAACAAACCAACAGTAGGATTCTCCAAGCCATAAACATATTTACTAAAAATGGAACCCATCATGGCCATTTCAGTCAGATCCCTGGGTTTGGAATCCACAATAGCACCTGAATCCAAAAGCAGGGCTACGCCATGGGTGGAGGGCAAAGGGGTAGCAATAGATGGTCGATCAATGCCCTTAATCATCTTTAGAAACATCTTGGCTGCTACAGTAGCAGCTCCGGTACTGCCTGCTGACACAACGCCATCGCAGTCACCAGTCTTAACCAATTTGGTAGCTACTACCAAGCTGGCATCCTTTTTATGACGGATGGCCTCCACAGGATGCTCACCCATCTCTATAGCCTGACTGGCATGCTGTACAATCAATCTTGGCTCATTCTTGATGCCGTTTTTGTCCAGCTCAGCCTGAATCTTCTCCTGATCGCCAACCAAAACTATTTCACATTCTTCATATTTGTGGACGGCCTCTATCGCACCCAGCACAATCTGCCCAGGTGCATAATCGCCTCCCATTGCATCAACTGCAATCCTCACAAAAAAGCCTCCTAATTCACCTCTGCCAGCGATACCATAATGAACTTAGCACGAAAAACCTCCTGCTTTTCATTTCTGGTCTTAACCCAGACAAAGAATTTGTTACTTCTTTGCTTGATTACCTCCGCCTTGGCTATCAGCATCTCCCCCACCTTAACAGGAACCTTATACTTTATATTGGCTACACCTGTAACGGCCAGAGGCGAATCTATAAGGGCCAAAGCCAGAGAATTAGCCTGGGAAAATATATAATGCCCCTTGGCAATCTTGTTTCTGGCAAATACCATATCTTCGGTTATCTTCAACAGTGATATGCCGGAATGACCTCTCTCCAAGTCAATAACATCCCCTACCACTTCCGTTTTTTCCAGAGCTGTTATGTTATTCTGGGCTTTTTCGGCCACCTGTCGGATACGCTCCCGTACTTCGGGAATCCCCAGCTCCATCCGATCCAGGCGAATGGTCTGTATGCTGACTCCGAACAGCCCTGCCAGCTCCTCATCCGTCAGGAAAGGCTTCTCCTGTACCTGACGCACCAGGATTTCATGTCTTTCTTTTTTTTTCAATCTTGCCATCTTTTTCACCTGTACATAAAAACACGACATGTGGGAAGCAGTTCACCCCCATATGTCATTTTCAAAAATTAGTACCAGCTCATATAACTTGATTGCAATTATACAAAATTATGCAAAAAAAGGCAAGTCCCAAAATACAAAATCTGAAAAATAGTCTATAGACCACATATCACTTACAAGAACATTATAATAAAAATCATCTGCTAAGTACAGTATTTTTTACCTATGGCCTACGGCTTTATTTATATATTAAATCAATCACAATATTGACAAAAGCTCTTTATCATAACAAAGTAAAATGAGCAGAATTTCCACCCCAAAAAGCGGAAATCTGCTCATATTACTCAATTATTCAGCTGCGGAAATAACTTCCTTGCCATCATAGTAACCACACTCTGTGCAAACATGATGAGGCAACTTTGGCTCGTGGCACTGTGGACATGCTACGTAACCAGGAACTTCCAGCTTCCAATTAGCACGACGGGAATCACGACGAGCCTTGGACATCTTACGCTTAGGTACTGCCATTTCAGGATACACCTCCTTAAATTCTCTGTAAAATTGAATTATTTATTTGCCTTGTATCCCAATAGCCTGGGCTAGGAATCTTACGGCTTTAATAATTGCTGCAATGCCGCCAGTCTTGGGTCAATAACAGTACGGTCACAGCCACAATCGCCATGATTGAGGTTGGCACCGCACTTCAGGCACAAACCGCGACAATCAGCGTTGCATATATTATTCAATGGTTGATCTGACAGAAGCACGTCCCGCATCACAGGAGCCAAATCTATCACATCGCCACTAAAATAATTCACTATTCTGGTTTTTTCACCATTCTTTGCTGGCTCACTGCCCCGCTGAAATTCCTCACTAAATTCATGAACCTGCTGCAGCGTAGATGGCTCCAAACAACGATCACAAACAAAGGATTTGGTGCAGGAAATACTACCGGTAAACCGATAACAGCGCCCAGTATTCACATACTCTCCCTTGATGATAATATCACCCTCAAAGGAATATGTCTCTGTCTGGGCATCCAGCTCCTGAGCATTGGTTACAAACTCAAAAGGCACTGCCTCACCCAAACGATCTTCTAAATCGGAGATATTTATTTTCATAAAAGTATCAACCTCATTAATATTTCCACCACAAAAATAATTATGGGCATAATTGTAGTTTTGCGGCACTGATGATAATTATATCTATCCCCTAATGCTTTGTCAAGTAAAAGTTCTTGACAGACAATTTTTTATCTGGAGTCAGCACATGGGATTTTCAACTTATCCACAGGGTGAAAATTATCAAAGGTCTGCCAGCATCTCTACAGCCTTACCTGCTGCCTCACCAACGGAAGCAGTAACAGTTTCACCAGTACGGCGAACCTTCTGCTCCAGCACATCCTCCTCCACTGTCTTTGGACCAACAGTTATACGAATAGGATAGCCAATCAGATCTGCATCCTTGAACTTAACACCGGCTCTGTCCTTGCGATCATCCAACAAAGCATCCACGCCGGCAGCCTTCAGTTCCTTGTATACTTTTTCTGCCAGCTCCAGCTGCTGAGCATTCTTGCCATTAACCGGTACTACTACTACCTCAAATGGAGCAATAGCTTTTGGCCAGATAATACCGTTTTCGTCATTATTCTGCTCAATGGCAGCAGCCATAGTACGGCCTACGCCAATGCCATAGCAGCCCATCATCATAGGCTTCTCCCGGCCATTTTCATCCAGGAAGGTAGCATGTAGAGCCTCAGAATACTTGGTGCCCAGGGTAAATACCTGACCAGCCTCAATACCTCTAGTCATCTTCATATGACCGTTGCAGTGTGGACAGCAATCCCCCTCCTGCACCATGCGAATATCAGCTACTACTACATCCTTGAAATCCCGCTTTGGATTTACATTAATGTAATGGAAATCCTTTTCGTTGGCACCAGCACAGCCATTGTACATTTCCATAACAGTATGGTCTACAATAATCTTGGTGCCTTCCTTGATGCCAATAGGGCTCATAAAGCCAGGACAGCCGCCAACGGCACGAATGGCATCATCCTCAGCCATACGCAGCTCCAGAGCACCCTCCACCAGATTAATAACCTTTACGTCATTTACCTCATGGTCACCACGAACAAAACACAGCACCACTTCGTCAGTATCTGTCTGGAAAGCTACAGCCTTAATACACTTTTCCACAGGCAAGCCAAGATATTCAGCCACCATTTCAATAGTAGAGCAATCAGGAGTATTCTTTTTCTCCAGAGGCAGGATTTCCTCCTCAGCAGCCTTGATAACCTTCAGTTCTGCCTTTTCATCGCTGGCCGCATAGTCGCAGGTATCGCAATAAGCAATGCTGGACTCACCAGCCTCAGCCAGAACGGTAAACTCATGGGAATGACCGCCGCCAATAGCGCCGTTATCAGCCTCAACAGGACGGAAATTCAAGCCCATGCGAGTGTAGATATTGGTATAAGCGTCATACATTTTCTTGTAGGACTCATTCATACCCTCTTCGTCCTTATCAAAGGAATAGAGATCCTTCATAATAAACTCTCTGCCCCGCATCAGACCAAAGCGAGGACGAATCTCATCACGATATTTGTTCTGAATCTGATACAGCATCAAAGGAAGCTGCTTATAGGAGCGAACCTCATCCCGTACCAGGGTAGTAACCATTTCCTCATGAGTAGGGCCTAGGCAGAACTGACGACCATGACGATCAGTAACTCTTACCATCTCCGCACCATATACAGGCCAGCGGCCGCTTTCCTGCCAGATTTCAGCTGGCTGGAGAATTGGCATGGAAATTTCCTGTCCACCAGCAGCATCCATTTCCTCACGAATAATCTCCTCTATCTTTTTGATGGTGCGCCAAGCCAAAGGCAAATAGCTATACAGACCTCCCGCAGCCTTGCGGATCATACCAGCCCGCAGCATAAGCTGATGGCTTCTTACCTCTGCCTCAGCAGGAGTTTCTCTCAAAGTTGGTGCATAAAGATTAGTTGTACGCAATTTTATTTTTCCTCCTCAACCAGAATAGCATCTATTTCCTTGAAAAGCTCTTCCACAAGATCCTTTTCATCCACCTTGCGGATGATTTCTCCCTTGCGGAATACCAGGCCAACACCATTGCCACCGGCAATGCCTACATCAGCGCCCTTAGCCTCCCCTGGGCCATTAACCACACAGCCCATAACGGCTACGGAAATAGGTTCTTTTATATCAGATAATCTTTCCTCAACCTGGTCAGCAATACCAGCCAAATCTATACAGGTACGGCCACAGGTAGGACAGGAAATCAAAGTTGGGCCATATTCCCTCATGCCCAAGGATTTCAGGATTTCGTTGGCAACCTTTACCTCCACCACAGGATCTCCTGTCAGGGAGATGCGGAAGGTATCGCCAATGCCCTGAGCCAGCAAGGCGCCAATACCTACGGCAGATTTTATCATGCCTGTACGGGCCGTACCTGCTTCAGTAATGCCCAAGTGCAAAGGATAATCCACCTTTTCAGACATAAGCTGATATGCCTCCAAGGTCAAAGGCACATCATGAGCCTTTAAGGATATTTTCATATCATAGAAATCCTGCTGTTCCAAGATTCTAACATGCTGCAGGGCAGATTCCACCAAAGCTTCTGCCGTAACGCCGCCGTATTTCTCCAATAGTGTCTTATCCAGAGAGCCTGCATTAACACCGATGCGAATAGGAATATGATGCTCCTTGGCTTCCTTAACCACAGCCCTTACCCGTTCCTCACTGCCAATATTCCCAGGATTCAATCTCAGGGCGGATATTCCCTGATTAATAGCCTCCAAGGCCAGACGATAATCAAAATGAATATCTGCCACCAATGGCACCTTTACCTTAGCTATAATATTGCCTAGATTTTTAGCCGCCTCCATATCTGGCACAGCCAGGCGGACAATATCGCAGCCCGCAGCCTGCAAAGCATTAATCTGAGCTACAGTAGCCTCTGTATCGGTAGTTTTGGTATTGGTCATGGACTGAACAGAAATCGGTGCTCCATCACCAATGGCCACATTGCCAATATATATTCTTCTGGTCTTTTTCCGATCTATCATTTTTGTCTGTCACTTCCTATTTGGTCAGATCATTAAATGTGGTAAATAGCATCAGGCTGACAAGAATTACAACGCCTGTTACCTGAATATAGTACATAACTACTGGCTTCATAGGCTTGCCTCGCAGGGCCTCCAGCACCAGCATGATAAAATGTCCACCATCCAAAGCAGGAATAGGCAAAAGATTAACTATGCCCAAATTCAAGCTCAAAAAGGCAGCAAAGCCCAGCAATGGCCAAATACCCTGCTCAGCCACCTGACCAGCCATCTGTGCCACTCCAACAGGTCCAGACAGCTCTGCTGTACTAACTGTCCCCTGAACCAGTTGAACCAGACCGCCAACCATTGCCCCTATCAGATATATCTCCTTGGTAACAGCCAATTTAGCTGCCTCTATAACCCCAGGCTGATAATACATAGCACTGCTGGTAATACCAATAACAGCTCTATTGGTAGCTGCATCCGCCTCTGGTATCAGAGTAGTAGACAGTTCCTTACCATCCCGCTGGTAGGTTACTTTGAAAGGACGCTCTGCCTTTCCCTGCAGCTGCTGGGAAATCTCACTCCACTGATTAACTGGCTGCCCGTCCAGTGTCAATATCCTGTCCCCTGCCCGCAAACCTGCCATAGCTGCTGGCCTGTCCTCGATAACAGCACCAATTACTGGCTCTGGGGAAGGAGTAGCCACTCCCTGCGTTAGGAAAAGGCCAAAGAAAATGAACAGTGGCAGAATAAAATTCATAATAGAGCCTGCCAGAATCACCGCCATGCGAGCCCAGATAGGACGACGGAAATAAGCTCTCTCCCCGGCATCCTCCTCATCAGGTACCACGAACACCTTCTCCTTGCTCCGGCCGCCCTCTCTATCCATATTCTCAATTATCTCATAATCCATACCAGCAATGCGATTAAAGCCTCCCAAAGGTACTGCTCGGAGAGTGTACAAGGTTTCACCATGTTTTTTACTCCAAACCTTTGGCCCAAAGCCTATGGCAAATTCATCTACCCGCATCCCCGTAAGTTTGGCCACCATAAAATGGCCCAACTCATGGACAGATACCAAAAGGCCGAATACAAACATCGCTCCTATTATCTTAATTATCATGGAATCACCTCTTAGATTTGAACCAGCTGTTTTCTAGTGTAATCTCTAGCCCATTTGTCAGCAGCCAGCAACTGCTCCAAATCTGGCTTATACTCTACCTGGCCAGCCTCCATAGCCTTTTCAATCAAACGATATATATCCAGGAAACCTGCCTGTCCCTTCAAAAATGCCTCTACTGCTACTTCATTGGCACCATTCATAATACATGGCATGGTCCCTCCGGTACGACCTGCCTCAAAGGCCAGTTTCAAGCCACGGAATGTTTCCATATCCGGCTTCTCAAAGGTCAGCTTCCCCAACTCATAAAAATCAACCCGGGGAAAATGAGAGGCTACCCTATCAGGATAGGTCAAAGCATACTGAATAGGCAATCTCATATCGGTACAGCCCAGCTGAGCCATAACCGTACCATCCTGATACTGTACCATGGAATGTACAATACTCTGAGGATGAACCACTACCTGAATCTGATCATAGCTTACATCATAGAGCCATCTGGCTTCAATAACCTCCAGCCCCTTATTTACCAAGGAAGCGGAATCCACCGTAATCTTCTGTCCCATATTCCAGGTTGGATGAGCCAATACATCCTTCTTGGATACATTGGTCAGCTCCTCTGCCTTACGGCCCCGGAAAGGCCCACCAGAAGCAGTAAGAATCAGCTTTTCTACAGCCTTTCTATCCTGTCCCTGCAAACACTGGAACAAAGCACAATGCTCGCTGTCCACTGGCAAAATAGCCCGGCCCAGCTCCTTAGCCTTAGCCATAACCAGCTCGCCAGCCACCACCAAAGTTTCCTTGTTAGCCAAAGCAATATCCTTGCCAGCCTCCAAAGCTGCCAAGGTAGGCTCCAAACCAGCAAATCCCATCAGGGAGGTTACGACCACCTGAGCCTCTGGATAAGCCGCTGCTTCAATTACAGCCTGACGGCCTCCTGCCAGCTCAGTTTTTCCGCTATATCTCTGCCGCAATCTGCTATAAGCTTCCTCATCAGAAAGTACCGCCAGCTGTGGCTGAAATTCCTCAATCTGCTTTTCCAACAGTTCATCGCTGCGATTGGCTACCAGTACAGACACACGAAACAAATCTGGATGCTCCCTTACCACATCCAAGGTCTGAGTACCAATGGAGCCAGTAGAGCCCAATACTACAAGATTTTTCATTTTACATTACCTCTATTTGGCTGCTATATCCACAAACTGTACAAAATAGTAAACAAAAGGTACAGTATAAATTACACTATCAAATCTATCCCAGATACCGCCATGACCGGGAATCAAATGACTGGAATCCTTGATGCCTGTATAGCGCTTGGCCACGGATTCCACCAAGTCGCCCAAGGTAGCCACCAGACAAATGCACAGGCCAAGGATAGCCATAATCTCCACATCAAAATTAAAGAGGATTCCCAGACCTGCCACCGAAGCAGTAGTACCTATCAAACCGCCAAGCAGCCCCTCAATAGTTTTGCCGGGGCTGATAGCTGGACAAAGCTTGTGACTGCCAAAAAATGAACCAGCAAAATAAGCAAAGGTATCACTAGCCCATGTACCGATAAGAGCAGTCCATATCAAAGCACAGCCTGGCTCCAACACTCCCAAAGGAGTAGTCACTGCCGCAAAACCGTGATCCATAACCCGCAGACCAATCAGGTGGGCAAAGGACAGTCCCAAATAGGACACTCCAGCTACGGATACTGCCGCTGATGGCACACTAAAGGAGCCATGAAGCAGCACAGTCATCAAAAACAACAGCAGGGTGCCTCCTGTCATTATCAGCACCAGCAGATTGGTATCAAGGCCATACCAAGCTGTATAACACATACCTGCAATCAAAAGGCCTCCCACCAACAAGGCCGGACGATAACCCTTCCGGTCAAAGGCGTTGCAATATTCCACCCAGGCTCCTACAGCCAGAACCATACCACAAACAGCAAAAACCAAGCCACCAGTCTGAATTACATAGGCGGCTGCCCCAATACCGATTATACCGGTGATTATTCTTGTTAACATGAAGTACATCCCTTCCAGCTCTGACTGCTTTCTTTTCACAGCCAGCAGCTACCTTACTTTTTGGACAATCCCCCGAAACGTCTGTCTCTATGACAATATTCATACAAGGCCTTGCCAAAATCCTCTGGCGTAAAATCAGGCCAATTTATATCCGTAAACCAGAATTCTGCATAAGCAGTCTGCCACAGCAGGAAATTGCTAAGCCGCATATCCCCGCTGGTGCGAATAACCAGATCCACCGGTGGCAAACCATAGGTATCCAGTTGAGCCTCTATCCTCTCTGCTGTAATCTCCTCTGGCTTAATCATACCTCGCTGACTCTGAGCAGCCAGCTCCTGTACCATTCTAAGCAGTTCATCCTGCCCACCATAATTTACGGCAACTGTAAATTTTACCCCCGTATTATCCCTGGTTCTATGTCTAGCATCTGCAATCTGCTTCTGCAACCCCTTGGAAAGCTCCCAGGTACGGCCGATAAAATCAATTTTCACATTATCCTGATCCATCTCGTCGATTTCCTTGGCTAGATACTCCGAGAATAGATTCATAAGAAAGTCCACCTCTGCATGGGGACGTTTCCAGTTTTCAGTAGAAAAAGCATATACTGTCAGGGCATTCATTCCCAAAGCAGTACATGTTTTCACGATTCTTTTTAGTGTTTTAACACCGGCCTTATGGCCAGCAGTACGCATCAGCCCCTGGCCAGTAGCCCATCTGCCATTGCCATCCATAATAATAGCCACATGCTGTGGCAGCTGATCCTGTACCAACTCATCCAGATATGATTTGTCCGAAGCATCATCATTTTTCTGCATGCCGGAAAATAATTTTTTCCACACGATGATAACCTCCTGTATCAAGAAAATAAGCCCCTCCAAAGGAACTTCAGAGGGGCATTTGCTTTTCGTCCCGGTACAACTCCAGGTCAAAAAATCATCAAGGAGCTACAATAGCACCTACTGGACAGCCTGCTGCGCATGCACCGCACTCTACGCAAGCCTCCTCGTTAATCTCATAATGAGACTCACCCTCGCTGATAGCCTCAACAGGGCAAGTACCTGCGCAAGAACCGCAGGAGATACACTCATCACCAATCTTGTAAGCCATTACTGGACACCTCCTTCAGCAGACGAGCTGCTAATATTACAACTAACTCTCCGTCATCCAGATACTTCTGCTTAATGACGTAATATCCATTATCCTTCAAAGGGAAAAAACTCTTTGTAGGATAAGTGATAACTGAATTATACCTTATATTGGCCTGATTTAGCAAGTCCCTGGCCAATTCCCAAGGCATTCCGATTATATCAGGCATCAAACCTCCATAATCTCCTTATCCTTAGCCTCTTTCAGAGTATCCACAGTCTTGATGTATTTATCAACAATCTTCTGGATATCTTCCTGAGCCTTCTTGGACTCATCCTCAGTAATCTCCTTGGCCTTCTCCAGCTTCTTTACAGACTCATTGCCATCACGACGGATGTTGCGAATAGCGACCTTGGCTTCCTCAGCCTTCTTGCCTACAGTCTTTACCAGCTCCTGACGTCGCTCCTGAGTCAGCTGTGGAATAGACAGGCGAATAGCAGTACCGTCAGAATTTGGAGACAAACCCAAATCAGACTTCATAATTGCCAACTCAATATCGTGAATCAAACTCTTTTCCCAAGGCTGAATCACAATCATACGAGGCTCAGGTACAGAAACCTTTGCCACCTGATTTACAGGAGTTGGTGTGCCATAATAATCTACCATAACCTTATCCAACAGGGATGGGGTAGCACGACCTGCCCGCAGAGAACCGAATTCTCTTCTCAGAGCAGCAATGGATTTCTCCAGACGTTCCTCATTATTTGCAATAATCTCTTTTACCAAAATCAATTACCTCCTACGGTAGTACCGATAACCTCACCGATAGCTGCCCGGTAAATATTTTCATAATCCTCAATGTTGAATACTACCAAAGGAATATCGTTATCCATGCAAAGGCTGGTAGCGGTAGTATCCATAATGGCCAAACGACGGGCCAAAATCTCAGAATAGCTCAGTTTGTCAAACTTCTTGGCATTTGGATTCTTATTTGGATCAGAATCATAGATGCCATCCGTACCCTTTTTACCCATAAGGATAACATCAGCCTTAATCTCCGCTGCCCGGAGAGCTGCTGTAGTATCAGTGGAGAAATAAGGATTACCAGTGCCGGCTCCAAAAATAACCACTCTGCCCTTTTCCATATGGCGGATTGCCTTGCCACGAATATAAGGTTCTGCCACCTGGCGCATTTCGATAGCAGTCTGTACACGGGATGGAACCCCCACCTGATGCAGACCATCCTGCATAGCCAAAGCATTCATACAGGTAGCAAGCATACCCATGTAATCAGCCTGAGCTCTATCCATGCCCTTGGCACTACCAGAAAGTCCACGCCAGATATTGCCACCGCCTACAACGATAGCCACATCCACACCCTCTTCATGAACCTTCTTAATCTGCTTGGCAATAGCCTCAACTACTGTTGGATTAATGCCAAAGCCCTGGTCACCTGCCAGAGACTCGCCGCTTAGCTTCAGGATAATGCGCTTGTATTTAGCTGCTCCCACTCAAATCCCTCCTAAAAATGAGAAATAACTATCCTACCTTATTATACGCTTTTAAAAAGCAGAGAACAACAGCGTGTCCTCTGCTTTTAGAAAACTTTTCAGTTTTTATTTAATCTGAGCTGCAACCTCTGCTGCAAAGTCCTCATTCTTCTTCTCCAGGCCCTCGCCCATCTCGAAGCGTGCAAAACGACGAACCTCTACGCCAGCCAGAATGTCCTTAATGGTCTTATCGGAATCCTTAACAAACTCCTGCTCAACCAGGCAAACTTCCTTGTAGTACTTGTTGATACGGCCGTCAACCATCTTCTCAACGATCTTCTCAGGCTTGCCCTCTTCCAGAGCCTGCTTGCGGAGAACCTCACGCTCATGAGCCAAAGCTTCCTGATCTACATCGTCACGGCCAATGCACTGAGGCTTAGCAGCTGCAATCTGCATTGCAACATCCTTGCCCAAAGCCTCATCACCACCGGACAGCTCTACGATAACGCCGATCTTGCCGCCCATGTGGATGTAGGTAGCCAGCTGGCCATCCTCAGTGGTATAAACCTCGAAACGACGGAGGGACAGCTTCTCACCGATGGAAGCAACAGCCTCGGTCATAACCTCTGCAACAGTCTTGCCATCCATCTGGGAAGCATTCAGAGCATCCATATCAGCAGGCTTGCAAGCAACAATGTGCTCAGCAATCTTCTTTACCAGTGTCTGGAAGTTCTCGTTCTTAGCAACGAAGTCAGTCTCGGAGTTAATCTCAACGATGCAAGCAGTCTTGCCATCAGCAGTAACAGCAGCAGCTACAACACCCTCAGAAGCAATACGGCCAGCCTTCTTAGCAGCCTTGGCAATACCCTTCTCACGGAGATAATCAATAGCCTTATCCTTGTCGCCCTCGCACTCAACCAGAGCCTTCTTGCAGTCCATCATGCCTGCGCCAGTAATCTCGCGCAGCTCCTTAACCAATGCAGCAGTAATCTGTGCCATTATGTAAATCCTCCTCAAAATCTCTAATGTAAAAAAGGGGCAAAGGGATAAATAACGTCCCTTTACCCCATCAATTCTTATTTAGCCAGGTATATTACTCAGCATCCTCAGCAACAGCCTCAGCAGCCTCGCCCTGACGACCCTCGATGATTGCATCAGCAATCTTGCCGGTCAGCAGACGAACAGCGCGGATAGCATCGTCGTTACCAGGGATTGGGTAATCAATCTCGTCTGGATCGCAGTTGGTATCAATGATAGCAACGATAGGAATGTTCAGCTTGTGAGCCTCTGCAACAGCAATGCGCTCCTTGCGAGGATCTACGATGAACAAAGCGCCTGGAAGCTTATCCATGTCCTTGATACCGCCGAGATACTTCTCCAGCTTCTCCATCTCATGCTTCAGGCCCTGAACTTCCTTCTTGGTCAGAACCTCGAAAACACCGTCAGCTTCCATAGCCTCCAGCTCCTTCAGACGGTTTACACGCTTCTGAATGGTCTGGAAGTTAGTGAGCATGCCGCCCAGCCAACGCTCGTTTACAAAATACATATCAGCCTTCAGAGCCTCGTCCTTAATAGCCTCCTGAGCCTGCTTCTTAGTACCAACGAAGAGTACGGACTTGCCTTCCTCTGCTACGCTGCGTACGAAGCTATAAGCCTCCTCAGCCTTCTTTACGGTCTTCTGAAGATCGATAATGTAGATACCATTACGCTCGGTGAAGATGTACTTAGCCATCTTAGGGTTCCATCTTCTAGTCTGATGTCCGAAATGAACACCAGCCTCTAATAACTGTTTCATAGAAACAACTGCCATAGTGGTGCACCTCCTGTTTTTCTTTTCCTCCGCCAGCCTCATCCTTTGTTAAACCCAATGGGCACAGTACAAATATCAGCCAGCGTGCGTTTTTATAATTACACCGTGAGTTAGTATATCATAAACACTTCTTCCATGCAAGCGTTATTTTTCCAGCTAAATCACTGCTGATTCTCTTCCAGCTTTCTAGCTACGTACTTCAGCATAATATGGGCACTCTTTCTATTAGTAGCCAAAGGTATATTATGCACATCGCACAAACGGAGCAAAGCGTTAATATCTGGTTCATGAGGCTGGGAGGTCAAAGGATCCCGCAAAAATACCACAAAATGTACTTTCTCCGTAGCCACCAGGGCACCAATCTGCTGATCTCCGCCCAGAGGGCCGGACATCATAGTCTCCACATTCAAATGAAATTTCTCATTAATCAAAGTACCAGTGGTTCTAGTGGCCACCAAATGGAATTTGCTCAGCAACTCCTTGTGATGCTCCACAAAATCCAGCATCTCTTCCTTTTTCTTATCATGGGCAATCAACGCTATAGTTTCCATAAAAAATCCCCCTCTTTACATTCTTCAATCTTTCTTAGCACGGCTTTAGCATAAATCCATTCTGCCTATTTGTAAAGTAAGTTTTTTGTAAAATTCAACACATTATGCCTAGGCTGCCACTTACTTAAATAATTTTTTCCATGGCTCCCTTAGCAATCTCCTCTGGTACATTGCTATTACCGCAAACCTGGCCAATGGACTCCATCAAAATCCACTTCACCTTGCCCCCTACGGTTTTCTTGTCATGGAAAATATCCCGATATAAATCATCTACGGTACAGCCCTGAGCCTTAATAGGCAAGTGCAGTTTGAGAATCAAACTTATAACTCTATCCACCACACTTTGATCTATCATCCCCAGAGACTTACTGATATAGGCTGCACACACCATGCCAATAGCCACAGCCTCCCCGTGGTTATATTTAGTATAACCTGTATTCTTCTCAATGGCATGGGCAGCAGTATGGCCAAAATTCAAAATTGCCCGCAGTCCCAGCTCCTTTTCATCCTGACTAACCACATCCGCCTTGATTTCGCAGGAACGGGCTGTCATATGAGCGGCAGCCTCATTAGCAAGACTGGCAACCTGCTCTATATTATCCTCCAGATACTTGAAGAACTGGGCATCATAAATAATGCCATATTTAATAATCTCCCCCAAACCGGTATAAATTTCCCGCTTAGGCAAAGACTGCAGTGTATTCAAATCCATGAACACAGCCTTAGGCTGATAAAAGGCACCAATAAGATTTTTGCCTAAAGGATGATTTACAGCCACCTTGCCACCTACACTGGAATCCACCTGAGCCAACAGACTGGTAGGCACCTGTACAAAGGGAACTCCTCGCATATAGGAAGCTGCCACAAAACCAGCCAAATCACCTACTACACCGCCACCCAAGGCAAAAACAGGAGATTTTCTGTCCATACCTGTTTCAATACATTTGGTAAACAGTTTCTCTGCCATCTCCATGGATTTGGAACTTTCACCAGCTGGAATCTCATATACTTCCACACGAAGGCCTGCCTGCTGCAGCAAATCCTGCAACCACTGTCCATAAATAGGCCCCACGTTGGTGTCTGTAACAATCAATCCCTTACCAGAAAAACCTGCCTGCTGACAAAAATCCCTTATCTGCTGCTCCAACCCATTACCAATATATATATCATAGCTGTTCTTTCCCAGCTCTACAGGTACAATTCTCATTTTTCAACCCATCTTTCCTGTTAACCCTGTTTTTCCTCTATCAGACCTAAATTTCTCATTACCTCTTCCACCTTGTCTGTATCAACTGGCTTGGAAGCATAAGCATCACAGCCCTGACGAAAAGCTTCATCTACATAGCCCACATCAGCCAAGGCGGTCATCATAATAATCTTTAAATGGTCCTCCTGAGGTATGGAATGCTGCTTCTCCAGCTGACGAATCACCTTCAAAACCTTCAGGCCATCCACCTTGGGCATCATAATATCCAGACAGAGCAAATCATAACGATTATTCTGCTTAATGGAATCCATATACAAATCTACAGCCTCCATGCCATCTACAGCCATATCTACTTCACCATAAGACTGCATAAATTTTTGCAAAAAGCTGCGGCTAATACGATCATCCTCGGCTATCAAAATTCTCATTCTTCATCCTCCTAGCTGTTGAGCTTATCCTCACAGTACTTAAGTAAATCCATTATATCATCATCTGGCTCTAAGTTATCAGATTTTTCCATTTTCTCAGAGCTTTCTAATTTTTCCAATGCTGGAGGCAAAGCCTCTGCCTTAATATCATTCATATAGGGATTCAGGAAAACAGCTTGATCCTTAAGCTCCATATCTGCCTTTTCCGCAGTTTTCAGTGGTATAACAAAGGTAAATCTACTGCCTATGCCTGGACTGGACATCACATGAATCTCGCCATACATGGCTGTTACCAATTCCTTGACAATAGTCAGCCCCAAGCCAGTACCCCCAAATTTTCTGGTGGTAGATCCATCCACCTGGCTAAATGGCTTGAACAGTCTCTCCTGCTCCTCCCTGGACATACCGATGCCAGTATCCTCCACATAAAATTCCAACATAGTCCTAATACCTCGTCTGGCAATAGTACAGCCCAAGATAATAGTACCTGCACTGGTAAACTTAATGGCGTTGGTTAAAAGATTGTGGAGAATCTGCCTCAACCGCAAAGGATCTCCCTTTATATAATGCGGCAAATTTGTGCAATCAGGCCCCACAAACTCCAAGCCCTTGCCCTCAGCCAAATTAGCATGGACAGCAGCTACTCGATGCAAAAGACCATGCAAATCCAAATCTATATGCTCTACGGTCATTTTGCCATTTTCCAGCTTGGCATAATCCAAAATATCGTTAATAATTTTTAGCAAATCCTCAGAACATTGCTTAGCCGCCTGAAGATTTTCCCGCTGCTCAGGATTCAGTTCCGTCCGCAGGGTTAGGTTAATCATACCAGTCATACCATTAATAGGAGTCCGTATTTCATGACTCATATTAGCCAAAAACTGGGTTTTGGTATTACTGGCCACCTCTGCCATACGGCGAGCCTCCATAAGCTCCTTTTCCCTCTGCTTACGGCGGGATATATCAATCATGGTAAGCACAATCTGCTTCTCATTTTCCTTCCACACCTGAGTCAGGAAAAACTGCAGCCACACCGGCTCATCTGTATTTCGGGTAATAACAGCCGCCACATACTCTGAAGAAAAGCTATCATCCAACACGGCAGCTTCAATATTGTTGCGAATAATGCAGAATTTGCATTTCTCCCCCTTGCCGCAGCCATAGGGCATGCAGTTAACACACTGGAATACATCACCAAACTGTCTGCCAATAACCTCCTGATAGGTACCTCCCAATATCTCCAGGGCAGATTCGTTTACCTCCACAATCCCTCCCTGAACATTGAGACTACAAATACCTATTTTGGCTGCTTCAAAAACAGACCGCATATAATATTGGTCACTTTCCACCTTATGAGCAATCCCCCGCAGCTTGGAAATATCTCTAAATACCGCACTGCAGCCTATAACCTCTCCCTTTTTGTTATGACGGGGAGAGCAGGTAGCAGATAGAAACACTGGCTCATCCTGATGCATAAGGCCGATATTTTTACTAAGACCTACCGTTTTATCTTCCTGAATAGCTCTACTCACAGGACAAAAAAAGCTTTCCTGTGTTTCCAGATTCATCAATCTGCCTATCTGTTTAAAAAGAACAGGATTATCTGGCTGAAAGTGAAATTCGAAGATATCCTCTGCAGACTTATTCATATAGACAACTCTACTGTCTTTGTCTGTCAGCACAAAGCCATCTGCCAAATTCCCCATAATGCCTTCCAGTTGATCAAAGGAAACATCCTCTGTCTGAACCGCCGGATTTTCCACACTAACGCCTCCCCTGCCCATGTGCCACTGTAGTAATCATGGACGCAATGCCTGACAAGGGCAGTTGTCTTTCCACAGCTCCCTTTTCGTAGGCTGCCCGAGGCATACCATAAACCACACAGCTGGCTTCATCCTGTCCTATGGTGGCAGCCCCCTGCTGCCGCATCTTCAACAATCCATTGGCTCCATCTGCTCCCATACCTGTCAGAATAACCCCCAGAGCATTGTTGCCTATCTGATCGGCCACAGAATCAAAAAGCACATCTACAGAAGGACAATGTCCATTAACCTTAGGGCCATGATTCACATCCAGCTGCATGTTGCCACCGAATTTCTTCACCTTCATTTGTTTATCTCCTGGAGCTACATAGGCCCAATTAGGCTCCAATTTATCCCCGTTTTCTGCTTCCTTAACAGAAATATGACATTCATTATTCAATCTATCGGCAAATAATTTTGAAAACATAGGCGGTATATGCTGCACAATAACAATAGGCGGCAAAGGGGGCACCAATTCCTTCAGTACCTTGGCCAGAGCCTCCGTTCCACCTGTGGAGGCGCCAATAGCAATCAAATCAATTTTAGCACTGGTTTTGCCCTTAACCTCTACAACAGGAATCTGCTTTGGTGTGGGCCTAACATGAGGTACAGTATTATGCTGCACTGCTTGGTTGGTATTTTTAACCGAAGCTGACGTTTGCTTTACTGCCGCCTTAGCCATTTCCAAAGCGGTACTTACCATCACCTTGCCCTTGCCTGTAGACTTTTCTTCACCATCCCCCAAGATAGCATATTCAACCTTGGGTTTGCTGCAGGCATCTGCCTGCCGTACCAGCTCCTCCACCTGAGCCATATCCATCTGGCTTTCTATTTCCCTTTGTCTAACCTGGTCAGCTGACAAATCTCCATATTCCTTAGCCAGCTTTATCTCAGCAGCCAATCCATCCAAATAGGAACCGCTGCCCAAGGTTGTGGAAGGCTTTTCCAGAAATGAAAAGGCTCCTGCCTCTATAGCCAGGGATTTGTAGACAGGTCGTGAACTAGATACCACTGTAGGTAAATTATATTGAACTATCAAACGCCGCAGGAACTCAATACCATTCATATTAGGCATTTCCACATCCAGAACCATTACATCTGGATCAAAGGAAAGTATCTTGTCTCTGGCAGCAAAAGGATCCCCAGCCTTCTCTATCTGGGTTCCCACAGGCAAACGGCTTTTCAGGCCTCTTGCCACAACCTCCCTGAACAACAGGGAATCATCTACTATCAAAATTTTTATTGCTTCCATATCGGGCTCACTTCTTTCGATAAACTGACGGCATCACATACTCAAAAGGAGCCGACTGTCTGTCAATTACCTCGGAGTGTCCCACAAACAGAAAACCTCCCGGTTCCAGGAAGTCATAAAATTTCCGCACCAGGGAATCACGAGTCTCGGTATCAAAATATATCATTACATTGCGGCAAAATATAACATGAAACGGCTTTCTGAAAGGAAATATCGGATTCATAAGGTTAAACCTGCGATACAGCACCTGATGCTGCAGATTTTGTGAAACCTGCCAATCTCCACTAGCAAGCTTATGAAAGAACTGCCCCTTCCACTGCGGAGGCAGACCTTTCACAGCTTCGTCTGTATAAATTCCTTTACGGGCTATATCCAATACTTCCTGAGACAAATCTGTAGCCAAGAGAGTAGTATCCCACTGAGGCCCCTGCAAAGCAAAGAACTCTGACATAATCATAGCCAAAGTATAGGATTCCTCTCCGCTGGAGCAGGCTGCACACCAGGTCCGGACATCTCCATCCTTAATGGTAGAGGCCAGATAAGGCAGCACTTGCTTGCTATAGAAATTAAAATGATCCGCTTCCCTCATAAAGAAAGTATGATGGGTAGTGATAGCCTCCGCCAACAGATTCATAGCTGTGCCGGAGGCATCCTCCTTAACATAATGCAGGAAATCTGTTTCATCAGCAAACCCGGCTTCATTTATATGATTACTCAAAAGCTTAAACAATCTTGACTCCAGCAAAGCCTTTTTCTCTATAGGCAGCTGAATACCAAAATTATCCTGTACCACCTGAGCATACTGTTGGAATAAAGCTTCCTGCATACATTAACCACTCCTATTTAGTCATTTGGTAAAAACTTTAATATTTACCAAAACCCTCATCATCAGTCAGGGCAATGGTTTTTGGCTTTACGCCTGGCTTAGCAGGTACAACAGCTGGCTGTCTGCCTGCACTGGTCAAATCCGGTTTCTGAATAGCTGAGCCTCTATTACTATTGTCGCCATAGAAGCTGCTTCCACCGTTAGACAGACGGAATTTGCCTACATTATCTCTCATAATATCTGCCTGCTGATTCAGATTCTGGCTGGCAGTAGCCGCTTCTTCAGAGGTAGAAGAATTAGCCTGAACAACCTGAGATACCTGCTGTACACCCTGATTAATCTGTTCCAGGGCCAGCTTCTGCTCATTGGAAGCCTTGGCAATATTGGCTACAATATCAGCTACAGAGGATACATCACCTACAATAGCATTCAATGCCTCGGCAGTCTTGTGAGCAATCTCCCGGCCAGTCTCTACTTTTTCCATAGAGCCTTCAATCATATCCGTAGTTTCCTTGGCAGCCTTGGCACTGCGGGCAGCCAAATTGCGAACCTCCTCAGCCACCACAGCAAAGCCCTTGCCATGCTGGCCAGCCCGGGCGGCCTCTACAGCGGCATTCAAGGCCAAAATATTGGTCTGGAAAGCGATTTCGTCAATAACCTTGATAATCTTAGAAATATTTGCAGAGGAAGCATTAATCTCCTCCATAGCAGAAAGCATTTCCTGCATTTCCTCATTGCCCAGCTGAGCCTTCTCCTTGGTGCCTACAGTCAAATCATTTGCCTTTTCAGCATTCTGAGCATTGCTGGCCGTCTGGGAAGCAATCTCTGCAATGGAAGCAGACAACTGCTCTACAGAAGCAGCCTGCTGAGAAGCCCCCTGAGAAAGAGCCACACTGGCATCGGATACGTTACGAGCACCTGCAGCTACCTGATCTGCTCCCTGATTAATCTCTAACAAGACCTTATGCACACGCTGACGCATAATCTCAAAGCTGGCAGCTACATCTCCCAGCTCGTCACCGGTACTGGTAACAACCTCAGTGGCCAAATCGCCTTCAGCTATTCTATCTGCAGACTGGCCCAGCTGACTTAAGCGCTTCTTTACATCCTGATTGAACATAAAACCTGTTACAGAGGATACTGCCATCAAAAACAAGGCAATCAAGATAATATTCCGCACATCAGCATTCATCTCCTCAGTAGCAGCCTTATCACGGCTCTGAGCTGAGGAATAACCCATATCTGCTATTTCCTCTACCTGCTTGGCTATATCTCCCTCCAGCTTGGCAAACTTGGCAGAAGCTGCTGCCTGAGCCTCCGGACTCTGCACCTGGCCTGCCTGCTTTGCTTTCAAGGCTGCCACAGTTTCCTGACGGAAGGTATTATAATTATTGGTAACACTGGCAACAGCAGCCTTAGCAGCATCACTATGGGCAGCTTCCTGCAGATTCTTTAGATTTTCCTCCGCATGATTCAAATCCTTTTCCATAGCAGCAGTAAACATCTGCACCTTGGCTGGATCCTGTGCATTCAGTCCCAACAGCATATTTACTCTGGCATCATTGAAATGCATACCCATTTCATAGGCATTACTGCTGCCCATAACATCTTCACCCATAATGGCCTCATATGTAGCATCAGTTTCCTTAACCACAGATATACCGTAGTAAGCAATAGCACCTATCAAGAACTCCAGAATGACCATAAAAACCATTAACTTAGTGCCGATTTTCATATTCTTAAAAAACATCATGTTATATATCCCCCTCAATCCACGTTATTTCAGCTGACCTATCTGTCAGTCTTATAAGAGGCATTTTTCCTCCTAAGCCTGGGCTTCGTTTTCTGGTACTGCATCCTCAGCCTCGCTGGCTGTACTTCCTAAAAGTTCTTCATCCTCACCAGAAAACAGCTTCTCCCAATCCAGCAGCATAACCACATTGGAAGACAGCTTGCCGATTCCCCGAATGTATTTATTCTGAGAAGCCTTTAAATCTGGGGGCGGCACTACATCCTGTTCCCGAATATCCAATACCTCAGCCACTCCATCTACAATAAGGCCAATAAGCACATCATGGATTTCCACTACCACAATGCAGGTTCTATCTGTATATTCCCGGAACTGGCGGCGAAATCTCAGCCGCATATCCACCACAGGGATAATCTTGCCTCGCAGATTGATAATTCCCTTTACATACTCTGGCACCTCTGGCACGCTGGTAATCTTCTGGATACCAATGATTTCTATCACCACACTGATATCAATACCATAAACCTCATCCCCTAAAGTAAAGGTCAGGTATTTATCTTTCAGCGTATCCTCCTCTTCCAGAATATTCTTCTCATCCTCCACAAAAATTCCTCCTTCCCAATAATTAGGAATAAATCATATGGTGCATCTTTTGAGGATCTAATATCAAGCTGATACTGCCATCTCCCAACAAGGTGCAGCCACTAATGCCTGTTGTATTCATTACCTTGCTAATATAGGCTGGTACAGGCTTAACTACAATTTCCTGTACTCCCAGCAAGCGGTCTGCCAAGACGCCAAAGGTTCTATCTCCTGCCTCCAAAAGCATAACTATACCCTCCGTAGGCTCTGTAACAGCATCTCCTATATTATATAACTCATTAAGGCGAATTACAGGACAGCACTTCTCCTGCACCATAATCATTTCCTGTCCCTCTGGATCTCTAAAAATCTGTCCCGGAGCAGGTCTAAAGGAGCGGCTGATACTGCTGATAGGTATGGTAAAGCTGGACTGGCCTACAGTAACAGACATACCATCAATAATCGCCAAGGTTAAAGGAATCCGAATGGTGGTTATGCTGCCCTGACCTGGGTTGCTATCTACCAACACATGGCCTCCCAAAGCCTTAATATTGGAAACCACCACATCCATGCCAACACCACGGCCTGAGAACTCTGTTACCTTTTCCTTGGTAGAGAAGCCTGGAGCAAAGATAAAGGAATAAATCTCTCCATCTGTATACTCCTCCTCTGGCCTGGTCAAAAGGCCATTCTTTCTGGCTCTATCCAAAATCTTTTCCTTGTTCAGGCCGCCACCATCATCCTTGATTTTGATAACAACCTCGCCACCAGCATTTTCTGCTGATAACACAACAGTACCCATTTCATTTTTGCCGGCTTCCTTACGCACCTCTGGCATTTCAATGCCGTGGTCAATGGAATTGCGGACAATATGCATCAATGGATCAGAAATATGCTCGTTAATATTTTTATCTACCTCAGTATCCTGACCAACCAATACCAATCTGGCCTTTTTTCCCAGCTTCTTGGTCATATCCCGGACAATGCGGTTCATCTTCTTGAATGTGCCATCCAAAGGCACCATGCGGAGAGACATAACGCTATCCTGCAGCTCTCCATTTATCTTGTGCAGCTGGCGGGCTGCCTTTTGGAAATTATCCAGATCTAAACCAGCCAAATCTGGATTCTGTACCACCATGGCCTCGGCAATAACCAGCTCACCAACCAAATCCATCAGCCTATCCAGCTTATCCACCCGAACGCTAATCATCTGACTGCCTTCGCCATGATGTACTGGCTTGTTGCTGCCCTGGGATGGCATCGGTGCAGGCCCGGAAGTCTGGCCCGGCAATCTGGAAGCAGGCGGATTAGCAGCATCTGCCTCCTCCTGGGCTTCATTCCCAGAAGCAGCTGGCAGTTCTGGCTTAATAGGATCTGTATTCTCCAAAGCATTAATAGAAACAGTCTCCGGACTTGGCCAGTATTCACACTCAGCAGTGCTCTTCAGCTCCTTCAGCTCCAGCTTCTCCAAGAAGATGGTCTGATCCAATTCCTTTTTTATCTGTTCATAATCCAGCTTGGTAGTAAGGAATATCCTGAACCCCAGAGATTTGATAGTGTCTGCCGCAGTATCATCCTCCAGAATTTTTTCTGGCAGATTGTGTATCTCAATAACCTTATCCTTTAAGTTGTTCAACACACCAAAGGCCCGGACTTCTTCCATTTCACAGCCATCCTGGAAAAACACAGTGGCTGCAAAAATATGGACACCCTCTTCTGGACTGCCATCAGCATTGGTTCCCTTGTCAGGCTCAGGCTGTTTAGCCGCACCAATATAATACTGTTTTGGCTTTGGCTTTTGCTGTCCAGCATTTTTTACCTTACGCAAATCCACATCTGGATCATCGCCATTGGCAATTTTCATTTCCCGCAGAAAATTCTTCGTATACTCCCTTAGCTCCTGGCTGCTGGCATCAGGCTGAGCCCCGCCATCCAGCTTGTCCATTTCTATACGGATAAAATCTACTGCATTCAGCACAATATCCGTAATAGCAGTTGCATCCACCTTTTGCGGATGCAGCTCTCTGATGTAGTAGAATATATCCTCTACTGAGTGTGCCAAGGTTGACACCTCATCAAACATCATCATGGCTGCCGAGCCCTTTATGGTGTGCATTGCACGAAAAATCTCATTTACATCATCTACACTGAAACCACCATTTTCTTCACTAGCCAAAGATATTTGCTCTAGCTGCTCCAAAAATTGTCTGGTTTCGTAGATAAACACTTCCACCATAGGTTCTGCCACATACTCATCCCCTATCTATTTTCTATATTTCCATCCTATACAGATTGTTGTACATTCCGTATAAATTACATTATACAATAAATCATCCTAAAAGCCCAAATTTTCATGCTATGATTTTATATTCAACAATAAATAAAAAAATCCTGCTAATTAAATAAAATTTTTAAAAATTGTGAAACCATTTTTATTTTAATATTAACATCGAGGATTTTAGCAACAAAAAAAGTATCAAAATTTTAGGAATACTACCCTCCCAAATTTTGATACTTTTTATGGATTTTTTAGCTATATGTTTTTATTTTCTACTTGAATCACCAAGCAGCATATAAACCTATTGTCTCACAATCACGGAAACACCGTCAGGAATCACTACTACCCCTGCATCCTTGCCTTTCAATTCAAAAGCACGCTGCAAAGCATCCTCAAAGGTATAAGCATGCTCCATATGCATTTCCTTGATCATCTCAGGACTGCACATATCCGTTACCATAATAACTGTGAATTTGTCCAAAATTCTAGCCAGAATCTGCATTTCCCACTGATCCGGAATAGTCTCATTCCGTGGCACTTTGGCTATGCGATCCAGCAAGGCACGAGGACTTTCTACATCTCGCAAATTTTCATAAAAAGACTGTCCACCATGGCCATCATTGCAAGCAGAAACCATAATAATAACGCCATCTTCCTTGCAATTAGCCTCAGCAGCTGTCATTCCCTTAACGGATTGATAGATATTCTGATCCAGAGGGTAACCTCCATTGGTAGTAACCACAATATCCGCTGGCTGGGCCTTAACCTCTGCCATCTTCAAAACATATTCACATCCCGTAAGATGTGCCTTCTCGCTATCCCCTGCAAAAGCAGCAATAACCTTCTTCTCTGCATTAATAACCACATTCAAAATAAAGGCCAAACCTGCCTGCTGAGCCGCATAAAGCATATCCTTGTGAATAGGATTATTCTTCAAGATACCAGTTCTGGCATAAGGACTGGCAATAAATTCACTGCAATGATTGGCCATAACTGTAGTAGCAGAAGCAATACCTGGCAATACGCTCTTCCGTCCCCCTGAGAAGCCTGCAAAAAAATGTGATTCAATAAAGCCCTCAGCAATCAATAAATCTGCTTCCACTGCCAATTTGTTAATCTTCAAAGCTCCACCGGAAGGCAGCTTGCCCAAATCTGCCATAGCTGCATCATCCTGAGAATCATGCACCACGATTTTCTCCTCATTAACTATTTTCTCGCCGTATTTCTGTACCAACTCCTCATGGGTAGTAGCACGATGAAAACCTGTAGCAATAAGAATGGTAATATCTATATCCGGATTGGCTTCCCGTAGTCTTCTCAACAATATAGGCATGGTAACATGACTAGGTACAGGTCTAGTATGATCACTAGAAATAATAACCACATTTTTCTTATCTTTGGCCAGCTCCTCCAGAGATGGACTACCTATGGTATTATCCAGTGCCCGTTCCACAATTTCCTGCTCTGTGCCCTCCATAACGCAATCAGCTGGATGGCTCTCCAACACCCCCTGAAAATTAGCATCTGGAATTTCAATATTCATTTGGATTTTGTTGTAAGGAATCTGTAACTTCATCATCTCTAACCTCCTACGAAGAAACTATATTGTATTCGCGCTCACTTTATCTCATTATATATTTCTTTCCTTTTTTTAGCAACAAAAACACAAATTGTTTTGAATTAATTTAGAGATTTTTATTTTCTTTAGCCAATCTAACTTCCTGTAGGAAATTTTCCCTAATGGTTTCTACCAAGGTCTGAAGCTGGCTATCTGTCCCAGTAAAAGGCACAAATCCTCCTGCCATAATCTGATGTCCGCCACCAGAACCAAGCCCCGCCAAGGCCTTGGCTGTTATCCGCCCAGCATCCAGTCCATTAATAGAGCGAATGGAATACTTCAGGCCTTTATCCTTCCTGGAATATACCACACAGAAGGAAACCTCCCGCAGACTCAGAATAAAATCTGATACCGAAGCCACCAAAGCTTCCTGACAATTCTCTCCTGCAAAGGCGAAGGCCACATTGCCATCATAAAGCTGAATACTTTCGATAGCCTTGGCATATGCCTGCAAATCACTGAATTCCAGCTCTGAATTTTCCAAATAATAAATAATGTCCTTGTCACAAAGAGGGAAAAGTTTATTCAGCATATCCATATCCAGCTGGCTGACACCCCTAGACAGCTTCGCCGTATCACTGCGGATGCCAAAGGTTAATACCAAAGCCGTTTTGTTGTCCATAGGCACATCATTATCAAAAAAATAACTGGCAATCATGGAAGCACAAGCTCCCACCTCGGGCCGAATATCTGCAAAGCGGTATTCCGCCGGGATAAAAATAGGATGATGATCTATACTAGCTATTTCCTCCCCAGTAATATCCTCAATATTGCCGTTGAATTTCTGAGCGTCTACCAGAATAACCTCGTCATCTCCATGCAAAGCCTCATTTATGTCCACCAGCTTGCTGAACTTAATATTCAGCTTATCTATAATGTAATTAGTATTGAATCTCTCTATGGCTCCCTGATAACAAACCGTAGCCTCCACATCAAAGTATTTCAACAGCTGCTGAAGTCCATAGGCCGAAGCAATGGCATCTGGATCTGGAAAATTATGCGTCTGTATATAAACATGCTTGTGAGTAATGGCCTTTAACAGCTTTTCCAAATTCTCAGTCATATAGTTCTCCTTTTAATTTCAATATAAAATAACACACTACCAAATATTATACACTATTTCACCATAAAATACCTCATTTTTTATTCTGTTTTACTTTTTAAACCATTTTTCCTATCTTAACAAACTTTGCGGAAAAATATAGGCCGAGGATTTTCAAACAGCGACAAATTTGCTATAATGTTTTTATATATTGAAAAAAATACTTTTGAAGGAATGTGATCGAATGATACCTGAGAAATTTATGCAGATTGGTGCTGCCATTATGCAGAATCCAGAAATGCTTCAGAAACTTTCTGCTGCCAAAAGCCCACAGGAGGCATTTGAGGTTGTACAGCCACTTCTAGGGGGTATGACTCTGGAGGAATTTTTAGCTGCTGCCGCCACTTTGGCTCCTATGATTCCAGCAGACCTGACTGATGAACAGTTGGACGCTATGCCTGCTGGCAATATTATCCGTGCCTTCCGTGGCTGGGTAAAGGAATTATAATAGTGAGGACTTCCACCAAAAGGCGGAAGTCCTCAGACTGTAGACAAATATGGCAGCGAGTGATCCACACTCGCTGCCATATTTTTGCCTTATAAAGTAGTTTGTATTT
>CAKPYV010000010.1 GCA_934203205.1 uncultured Anaerovibrio sp. | reverse complement strand
ATGGGGGTTCTAGGGCCTCTCTGGCCTCATATGCCAGCCTCGTTCATGGCACTTAATAGTTTCCTAATTTTTGCAACCAATCTGCAAATCATCTACCCCCACCAAATCCCCTATCCTCATATTCCCTCGCAGCCCGCCTCTAACGCATACCTTTAACAGCCTTATTCTTGGCACAAAAATAAGGGCATATCCGCCTTACAAGCCGAATACGCCCCTTTTTTTCATAAATTTTGTAAAGTTTTATTCTTTTCTCTTATTTATCATTGATTAAAATTATTATGTTGGATTTTTTCGCACAATATACCCTGCAACTTTACAATAGAGCAGCATATTTGGCAAACTCACTCTTAGGTATGCCAATAAATTCCATAGCCTGTTCCTTAGACCAGCTATTCTTGGCAATAATCACTCGCAGAATTTCTACAGTGTTATTTAACGCGCCAATTGCTTTGCCACGAGCCTCTGCCTTATCCAATACTTCACACATATTGATTCCCTCCTTGTCATGAGAAAGTTCTCTCCCCATTTCAACATATTTATTATCCTGTGTCAACACTGACATTAATTTCAAGAAACTATCTGTATGCCTGATGATTTTATCCTTTGGTACATAATCATTACTTTCATTAAGCTGTACAAAATAGTCTGCAATAATCTGAAAATCACTGGTAAATTTTTCTACCTGCTCCCCTGTGAGCCTTGGCACATCAATCAGATTGATTTTGTAGTCATTAACAAATGGCTTCAATTCATCAGATATTTTCAATACATCATACAATCTCAATGGCTTCTTCCAAGGTGTCTTGCCAAAATATAGCACAATAGTTACAACTGGATAACGCTCATGGCGAATTTTATGCTTTTTACCTGTTACTTCATCAATGACTATTTCATCCTGATTCATTTCATCCCGATAGGAGCTGCCATCATAACCAATTACCCGCAATGGCATATCCATATCTATAGCCAGTTGATTCTCAACTCCCAGCAGAGCTAACCGAATATAACAGTTCTTATCCGTCCAATATTTAGCTACATCCCTCTCCTGTTCATGTATTGCATTATCATCAGCTTTATACTGTGATTTCGCCATTGCATCAACAAGAGCTTCTGGCTTGATTACCTCTCGTCCATCAAAAAGTGTGCCATTAACTATATCTGAAAAAACATCATTATACGCTTCAAAATTTTTCTGCGTAATATCCTTTTGTCCCATAATCACAACACCTTTCCTATATTATCGCAAATTAGAAAATCCAAATCAAGTTGATACTAAAAAATGTGATACTATAAGCCATTTCTTATTCTTGCACCTCCCAATATTTTATTTGTATACAACAAAAAATCCCTTGCAAAAATAAACTTACAAAGGATTTACATATTTATTATTCGACAATTTTTTCCAATCTCCTGCCTAAGTAAGAAAAATTTTGATTTATCGAGTCACCTCTCTCTAGAGTTGCAAATATAATTCGGGATGTCAAAAATTCTCGAAATGCAGCCTGCGGTAATAACGACTTTTGCTTTGTCCGACTTAATGGCCCTATCTGAGGGTTTATCCTAACGCATTAATACCGCTTGTCGCTGAGCCAATTCACAGTGACCGGAATGGTAGAGAGTGCCACCGGGACCACTTTTGCTGCGCAAAAGCAGGAGTCTCCCGACGCAAAAGTGTCATGCCCCTCCGGCTGTTGCCGAATCATTCTGCCTTTACTGTACTTAATAGCCACATCAGAGATAGTCTGAACTAAATATCGCTCGTCGCGGAATAAAGTGACACAGCGGTCACTTTATTCCGGGCAATATGTCGCTGGCATATTGCCCACTCCTAGCTAAGCCTAGCGGATGCTAAATTCCTTCTGCGCCTTACGGCTTGAACTCATTAAGCACCGAGGCTTAGCAAGGGTTTTCTTAGGGTACTATCATCTGCTGTTCTATTCCAGTCAATACGCCAAAATTTCAAACAGTGCCAAAGCAGGAAGGTGCAATGAATACACAAAATAGAAGGCATGACATATACCCTTAACAGGTATATCGATGTGCCTCGCTTCTTAACGAATTTAAGCCATGAAAAGATGAACATCGTGAAGCTTTTCATGTGATTAAATGAGTTTAGCAGCGTGAGGCACATCAATATAGCGCGAGCGTGCCTGTAAGGGTATATGCCATGCCTCAGTAAAGAGTATATATGCCATTATGCAAATAAGTCTTTGGCTCTACAAATCAGAATTTTTCAAAATCATAGCAATTTCATCGCAATCTGGAAATTTTGGACAATCAATACAATCCTTCCAGATTTTATAAGGCAGTCTATCCTTATCCACCACCTCAAAGCCCAAAGAAGCAAAGAATTTTGGCTTATAGGTCAAGGTAAAATAGGTTTTTACCCCCAGAGCCTTCCCTTCCTCCATCAGCATCTTAACAATGCCGGTGCCAATGCCCTGACGGACAGCCTCAGGCGCCACTGCCATAGCACAGATTTCTGCCAAGGAATCCCAGGTTATATGCAGACCACCTACACCAATAACCTCTCCATCCTCATCCTCAGCCACCACAAAATCCCGCAAATTTTCATAAAGGGTGTTGCGGGAGCGAGCCAGCATTTCACCATTCTTGGCATAAACGGCAATAAGATTATATATTGTTTCTGTATCACTAAAACGTGCTTTACGGTAAAGCATGATACTATTCACCTCAACAAGAAAAATTTCCCTACAATATCCCCAAGCCATTACAGCCCGGCTGGTCTATTACCTACAAGCCAGCACTAGGGCAGACCTCCACCAAAGGACATTGGTCACACAATGGCTTTCGCGCCTTGCAAACCCTGCGGCCATGCCAGATAAGCCAATGATGAGCCTGACTCCACAGCTCCCGGGGAATCACCTTCATCAGACCCTTTTCCACCTCCAAAGGAGTTTCCCCCACAGCCAGCTTCAGTCTATTAGCAACTCGGAACACATGGGTATCCACCGCAATAGCAGGCCGATTAAAGGCAATACTGCTTACCACATTGGCGGTTTTGCGGCCAACCCCAGGCAGTTTCAGCAAAGCCTCAAAATCCTCTGGCACCTGCCCTTGATACTCACTAACCAGAATCCTACAGGTAGCCATAATATTCTTGGCCTTATTGCGAAAAAGACCACAATCCTTGATTTCTGCCTCCAAAGCCTCCAGCCCCATATCAATAATAGCCTGAGGCGTAGGTGCCTTGGCAAACAATCTCTCTGTGGTAATATTCACCCTTACATCTGTACATTGGGCAGAAAGAATTACTGCCACCAGCAACTCAAAGGGATTGGCAAATCTCAGGGCTGGCTTAGTATCCTTATACACCTGCCCCAGAATAGCTATTTGCTCTGCTTTGATTTTATTTGTTACACGCATAAGCCACATACCCAAAACCGGGGAAGCAATTTTCTACTTCCCCGGCCCATATACTAGATAATTTTTCAGTCTGAGGGCATCTCCTGCCTACTCAGACCAAGACCACAAAACCTACCTTAATCAGTTGGTCAAGCTGCGAATTGGCGCAGGGATTCTACCGCCTCTGGCAATAAATGCCTCGGAGCTCCAATTGTTGCGAACCTTGACAATTGGGCAGCGACCAAGCAAGCCACCAAACTCAACACTATCTCCCACCTTTTTGCCAGGTACAGGGATAATGCGGACAGCAGTGGTCTTGTTGTTAATCATACCAATAGCAGCCTCATCAGCAATAATACCGGAAATAGTAGCTGCAGTAGTATCACCCTCCACAGCAATCATATCCAAGCCTACGGAGCAGACACAGGTCATAGCTTCCAGCTTTTCAATAGAGAGAGAACCGCACTCAATAGCCTCGATCATACCCTGATCCTCGCTGACAGGGATAAAGGCACCACTCAAACCACCTACGTGGGAAGAAGCCATCAAACCGCCCTTTTTAACAGCATCATTCAGAAGAGCCAAAGCGGCAGTAGTACCTGGTGCACCGCAACGCTCCAAGCCCATTTCCTCCAGAACATTAGCAACAGAGTCACCAACAGCAGGAGTAGGAGCCAGAGACAAATCAATAATGCCAAAAGGTACGCCCAAACGACGGGAAGCCTCTCTAGCCACCAGCTGACCTACACGGGTAATCTTGAAAGCAGTTTTCTTAATGGTTTCAGCCACCTCAGTAAAGTCAGCACCCTTCAAATCCTCCAAAGCGTGCTTTACCACACCAGGGCCGCTAACGCCTACGCTAACCACCTTTTCTGCCTCGCTAACACCGTGGAAAGCACCAGCCATAAAAGGATTATCCCCAGGAGCATTAGCAAATACTACCAGCTTGGCACAGCCCAGAGCATCCTGATCACGAGTCAGCTCTGCAGTTCTCTTAATTATTTCACCCATCTGACGCACGCAGTCCATGTTAATACCAGCTTTGGTAGAGCCCAGATTAACAGAGGAGCAAACCACATCAGTAGTAGCCAAAGCCTGTGGAATGGAATTGATCAGAATCTTATCCCCATTGGTAAAGCCCTTCTCCACCAAAGCAGAGAAACCACCAATAAAGTTTACGCCAACCTCCTTGGCAGCCTTGTCCAGAGCCTCTGCCACTGGTACATAGGAATCAGTCTTGCAGGCCTCAGCAGCGATAGCAATTGGCGTAACAGAAATACGCTTGTGAATGATGGGGATACCGTATTGAGCCTCAATATCCTCACCAGTTTTTACCAAGAACTCTGCAGATTTGGTAATCTTGTCATAGACATTGCGACAAAAATTTTCAATATTAGGGTGAGCACAATCACGGAGAGAAATACCCATAGTAATAGTACGGACATCCAGCTTGTTCTCTGTAATCATGCGATTGGTTTCTAAAATATTATCTATTGTAATCACAAAAAGTCCTCCATCATGAATCCATATATTGCAACAGACAATTCCTGACCATATCAGAAACAGTCTCTGCAATATACCATCTGCGGCTATTTTCGGAAATTAGATATTATGCATAATATTGAAAATTTCCTGATTCTGTACCTTGATTTCCAGCTCCTGCTCCTGGCCCTTGGCTCTCAGCAGCTTCTGCAGCTCTGGCAGATTAACATCCTTGCCTACAGTCTCAGCCATCATAATCATATTGAAAAAGCCATCCATGATATTCTGATTTACACTAAGAATATTGATATCATTCTCTGCCAAAATATTGCTAACCATAGCAATAATACCAACTCTATCCTTGCCAACAGTTGTAACAACCAATTTCATGCTAATATCTCTCCCATCATAAATGCAAATAAAGTCCGATGTTTTCACATTATATCATAAATAACCCACAAATTACACATTTTTTTACAAAAGTACATTACAGGTTTACAACTTTTTTTCACCCATATGTTTACTCAGGCACTGTTTAATGGTTTCCAACAACTTTTTCTCATCCAGAGGCTTAGACAGATGCATATCCATCCCTGCCAACTTACTGCTGACAATATCATCAGCAAAGGAATTGGCTGACAGGGCAATAATGGATACCCTTTCCGCATCCCAGCGCTTCATGGCCCTTATTTTTTCCGTTGCCTCCCAGCCATTAAGCCCCGGCATCATAATGTCCATAAGAATGGCATCATAATGCCCAGGCTTTGAGACTGCGAATTTATCCACAGCCTCCTGACCATTCTCAGCCTCCTCCACCTTGATACCATTATCCTCCAGCAGGAATTTGGCCACATCCCTGTTCAGCTCATTATCATCCACAGACAAAATCCGTTTCCCTGTCAGAGATATCTCTTGATAATCCCCATAATAATCCAACTGAACCTGACTACCTATTTTGAAAGGCAGCCTGATAACTGCCTCAGTGCCCTCACCCTTGTTACTAGTAAGCTCAATAGTCCCCCGCAGCTTATCCGCCAGCTTTTTGGCAATGGACAAACCCAGCCCGCTGCCTGCATATTTGGTATGGTCTGATTTTGCCTCCTGAGTAAACATCTCAAAGGCCTGAGTCAAAAAATACTCACTCATGCCTATGCCATAATCTCGGCAATAAAAGGCATAAACCACATTATTCCAATGACTGCTTTCCTCCTTAAACCAGACATGAACACTACGGCCAGAGGGAGTAAATTTAATAGCATTATCAATTATATTCGCCAAAATCCGCCCGGCATATACAGGATTTCCCTCTAGGAATCTATGGCGAATAATATTCTTCCCCCATTCAATTACAAAATTAACCCCATTTTCCCTAGCCTTAGCCTCCGCATCCTTATTGATTCCATCCAAAAACTCCGCTATATCAAAGGTTATATTCTGAGGCATATACTCCTGATTTTCCAGCTTGTTCATATCCAGCACATCATTCAGCAGAGACAAAAGATACTTCAAAGCTTCCCTGCTCCGCTGGCGGCATTTATCCTGTATCTCCAGATTATCTGGATAACGGCTTGCCAAGTCCACCATGCCAATAACCCCATTTAGAGGAGTACGTATATCATGGCTCATATTGGACAGGAATCTATTTTTTGCCTCCGATTCTCTTTTAGTCACCGCCTCCTTGTAGCGAAGATTTTCCTCCAGCCGCTTGGTTTCGCTAATATTCCGCAGACAGCACAGCACATTGGTAACCTGCCCCTTGGCATTACGTTTCTTTACGATAAACCGTAACTTCTGCCAATTACCGCTTTTCAGCTGATACTCTGTTACCAATGTATCCTCATGAGCCAGCTTATCCCCCAGCTTCCTCAGATTGCAAAATTCCTGATATGGCTCCGACACCATTCTGCGGCACAACAGATGCAGTCTATCAGAGGCACAACCTTTCCGACCTGTCAGCTTGTGAATTCCATCAGTAGTAGATATTTCCTCGAAGTAATCAGCCTGCAAATCTATGCGAAAAATTGCATCATAACTTTTGCCAATAGTGGATATAATCTCGTTATTCAGTTCCAGCTCCGCCAAGGCTCTCTGCAGCTTTTCCTGAGTGGAAACCTCTGGCTCCAGAATATCATCCACATGACGGAAACTCATAAATACCTTGAACTCCTCATCATCCACATGAACCTTCATTACCTGGGTATCAAAGAATTTCTTACCAGATTGATTAGGCAAAGACCGATAATGATAGGTAATAACCTCTCTCCCCAGCAATTTTTCCTTAAGACTACGGCAGTTGAACCATGCCAAAAACTCCTGTCTATCCTCAGGAGCAATATATTTCTCTCCATATTGCCTTGCATACAAATCAAAGTTTTCCAGCTCAACCTCATTTTCCATCTGCAGGTTCTCTGCATTGGTATTTTTCCCCAGCTTCAAGGTAGTAAAGCTGCCTGTATTTAAATCAATATAATACACCGCTGTAAAATCATAACACAGCTTGTCCATAATCAGCTTATCCCGTTGGAACCGCTTCATCTGCACACCACCGGTATCGTCATTAATAAAAATCCAGAGAGAGATTCTGTTCCTCCTTCTTATCAGAATATGGCTTTATCTGCAGCTTGATAGGAACGTCATCCAGCCTGCGATAGTAAACCTCCACATCCATGCCAGCCTTCAGTTGGATGTATACCCTATCATAGTCCAGCACCTGCTCCACCATATCATGGTAACGCAGGGCAACCATAGAAGCGATATAATCCTCCATAGCCTTAGAGAAACATCCCCCATTTTCTTCCCCATTCCAGCGAAAATATTCCGGAGTCAATATTTCTCGAAATTCATCTGTCTCCCTATCAACCACATATACCCCTAAATATTCAGGAGCTATCTGCTTGATAAACTGTTCAGCATCCTGCTTTTCCCTAGCCAGCTTGCTCATAGCTCCATCCTCCTTCTCCTAATACCATCTCTATTCTGCATTTCCATCACTCCGCACCAATTGACACAATACCTGCCTTAGCTTAGCCATATCAAAAGGCTTAGCCACATGGGCATTCATCCCTGCCTCCAAACATTGTTGCACATCCTCCTTGAAAGCATTGGCTGTCATAGCCACTATAGGTATATCTTTGGCTATAGAAAAATCCAATCCGCGGATTTTCTTGGCTGCTGCTAGACCACCCATAACAGGCATCATCAAATCCAGAATAATCACATCAAAGCTCTCAGGAGCAGCCACAAAGGACTCCACAGCCTGCCGACCATCTGCCACCACTGTAAGCACAGCCCCCGCATCCTCCAGCAAGGTCTTAGCTATTTCTGCATTCAAGGCATTGTCCTCAGCCAGCAATATCCTTATCCCCTGAATATCATAGCATTCCTCAACCTTTTCTGCTTCCTGCTGAGGTGTAGGAGCAATTTCCAAAGGCAGAGTAATCAGGAAGTTAGAGCCTTTGCCCTCCTGGCTGGTAACAGCAATCTTTCCACCCATTTGCTCCAAAAGCTTTTTGACTAACCCAGAATATGCCGCAATTCATCAGAAGCCCAAGGTTCTACAATTTCCTGCTGGTCATTAAACTTAGCTGTCCAGCGGGCAGCATGAGCCAGCTCCCGCACATCTCTCATTTCCTGTTCATAGGCCTGCTCATCAATCTTCCGCTGTTTGATATACCTATACCATCAAAAGCAATCCAACTTGCCTAGAATTTATCTCCCTGAGCCAATCTTTTCCCAAAGGCCTCTACAGCCATTTGCCCCATACTTTCTCTAATATTAAGCTTATTCTGACCATATTTCAACATTCTCAGACAAATATCTGGATTAATATTCTTTCTTTCCAGCATATAGGCCCGCCGATAATAGCTCCATACCAAAGCATCCAGCATACCAAGAACTTTTTATGCATATACTATTATTTATTTTCTACACAAACAAAAAAAATCCTGCCAAAGCTCTGGGAAAAATCAAATATCAAAAAAATAAGGCCAGCTGCTGGACAAATAGCAACTGGCCTTGTTGATATGGCTTTATCCCCAAACACCGTATCTCCCTGCCTTTAGGCATAGGTAGTGTCAATTCATTCTTTCATAGGCTTCATAGGCATTTATTACCTTCATATGTCCCCCGGTTACATCTACAGCCGAAGCGGTGATATAGCTGGCGGCCTCACTGGCTAGGAATACAATAGGCTTGGCGATTTCTTCTGGCTCTGCCATACGGCCTAGTATATTATTCCGCAAAATTGGTTCCAGCACCTCTGAAGGAAACATACCGGAATCCATAAGGGGAGTACGGGTATAGCCCGGCATTACCGCATTAATACGAATACCATAGGGAGCATATTCCGAAGCTGTGGTAGTAGTCAGAGCAATAACTGCCGCCTTCATGGAAGCATAAATATTGGAACGGATAGCCGTAGCACAGCGAGCCGCCAAGGAGGCAATATTCACAATAGAGCCACCCTTTTCCTTCATATACTTCACTGCGGCCTGCGTACCAAAAAGAGCAGATTTATAGTTAGCCCCAGTCAGGTAATCCACCTCCGCCTCAGTATAATACTCTCCCTGCCGCTGCTTATTGGTGCCAATATTATTTACCCATATATCTATGGTGCCATTGCCCTGCTGGGCCGCTACCTGAGCCAGCTTCTCCATACCAGCCTCTGTACTGCCATCCAGTACACAGCCCTGTATCTTCCCCAGCTTGCCAAGCTCCAACACCGCCCGTCCCAGCTCCTCCTTGTGGCGGGCACAAATTGTTACCTTGGCCCCCTCCTGCAAAAATATCTTGGCAGCAGCATAACCAATTCCCTTACTGCCTCCCGTCACAACCACATTTTTATCCTTTAGCCCCAAATCCATAACTGCATCTTCCTTTCCTCAAATACGCCAATAAGAGGCACAGTATCTACTCTGCCTCTTATTTTTATGCCCTATCTTAGATAGCTGCTGCCGGCTCTGTGTACTCAGCTGGCAAAACCCGCCGTAGGAATTTTCTGGTCCGCTCCTCCTGGGGCCGCAGGAAAATATCATCGGGAGTGCCTTCCTCCACCACAACCCCGTCAGCCATAAATACCACATGGGTAGCCACATCCTGAGCAAACTTCATCTCATGGGTAACCACAATCATAGTTACCCCCTCCTGAGCCAGCTCCTGCATTACCTGCAGCACCTCTCCCACCAGTTCTGGATCCAGAGCCGAGGTAGGCTCATCAAAGAGAATCACATCCGGCTTTACCGCCAAGGCTCTGGCAATACCAACCCGCTGCTGCTGACCACCAGAAAGCTGTGATGGATAGAAATCCTCTCTATCTGCCAAGCCAACCTTCTTCAAAGCCTGACGACCGATTTCCTCAGCCTCCTCCTTGCTCACCCCGCGACCAGCTGTAAGTCCCAGCGTAACATTCTCCAAAGCGGTCTTATTGGCAAAAAGATTGTAATTCTGAAAAACAAAGGCTGTTTTCTTCCGAATCTCATTAATCTGGCTCTTGGCAGCCTTGGCAAAATCCAACTGAATATTGCCAAATTCCATCTGCCCCCCGTCAGCCTGCTCCAAAAAATTCAAGCAACGAAGAAAGGTAGTCTTGCCACTGCCGCTAGGGCCTAAAATTACCACCACATCACCTTTATTTACAGACAGATTTACATCCTTTAGCACCTGATTACCAGCAAAGCTCTTTTCCACATTTTTAACCTGTAACAGCATATCCATACATCCTCTCTATTATACCCTATGACTTGCCAGAAGAAAATATCTTCCCAAGACCAAGAGCACATCCTGCTTTTTATCTATACGCTCCAAAACGCCTTTCTGCACCAGCATAGGCTAGCTGGATAATGGTGCACAGAATCAGATACACCAGGAAAGCATCCAGATAGGCCTCAATATAGTTATAGCCAAAGGAAGCCGCGATTTTGCCCACCGCCATAACATCCTTAACCGTCATCAGGAAAGCCAGAGAACTGCCCTTGATAAGATTCACTGTAATATTGCAGATACCAGGCAGGGCTGTAACCAAAGCCTGGGGAATAATCACCCGCACATAGGTCTGAAACTCGCTAAGGCCAATAGATACCCCAGCCTCCAGCTGACCAGATGGCACGCTCATCAAGGCTGAACGGAATACCTCTGTCAGCAAAGCCACCGTATTTAGAGTAAAAACCACAATGGCATAATAGATAGGATCCACCTGCTCAAAAATATTGAACTTAATGCCCAGAGCCTGAATAATCACATTCAGAAGGCTAGGCAGCAGGCTATAAAGCAGAAGAATCTGCAAAACAATAGGAGTACCACGAACAAAGGACACATAGCCCCGACTAATCAGTGACACCACCGGATTGCCCTTGATACGATTCAGGGCGAAATAGAAAGCTATAGGGGAAGCCAACAGGAGAGAAACAATGGTAATCTCCATAGTAACCGGCACCCCTGTCCACAAAAGGCCAAAGGTCTTTTCCATAAAATCAAAGTCCAGCTCCACTTGCTTCACCCTCCTTCAAAATAAACACTGCTTGCTTTTTGCCTGCTTTGCTGGAAAACAGTTGTCCCTTATCCAACCTCTGCTCCAGCAAGCCAAAGGCCTTTTCAATTCCTATGGACATAAGCCAGTAAACAATCATGCAGGCCAAATAAATTTCAATGCCATAAGCGCCAAAGTTCTGAGCAATAATCAGATTACCCTTGCCAATCATATCAATCAAACCAATGGTATAGGCCAAAGCCCCCTCCTTCAGCAGGTTGATAACGGAATTGCCAAAGTTTGGCAAAGCCAGTACCGCTGTCTGAGGCAGCATAATATGCCAGAAGGCACCCCAGGGAGAAATACCAATGGATATAGCCGCTTCATACTGTCCCTGAGGCACAGCCTTGTAGGCAGCCCGAAAAATTTCCGATACATAGGCACTAAAGAGCAAGGTAAAGGCAATAATGGCAAAGACCGCTCTATCCATATCATGGATATTTTCCTCAAAAACCGCCTCCACCAAGGCAGGCAGACCATAGAATACAATGAACAGCATTACAATGGATGGTGTGCAGCGCATAATATAGATATACAGCTGAGCCAGATAGTTCAATATTTTATGTTGGCTTAGCTTGGCCCAGGCCAAGGCTCCTCCCAGCAGACTGCCCAGCACAATGGAGCTAATACCTACCAGCAGGGTTATATCCAAAAACTCCAATAGCTGTGGCAAGGCGCTAAGTACCACGCCCGCATCAAATGCTCTTGTATCCATATAGTCCGTCTCCCTTCATATCTTCACAGCCTGTCCTTATTTCAGATAATCAGACAGGCTCTCACCAAAGTACTGCTGCTCCAGCTCTGCAATCTTACCCTCCTGACGCAGCTCCTCAATAGCCTTGTCATAATCATCCGCAAACTGCTGCTCATTCTTGTTAATAATAGGATAAGTAGGAATACCCTTGTAGCGGATATAGGTCAGCTGATCATTGAACTTGTGATAAGGAGCATCCTCCTTCTGGATATTGTTCTTGTAGCTCAGTTCCACCTCCAGATAGGCATCATAGCGTCCCTCCAGCACCCAGCTATAGGCATCTGCCACCTGGAAAGCCTCAGAAGGCACCAGCTTAATCTGATGGTCAGGATTTTCCTTGTTAAAATTATCAATTACGCTGTAACGGGCATCCTGAGAAGCAATTGGTACCAGCTTGCCACTGAAATCAGCAAAGGAAGCCAAATCCTTAATCTTATCCGTATTCTCCTTGCGGACAATCAGGCCAATCACACTGGCACCAATATTGTTCTTCGGGAAAATATACTTTTTCTTCCGAGGCTCTGTAATCCAGATACCCTTGGTGCCTACAGTATATTTGCCAGATTCAACACCAATCAGCAAATCATCATCAGAGGTAGGCACAAATTTGAAATCATACTGAGGCAGTTTCTTGGCCACTTCCTTCATTACAGCCACCTCAAAGCCATCAGACTCGCCCTTTTCATTAACAAAATCATAAGGCACATAATAGTTGGTGTGGGCAACGGTTATAACCTTTTTGCCACCATCACCAGCCTGATTAGCCGATTTGTCCTTGCTGCCGCAGCCAGCAGTTACTGCCAGTGCTCCTGCCAAAATACCTGTTACCAAAAGCTTGCCGATTTTCTTGATATTCATAAGGAATCCTCCATTCATTTGCCGTTATCGCTTTGCCTGCCCAGCTTTATCCACAGCCTGAGCCTTGGCCTTTATTATGCCTTGTATTCTTCCAAGGCCTCCCGCACCCACTGGAAATGCTCACGAGGGGTATCTCTTGGTACAGTGCAGTCAGCCCCCAAAATCACGCCGGTGGTGCCAGCCTTGTCCAAAAGCCGCTTGGTTTCTGCCTTGATTTCTTCCTTGGTGCCCTTGTAAAGCACATCCTCAGTGCTATTGCCAAAGCCACCCAGAACAGCACGGCCGCCAAAGAGTTTTTTGCCATCCTCCAGCTCCACATCCTCAACTACAGCAGCCCAGTTAATGGTCTTAACCTCATAATCCTCATACCAGGACAAATCATTTCTATGACCAGCATAACCGCAGATATGAAGAATATTGTAATCGCTGACACTGTTGGCAGCTGCCAAAATCTTTTTCTCCCCTGGAGCAAAAACCTCATCGTAGATTTCTCTGGTAATGCCCTCTCCCAGCAGATTCTGCAAGCTGAAATATACGCCGGTTACATGAGCTTCCGTAATCACCCGACGAGCCAGCTCCACCAAATCATCGCTGATAACATCAAAGGCCGCCTTCACAGCTTCCTTATCCTGTCGTACCAAATTAGCTAGATAAGGCTCCCCATCCTCCAGATTTGGCTGCATGAATTTGATAATGGTACCAGGGCAGAATAGATTGTAGAAAGTAGCAATCTTATCTCCATATTTATCAGTCAGCTTCTTAGCATAAGCTACCTGATAGGTAAACCACTTATCATCCTTTGGCAGTGGCTGAAGATGCTTCAAATCCTCACTGGTCTTGGCGGCCAAAAAGCTTTCGCTGGTATAAGGGAAGAAGCCATCAGTCATAATCTTGACAAAATCAGGCTGGCTTTCCTCAATATACTTAATCTCTCCAGCCAGTACCTGCTCTGTCAGCTCTGGCTGTTCAAAAGCATTGGAGTGTATCTCATCAGCTAGGAAGTGGAACCAGAATCCTGCTGGCACCCTCTCTACAGCCTTGTTATCCATTGCATCCAATACCAACTGTTTTCTATCTAAAATCTTGCTCATAGCTTGTACCTCCATTATTCATATCTGTGATGTATGTATTCTCAACATGGTTATATAATAACATACTTATCAGATATGTCAAGTTATTTTTATATATTTTCTCTGTTTTTTTCTCTCCCCATACCATTGACATATGTTTTCCCCTACTTTATAATAAGCATACAAACAAAATATGTTTTATATGTTATTATTGTTTTCTACAAAACCATCAGGAGGAATGTCCAATGAAAGATTATACTATAGAGGTTCACGGCTGTAGGCCTTCAGATTATACTGGCTCCATTACCCAGCCTATCTATATGTCCGCCACCTTTCGCCATCCCGGCTTCAAGCAAAGCACCGGCTATGATTACAGCCGCTGCGGCAACCCTACCAGAGACAATCTGGAGGAAACCATCAGCCAACTGGAGCAGGGAAAGAGGACCTGGGCCCTTTCCTGTGGTATGTCCGCCATTAACGCTGTCTTTCAGCTTTTCAACCCTGGGGACCACATTCTACTTACAGAAGATCTCTATGGAGGCACCCTGCGGCTGGGCCAGCTCTTTGCCAAATACAATATAGAGTTTGAATATATTGATACCACCGATTTGGAGCTGGTACAGAACTCCCTGCGGCCTAATACCAGAGCTATCTTTGTGGAGACTCCCTCCAACCCTATGATGCTGGTAAGCAATATTGCCGCCATCGCCCAGATAGCCCACGGCCATAACGCTCTCCTGATTGTGGACAACACCTTCCTGTCTCCCCACTTTCAGAAGCCATTAACTCTAGGCGCAGATATTGTGGTACACAGCGGTACCAAATACCTTTGCGGCCACAACGACATTCTGGCAGGCTTCCTGACCGTCAAGGATGATCCACAGCTGATTGCAGATATTGAGCTATATGTCAAATCTACAGGCGCCAATCTCTCTGCTCAGGATGCCTGGCTCATGCTGCGCAGTCTTAAAACTCTAGGCATCCGCATGGAGCGCCAGCAGGAAAACGCCCAGCGCATTGCCCAGTGGCTCTGCCAGCAGGATATTGTTACCCATGTATACTATGTGGGGCTGCCTGACCACCCCGGCTATGAACTGAACCGCCAGCAGTCCACCGGCAGCGGTGCCATGATATCCTTCAAGGTAGCCCAGCCAGAAATGGCCAAAACTATTCTGGCTCAGGTAAAGGTAATTTCCTTTGCAGAAAGCCTGGGAGGCGTTGAGTCCCTGATTACCTATCCTCTGTACCAAACCCACGAGGCTATGCCAAAATATCTGCTGGAGCGCACTGGACTGGATGAGCACCTCCTTAGATTGTCTGTAGGCATTGAGGATATAGAGGATTTGCTGGAAGATTTAGGCCAAGCCTTTCAGGCAGCCAAAAATTCTATCGACAGTTAATCCAATAACAGATAAAATAAAAGTAAGAAGCTATTTACGAGAAACAACCTACCGCCAGTAGGAATTTATCACGGAAGGGAGCGAAGCAGTTTATATGCCAGCAGGCATTCTCTGCGCCAAGTATGAATTTTGACAAGATTATTGACCGTACCAACACCAATTGCCTGAAATATGATTTTGCCGTAGAACGAGGCTATCCCCAAGGCATCCAGCCCTTCTGGGTGGCAGATATGGATTTTCAGGCTCCAGAGGGAGTTATTCAGGAGCTAATCTCCCGCAGTGGTCATGGCATCTTTGGCTACACAGATCCAAACCAGCGCTACACAGACACCCTGAAAAAATGGTTCAAAATCCATCACAATTGGGATGTGGAGGGCAATGAGCTAACCATTACCCCAGGGGTGGTATTTGCCTTGGCTGCCGCAGTTAGAGCCTTTACAGAGCCAGAGGAGGCCGTTATTATCCAGCAGCCGGTATATTATCCTTTTAGCCAGGTTATCCGTCAGAACAACCGCCGGTTGGTAAACAGTCCTCTAATATATGAAAATGGTGCCTACCATATAGACTTTGAGGATTTCGAAGCCAAGATTCAGGCTCACAATGTGAAGCTCTTTATCCTCTGCTCCCCTCATAACCCTGTAGGCAGAGTATGGAGCCGTGCAGAACTGCAAAAGCTAGCTGATATTTGCCTAAAGCACAAGGTAGTAATTGTGGCTGATGAAATTCATCATGAATTTACCCGCCCCGGCATCAAGCATACCGTTCTAGCCTCCCTCTCTGAGGAAATCGCCCAGAACACCATTACCTGCACCGCCCCTAGCAAAACCTTTAATCTGGCAGGACTGCAGGTGTCCAATATCTTTATCAAGAACGAAACCCTCCGCCGCAAATTCCGTCAGCAGGTATTTGCCATAGGCTATAGCCAGCCAAACTGCTTGGGGCTATTTGCCTGCCAGGCTGCCTACGAAAAAGGAGAAACTTGGCTCAATGATCTGAGAGCCTATCTGGAAAGCAATTTCCAAAAGACCAAAGAATTTATCCAGACCAATCTCCCCAAGGTACATCTGGTAGAGCCACAGGGCACCTATCTTATCTGGCTGGATTTCAGAGCCTATGGCCTTAGCGACAAAGAGCTGGATGATATCATTATCCACAAGGCCAACCTCTGGCTGGACAGCGGTCATATCTTCGGGCCAGACGGCAGTGGCTTCCAGCGCATCAATATTGCAGAGCCTTGGGCTGTACTGGAAAAAGGCCTCCAGTCCCTGGCCGCAGCCTTTAAGGATATTTAATTTCAGACACAAAAACAGGAGTGTATCCATCTCTACATGAGATAAATACACTCCTGATTTTTTTGCTCTAAGTCAATCTTATGGCAATGCCTTCATATCAGCTAAAGGCCAGAAAACCACCATAGCCTTGCCCTTGATAAGCTCAAAAGGCACAAATCCTACATCTGGGAAGCGGCTGTCCTCGGAATTGTTACGGTTATCTCCCATAACAAAGATATGTCCCTCTGGAATCTTTACCCTTGGATAATCTCCCCGGCATTTGCTCAGGATATAATCCTCAGTCTGCAGCTCGTCATTGACAAATACATTGCCGTCCTTGATTTCGATAGTATCACCAGGCACAGCAATAACCCGCTTGATAAAGTCCCTGCTAGGATCCTTGGGATACTGGAAAATCAAAATCTCGCCCTTTTCCGGCTCCCGCAGACGATAAATCAATCTATTGACCACCAATCTCTGCTGATTCTGCAAAGTAGGCATCATGGATGGACCATCCACCAAATACGGCTCTACCAAAAAATTACGAATAATCATGGCCAAAACAACGGCTATGACAATGGATACAATCCAATCCTTGATTTCTTCACCTAAGTTGTTCACAAAAGCACCTCTCTTAACGAAAAATAGAGGCTGCACTGAAGGCAGCCTCTACAATTACCAGAATTAGCGCTTCTCGCGGATACGAGCAGCCTTACCAGTGAGGTTACGGAGATAGTACAGCTTAGCGCGACGAACTACACCACGACGCTTAACCTCAATCTTCTCCAGACGTGGGGAATGTACTGGGAAAGTACGCTCCACACCAATACCGCAAGAAATCTTGCGAACGGTGAAAGTCTCACGAACGCCAGAACCGGAGCGTGCAATTACAACACCCTCGAAAGCCTGGATACGCTCACGGCTACCCTCCACTACCTTTACCAGGCAGTTTACAGTATCACCCTGCTGGAAAGCTGGGATATCGTTTCTGAGCTGTTCTTTCTCTAATTCCTGAATAATGTTCATTTTATTTCCTCCTCTTTACAGACGTTCGTGTCAAGTGTTGGATTCTAATATAGCCTTGATCAGAGGACCGCCCACATACCTGAATATAATACCATATAATCCAATATGCCGTCAAGAGAAAATCTTTACCAATGAACAAAATTTACCCCTCATCATCATCGCTATCCACCCAGTTAATATCCTGCCAGTCCCCCTGAGTATCATTCCGCGTACAGCCGTAGATGGAATAATATTCGCAGGTAACAGAGCAAGTCCCGCCATAAGGACAATCCACCATAGTAGCATCTCCTTTAGATATAGCACTAGACATTACACCATGATTCTTTTCTCTACTGCCTGATTAAGTATATCATATACGCTGCTGGCCTTTTTTACATCAACTGGCAGAATATAATCTGACAGCTTTACCAACAAATGCAATAACTCCTGAGAATGCATTCCCAACATGGACACCAGGCGTTCCTCATTGGTATTTGCTATATTATGAGCAGCAGAATTACGCATTTTGCGGAATCCATCATTATCTGCTATTTTGTGAAGTATAGCAACCATACTGTCATGACCATCTTGATTCACCACCAATGCCCTCTCATCAATATAGTAGCATATATTACACAATACACCTAAATTGGGAGCACCAGACCGAAATCCCTCTGGACAAAAGATTTTATCAAGATATTCCAGCAGTTCAGGATACATATTCTGTAGCTTATGTCCAGACAATCTCTCGCCACTCATACACTCATTAAGCTTTACTTTGCTATTATTATTTATATGGTACAACAATAATTCACATAAATAGCTATTACACTTGACCAATAACTCTCCGATATAGCCCTTGCGCTGGGTAATAATTACATTCAACAAATACTCTATTAAGTTTTCTACCTTTTCCTGCTGACCTTTATTCCTGATACTAGATACATTGGAAAACAATTTCATTCCATCTACAACAGATAAAATTTTTCTAGCCTCATTTTTCAACATCTTTTGCCGTAGCACTGCATGATGCACAATATTTTTAATTTCCTGAGAAATATGGCTGCTTCCCTTAATCAAGGAATATGCACCTGCATACTCATACATATGAATTAGGGACAACAATCTTTGTCTCTCGCCAAAGGCTCGTATAGTCTGCAAAGGTGGCTCCTGACAGCGGTTTTCAGCATCAGGATATTCATCAAAGTTATTCTGAAGCACAGCCTCTATATCATCCTCATCCTCCATATGTGGAGTTTGACTATTTGAAGCCTTATTCGGAGATATGACCTGTATCCCCTTTAGATCATTCTCTACAGACAAAATAGCCATTACTGTTTTGATCTGCGGAGTACCAGAGCTGAGATTCAGCAGAACTTCATTCTCTTCCGTATTTATTTTGTGAACCTCGGCAGGCAATATATCTATAAAGCTATCATAAAGATGAGCAGCCTCAATATCTGTATGGATTATATCTATCTGGCAGTTAGGAGCTACATGTTTTATTGATTTGGAATAGCGCTGACTATTCTTCTCCTTTTCACTCATAGCCTTAGTTAAAAACAATACAACCTTATCTGGATGATAATGCCTGACTATGTGCAGACAAGCTCCATCATAACAATATCTTACAGGATCTGTATCACCTATAGGGGAAAATAATACTCGTGCCATATATTCACACTCCACTATCTCAAATTATTTTAATTAAAATTCAAGCTCATTTAAAATACAATTACATCTTCAATATGCTTATCTCCCGTTCCCCAATCTACCTTCCCTATTTAAATATATCCCTGGCTTATCATCTTTGGAATAAAAATGTTCTGGTTTTATTTCATTATGACTAATCAATCCTAAAACCATTGAATCTACAATCACCGCCCGCCATTCTTCCATTAAATCTGAAGCAAGAGCAGGATGGTGATTTTTTCAACTGTACTTGTTACAGACTTACCATAGCTTCGGCCGAAACTTGAATACGACCTATAAGAACTAAGTCCTCCAAAGTTTCTTCAGGAATATCCATAACTACTTCCAGATTGCAGCCTACCAAATAACGGCCGCCTTTTTTCTGTAATTTAACATTTTCTTCTGTCAAATACACATAACTCATAGACATTCTCCGTTCATACAAAAATATACTATTCCGTCCCCTTACGGGGATTGTGATTTTTAATTAAATTTCAAATAAGATATAAATCAAAATGATTAATAGTTTCCGTCACCTTACGGGGATTATGATTCTTAATAAGCCTACTACAATCTTTGATTCCGCACTCTTTAGCAAAGAATGTTTCCGTCCCCTTACGGGGATTATGATTCTTAAACGATGACGGCAATTATGGCTCTTGCAGAGATAACAGTTTCCGTCCCCTTACGGGGATTGTGATTCTTAATATTATGTAACTGCTACTGATAAGTCTATGAGTAATTGGAGTTTCCGTCCCCTTACGAGGATTATGATTCTTAATTATATATTTAGAGGAGGAAGTTATTATGACAAACCAGATGTTTCTCCGTCCCCTTACGGGGATTGTGATTTTTAATTATTCTATCCCTGCATTTATTGAAATGTATAATGATGCTGAGTTTCCGTCACCTTACGGGGATTGTGATTCTTAATTTCCTACATAAGATATGCAGGAAAACTTGGTGTATGATTATGTTTCCGTCCCCTTACGGGGATTGTGATTTTTAATCAGCGAAAGAATTGAAAAGGCTTTAGCTGGTGGAGATTTGGAGTTTCCGTCCCCTTACGGGGATTGTGATTCTTAATACCCTGAAACAACTTGCATTATTGAGTGTGACGGCAAAGAGTTTCCGTCCCCTTACGGGGATTATGTTTCTTAATAGATGTACGAGGTTATGAGTATTATGTACAGCAATCCCGGTTTCCGTCCCCTTACGGGGATTGTGATTCTTAATTTTTGCGTTCTCCTTGTGTTCTGTATTTAGTTTTTCCATAGTTTCCGTCCCCTTACGGGGATTATGATTTTTAATAGTTTACTACTGGAACATGGCTCAAGCCCTAAAAGATAGTTTCCGTCCCCTTACGGGGATTATGATTTTTAATACTACCTCTGAATAATGGCTTATTTCCTGGTCTCATATAGCTATTTGCGGTGGGGAAAGCAAATTCATATACACATTCTGGAACATCCTTCCCCTTACCACTCAACATCCCAATATTCATGGGCAACGGCGGGGATTTCGCTCCACATACTCCACTGCTCCCATTCCCAAAGCAGTTTTTACACCTATGCCAGCAAAACCTGCATAGCATAAGAGCAGCTCCATAAGCCGTCTTACCATATCATTACCAGAAAATCTTAAATCCATATTACCACAAAAACCATAAATATTGCTACCATTTACAGAATATTTTTGTGAGCGAAGATTATAGCGACTAATATGACAATGGTCTGCCAGTTGATGTTCTAAATCCTCAGACATAATAGCAGCCTTGGCACAGCAGCTATTCCACCTCTGTATAAGGCTTTGAAATATCAGATACAGTTCCGGCAAAATTACATACTGCCCCTCTCTTTTAAAACTGCCTGTGCTAATAAACTCCAACCGGCCACCATTTAGATGCTCCTGCTCCAGAAAAATTCTATCCATCAGCTCCTGATAGCTACACTTTCTTTCCTGTACCACCTCCAACAATTCTACTGATATTTTCTTTTGTTTTAAAAATACTTCCTTGCCAATCAGTTGATAAATAGGCATAACTATCCTCTCATCAGCTGATTGAGTCAAGCTAGACAACCGCCATACTGGTACATTTAGATCTCGATTATAATATACACATTGACTAAAGGGGCGGCAGGAGTTTTCCTCATGGAGCCATTGTGCAACCTCCTGCCCCAAAACATCCATCATCATGCCATGAAATACTGAACCCATAGAGGAATGAATCTTCAACCCCTCAGGCAATCTCAAAGCCAGTTCAATCTGATGCAAATCTGACACCTTATATCTCCTCCATACGGCACAAGCCCATGATCTGCTTTTGACTACCTGTAACAGCCAGCTTCAAGGTACGAGGAGAAATTTTTCTGTCCTGATGGCTATGGTCATGTTTCCTAAAACTGCAATCTAAAAGTTGTTTTAGATACCATTCGGCCTGTCTTTCATCAGAAAACAAACTATACCAAATGCTTTTTTGCAGGAATCCTGTGCCACCGCCCAGGGAAAAATCCGCCTGCTGAGCCTCCTTAAAAGCTCCTTTATAGAAAGCTCCAAATACTTGTTGCTGAAGCGCCAACCCCTGTTGCATATACTCCCTGCAATATGCCAAAATTTCTTGTAGGGAACCAAGCTTACAATATGACAGCAATTTTTTGTCTAGGGATATACGCAGGGAAAATTCTGCCCCTGCCGGAATACATTCCCTAAACAAAGATATAGGATGCTCAGACATATGATACCCATTTTTAGCTGTTCCTGTACTTACATCGACCTTTTGCAAAATCACAGAATTGGCTGGCTTCAGCAGATGAGCATCGCCTACTACTAACCCAGAAAGCACTTTGAGCAAAACATCGTCTTTTCCTTCTACAGGCCTTCTGCAAGTCAACAGATGTTTTTCTTCTTTCGTTACTAAATTGGACAATTCCTTTTTAATATTACCATTCTCCATAATATAAGAAATTTTCCCTGCCAACTGTTCCCCTAGATTTTTACGCTGCAATATACTATAAAGAATTCCTGTCCGCAAGGCTCCCTTGATACTGCTACCAGGAATATATAGAGAACCATCTGCTAGAGAAGAAGCAACACAAATATCATTTAGGGTATTTTTGCTATCAGACACATCAGACTTGTTCAATGCTGTTCTCTTAACAGTATCCCAGATTTCTTTTTCGGGCACACTATGTCTTCGCAACCATTCCAATAAATTTGCATACCCTGACTTTGTATTCTTCAGCAAAGCAAGAAAATCCTGCAGTAAATTATGCCTCAGCAGCATTTTTTGCCATTTTTCCTCCTGAATAAAGCCAACCTTTTTATTTTTTCTATCATAGAGATATTCAAAGGCTTTGAATGTTTCTCCACTGCCTATGTGTACAGGTGATATACAAGTAAGCCTGTATTCCCTGCTATCTATAAAATCCTTCATAGATTCAACCTCACATACATTCCCTTGCCATATCGCAAAATATCGTGTCCCTCTGATACGCCAACCTTCATTAACGCTCCCTCTGCAGCCTTATTTAGACAAGCTCCAGACTTGACCATATAAACACTATTTCTCTTGATACCATCTGTAAATCCACTGGATTTCCCCAATCTATAGCTTCCCTCCTGCAGTGACTCTATATCCTGCTCCTCTGGTATCAAAGAAGATATACTCATATATTTGCCACTATCCCCTGTCAGCATTTCCAGCAATATTTGAGTATCCTGATAAAAATCTGCAGCTTCTGCCAAATTCAAGCTATCATCATCCAAATGAAATGCTCCATAACCGCTGCTTTTCTTACCTCCAATGCCTGACATACCAAGAGATTGCAACAATCTGCTAAAGAAATCTTCCCATTCCTCTGGCATTTTTACCAGCAGATAGAGACCAGTTCCTTGAGCAAAAACATTGCCTGCTACATAATAGGGCAAGGATTGCTCTCCACGGCAATTCACTCTTTCATTAATCACAGTCTCCCCTAATTTAGGCTGCCATTGAGGCTGAAACATTTCTCCTTGCCTAATGCACCTACAACATTCAGACAACTCTGATATACGGCAAAAAGACATTTTCTTGGTTTTCTTGCGTATGGCCGAAAACCTACGCGCCTCTTCCATATTAAGGGACTTATATTGCTCCTGCCTTATTACATAAATATAGGGCACCGGCAAAAATAATTCCAATTCTTCCTTTTCTCCAAGCTGATAAGGAAACAAGTCAGATAGCTGAAACTCTCCTTGTTTTACCAGATTGACAAGTTCTGCCAACCTGCCCTGATACCCCTGCTGAGCCAACTCACAGCAAAGGCTGCTAAATAATCTATCTGCCGGATATTCCCAACTTGTTCTTTCCAGACCGCCTCCCTGAGACGAATCACCAAAATGTATTGGGCCATCAAAGGCCAATTGATAAAGATAATACCCCATATTCAACAGCATCCTTCTAAGATAGTTGTTAATTCCTGAGTCATATCGGCAAGCTGCTTCCCATAATCTCTATCCAGAGAAAATGCTTCCACAGCAAAATCTCGGAATGACACTCGTCCGTAGCCTCTAGAGCCATGACCACCTAAATAATCTAACTGTAACAGATTGATACCGTCTGCTAACAACTGAATATCTTCCTTTATGCTTTCTTCATCTTCAACATTATATACAACACTAAAAGAAAATTCCGTACCTGCTGGAACCCTTTCTATCTGCCTAGGATTTGCTATAGCCGTGATTCTATTAATTGAATTTTCAAATTTTATCTCACCAATATAAGTATCCAAATCCATGGCTTCCAGATTCTCCAAGCTTGCTGCCGTAATAGCAAGATCCGAAAATTGTAATCTTGATGCTCTTGGGGCATTTTTTTCTGCTGTGCCAAAAAGATTTTTGATTTTTTCACAATCCTGATCTATGTCATTCAGCCATTCTGAATTAGACATACTGCGTGCTAACAGAGTCCTAATTTTTCCCTTTATGGAACTGCCCGGTATAATAGGCTGTTTGGTATAAGGATCACGAATGAAAGGGCTATCCACCGCACCTATAGGTGCAAAATCATTAGAGGAACCTATATGCAGTCCTGTTTCCAGCTTCAGAACAGCAGAAATCTTAATCTTGCCTTTAAGAGACCTAATACGATTTTCCTTACTCATGCATCCTTACCTCCATAATACTTATGATAAGCCACCAGGGCTTCTACATATCGACAAAATTCCTCAAATTTGACAATACTATTACCGATTCCTTTGACCAATGTCAATAATTCTGCCTTATCTATAAAATCCTTAACTACTTTATCACGACCTGCCTGATAAACTAATTTAACCTGCAAATACCGTATTTCATCTGCCAATTCATCTGATAACTGTTTGTTTTGCGGATACTTAGAACGATATATTGACACCTTATTAGCCGTAATATTTACTGCTGTCAAAAACTTCCTTATCTGATTTGTTTTCAGGGTGATTACCAAATCTCCCCTTCTATTTGGGCGTTTTAATAAATTTATTACATTTTCTGCTTTTCGCACTATATCCTTATTTTCCATAAAAAATTATTCCCCCTTTTCCCGTATGCGATAGATAATCAATTCCAAAGCTGTCATTAATTGCTTTCTGTCCGCTTTATCCTGATACCATCCATAGAGTTTTTCTCTAACTTTTGCATAACTATCATAGGCTGGTGAATCCTTTGGCGGCTCCATTCGACCTAGCATATAGGCAAATCTTGCTAAATTAATATTGTCTCTGGATTCATTCAACAAGTTCAGCATCCTGTAAAGCACACCTTTACCTGCTGGCAATCTATCCACAGCTTCATTCCCAGCATATCCCAAATATTGCTGACAGAATGTTAATTTTTCTCCGCATACCTGCTGAACAAACTCCTCCCACCCATAACTGGCGGTTGTATAGCTGGCATGACTTTCAGCAGATGGGATACCAAACATAGCAATACTATCCTTGCCCGGATTGTCCTTAGCTGTACTCTCCAATAGCCCCGTTCCCCGTGCCATTTCTGAAATAGGACACTTACTGTCAAATATGCCTATACCAGCAGAAAAACTTAGCTTGTTATTGGTAAAACGCCTAAATGCTTCTCGGATATCCACTGATAATTCCAATAAATCATCCCAAGCGCCTACAATAAACATATCATCTCCGCCAGAATATATAATATGCACATTTCTCTGTTTATGAGGCTGAACTGCAAAAATAGCAAATTTGTGGTATTCATTCTCATTCATACCATTTATCTCACCGCCACAAAGATTATTTATATATCTTTTGAAGAACAAGGAAAGCTGCCTGCTTAAAGCAGCACTACGACCTAGTGTGGCATATTGCTCAGGAAAGCCTGCCATAAAAGCAGCACCCAAATTATCCACATCAGCCCGCATAACTCCTAAACGGTCTATACCTGAAGCCTGTTTGTCGCCCCCTGCCAGCTTGGCCAATTCTTCTAGCTCCATAGTATGAGTACCTGATACCGTAATATAGTCTCCCATCCACAGCCGAGTAGCCATTTGCTGTCCTGTATATATGAGATTCTTGACATAAATTCTTTTTATATTGGATAATTGCGAGACTTCTTTCTCTGCTATAGCCATCAAATATCTTTTTCCCTGCAATGAAGGCAATTCTACACATTTTTGCTTAGTATCTGGCATTTTATCCAGCACTACCAATACATCATACTTAAGCAGTTCTTCTCCCAAATTTCGCAGACTACAGCACATATCACAAGCCCATGTTTTTTCTGCATCGCCATATAAAGATAAATTTGTTGATGATGTATGACAAATACTACATTCCCGAGCACCATCCTTAACGGCATTTATCTGGCTATGAGGCTGAAATAACTGCCCCAACTGATAGGCATTGTATCTTCTATGCTTTTGTACAGCTATCATACTTCTAGCTTTGCTATAAATGCTACCCAAAGCATTACCGCTGTTAACCATAAAATCGTTGGCTGCACAAGGAGCCCAGCCTATAGCTATATATAATCTTGTACCAAATTTTTCCAAAAACCATTGATTGATAATATTTTGTACATTTTCTAATTCTGCCAACACTTGACTTGTGTTAGGCAATAACAGATAAAAATTACCGCCTCCGTTATAGATAAGATTACACCTATTTAAATCTAGTCGTTCCAGCAACTCATCAATAACATTTTCCATCAACAATTCTAAATAAAAGGATCGTCCTCTAAGACTTTTCAAAGCTCCCTTGGATGGAATTGTATAGATAAAATCCTGTATCCCCGATATATCACCGGATACCAATAAATAAGTATTTTCCTTCCTCAATTCCTTTTGCTTTGTTCCGTAGCAGTAGGACTTGTAATCGTGTATACCCTTGGAATGCAAATAATCATATAGACAAATAGCTAAGGCTGCTGTCAATTTCATATGGTCATATAATGATATATCTGCCACTTCTCCTTTAGCCGTGCTTGAAGGAATATAACTACCTATTGCCTCTAAAATTTGCAGTAATTCATTTGGCTCCATATTATCGACGGATTTTTGACGAAAATTACTTACAAGCGTATTCAGCAGCTCTTGATATTTTTCCGTAGGGGCCTTAATTGATTGGAGTTCTGCTGGATAAAGCATTTTAGCATCATCCTCCAAAAGTCCACGAAGATAGAATCCCTTTTTGCTTTTATCATTTCCAGCAAAAACATTAAATACAGATTCTAGTGGAGCCTCTATGTTAAAGCCACTTTCACTACTCTCGTTAGCTCGTCTATCACTACCAGAAGCAATATTGTCACCCTCATAAATAAGATAGCTGATATCATCGGCCTGTAAATTAGCATTGCACAAAGCTGTACTATGATGATATTTTACAGCTCGCAGGATATCCTCCCCCTTCTCCATGTATTCACTAAGAAATTCAACCCCTAGATTAGAATGATTTTCCGGCATTCTTTTGGCCCTGTATACCAGCTTGCCAATATCATGCAAAAGTCCTGCTAAAATAATTCTTCTTTTTATTTCTTCCATAGCTACCACCATATTACTTCATATATATCAGCATTTAGACACAATCCCTGTAAAATATTCTGCTTTTACTTTTGCATACTGCCGTCCCAGCGCTGGAATAGATTGGTTTTTACCCCCAGGTTATCGCAAATCTTGCCTACCAGCATATTGACCAAATCCATAATGGTGTCTGGACGATGGTAGAAGCCAGGGCTGGCTGGTATAATAGTTGCGCCCATACGGCTTAGCTTCAACAGGTTTTCCAAATGTCCTGCATGCATAGGTGCTTCTCTAGGCACTATAACCAGCTTCCGCCCCTCTTTAAGCATTACATCTGCTGCTCTGGTCAAAAGATTTTCGGTAATACCGTTAGCCAGACAGCCGCAGGTGTTCATGGAGCAGGGTGCTATAACCATAGCATCTGCCTGAAAGGAACCACTGGCAATAGCCGCCCCTACATTATGCACATTGTAAATTTTGTCTGCCACCAGAGCAATATCCTCCAAGGTAGTATCACACTCGTACTGTATTACGCCCAGTCCGCTGTCAGATATAACCACATGAACCTGATGGCCTGCATTTTTCAGTACCTCTATAAGCTTCAATCCATAGATACTGCCACTGGCTCCGGTAATTCCCACTATTATTTTCATGGCCTTGCCTCCCTAATTTTCTTCTTATATATATGCCGGATTTCTCCAGCTGATTACGGCCCTATTACTTCACCTCAAAGGCATTTCGAATATGATTAATATTGGCACTTCCCCCAGGCCTTGCCAATACCTCCACTATGTCAAACCTATAATGCAAGCCAGATAGCCTGTGCTGGTTGATATACCATTTGGCGGATTGGATAATATGCTGCTTCTTACGAAAATTCACCGCCTCACAGGGACGGCCATAGCGCAGACTGCGCCGGGTCTTAACCTCCACAAAGGCCACCACATCTCCCTGCCTGGCCACAATGTCCAGCTCTCCCATAGGACAGCTATAATTCCGTTGCAGCACTGTATATCCATGAGCCGACAGATAGCTGGCTGCCATAGTCTCACCCTGACGTCCCAAACTGATATTATCCACAGTAAAAATCTCCTACGCTAGAGCAGCTTCATAGGAGATTCCATAACTGCTTTTTCCTTATCTCCGTGCCGCCGCTTGTCTATTCTATATACATAGGCCAAAATCTCCGCCACAGTTGTATACAGCTCCGTTGGTATTTCCTTGTCCAGCTCCAGAGCCATCAGCATATTCACCAGAGATTTGTTTTGATATACCGGCACCTGCCCCTTGCGGGCTGCCTCCATAATATTTTCCGCCACATGGCCTCTACCCTTGGCCACCAGCTTTGGAGCCTTGTTGTTTTCCACATCATATTTCAGGGCAACAGCCTTCTTCTCTGCAGTAGGATCCAGCTCTGGCTCCTGATGAGGAGTTCTTCTATCCTTTAGCAATTAATTCACCGTCCCTACACGCAAATCATTCAAATGAATAGATGTATCATAAAGGGCCTTGCGAATATCCGGCAGGTACTCACCAAAATCCTTTACTATTTCATTATCCGAAAAATTAATGCGCAAATTCAGATTATTGCCCTCAAATAGCTGACAAACAATGTCTACAGCACCAATATTGTCCGTTAATACACATACCCGGAACCAGGTATCCTTTCGCTTACGGCCACATTCATCCTCATGCTCTGGTTCATCATAAAGATTGATATAGGCAGGATAGCTATGTCCACCCTCTCCAATATAAAGAGGCATCACAAAGCTAATGGATTTTTGACCATCGGCCTGATAACTGCCCTCACTGCTAATGGAGCTTTTCAAGGAAGATACAACAGTCTTGATTTCCTTGTTGGCATTCTTAAAATCCTTTGCCTTTAAATCCTTTAGACTGCCCAAATCTGCCAACTGCAAAAAGGCCCATAGCTTAGGCAAGCCCTCCATGCCAGGCTGTTGTCCAGCCTGCTGAATGGCTGCTGGTACATTGCTTTGCACCATTTTGAGCAGAAGATTCAACTGCTTGGCATCCTGCTGTGAAAGCTGTGTCTGACTGCTATTGACAAAATTCTTTAGTAAGGCCATATCCTTGGCGGTTAAATTGCTATCCTTCAACAAAAGCTCTGCCAGATTGCGGAAGGAATCCACCACTTGCTGATTATTAGGCAGCTGGGGAATTTCCTGCTGAGCCGTCTGAGTTGGCTGACGTACCACCCCGGTTTCCTGACTATAGCCATAACGGCTGAATATCTGCTTGAACAGAGGGTTGTTCTCCAATTCTGCTGCCTGATGGAGCACCTTGGGAGATACGCCTGCTTGCTGATTCTGCTGAAGATTCTCTCCAACAGGCTGAGAGCCAGTCTTTGTGGCTGTTTCACTGCTAACATTGGTCTGGGAAGCCTTGGCTCCAACCGTGGCTGACTCTGTTGTACCGGCAGTATTCAGCTGAGGATTTTGACCGGCAGTATTGCTGGCTGACTGCCCCTGAGATGACTGGCTATTAGTCGTGGCCTGAGCCTGACTGCCTGTATTACTCGTAACCTGAGCTTGACTACCTATATTATTGTAGGCATTTACGGCCTGTCTAGCCAGAAGCCCCTTGTCGCCCCCTGCTATACCATTCTGATTGGCCTGAGAGCTGTTGCTGTCAGACAGCTTAGGAAATAGCAAATCCACCAGCTTTTTAACAGTTCCCTCCTGAGCATTAGACTGACTAACAGCTCCGTTGCCGTTGCTTACTGTCTGGTTAACAGCTCCATTACCATTGCTTACCGTCTGACTGGCAGTATTTTGCCATAACTTATCTGTGGTTTGAGAGGCTGTTCCCCCCTCTGGTGTCTGCCCCATCTGCTGTCCTGCCAGCATTTGCAGCAGTGCCTCCAGCTTCTGTGGCATATTGCCAGTATTGCCATTATTCAGCACCTGAAAGGCCAGTTTGGTAAGCTGTACCAGTTCCAAATCCGCTGTATTTCCACCCAGAGCATTATTAGCCAGCAAGGTTTTCACATTGGCCATCATGGTCTGCAAGGCATCGCTTAGCTGTCCTGCTGTAGTTTCACCACTGACCTGCCCTGCTATAGCATTGGCCTCTGCCATATTGCCCAGCTGCTGAAAAATCCGCCCCAGAGAGGTTAGCTGCTCTACAGAGTATCTTTCACTGGCCATCGCACTGCCCAGTCCCTCTCCCAGGGAGCTTTCCAAGGAAAAAGCCTTGGTGACAATATTATTTATCATCTCCCGCAGCTGTTGTGGTAGTCCATTATCATTACCTAATTTAGCGGTAGAAATTTTTTCCAAGACAGCTGACATATTATCCACTGAATTGGTAAATTTCACATCTGTCTGCTTGGCAAAACCAGAGCTGGAGCCTCCATCCCTGCTGACAGCAATTTTGTCCGTTTTTGTCTCTGAACTGCGGGACGCAGGCTGTATAGACGGCGCCGCCGGATTTACATTGGTAGCCATAATGGATTCCCCCTCAAACATCAATTACTTTATCTACATTGCCATTTAGCCTTGATAGTTCGTATAGGCTCAAAGGTCATTCTGTGAATAGGACAGGGACCGTATTTTTCCACAGCAGCAATATGCTCTGCTGTACCATAGCCCTTGTGACTGCCAAAGCCATATTCTGGATACTGGCGGTCATATTCTTCCATCAGCCTGTCTCTTGTGACCTTGGCAATGATAGAAGCTGCAGCAATGGAAGCTGATTTGGCATCTCCCTTAATTAAGGAAAGCTGTGGCAAAGGCATATTTTTGAGTTTTACTGCATCTATCAGCACATAATCTGCTGGCTGGGACAACTGCTGCACCGCCTGATACATGCCCTCCATAGTTGCCTGCAAAATATTGATACGGTCAATTTCCTCTGGTGATACAAAAATCTGCTTTACAGCCAAGGCCTTGGCCATAATTTCATCATATAGCTCATCTCTTACCTTGGCACTAAGCTTCTTGGAATCGTTCAGACGAGGCAATAATAGGTGATCTGGCAGGATAACTGCCGCCACAGATACCGGGCCTGCCAAAGGCCCCCGCCCAGCCTCGTCTACACCTGCCACAGCTCTATATCCCTGACTGGCAGCCTGCTCCTCATACTGATACATGGCCTGCAACCTAGCTTCCTCTGCCAGCTTTTTGGCCTGTCTTTTCTGATAGCTTTCCGCCAGCTTTCTAGCTGAGGCTCTGGCATCCTGCTGGAGAGCTGTCAAAAGCTCTGATGCTGGATTTTCTGCCAGCAGTGCCTCCAGCTCCTTTATTTTCAATTTGCTTATATCCATATATTTCACCAATCTGCCTAGCTTATCTTACTAATATTATTCTGCCTGGGAAGTCTCAGAAACCTCTGGTGGCATATCAAGACTAACAGTCCCCAGCTTGCCGCTGCGGAAATCTGTCATCACAATGCGCTGTGCCTTTTCCGTATCCACCAGACCGCCCTTAACCAGACAACCTCGCTTCCGTCCAATCAGCTCCAACAACTCATGAGGCTCTGTAGGCAGTTCCCCTGGCAACTTATAACGCTCCTGCAATCTCTCTGGATACATGGAGGCCATAGTCTGTAGGAATACACCAGTTATCAACTCTCTATCCACTACTTCGTCGTTGATAGCCCCTGTAAAGGCCAGCTTTAAGCCAGCAGTCATATCCTCAAACTTTGGCCACAAAATACCTGGGGTGTCCAAAAGCTCCAGATTGCCACCTAGGCGAATCCACTGCTTGGCTCTGGTAACACCAGGCTTATCAGCGGTCTTGGCCTTATTGGAGCCTGCCAGACGGTTAATCAATGAGGATTTGCCTACATTAGGAATGCCCAATATCATTACTCTGGCTGCTCTGGCCTTGGCTCCCTTGGATACCAGCTTATCCGTCATAGGACGAGCCAACTCCTCTGTCATGGCCACCAGCTGCTTGATGCCTCGGCCCTGGGGTGCATCCACTGCTACGGCAGGAATCCCCTGCTTTTTGAAATACTCCACCCATTGCTTGGTTACGGCTCTATCTGCCAAATCAGATTTGTTCAAGGCCACCAGCCTTGGCTTGCCGGCAATAATCTCCTGCAGCATAGGATTGGCACTGCTATAAGGAATACGGGCATCTAATAGCTCAATAACCACATCCACCAGCTTCAGATTGTTGACAATAATATCCTTGGCTTTCTTCATATGCCCTGGGAACCACTGCACATTTGGTATTACCTGCTCTGTCACTGCCTGTCCCGGTGGCTGTTGTCTCAAAGCTCTATAGTCTTTCATAAAAATAAATTCTCCTATCTAATTATCTATCCTTTTAATGGCCTCCACCACATCACCTAATTTGTTGATGACAGGCCAATTCGTTCCGCCTATAAGAAAATAAGTTCCCTAAAATTATATCATAAAAAAACCGGGGCTACAACACCCCGGCTAAAAATATACCTAGCAATAATTCAATTAATTTCTATGGATTGCTCATAGGCTTTACGCTTTTCGTATTCTCCCTGTATTTTATAATAGCGTAGAACAAAAAGACCTACCACAATGGCACCGTAGATGAGAAACTGGCCTATGGTTATGGCACAATCCTGAAAAGAGGCACCACGAAGCACAATATCACGAATGAATTTATAATCCCAGGTCAAAGGAAAAATATGGTTAAACCATTGCACCCATTCTGGCAGCATGGTCATTGGCACACCGTAACCACCCAGAATAAATCCCGGAGGAATAAAGAGTATCATTCTACTGGCCGCCATGCCTGGATTTGGCGCACTCCACCCAACCAAAAGACTTACTAAACTGCATATCCATATATAGAGCGCCTGGACACAAATATAAAGTAATACATTATTGGTAAAGCTAATATCTCCCGCAAATCTAAGGATAATAAAACCTATAGAAGTGGCTCCCAGCCAACAACAGCAATAGGGTATAGTTCTCTGAAAAAGCCCGAATACTGAGCCAGCCTTAAGATGCAGCTCCAGCTTTCCCTCCATGCGGAGGCGAGGAATCATGCCCAAAGTGGCAATGGCGAAAAATATACTGGAAAAGAAAACCAAAAAACCTACTACCTCACCATTGCTGGCTGAATCTGCTGGATTAAACAATCGTCTTTCCCGCAACATCATGCCACCTTGAATAGTATCTCCTGTGCCTAGCTGAGGAGTGTTAACCTCTGCTACAATTTCATTCAAGGCCTCTCTGGCACCAGCCAAAGAAGAAGAGCTGGTATTATCATAAAAAACACCAATATCGCAGTTTTCTCCATTATAATGAGCCTTTTCCGTACCCGTAGGTATATAGATTACAGCATAGCTTTTGTCCCTATACATAAGATTGGTAGGATCTGTAGGGCTGTTCAGCACTGCCTGGACAGAAAGCATCTGGGAATTGTCCAAATAATCTATTAGCTCATGGCTAAAGCGGGAATTATCCAAATCTATTACCGTTATGGGCGTGTCCTTGGCGTAATTCAAACTTAGGATAGCTGTAAATACCAGAGCAACAACCACAGAAACCAGCAAAGCCATTTTTTCATAGGGCATACTTCTATCACTTAACAAAAATCTGATTTCATCCTGCAAAGACTTCATTTCAGATTCACTCCCATCGTCATACCTGGTACTATTTTTTTCTGCGGTTCCAGATAGATGCGCATCTGAAAGGCTGTTAAGTCAGATTGGCCCTTTTCTCTGGTCATCTTCAAATCAGCAAAGCCTGGAGCTTTGGTCAGGATACGGATATTTCCCTCCAGCTTTTGGCCTGTAGCCACAGTCTCTACAGGAATATTATCTCCCTCTTTGTAATCCCCTAGATTTTCCTCACTGATATATACATCAAAATAACAACGAGTAGTTTCCATCAAAATAACCGGCGTATTAGGAGCTACTATTTCACCTTCCTTGGCTAGAATTTTCAATATCTTGCCATCCTCTGGAGCTCTTAGCATCAATCTTTCCTTATTCAGCTGGAAATTCTTCAACTGTGCCTCCATAGACTTTTTCTGCTGCACCAAAGCCTCTACATCATTCATCTTGTTAGCGGCAGTCTGTCGCTGAATGGCAATTGTAGGCAAATTTAGGGCATCTGTATTATCACTATAGGAAGTGCCTGCCAGTAGCTTGGCCAGATTTTCTCTTTGTTGGCTAAGACTGGCAGCTGCTACATCCATAGCCAGCTGGGCGTTATCCACCTCCTGCTGAGCTACTGCTCCAGAAGCCAGAAGTCCAGTCATACGGTTGTAATTTACCTGACTATTGGCATAGGTAGCCTCGGCGGCACTTACTGCTGCCTTTTGCTGGTCAATCTGACGAAAACTTTGCTGTTCATCAGTATTGGCCTGAGCATAGGATATGGCCACTCCCCCTGTAGCAGATTTTATCTGGGCATCTAGCTGGGCTATCTGGGCTTCCATCTGGGCAATGGACAAATCCACATCACTGTTGTCCAATACCATTAGCACATCACCTTTTTTTACCTGCTGTGCCTCCTGTACACCTTCCTTAATCAGCCGTCCGCCTACAGATTCAAAGGAAACCTTTACCTGCTCTGCTGTTAATATTCCTTCCTTTCGCTCCGTAGCCAGTACCAAAGCATCATTGCCAGAATACATCAGCAAAATACCAGATAAAATCATAATGCCAATAAATATCAAGGTAAATTTCTTGGCTTGCTTTTTTTTCATGTCAAAACCTCCTATTTTAAGACAAAATAAAACACCAGTTAGATACCTTGATACTACTGTTAACCGTCTCAGTAGTAATCCTGTATCAACTGGTGTATTTTCCACTATTTTGAGCTATATGCTCCCTGTGGTCGACGCCTCCCAGGCTTATAAAATTTTTTCGTGATTATTTTACAAGTTTATTTTACAAATGTCAACCATTTTTACCTAAAAATATTAATCATCCTTAGGCTGTTCAGGCTCTTTTTCCTGCTTGCGGCAGATAATCTTGTCAATTCTATATCTATCCAAGGACTCTATTTCAAAGACAAAATTCTCCCACTGAATGGTTTCACCCTTTTTAGGAATATAGCCAAAGAGGGCTGTAACAAAGCCGCCCATAGTCTGATAGTGATCCTGCTCCTCCTCTGGCAGTTCCTCAATGCCGAATTTTTCCTTGAAATCGTCAATGGAGCACAGCCCCTCAATATTCCAGGCATTATCTTCCCTAGAGGTAATCTGAGCAGATTCAGGCTCGTTAACATTGTTGGTTTCCCCTATCAGCTCCAGCAGAATATCCTGCAAAGTAATAAAGCCGATAACACCGCCATATTCATCCAATACAGCCGCCTCATGAATACCTGTTACCTGAAATTTCTCCAAGATGCGGAAGCTTTCCATAGAGCGGGGAATGTACACAGGCTTGCGGATAAACTGTGCTAAATCCAGTGGCTTATTATCCAAAGCTGCATTAAAAATATCCTTGATATAAATAACACCACAGAAATTATCCAGACTTTCCTTGCCTACAGGAATAATAGCCTCAGAGGTGGCTCGTATTAAGGCCAGATTCTGCTCCAGACTATCCTCCAAATCTATCCACAACATTTGAGTGCGGGGAGTCATTAGAGAATAAGCTGTCTGATCTCCCATATGAAAAACCCGGTCTACCAGATTCTGCTCCTTTTTTTCAAAGGTGCCATCCTCAGTGGCCTGCTCTATCAGATCCTTAACCTCATCCTCGGTAACGGTATCATCAATTTTGGTATTCATGCCAAGAGTTACCAGCAAAATGCGGGCTGAATTGGACAGCAGGGATACTGCTGGCTTGGTAATAAATATCAACTTTCTTAGATACTTCTGGCACTGTATCAGCGTTTCCTCTGGATTCTCCATAGCGATTCTGGTAGGCAAAAACTCACCTAACATCAAGGTTAGATAGGTTATCAGCAGGATGCTTATCAACAGGGACAGTTCCTGGGAATAAGGCATCAAATATATGTATTTGTGAACACAAGGGGCAAGAATCACACTGGTGCATACACCAATCAAAATACTGACAAAGGTAATGCCCAGCTGAATGACTGCCAAGGCCCGCTCCGGCTTTTCTAAAAGCTTCAGGGCTTTTTTGGCCTCCTCGTTGCCATCATCCTGCATTTTCTCCAGCTTGCTTTTGTGACTTTCATTAAGGGAGGTTTCTGCCAAAGCAAAAAACACATTCACCAAAATCAAAAAACCGATTACAAACAACCATAACGGATAGGGGGTATCCAAAATTTCCACTTCCTCTGCAAAAATATAACACTTTTTACTAGCAACAACCCATGGATTTCATGGGTGTATTATTTTTATTATATTAAATTATGAAGTCTAATGCAAGCCTTGCCCTGTCAATCCTTTGGCAGCTAAGGCGATATGCTTTTTTGTTATCTAAATAAAGTGCTTCAAAATATTGTCTCTTGCAAGCATGGTAATCTTTTACTGCAAAGAATTTCAATTTGCTTAATATATTAGTCAACAGACAAAGAGAATAATGTATACATAGTTGCAAAATATTGTAATTGTGTAAATTTATAGTATAATTAAATCGCTGTGTGAGATATGTGATGTATAAATAATTTATATTGCATATAATAAATTTGTATTCATTGGAGGTATACTAAATTGGCTACTTATGTTGAAGAAATTATTGCAAAGGTTCAGGCTGAGAATCCTGGTGAAACCGAGTTCCATAATACTGTAAAGGAAGTTCTGACTTCTATTGCTCCTGTACTGGATAAGAATCCTAAGTATCAGCAGCAGGCTATTCTGGAGCGCATTGTTGAGCCTGAGCGTGTTGTTATGTTCCGTGTTCCTTGGACTGACGATGCTGGCAAGGTACATGTAAACAAGGGTTATCGTGTACAGTTTAACAGTGCCATTGGCCCATACAAAGGTGGCCTCCGCCTCCATCCATCTGTAAACCTCAGCATCATCAAGTTCCTGGGCTTTGAGCAGATTTTCAAAAACGCTCTGACTACCCTGCCTATCGGCGGTGGCAAGGGCGGCTCCAACTTTGATCCAAAGGGCAAGTCCGATGCTGAAATCATGCGCTTCTGCCAGAGCTTTATGACTGAGCTTTGCCGTCATATTGGTCTGAACACTGACGTACCTGCTGGTGATATCGGTGTTGGCGGCCGTGAGATTGGTTATCTATATGGTCAGTACAAGCGCATCCGCAATGCTTATGATGCTGGTGTTCTTACCGGCAAGGGCTTGAACTACGGCGGCAGCCTGGCACGTACTGAGGCTACCGGTTATGGTCTCCTCTACTTCACCAAGCTGATGCTGGCTGATGCTGGTATTGATTACAAGGATCAGACTGTAGTTGTTTCCGGCTCCGGCAATGTTGCTACCTATGCTATTCAGAAGGCTCAGGAATTTGGTGCCAAAGTTGTGGCTTGCTCCGATTCCAACGGCTATATCTATGACAAGGATGGCATTGACCTGAACATTGTTAAGGAGATTAAGGAAGTTCGCCGTGGCCGTATCAAGGAGTATGTAGATGCTAAGCCATCTGCTGAGTACCATGAGGGTTGCAAGGGCATTTGGACTATTCCTTGCGATATTGCTCTGCCATGTGCTACCCAGCAGGAGCTGGATCTGGATGCTGCCAAGGCTCTGGTCGCTAATGGCGTTAAGGCTGTAGGCGAAGGTGCCAACATGCCATGTACTTTGGATGCTATTGAGTACATCCAGAACAGCAAGGTTCTCTTTGCTCCTGCCAAGGCCGCTAATGCTGGCGGTGTTGCTGTTTCCGCTTTGGAGATGGCTCAGAACTCCATGCGTTATAGCTGGACCTTTGAAGAGGTTGATAACAAGCTGAAGGATATTATGGCTGATATCTATGAGAACTCCAAGCGCTGTGCCAAGGAGTATGGCCACGAAGGCAATCTGCTGGTAGGCTGCAATATTGCTGGCTTCCTGAAGGTTGCTGATGCTATGCTGGCTCAGGGCGTTTGCTAATAATTTAGCCTGAAACTCTATACCCCTGCCTTTATTTTTGCTTGTCAAATAGTATTGGCAGGGGTATAATTAGTTGTAGTCGGGATGTAGCACAGCTTGGTAGCGCGCTTCGTTCGGGACGAAGAGGCCGCAGGTTCAAATCCTGTCATCCCGACCAGATAGAAATTTAGCACCGCAAAGCGGTGCTTTTTTCATAGTAAAATATTGCAAGTTTTCCTGTGAAAGTGTATAGTAAAAAGGTATAACGATTTTTGAAGTATTATGATTTGAGGCGAACTTTATGACACAATTTTCCACTCGCAATATTAGCATGATGATGGATTTGTACGAAATGACTATGGCTAATGGTTATTTTGTCAACAGCGACACCCAGCCTAGAGTAATTTTTGACATTTTCTATCGCAAAAATCCTGATGACGGTGGTTTTGCTATTTTTGCCGGCTTGGAGCAGATTCTGGAATACATTGAAAATATGCATTTCACTGAGCAGGATATTGAATATTTTGCCTCTTTGAAGCTTTTTTCTCAGGAATTTCTGGATTATCTAAGGGATTTCCGTTTTACTGGTGATATATATGCTTTCCCAGAAGGAACTATTATGTATCCTAATGAGCCTTGTGTAACGGTAGTAGCTCCTCTGATAGATGCTCAGCTGGTGGAGACTGCCCTGCTGGCTCTAGTCAACCATCAGTCCCTGATTGCTACCAAAACCAGCCGTATTGTCCGGGCTGCTGGCAATAGAGCTGTATCTGATTTTGGTGCCCGCCGTGCTCATAATATGGATGCTGCGGTCTATGGTGCCAGAGCTGCCTATATTGCCGGTGCCGCTGGTACAGCCACCGTTCTGGCTGGCCAGAAGTTCAACATTCCTGTTGGAGGGACTATGGCCCATAGCTGGGTAATGTACTACAAGGATGAATACGAAGCCTTTAAGAAATATGCCCAGGTATATCCTGATGCCACTGTTCTGCTAGTGGATACCTATGATGTTATCCGCTCTGGTATTCCTGCTGCTATTCGGGTAGCCAAGGAGGTTCTGGAGCCTATGGGCAAACGACTAAAGGGCATCCGCATTGATTCCGGTGACTTGGCCTATCTTTCTAAGCGGGTACGGAAAATGCTGGATGAAGCTGGTCTGGAGGACTGCAAGATTGTGGTATCCAACAGTTTGGATGAATATACCATTTCCTCCATTCTCAATCAGGGCGGGCAGATTGACGCCTTTGGCGTTGGAGAGCGGTTGATTACCGCCAAAAGTGATCCTGTCTTTGGTGCAGTGTACAAGATTTCTGCTGTGGAAAAGGATGGCAGCTATGAGCCTCGTATCAAGGTTTCTGAAACTGTAGAGAAGATTACCAATCCTGGCTTCAAGCGGGTATATCGCATCTACGGTGAGGAAGGCTATGCTGTAGCTGATTTGATTACCAGCTTTGAGGAAGAGGTTAATATGGATGAACCTTATCGCTATGTAGATCCAGAAAAGCCTTGGAAAAACCGCTTCTTTGAAAACTGCACCTGCAAGGAGCTGCAGCAACTGGTTATTAAGAATGGCAAAAGAACCCAGCCTCCACGGAGTCTAGAGGAGATTCGCAGCTATGTTAAGGAACAGCTTGCCTCCGAAATCTGGCAGGAAGAGCAGCGTTTTGAGAACCCTCATAAGCACTATCTGGATATGAGTCCTGATTATTATGATATGAAAATGTCCCTGCTCCATAATCTTCGTGGCTAAAATAAATTAAACAGTAATATCTAAACAGCTGTCCAGCTTCTTTTGTGAGCTGGGCAGTTATTTTTGTGCAAAAAAAGAGCCACCCTTTATGGATGGCTCGAAATTACATATACAAATTTACTATTATTTTGCTCCCAGCATAGCCAGCATAGTACCAGCTGCTACAGCTGTACCGATAACACCTGCCACATTAGGACCCATTGCATGCATCAGCAGGAAGTTGGAAGGATTTGCCTTCTGACCTACAATCTGAGATACACGAGCAGCCATAGGAACGGCAGATACACCAGCGGAACCAATCAAAGGATTAATCTTCCAGCCGGAGAGACGGCACATGATCTTGCCCAGCAAAACACCAGCAGCAGTACCAGCAGCGAAAGCTACCAGACCAAGAGCGATAATCTCCAAAGTCTGAATGGTCAGGAAGTGCTCAGCACTCATGGTCATACCAGTACCAGTTGCCAGGAAGATGGTAACAATGTTACACAGAGCGTTCTGAGAAGTATCAGACAAGCGCTCAGTTACACCGGATTCACGGAACAGATTACCCAGCATCAGCATGCTAATCAGAGCAGCTACAGGCGGTAACAATAAGGAAATCAAGATTGCGGCCGCGATTGGGAAAACTACCTTCTCAAAATGAGTAACCTTGCGGAGCTGATCCATCTTGATCTCCCGCTCCTTCTGGCTAGTACAGAGCTTCATAATAGGTGGCTGAATCAATGGTACCAAGGACATATAGGAATATGCCGCTACAGCAATAGCTCCCAGAAGATTTGGAGCCATCTTGGATGCCATATAGATAGCAGTAGGGCCATCAGCACCGCCGATGATACCAATGGCAGATGCCTCCTGAGCAGTAAAGCCCAAGCACATAGCACCAGCCAAGGCAATAAATACACCGAACTGAGCAGCTGCGCCCATGAACAGGGTATTTGGATTAGCCAAAAGTGGGCCAAAGTCCGTCATCGCACCTACACCAAGGAAAATCAATGGTGGGAAAATCTCGTACTTAATACCATAATTGATTACCTGCATAACACCAGGCTCCTCCAGGAAGCCGGTAGCAGGAAAGTTAGCCATAATACAACCAAATGCAATAGGAGCCAGAAGCAGTGGCTCATACTCCTTGCCAATAGCCATGTACAGCAGGACAATACCTACAATGATCATTGCCAGATTACCTAAGGTAAAGGAAGCAAAGCCACTGTCCAGCCATACGGACTGCAAGGAAATCGCAAACGCATCAAAAATTTCCATTAATTAATGCACCCCTTGTGTCAAAGATTATTAAAATTTTCTCAGGGCAATCACCTTGGCAGAATCAGTCCAATTCTGGCGTGCCGCTGGACGAATTGCTTTGATACGGGAAAACCCTATCCCCATTGCGGCCAATGCCCCTGCGATTACTGCTACTGTGTCCTTGTTTACACCATTTGTTACTGCCATAATAATTGCCTCCTCATTCGTCTAAAAAATAAACATTACTTGTTATTCCTCAACCCATCAATACGAGCTGCCCCAGTCCAGCTGTTTCTTGCTGCTGGACGAATAGCTCTGATTTGAGAAAAACCTATACCATAGGCTGCCAATGCACCAGCAATAGCCGCCACAGTCTCTCCGCTTACACCTGCTGCCACCACCGGAGCTGGCGCTGCTGCCTTTGCAGGAGCCGCCTTCCTTGGTGCTGCCTTTGGTGCAGCCACTGGAGCCTTCTTAGCCTTGGTTGGATCAATAAAATGAATCAACCGGATAAAAAGGTTCAGGAGAGCCAATACCGCAAATACAATTGTCATATTGATTAACATTATGACAGCTGGATTTGTCATCTCATTTTCCATATAGACACCGCCTTAACTTATAGTAAAAAACATCCACTGTTATTAGCATCTCCATTGTTCCACGCCGATGCTCCACAGTTTTCTAACAATACCTTCGTATATTATAACAGAAAAGTAACACATATAAAAGTAGGATATGAGAATAATTTCCATAACTTTTTTCTATAATGTCTGAAAATTATACTATATTCTAAAATAAATTACCAGTAATAATGGAAGTTTCCACAATTAATAGTATTGTTATTACTTTATTTCATATTACTTTGAAGAAAATCTGCCAACTTCTTGACATATAGGCCACGGAAAGCTTCGTACTCTCCTAAGCCTTTGGTGGAATAGCGAACTTCCAAACCAGCCTGACTGAGGCGGTTTTTCCAGGAATCTTCCTGCTCCCCGGCTAAATCATAGGTAGCATGGTTGCCGCCAGCCAGAAGCAAAGGCCGCAGATATACTTTTTGGCAACCCTTTGCCAGCAATCTGTCAATTACATCCTGCTGGTTGGGATAATCTTCTGGCTCTACCACGCCAATATGAACAGGCCATTTCTGCTTATCCGCAAAGCTCTGCAGATACTCATATACCGGATTGTGATAATGAGGGGAACCGTGGCCCATCAACACCAGCTCTTCTCCTGCTGTCAAATCCTCCAGCTGAAAAAAAGCCTGTATATCCTCTGTTCTGGAAGCAAAATCCTCTGGAGAAGCTGCCGCCAGCACCGGTTCCATAAAGCCCAGATGAGGAAATGCTGTCTCATACTCCTTGAGAACAGGCATTATTTTCTTCTGCCATTCCTCCCCCGGTGTCAAATGGGTAGGCATTACCGCTACTATTTCATAGCTCTGAGCCTTTAAATTCTCCAACACACCTGCCAAATTAGGATAAATATATCCCTCCTTGGCCATTTTGCGACGGAGAAAATCACTGGTCCAGGCCTCATAAATATCATAGGCCTCACCAAAGCTATGGTGCAAATCATCTAGTAAACTGTCAATACAACGCTGTTTTACCTGGGCATCGCCTACACCAAAGCCTACAGCTACAATTGCCTGCTTCATTATTTACCACCCTGCTCATTTACTACAACATTAGCGATTTTCTGGCAGATAACCTCCAGCTGAGCCTGATCAGGTCCCTCAGCCATAACGCGAATCAATGGCTCTGTACCAGAAGGACGAACCAGAATACGGCCATCTGCCCCCAGTTCTTCCTCACCGGCCTTGATAGCAGCTGTAATATTCGGATTCTGCTCCCAGCCTTCCTTGGACTCTACCACAACATTAACCAAAAGCTGTGGATAGCTAATCATCAGCTCATTCAGCTCAGAGGCCTTTTTGCCGCTTCTCTTAATAGAGCTAAGAGTCTGCAGGGCAGTAACAGGGCCATCTCCAGTAGTGCTGAAATCAGAGAAGATAATATGTCCAGACTGCTCACCGCCTAAATTGTAGCCGTTGGCCAGCATATTTTCCAGCACGTATCTGTCTCCTACCTTGGTAATCTCAGCCCGGCCATTCAGCTGCTTCACAGCCTTGTGGAAGCCAATATTAGCCATAACAGTGGTAACAACTGTATTGTTCTTCAAGGTGCCATTGGCAATCATTTCCTTGGCACACATTACCAGCATATGATCTCCGTCGATTACATTGCCCTTTTCATCTACGCAAAGGCAACGGTCAGCATCTCCATCATGGGCAATACCAAAATCTGCCCCCAGCTCTACAACCTTCTTCTGAAGAACCTCCAAATGAGTTGAGCCGCAGTTATCGTTAATATTTATACCATTTGGCTGGTCGTTAATAACAGTAACCTGTGCTCCCAAAGATTTCAAAATTGTAGGCATAGCCTCATAGGCTGCACCATTGGCACAGTCCAGCACAATCTTCATGCCCTCAAAACGTTCCTTGGTGGTGGAAAGAACAAATTCAATGTACTCCTCCAGCATATCATGACGATATTCCACAATACCCATTTGAGCACCAGAAGCACGATAGAGATTATCATCATGCTGAATAGCCCGCACAATATTCTCCAGCTCGTCCTCTACTGCATCTGGCAGCTTGTAGCCGTTGCCGCCGAAGAATTTGATGCCGTTATCATGGAATGGATTGTGAGAAGCAGAAATAACAATACCTGCCTGAGCCTTATGCTTCTTGGTGAGAAAAGCAATGGCCGGTGTAGGAATAATACCTGCAGATATGGCCTTGCCTCCAGCAGAGCAGATACCTGCCATCAAGGCAGATTCAAACATCTGACCAGAAATACGGGTATCCCTGCCAATCAGGATTACCGGCTGATCATCACCACAGGACTCACCAAAATACAAGGTTGCCGCCCGGCCCATACGATAAGCCAGCTCCGGTGTCAGCTCCAAATTGGCCTCGCCACGAACGCCATCAGTTCCAAACAATCTTGACATAAATTCAAAACCTCCCAAAACCCAAATCTAAAAATAAACCTTCCAGTTTTATTTACATTAACTTATATATTATGCCCTTTTTCCCGCAAAAATGCAAGGGTACTGTTCATTCCATCCAAGGCCGCGCTCATAATGCCTCCAGCATAGCCTGCTCCCTCACCCATAGGGTAAAGTCCCGGAGTGCTAAGGGACTGATAGCTTCCTTTATCTCTGATAATACGGCAAGGAGCTGAGGAACGGGTTTCTACACCAGTCATTACCGCCCCCTTGTCGGCAAAGCCCTTTATCTTTCTTTCCCAGAAAGGCAGCGCCGCCTCCATCATCTGAGTAACAAAACCGGGGAGACATTGATGCAAGTCCACCGTCTTTACCCCAGGCTGATAGCTAGGTGTAGTCAGGAAATCCCTTGAACCACTTTGACCAGTCAAAAAATCGCCTACGGTCTGAACCGGGGCATAATAATTTTTGCCTGCCAGCTCATAGGCCAGCCTTTCCCACTGCCGCTGGAATTGAATCCCACCCAGCACATGGTCTGCAAAATCCCCTGTATTTACTGTAACCAAAATGGCTGCATTGGCCACACCGCTATCCCGGTGATAATTACTCATACCATTGGTTACTACGCCACCATTCTCCGAGGCAGCAGCCACCACCTGGCCACCAGGACACATACAAAAGGAATAGGCGCCTCTACCGGTACTGCGGTCATTGTAGGTAAGGGCATAATCAGCCACAGGCAGCAAAGGATTTCCTGCATCCTCTCCATATTGGGCTCTGTCAATCCATTCCTGGGGATGCTCGATACGCACCCCAATGGCAAAGGCCTTAGCCTCCATAGCCACACCCTTTTCCCACAGCATTTCATAGGTATCTCTAGCCGAATGACCAATACCCATAAAAACAGCGCTGGCAGGAATGCTATCCTGATTATTGACCTCTACAGCCTGAATTTCTCCGACAGCTCCTGTCCTTATACCGGTTACTCTGGATTCAAAGCGGATTTCTCCTCCTAGACGGATAATCTCCAAACGGATATTTTTTACCACCTGCCGCAGAAGATCTGTGCCAATATGAGGCTTGTGGAGATATTTTATCTCTGGAGGAGCACCAGCAGTAACAAAATCCTCCAGCACCTGGCTCATAAGAGGATCATTTACTCTGGTGGTTAGCTTGCCATCGGAAAAGGTACCTGCGCCACCTTCCCCAAATTGCACATTAGAAACTTCGTCAAAGGCTCCCCCTTGCCAAAATTTTTCTATATCTCTATGTCTACTATCTACATCTCTGCCCCGCTCTAATACAACAGGCTTATAGCCATGACGAGCCAAGGTAAGAGCCGCAAACATACCTGCTGGGCCAAAGCCTACCACCACATGGGGCTTTTCCCCCCCTGCCAGTGGTGGTACTGTCAGCTTTTCCTGGATTTGTGCCTTGGCGGGCTGAATATTCTTATCCTTTTTGAAACGGGCCAAAACCTTCTTTTCATTGCCTTCTAGGACCACATCCAGCATATACACAAAGCGGATAGGGGCACCATGAAATCTTCTGGCATCAATAGCCTTACGCATAATTAGCACCTCACGAATATCCTGAGGTGCTAAATTCAAACGCTTGGCAGCCAATTCCTGCAAAGAACTCTTATCGTTAAAAGCAACGTTGAAATTCAATATACGAATCACTGTCAATCTCCTATATTCGATTTACTCTTTATCACAATATGCAAGGTTACCTTTTTGACGGTGGAGGCGATTCCCTCTGGCAGGGACAGCTCCACATCCTTATCCAAGGTGGAGGTTACACCATGCAGAGATACCGGTACGGTATCAACACTTTTAATATCAGCCAGAGTTTTGTTGGCACCAGCCACCTCTACCTGATTAGGCTGTACTGTAACCTCTCCCAGTACATATCCCTCTGGGAGAATACCATTAACCGCTGGCTTAACAGGCACTATCTTTTTGCCTTCTCCCGGCACCAGCTGCACTGTAACATCCAGCTCTCCAGGCAGTACTGCCAGATCGTTGATATTCTCTCCGTCGGCTGTTACTGCTGTCAGCTTTACCCGCATGGTAAAGTCTGAATTGTTGTCTGCCAACCTGATTTTGCCAGAGGCCTTGGCTATGGAATCCACCAAATGCCTTGGGCCATAAACATTAACATATTGCTGAGCTGGCTTTATATCCCCCAGCTCCATGCCCTGAGCCGCCTTGCCGTTAACCACAATATCCACTGGCACACCGTGGGCAATCAATGCCTCCATAGTTACATGAACTGTATCATCAGACATACCCAGCAACTCAAAGCCCTGAGGAATTACTGTCCTGATTTTTTCATCGTATTCGCCCTCAGTATCCCCTGACAGGTCAATAACTGCCTTGAAATCTGATTCATGGGCTGCTGCCATCAGGGATCTAGGTGCCCTTACCTTTAAAGTAACCTCCCTGACACCCATATTTACATCATAGCCCTCTGGGGCATTAACAATTTCCACCGGCACCGTGTAACGGCCATTAACTGAAGGATTTTCCTCATTCATAACGTAGCCCCACATAATAATTGCGGCTATTAAGGCCAATATTTTTACTGGAAGGTTTTTCCGAAATAAGTTCTGCAAATTTATCATCACTTGTTTTTCCTCCAGGAATCAATAGCATTGCGAATATCCTTTACCTTGATAGCTGTATCTACCTTGGTAAACAAAGGACGCAGTCTGCTCCTTAGCTGATCAGGAGTCAGTCGCCTGCTAATACGGCCATTTTCGGCAATGGACACAATACCGGTTTCCTCGCTGACTACAACCACCACAGCATCACATTGCTCTGACAGGCCAAGAGCAGCTCTATGACGGGTACCCAGCTCTGTACTAAGACCTCTATTCTCCGTCAGAGGCAGTAGACAGCCTGCGGCTATCATGCGGTTGCCTCGTATAACCGCTGCTCCATCATGCAATGGAGTATTGGGAATAAAGACATTCATCATGAAAGGGGCTGTAACCAATCCATCTATTCTAATGCCGGTATCAATAATCTCATTGATGCCAATATCCCGCTCCAAAACCAGCAGAGCACCGATTTTCTTGGCCGACATACTGAATACGGCCTTATCAATCTCATTAACCAGATTGTTAGCCTCCTCTGCGTTCAAATGAACAGCAGAACCTAGGAACCTGCCCTGACCTATACGCTCCAAGGCTCTGCGCAGCTCTGGCTGAAAAACAATAGGCAAAGCCATAAACAAGAGATATATGCTTTTGGAGAGAAGCCAATAAATAGCATGAAGCTCCAGAATATATGCCGCCAATGCAACACCCATCATGACAAACAGGCCCTTGGCCAAGGTAATGGCTCTGGTATCCTTCAGCATTTCATAGGATTTGTACAAAATAACAGCAACCAGCAGAATATCCACTATATCCCGAATGCCTACAGTGGATAAAAGGCCATGATATTGCAACGGTACAGACAGATCAAATGGCATATACATACTCCCCAACATAAACTACACATTATTCCTAATAATACTTTACTCTATTTCACCAAAAATCTCTACATTTTCCGCAAAAAATTCTTCTATATTATTTTATTCGCTAAAAAAATGTTAAATCCTGCATGAACACAAAAAATATAGAGCTTTTTTGTGAATTTTCCATGAAAAAAGAGGTTGAAGATTCAAAAATCTCTCCAACCTCTCTATATGTTACCGTAAATTATTAATACTGACCAGCTACATCAATAAAGCCATAAATATCCTCAGCCTTGCCAGTGTGCAGATCATCAATGTAATCATACAGCTTCTGGGCAAATTCACCAATCTTGCCACCGCTGATAACACGATCCTGGCCCTTATAGCCCAATACGCTAACAGGGGAAATAACAGCTGCTGTACCGGAGCCAAATACCTCCTCCAGCTTGCCGTTCTCATAATCCTCAATCAGTTCATCAATGGAAATACGGCGTTCCTCAGTAGGAATACCCCACTCCTTGCAAACCCGGAGAACAGTACGACGGGTAATGCCGTCCAGAATAGTACCATCCAGCTCTGGAGTAACGATCTTGCCATCAATCTTGAAGAGTATGTTCATGGAACCAACCTCGCCAATGTACTTGTGTTCAATACCATCAGTCCACAGAGTCTGGTCATAGCCCTTTTCATGAGCAATCAGGCCGCCGTGAAGAGAAGCTGCATAGTTAGCAGGAGTCTTGGCTGCGCCTAAGCCGCCCTTTGGCGCTCTTACATAGGTATCCTCCACCATAATCTTTACTGGAGCAAAGCCGTTGGCATAGTATGCACCAACTGGGGAAAGGATAATCATCATCTTGTAGTACTGGCCTACACTTACCCCCAGATATGGATCTGTGGAGAAAATAAATGGACGGATGTAGAGGCTCTGACCAGGGCCATCAGGAATCCAATCCTTCTCCAAGTCAATCAGCTTCATCAAGGCATCATAAACCAGCTTTTCATCAACCTCTGGAATATCCAAAATCTTGGCAGAACGATTCAGGCGGGCAATATGATCCTTGGCACGGAATACAACAGCCTTGCCTCCTTCATAGCGATATGCCTTGCAGCCCTCAAAAATAGCCTGGCCATAATGGAGGGTAGCATTGGCAGGGCTCAGTGGAACATCCTGATAAGGAACGATTCTGGCATCATGCCAGCCCTCCTCAGGGTTGTAGTCCATCTCAAACATATAATCAGTAAATACACGGCCGAAACCTACCTTGCTGATATCAGCAGGTTTTTCCTTCAGGGTATCTGCCTGTACAAATCGAATATCTGCCATAAAAATACATCTCCTAACAAATTACATTTTTTGTTGTAACATTGTAACATTACTGTGTAATGGTTTTATTGTATGCTTTTTAAGAAAATAAATCAAGAGAAAAAAGAAATTTCTATTTTGTCAATTCCTTGGCCACCCCTGGCAGCTTGTCAATAATATCATGGGCCAATAAACAATTGCCCAGAGCACCATAGGCTAAATCACCTGCCCGGCCATGAATGTAAACACCAGCCAAAGGTGACTTGCCCTGTATAGTCTGGCGATACAAGCCAGCAATGGTACCAGCCAGTACATCACCACAGCCTGCGGTAGCCATACCTGGATTGCCTGTATTAGCCACATAGGCCATGCCATCAGGATAAACCACAATTGTAGTCTCGCTTTTAATAACCATAATGGCCTTATATTCCTTGGCAGCATCCCGAGCCAGCTCCAAAAGCTCCTCCTTCAGCTCCGATACGGTAATTCCCAACAGGGTAGCCATTTCCCCCATATGAGGGGTAAGCACTGGTGAACAGCTGCATCCAGACAGCAAATCTCCCTGTTCCCTAAAGGCATATATGCCATCAGCATCCAGTACCACTGGTTTTTTTACCTTGGTAACCAAGGCCCGTACCAGTTCTCCTGTGGTGGCCTGCCGTCCCAAACCTGGACCAATTAACAATAAATCATAATCAGCAGATTTCTGCAAAAGCTCTGCCAGATTGTCCAGAGTCAAATAGCCACAGCCCTTGTCCTCCAAAGGCAAGGTCATAACCTCGGTTAGCTTCACCTCCAGTATATCGTTAAGGCTGGCTGGACAAGCCAGCGTTACAATCCCTGCTCCCATGCGGAGAGCCGCCAAGGAAGCCAGGGAGGCTGCGCCTGTCATACCTCTGGAACCTGCCACCACCAAAATCCTGCCGCAGCTTCCCTTGTGACAATCTGTTGCTCTAGGCACCAGCCACTGCTTCACATCCTGCTCCTGCAGCAGCTCCTGCTGAATATGACTGTCATTTAGCAATTCGCTAGGAATACCTATGCCATCGGTTAACAAATGTCCGCAATGAACAGAGCCAGGAGCAAATAGCATGCCCCATTTAGGCTCTCCCAAAGTAAGGGTAGCATTGGCCTGAACGGCTACAGAATCAATCTGTCCATTTTCTGCATTAACCCCGCTAGGTACATCAATGGACAGGATTGGTACACCGGCATTATTAACAATATTAATCAACTTGGCGAAGCTTTCCCTCAACTGACCGTGAAAACCTGTGCCTAACAGGCCGTCTAATACTCCATCAGCTGTTTTCAGCACAGCCATAAGCTTATCCCAATCCCGCTGTTCCTGTAACTGGAAAACCTGAATCCCCATATTGCAAATTACATTGAAATTCACCGCTGCGGACTGGCTCATTTTATCCTGACTGCCTAAAACAAAAACCTTGGGCCGGCCCCCGGCATTGGCAATATGTCTGGCTGCTGCAAAGGCATCGCCACCATTATTGCCCACTCCTGCTATAATGCAGATACGCTTGTTGGCTACCCCCTGCAAAAGGGAGCTGAAAGCGCTATATATTTCTCTAGCTGCATTCTCCATAAGCACAATTTCTGGTATGCCTATTTCCTCAATGGCTCTCTTGTCAATTTGCCTCATTTCAGCTACTGTGGTCAGCTTCATGATTTTTCCTCCCCTTTACCCTGTTCCTGGCCCTCCATAACACATTGAGCTGTGGCATAGGCCATAGAATGACTAATACTAATATGACAGCTTATCAGACCCTTTTCTTTGGCTATTTCCCCAAATCTGCCAGTTAGCCTAACCTGAGGACAGCCTAGCTGGTCATTAAGAATTTCCAGCTCTGTAAGACTGCCCTCCCGCAAACCTGTGCCCAAGGCCTTCATAATGGCTTCCTTGGCCGCAAATCGTCCTGCAAAGGAGGCAGCCATACCAGCCTTGCGGCTGCGGCAGTATTCAGCCTCGGCAGGAGTAAATACCCGCTTCACAAAAGCCTCTCCCTTAATAGCCTTGGCCACTCTGTCTATTTCCACTATATCTGTTCCTATACCTATAACCATATCCTCACCTACCAAAAAGAGCCTAGGCAATGCCCAGGCTCTAACTGCTGCAGCAGTCCTTATAACTTATTTAGTTACGAGCCACCTGATATTCAGATTTGTCCAAATGTACAGATCTTTCAATCAATACCTCAACACGGCGGTTCTGCGCCCTGCCCTCCGGAGTGGAATTATCTGCAATAGGCTTATACTCGCTTCTGCCCATAGCACTGAATCTGGCTGGATTCATTCTGCCATCCTGAGCAATGATATACTTCATAAAATTAATAGCTCTGGCTGAGCTCAGTTCCCAGTTAGATGGATAACCTGCACTGTGAATCGGTACATTATCTGTATGGCCTGTTACCAGAATCCTTTGGGGAATTGGTGCCACCAAAGAAGCAATTACAGGGCCGATTTTCTGTACACCAGCTGTCAGCTCTGCTGATCCAGATGGAAACAGCGCCTTTTCCTCAATTCGAATCATCAGTCCATCCTCTGTCATCTGGGTGGAAATCTCATTCTGCAAATTATTCTGCTCAATATAGGCATCCATCTGTCTCTTAACAGCTTCCATCTGGCTGTTTTCTGCCAAATAGGCCTCCATGCCGCCATCATCAGCGGAAGTCAAATCCCGGGAGCTGTTCATAGCTGGGCCTGCTCCCTGAAAAAAGGAAGGTCCACCCATATTAAAGGCTGAGCTAAAGGCCTGAGCCATCTGCGTCAGCTTGGTTTCATCAGTCTGAGAAATAGCAAATAGGCAAATAAACAATGCCAAGAGCAAGGTCATCAAATCAGAATAAGGCAACAGCCATGCCTCACTGGCTTCCTCTTCATGGGGAGCCGGTCTTTTCTTTCTTGCCATAGCTTATTCCTCCTTCAGGGTTTCACGTACAGACTGAGGAATAAATACCATCAGCTTAGCCTCAATAGCAGAAGGAGAATCACCAGCCTGCAGGGAAAGAATACCCTCAATAATCATACGCTTCTGACCAATTTCCTGCTCAGAGAGAATCTTCAGCTTGTTACACAAAGGCAGCCACAGTACATAACCTGTGAAGATACCCAGAATGGTAGCAACAAAAGCTGCGGCAATGGAATGTCCCAGCTTCTCAATGTCGTTCAGATTACCCAGAGCGGCAATCAGACCTACTACGGCACCAAGTACACCCAGAGTTGGGGCGTAGGTACCTGCCTGAGAAAACATAGAACGGTTCTCGGCGTGACGAGCCTGCATAATGGCCAGCTCTGCATCCAATACATCACTAACAAATTCCTGCTCCAAACCATCAACTACCATGCTAAGGCCGTTGCGGAAGAATGGATCTTCAATATCCTGAATCCTGCTTTCCAGAGCCAGCAGACCTTCACGACGAGCTAGCTGGGAAAGCTCCACAAAGGTATTACGCAATTCCACAGATGACTGAAGGTTATTCTTGAAAAAGGTCTTTTTAATCAATGTAGGAAAGTTCTTCAGCTGATCCATACGGAAGCCGATGAACAAGCAGGAAAAGGTACCACCTATGATAATCAAAAAAGCCGCTGGATTGTTAAGAGCCGATAAAGGTGCTCCCTTCAAAATCATACCTACAAAAATAGATATTACGCCCAATACCAGGCCAATGACTGTAGCTAATTCCAAAATAAATCCCCCTATTCTATGTTTTTTGCCCTTACACCACAAGGCAAAATTCTGGTACTACATAATTAATTTCATTATACAAAATTTCCCCGTGAAAAACAAACACTTCCTTATTTTTCTCTGCTAATAAGCTGATTTTCAGACTATTGTACTAAATATGAATTTATCCTTAACTATATGTATACTATTCTCATCCCTAAGATGCAATTAGTTTTGCATAACCAAAGCAGGATGTAAATAATTTTTCTTTATAATATCATAAAAAATCTTAACTATTTCTCTTGCATATGATATAATAATAGCTAAATAATTCGAATTTATTATAACGTATTTTTGCATTGGAGTGATACAATCTATGGAGTTACGGCAATTAGAATATTTTCAGATGGCTAGCCGTTTGAAAAACATTACCCGAGCTGCCGAGCGCCTCAATGTTTCCCAGCCTAATATTACAGTTGCTATCAAGAAACTGGAATCTGAATTGGGAATCAAACTTTTTGACCGTAGTCAAAAGCAGCTGTCCCTAACCCCGGAAGGGCATATTTTCCTTAACCGCATAGAGCTGGCTCTCCGCAGCATTAATGATGCTGTTTTGGAGGTTAATGATTACAAGCAGCTGCAGAAGGGTACTATCAAAATCGGTATTCCTTCCATGATTGGTGCCTATCTGTTCCCGAAGATTTTCTCCAGCTTCCAGCATCTCTATCCTCATTTGGATATTTACCTTTATGAGGAAGGCTCTATGGCCATTCGTGAAAAGCTGGAACGGGACGAGCTGGATTTTGGTATTGTCATTATTTCTGATGCCTCTGCCAACCTGCAGCTTTTGCCTATGTCCAGGAATCAGATTATGGCCTGTATTCCTGAGAAGCATCCTTTGGCCGCCCACCAGTCCATTTCTATTAATGATATTGCCAATGCGGATTTGATTATGCTGAAAGAAGGCTCCTTCCTGCGTCAGCTGGTGTTGAGCAAAATAAAAAGAGCCAATATTGCGCCGGAAATCGTGTTGGAATCCAATCAGATTGAAACCGTTAAAGGACTGATTGCTTCCAATGTGGGTATTGCTTTCCTTTTGGACTTTATTGCCAAGGGAGCACCTGGCATCAAGGCTGTACCTTTTGATGAGCCTCTTTATGTTGATTTAGGCCTGGCCTGGAAGAAGGACAGATATATCAGCAATGCAGCTCAGTCCTTTATTGATTTCTGTCGTACTACTATGCAGAATGGCTAAAACTTTTGGGGAAATTCTTTACAAAAGTTCCTCATTCTGCTACACTACAAACTGAAAAAAGTAAATTTAGACACCAACGCAGGTGACAGAGAAGCTAGGATGATATACTACATTCCCTGGCTCTGTGTTACCTGTTTTTATTTACCCGCTATAAGGAGGAAAATTTATGGCAAATATAAATGACAACTATCTCAAACTGGCTGGCAGCTATCTTTTTCGGGAAACCGCCCATCGCAGAGCTGCTTTTATAGAGGCCCATCCAGAGGCTGATGTGATTTCTCTGGGCATTGGTGATGTTACCCTGCCTTTGCCCCAGGCTTGTATTCAGGCTATGCACAAGGCTGTTGACGAAATGGCTTCCCCAGATACCTTCCGGGGCTACGGCCCAGAGCAGGGGTATAGCTTCCTTGTAGACAAAATCATTGAGCACAATTATAAGGATCTGGGCATTGCTGCAGATGAGATTTTTGTTTCTGATGGCGCCAAAAGTGACTGTGGCAATATACAGGAAATTTTTAGCGTAGACAATACCATTGCCATTACAGATCCTGTTTATCCTGTATATCTGGACACCAATGTTATGGCAGGCCGCACTGGCACCCTGCAGCCAGATGGCCGTTATGAGGGAGTTACCTATCTGCCTTGCAATGCAGAAAATAATTTCTGTCCTGAGCTGCCAGAGAAGCGGGTTGACCTCATTTATCTTTGCTGCCCTAACAATCCTACCGGTACTACCCTCACTAGGGATCAGCTGAAGAAATGGTTGGACTATGCTCTGGAAAACGACTCCATCATTCTCTTTGATGCTGCCTACAATGCCTATATTACTGAGGATGATGTACCTCGCAGTATTTTTGAGATTCCTGGAGCCAAGGAGTGCGCTATTGAATTCCGCTCCTTCTCCAAAACCGCTGGCTTTACTGGTACCCGCTGTGGCTATATAGTCCTGCCTAAGACTGTAACCGGCAAAACTGCTGAGGGCAAACGACAGGCTCTAAATCCTCTGTGGAACCGCCGCCATACTACCAAATTCAATGGTACAGCCTATATTGTTCAGCGTGGTGCTGAGGCTGTCTTTAGCCCAGAGGGCCAGCAGCAGGTTAAGGAAATGATTGGCTACTATATGGAAAACGCCCGCATTATTCGAGAGGGCTTACAGGCTATTGGTGTCAATGCCTTTGGTGGTGTTAATGCACCATATATCTGGCTCCAGACTCCGGATAATATGCTTTCTTGGGATTTCTTTGACAAGCTCCTTAATGATGTACATATTGTGGGTACTCCTGGCGCTGGCTTTGGCCCATGTGGCGAGGGATATTTCCGCCTTACATCCTTTGGCAATCGGGAAAAAACCATCGAGGCTGTGGAGAGAATCCGTAACAATCTGAAGTTCTAAAGTCTTGACAGTCTAATATAGGAATAGATACAATAATAGAGGCTGTTGCATTAACTATAAATGCCACAGCCTCTGTTTGTGTGTAAGGAGGATTTCTTCTATGGTTACATTGGATTTGCAAAATCTGCTGGTATGCAGAAATATCTTAAAGGACAAGCTGATACAGGAGCTGGATGCGGCGGTTTCCTCTCCAGAGGATTTGGCCTTGGCCCATCGCTTTGCTGGTCATCTTTTGGAAAAGGCTGAAGAAGAGGGCTGGAGCGGCAATCTGATTCGAGATCTTTTTCTGAATCTCCTTAGTCAGGAAGGATGTCTGGCTGCCAAAATGGCAGAGGCTTCTCAAGGACAGATTGGTGCCAGCCTGCATCAGGCCTTTATCCATGATATGAAAAAGCTGCTGCCTGCTTTAACAGAAAGAGCCAGTGAGATTGTCAATGTAAATCTGCTGGATGATTATATGCCATCCCTGCCTCACAAGCTGGAAGCTACAGCATATTTGGAGAAAAAACTGGAAGGCAAAAATACCCCAGAGGAAATCACTCAGGTATTTGTCAATTATTATACTAAATACGGCTATGGAGAAATTGCCTCCTACCCTGCTTTTTGCTGGAACTCCAAGAGACAGAAGCTGCAGGGCATCCGCCATTTCGAGGCTATGGATTTTGCTGATTTAATAGGCTATGATTTCCAGAAGGAACAGCTTATTAACAATACCCTGGCCTTTATCAACCACCGTCCTGCCAACAATGTACTGTTGGTGGGTGCCAGAGGCACAGGCAAATCCTCTGGAGTTAAGGCTTTGGCCAAGGCCTATTACAGTGATGGTCTGCGGCTGATTCAGATGCAGAAATCACAGCTTAGCGATTTGCCAGGTATTATGGCCAACCTGCGGCAATTCGCCAGCAAGAGATTTATTATCTTCTTTGATGATCTTTCCTTTGAAGAATCTGACAGTGATTACAAATATCTGAAATCTGCCATTGAGGGCGGTGTAGAGTCCAAGCCAGAGAATGTGCTTATCTATGCTACCTCCAATCGCCGCCATCTGATTAAGGAAACCTGGCATGATAGAAATAGTGAGCAGGATGAAATGTTCCGCAACGACAGTATTAATGAAACCATTTCCCTATCTGACCGCTTCGGCTTGATTATCAATTATATTGAGCCAAATCAGCAGGAGTATCTAGCTATTATTGACCACTTCCTGCGGCAGGAGGGCATTGAAATGGAGCCAGAGGAATTGCGCATTGAAGGCAATCGCTGGTATATGAACCATTCTGGCCGTTCCGGACGTACCGCCCGTCAGTTTGTTACCCATTATATTGGCCAGATGAAGCATCAGGATAAATAAAAGTATTTATCCCATGCTAACGGGTGCTAAGGCTCCCTCCTCTTAGGAGGGCGTTAAGCACCCGTAAGGCTCTGGATTTATTCGACTAAATTCAGTGGGAGTCTAAAGCTCCCACTGAATAAGTCTCATTTTACAATTCCATATTTTGGCAAAAGAAAAAGCTGTCCACTGTATCTGCTTCTCATAGTTAAATTTCGGTTTAACTATGAAAAGCTGGTACACTATGGACAGCTTATTTTTATACTTTATTTTCCTAGGCTTTTAGCTTAGCCAGATACTCTATATCTGCCTTGCTCAGCTCTGCCTTTTCTAGTAAATCTGGACGGTTTCTGAGAGTTATCTCCAAGGATTTTTCCCGACGCCATTTAGCTATCTTGGCATGATCTCCCGAAAACAAAACCTCCGGCACTGCCAACCCCTCATATTCCCTTGGTCTGGTATATTGAGGATGTTCCAACAGGCCGTTATAGAAGGAATCTGTAGGAGCAGATTCTTCGGAGCCTAATACCCCAGGTAACATACGGGACACTGCATCTACAATCATCATAGCTGGCAGCTCTCCCCCGGTAAGGACAAAATCACCAATGGAGATAATCTCATCCGCTAGATTCTCACTGATTCTGGCATCAAAGCCCTCATAATGACCGCAGATAAAAATCAACTGATCATATTGAGCCAGCTCCCTAGCCTTGGCCTGATTGAATACAGCTCCTTCGGGGCTCATTAAAAGCACCCTGCGGTTTGTATAATCTGTGGTATCTTTAATAAAGTTCACAGCCTTAAACATAGGCTCAGGCTTTAGCACCATGCCGCTGCCCCCTCCAAAGGGACTGTCATCTACCTGCTTGTGACGGCCTAAAGCAAAATCTCTGGGATTCATGAGATGAATATCCAGAATACCATTGGTCACCGCCCTTTTGGTAATACTATCCCCAAAGGGGCCGGCAAACATGGCTGGAAAGAGAGAGAGAATATCTATCCTCATCAGGCTTCCTCCGGCATATCTACTACCATACGGCCTCCTGGCACATCAATTTCCTTGACCACAGCCTTTAGGGCAGGTATCATCAGCTGCTTGGCCTGTCCCTTACGGGAGGCTACATAAACATCATTGCTGCCGGTTTTCAGCACCTCGGTAATATGACCAAGAGAATTTCCCTCCAGGTCAAATACCTCCAAGCCAATAATGTCAAAGGTATAGTATTCTCCCTCTTCCAAAGGCATGGCATCAGCTTTGTCCACATAAAGCAATCTGCCTGTCAGCTCTGCAGCTGCTTCCCTATGAGGGCACTGCTTCAGCTTCATAATAACAAACTGCTTGTGATACCAGCAATCCTCCACATCCATCAGTTCATCCCCGGCATAAACCTGTGTTAAAGTCTGGAACCGCTCAGGAAAATCTGTCAGAGGAATTACCCGCATCTCACCATGAACGCCGTGGGGAGCACCAATTTTGCCAATGACAATATGATTCTTGTGGGAAACTTTGGCCGCCTTAGCTGCGGATTGCGATGATCTTATCATCTTCCACCACTACTTCCACATTGAACTGATCACGAATATTATCTCCAACCTTCAGCTCCACAAAACGCTCAGTGGTTCCCTGCACAATCTCTGCACCAGGGCCAAGCTTCTCCAGCTCATCATGACGAGCCTGAGCCTTGGCTACATATTCCTGACGCTTCTGGCGCTCTACACCAAAATGCTGATGAATCATAGCCATAGTTTCCTGAGCTGGCGCCTGACCATTGGCACTTTCCTGCTGAATAGCCTTGTTTTCTTCAATATTAATCTGGGAAATCTCCAGCTCTGCCTGCTGCATGCCCTTTTCCAGTTCATCCAGCATTTTTGCCTTCAATTTATCGGTCATTTTTGCTTTAATGGTGAGTGGGAATTTTACCAATACCTTATCCATTTTACAAGCCCCCATTTTCTCTAAAAAAATTCTCGTATATATAGAAATTGCGGCAGAAAAATCTGCCGCAGTTTCGGCTGAGGTTATCAGCTAACTATTTCTACATTCACTTTTTTATTCTCACGAGTAGCTGCGGCCTTGACAACAGTACGTAAAGCTTTCGCAATACGTCCTGATTTGCCAATTACCTTGCCCATATCCTCGTCAGCTACATGAAGTTCGAAGAGGACGATACTCTCATCCTGCTTCTCCTTTACTACAACCTGATCAGGATTGTCTACCAGAGACCTCGCGATAATCTCAACGATCTCTTTCATGCTATGCCTCTTTCTTAGTCTTTAGCATGCTTAGCTGCATCAAATTTAGCCATGATGCCCTGCTTGGAGAACAAAGAACGAACTGTATCAGTAGGCTGTGCACCCTTGGACATCCACTCCAGTGCCTTCTCCTCGTCGATGTTAACTACTGCAGGCTCCTTAGTGGAGTCGTAGTTGCCAACTACCTCGATGAAACGGCCATCGCGTGGTGCGCGGGAATCAGCTACAACAATACGATAGAAAGGGCTCTTCTTAGCACCCATACGGTTCAAACGAATCTTTACTGCCATGTGAAAATTCACCTCCTTAGATATGGTATATCTAAACTCTATTTTATAGAAGATATACTTTCTTATATAATCAATGCATAAATGGTAATTTCATGCCGCCGAAAAGACCGCCTTTTTTGCCATTTTGCATTTTCTTCATGCGTTTTACCATCTTCTGCATTTCGTCAAACTGCTTAAGAAGCTTGTTGACATCCTGCACCCTGGTGCCGCTGCCCTTGGCTATACGCTTGCGGCGGCTGCCATTGATGATCTTGGTTTTGGCTCGCTCCTCTGGAGTCATAGCCAGAATAATGGCTTCAATCTGACGCATTTCCTTGCCATTCAGATCTATATCCTTATCCTTCAGTGCATCCTTGACCTGACTGCCTACACCCGGAATCATGCCCAGAATCTGCTCAAAGGATCCTAGCTTGCGAACCTGCTTCATCTGCTTCAGGAAATCATCCAATGTGAATTCATCCTTACGCAGCTTCTGCTTAAGCTCCTCAGCTTCCTTCATGTCAAAGGCATCCTGAGCCTTCTCGATCAGGGAAAGCACATCGCCCATACCCAGAATACGGGAAGCCATACGGTCTGGATAGAATGGCTGCAACGGCTCCAGCTTCTCGCCTACACCGATGAATTTGATTGGACAGCCTGTTACTGCCTTTACGGACAGTGCAGCACCGCCTCTGGAATCACCATCCATCTTGGTGAGAATCAAGCCTGTCAGCTCCAGATCCTTATTGAAGCTCTCAGCCACATTGACTGCATCCTGACCAGTCATAGCATCTACAACCAGCAGAATCTCATGAGGCTTAACCTCCTGCTTAATGTCCTTCAGCTCCTGCATCAGCTCCTCATTAATGTGGAGTCGGCCTGCTGTATCAATGATAACAACATCGTTAGCATGAGTAAAGGCATAATTCAAAGAGGATTTTGCAATGGTAACAGCATCGGTTCCCGGCTCCATAGAGAATACCGGTATATCCAACTGCTTACCTATAACCTGCAGCTGAGTAACAGCCGCTGGTCTATATATATCTGCAGCCACCAGCACTGGACGCTTGCCCTGTTTCTTCAGAGCCAGTCCCAGCTTACCAGCAGAGGTGGTTTTACCAGCACCCTGCAGACCTGCCATCATAATAATGGTAGGTGGCTGTGATGACATATTAATCTTACTCTGGGAGCCACCCATTAATTCAGTAAGCTCCTCATTTACTATCTTGATGACAACCTGTGCCGGAGTCAATGCCTCCATTACATCCTGTCCGATAGCTCTTTCGGTTACCCGCTTGACAAAGTCCTTAACTACCTTGAAGTTTACGTCTGCCTCTAAAAGAGCCATCCGTACTTCCTTCATAGCAGACTTTACATCGTCCTCTGTCAGCTTGCCATGTCCCCGAAGCTTTTTAAATGTTTCCTGCAGACGATCTGCCAAACCTTCAAAAATCAAATCTATTCCTCCTGGCCAGCTTCTCCGGTATATGGTGCAAGCTTTTGCAATATACCAGCTATCTGCTGTTGGGTTCCCTCTGTCTCCAGAGAAGAAAGCTCATCATAAATTTCTGTCAGTTCATGACGCTGTTTGGCAATTCTCTGAGCCAGCCCTAGCTTTGTTTCATACTCAGCCATGATCTGCTCCGAGCGATGCAGTATATCATATACTGCCTGTCGTGATACCTGTAGGCTCTCTCCTATCTCTGACATGGAGAAGTCCTCCAGCAGATGCATCTCCAAGCAGCGCTGCTGCTTGTCTGTCAGCAATGGCCCATATATATCATATAGCTGCGCCAGATACAATCTCTGTTCCAGCATATAACCACCTGCTTTCAAGACACACCTTTATCCGACCATAGTTATTATAACTAGCTGTAACTATGTTGTCAAGTATTTTTCCTTGTCAGCACATAATTATTTAAGAATCACTATTTTCTGCAGCTCTTGACACTCTCCATGCCTCAAGGCAGAGGATTCTGCATTTTCAAGGCTTTTCTTAAAATATTCCTTGTGACGTTTACATCCCTGCCATGCTGGGTATAAGAAAAGCTGGTTATTACAATAACCAGCTTCAGATTGTTGACAAACTAGCATAAAGCACTCCGTTCATGGTAAAATATTATTATGATTGGAGTGTTTTTATGTATA
>CAKPYV010000009.1 GCA_934203205.1 uncultured Anaerovibrio sp. | reverse complement strand
GTACAGTAAAGGCAGAATGATTCGGCAACAGCCGGAGGGGCATGACACTTTTGCGTCGGGAGACTCCTGCTTTTGCGTAGCAAAAGTGGCCCCGGTGGCACTCTCTATCATTACGGCCTCTGTGAATTGGCTCAGCGACAAGCGGTATTTGTGCGTAAGTATAAACCATCAGATAGGGCCATTAAGTCGGACAGAGCAAAAGTCGTTATGACCGCAGGCTGTATTTCGATAACCTTTGACATCCCGAATTATATTTACAACTCTAGGGAGAGAGGTAACTCGACAAATCAGAATTTCAGTGATTAAATTATAGAGTGTGTTTGATAATATTTTGTATACAATTTGACATATCTGGCGCAATGTGGTAAAGTACAATACATAGTTTTAATATATGTTATAAAGATGTTTTAGCTGAAGGAAGGTTATATTTATGGAAAATAATAAGTCTGTTGAGGAGACTGCCAAGGAGGCAATGGCCAAGAGTAGTCCCCAAGCTCAGAGAAAGCAGCTGATACTTTGGTTTGGTGCTTTGCTGATTGGTGCCGTTTTAGGTTGGATGCAGATACCATCTCTCAATGGTTTCTTTGATTTTGTGGCTACTGTATTTACCAGATTATTTCAGTTTATTGCTGTGCCAACTATTGCCTTGGCTGTTATTACTACCTTGGCAGAGCTGGGAGGTAAGAAGGAAACCGGTAAAATATTTATCCATGCCGTTACTTATACCCTGCTGACTACTTTTTCAGCAGCATTGGTAGGGTTGATTCTCTACAATGTTATTGCTCCAGGTAATTTGCCAGCGGATATTGTTGGCGCAGCTGCTGGGGATGTACCTCAAAAGCTGGAGAAGCTGACATATTATGAGCATTTTCTCTCGGTAATTCCAAACAATGTGCTGCAGCCATTCCTGGCTGGCAATGTGCTTTCTGTATTGTTGATTGCAGCCTTTGCAGGCTTGGCTCTGGCCTTTATGCCTAAGACTGATAATAGAGAAGTACTGTTGAAGGGTATCAAGGGCTTGCAGGAGTTGCTTTTCACCATGATAAGAGGTATTCTCTATGTTTTGCCTATTGGTATCTTGGCCTTTGCCTCCCAGCTTTCCGCTCAGATTGAGGCTGGTGTTATCGTGGGCTCCTTGGGCAAATATGTAGCTGTAGTGCTAGGGGGCAATATGATTCAGTTCTTCATTGTACTGCCATTGTTCTTGTTGGTTAGAGGTCTGAATCCTTTGTATGTTTTCCGTCAAATGTCCCCAGCGGTGGCTGTAGCTCTCTTTACTAAAAGCTCTGCTGGTACCTTGCCAGTCACTCTGGCTTCTGCAGAAAACAATCTAAAGGTTAATACCAAGGTTTCTCGTTTTGTTCTGCCTATTTGCACCACTATTAATATGAATGGCTGTGCGGCTTTTATATTGACCACATCCTTATTCGTTATGCAGAATGCAGGCATTGAGCTGACTATGGGCACCATGATTACCTGGCTTTTTGTAGCTGTGCTGGCAGCAGTAGGTAATGCAGGTGTGCCAATGGGGTGTTATTTCCTTACCCTGTCTCTTATGTCCTCTTTGGGAGTGCCACTGGGAATAATGGGTATTATTCTGCCTATCTTTACAGTTATTGATATGATTGAGACAGCAGAAAATGTATGGTCCGATTCCTGTGTATGTGCCATGACGGATCATGATTTGCAGGGAAAAATCTAAATTGATTTTGAGAAGCTCCAGCAGGGGCTTCTTTTTTTCTTGTTGACAATGAGTTATAATGTTAGTTACAGTTTAATCATGGAGGCAAAATATGGTAAAGTTAATGGGGTATTATCAGCTGCCAGGCAGTATGCCTGTGCAGGTGAGCTTTGAGGATTTGTTTAATACATCTTTTATGCGGAAATATACAAAATATCGCAGTTTTGAGAAATTTTTACTAGGTGGAGGCTTTCATATCGAAATCCAGCAGGATTTTGAGGATTTGCCAGAGGAAAATATGGATGCCCATGTGGTAAAAAATACTAGATTCAGCAGTTGGAAGGAAATGCTGGATGTGGCTACTGATACTTACGTACGAAAAAGTAAAATAAAATGAGAAATCAATAAAAATTGGCAGGTGATATTTTTGATAAAAGTTAAGGGATTGACCAAGGAATTTATTCGCAAGGGACGGGATGGCAAAATGGTCGCCAAGAAGGCTGTTGATGATTTGTCCTTTGAAATTGCCCAGGGAGAAATTTTTGGCTTGCTGGGGCCTAATGGTGCAGGCAAAACAACTACCATTAGAATGCTGACCATGCAGACAAGGAAAACAGCTGGGGAGATTAAATATAATGGTATATCCATAGAAAAGAATGAGAAGGCCATTAAGGCTATGATTGGGGTAGTACCTCAGCATATAAATTTTGATATGGATTTGACAGTGGGGCAGAATATGGAGCTTCACGGCAGACTGCATCATATGGATAAGCAGCAGCGGCAGGAGAGAATACAGGAATTGCTTCATTATATCGAATTGGAAGATACTGTGAATATGTCTCCAAGACAGCTGTCAGGGGGCATGAAAAGACGGCTTTTGATAGCCAGAGCCTTGATTCACAAACCACAGATTTTGTTTATGGATGAGCCTACAGTGGCCTTGGATCCCCAGGTTCGCCATCGTATTTGGGATTTGATACGAGAAATGGCAGCTCAGGGAGTAACAGTGCTGTTGACCACCCATTATATTGAGGAAGCGGAAAATCTTTGCAATAGAGTAGCTATTATCAACAAAGGTAAGTTGGTGGATATAGATACACCAGCCTCCTTCTGTCAGCAAATGGGACGCTATACTGTGGAATGGCAGACAGAGGAAGGTCGTCAGTTCAAATTCTTTGACAGCAAGGAAGAGGCAGCTGGCTTTGTTGCTACATTGGACTCCTCTCATATTCGTCGTTCCAATCTGGAAGATGTATTTATAGAGTTAACTGGCCGAAGGGAGGGTATATAATGCTGTGGCAGGATATATGGACTGTATTTTGGCGGGATTGGGTTGTACTGCATCGCAGACTTAAAAAATTTATTTTTAGCCGTATGGTGGCTCCTTTGTTATATATGGTAGCCTTTGGTTGGGGACTTGGCCGTAGTATTCAGGTAACTGACGGGTCCTATTTGGATTTTTTGGTGCCGGGTATTTTGGCGCTAAATTCTATGAATATCAGCTTTAATAGTGTTACACCGGTACATTCAGAAAGGATTTATCACAAAAGTTTGGAAGAATATATTATTGCGCCGGTAATTCCAGAGGCCTTTGTTATTGGCAAGGTGCTGGCTGCAGTGCTGCGAGGTTTGATTTCCTCAGCTATTATTTTGCTTTTGGCAGAATTATTTGGGGCCCAATTGCAGTTGTCGGCACTGTTTTTGCTGGTATTGGTGCTGAATTGCATTATATTTTCAGAGATTGGTTTTTTTGCGGCCATGACCATTAGTACCTATGAGGAAATGGGCCAGGTAAATACTTATATTTTGTTGCCTATGTCCTTTTTATGCGGCACATTTTTCTCAGTGCATACTCTGCCGGATTTGGTACGCTATGCTATTCAGATGCTGCCATTAACCCATACCAGTTATTTGCTGCGGGGCATTGCCCTGTCTCAGCCAGTGGCCTTGACATCAGTGATAGTATTAATACTATATGCATTGCTGTTTTTCGGTATGGCTCGCTGGGCTTATCTTAGATTGACCAAATAAAGAGGATTATTTATGTTAAAAAAACTTTTTCATCATGCCAGCTCCCAAAAGGATTGCGCTAGATTGTGTTGTACGAAAATAGAGAATTTTGGTGTCAAAGCAGGCAGATTGGTGATTTTTGAAGATGTAAATATACATGTTCACTGTGGACAGCTAACTGCCATCATCGGACCTAATGGAGCAGGCAAAAGTACCCTGCTGAAGGCTATATTGGGAGAAATTCCCCACACGGGCAAATTGAAATATACAGATGCTAAGGGAAAGCATACAGGGAACCCAGTTATTGGCTATGTACCTCAGTATTTGAAATTTGATGTTAGCGCTCCTATTACGGTACAGGATTTGTTTGCGGCCTGTCTTAGTCAAAGGCCTGTGTGGCTGCTGCCGGTAAATAATAGACAGGAAATCATCAGATGCCTGAGTCGTGTTAGAGCGGCAGAGCTAATAGACCGCCGTTTAGGTGCCTTGTCCGGCGGTGAACTGCAGCGGGTATTGGTGGCCCTGGCCTTGAATCCTATGCCGGATTTACTGCTGTTGGATGAACCGGTATCAGGTGTGGATCAAAATGGTTTAGAAATTTTCTATGAAATTTTGGAGGATTTGCAAAATAATGAGGATATGGCCATTATTCTTGTGTCCCATGATTTGAATATGGTGGCTCGCCATGCAGACCAGGTTGTTTTGATGGACAAGGGTGTGGTATGCAGCGGTACATCAAGAGAGGTATTTCAGGATGCCAGAACCCGCAAGATTTTTGGTATGCTGGCTGGGGGAGATAGGGAGAAGGGAACAGGCTTCCAGTGGCGTCCTCATCAGAAAAAGGACAAATGTGAGTGCAACTGTGGCAACGATGAGGATAATATAGTGAATCAGGCTGTAGAGCAGGAAAATATAGGGCAGGAGGATAAGTAATGGATATAATATACGATTTATTGTCAATGCTGCCCTTTGATTGGTTAAGCTATGGTTTTATGAAAAATGCCTTGCTGGCGGTGCTTTTGATAACCCCATTATTTGGCCTGCTAAGTACAATGGTGGTGTCCAATCGCATGGCTTTTTTCTCTGATTCCTTGGGGCATGGTGCCTTTACAGGCTTGGCCTTGGGTGCGATTCTGGGTATTTTTTCACCTACTGTGTCCTTGATTTTGTTTTCTGTAGTTTTTGCCCTGCTGATTACTTGGATAAAAAATAATAGCACCGCTTCCACAGATACGATTATTGGAGTTTTTTCTTCTGTAGGTATTGCAGCTGGTTTGATGATGATGTCCTATGGCGGTGGCTTCAACAAATATTCCAGCTATCTTATTGGTGATATTCTGAGTATTACTCAGGAGGAAATTCAATCCTTGGCTTTGGTGTTGGTGGTTGTTCTTTTGGCCTGGGGATGGATATTCAACCGCTTGTTGATACTTAGTGTTAATAGTTCCTTTGCCAGAAGTCGTGGTATTTCTGTTATGCTGGTAGAGGGCGTATTTGCGGCAATGGTGGCTGTGGTAGTAGCCATTAGTATTCAATGGGTGGGGCTGTTGATTATTAATTCCCTGCTGGTACTGCCGGGAGCGGCAGCGAGAAATGTGGCTCAGAGCGTGAAGCAATATCATCTGTTTTCTGTAGCCTTTGCTATGGCGGCTGGTATAAGCGGCCTGGTGCTGGCCTATTATTTCAATATGGCTGCCGGTGCTACCATTGTGGTGATTGCAGCAGGTATTTTCTTTATCACCCTGTTGTTAAAGGGGAAAATGGCCAAATAGGCTATTGGTATAACTAATTCTTGCCATAAAGGAGAAATTGTGTTATACTATTTGAGTCGCTGATGAAAGGGATGTATCCTTGTGTGGCGATGATTCAAAATGTGCGCTCGTAGTCCAGTGGATAGGACGTTAGCCTCCGGAGCTGAAAGCGTGGGTTCGACTCCCGCCGAGCGCACCATAAAAACCACAACTTTCTAGTCGGCCGTAGACTGGAGTGAAACGGTATCCGATAGTAATATTGCTGTTGGATACTTTTATTTTGTCTACAAAAGCTGGATAGTCAAGAGTAAATAGATGCCCAGATTTTTTCAGGTACTCTTGACATATCACCTTATTTTTGCTACTAAATAAACAACGGCTTAACCACAGAAAACTGCTGCTAAGCCGTATCAATTATCATAGAAGATTTGAATTTTCAGAAAAGATTTAACACCGTCTGTGTCCCGCTATGATGATAATTTGTTACATATTTGTAACCTCCTTTTGGTTATTAATTCAGACCTACCCCAAAATAATACTTCTATCGGCGATTTGGTTCAGCTGTTGGTGGTGGGAGGTGAAGATAATGGTTTTGCCAGCTGTTTTTAGGCTGGTGAGAAAGTCTATCAGCCAGCTTTGGGACTGGCGGTCAAGATCGTTCATAGGTTCATCCAGAATCCAGATAGTGGGATTCATGGTTAGGATGGCGCCTATGGCGGTCTTTTTTTGTTCCCCGCCACTTAGGGTGTAGGGGGTGCGTTCTCTGAGATGGTCTATGCCTAGAAGCTCCAAGGTATCCTGCACCCGCTGTTGGATTTCTTCTTTGGTTAGTCCCATTTGCAAGGGGCCAAAGGCCAGCTCTTCTTCTACTGTACTGCAAAACAGCTGGGACTCTGGCTTTTGCCAGAGATAGCCGATTTTTTGATGAAAGGCTTTGGACCAGCTTTGCTGATGTAATAGCTTCCTGCTTACCTCTGTGCCCTGAAAGATGTACTGTCCCTGCAGAGGCAGTAACAGGCCGTTAAGGAGTTTTAGCAGGGTGGTTTTGCCACAGCCGTTGTCTCCCACCAGGTGCACTGTTTCGCCAGCATGAATTGCACAGATGAAATCCTGCAATATGGGGCTGGCTCCCTCGTAGCCAAGGGTAATATTTTTTAATGTAATTATAGGCAGCATAGTCAAAAACCTCAACTGAATCTTTTGTTTCGTATTTTCCTTTGGGAGCTAATACTATAAGTATATATGTAATACTATAAGCAGAATACACATAATGGCAGGGCATATATCTGCCAGCCCAAAGGGTTGTTGATGCCGATGGGGATATTGGCCAGAGAAGCCTCGGCAGATCATGGCCTGATACATTTCCAGGGACATCTGCTGGGATTTGAGATAGACAGTACCTAGAATATTCAGGGTACTGCTGGTTTTGTGAGGATTTCGGCCGATGGAGCGGAGGCTCAGAGCAACAAGGGAATCCTGAGCAATGCTTCCCAGCAGATAAATATATCTAAGGGTGGTGTCCAGAATAAAAATAAACATATGGGGCAGGTGCAGCCAGCTAAGTGTACAGCTTATTTGCTGAAAGCTGTAGCTGTGGATAAATATCCCCGTAGCCACCAAGGAAATAAAGCTTTTGTAGGGTAATAGCATCAGCAAAGGATTGGGGGTGAGATAGAGGGCTGGCAGTATCAGCACCATAGTAAAAATTCCCATCAGCAGGGCTGGCCTGAGAATCTGCCAAATGGTTTTCCCTTGATAGAGGCAAAGAAGGCACAACAAAATACAGCAGATACTGTGGAGTAAAATGCTGTGATGGCTTAGGGCGCAAATGAGCAGCACAGCCAGCCAGGAAGCCATAGCCCCCATAGGGGATGGCTTAAGCCTGCTGTGAGGCTTTGGCTGGAGGCTGGGCTGATAGCGCCTTAGTACGCTGGTTATTTTCAGCAGGGACTTGGCTAGAAAATATTCTCTATCTGTGGACGGAAGGTAATTTTCCTCTTTGACAAGCCATTCTGGTAATTTCATTTTTGGTTATTTGGCAATGGCAGCGGACATTAGCTTGAAGGTTAGAATGACCATGGCTGTACCCATAATGGCAGACAGCACATAGCCAAAGATATCTGGCAGTCCGCTAATGGCGTAATCTGGGAAGAATACCTCCAGATTGAAGCCCTCTAAAAGTCCCTGGGGGGTATAGCCTAGGGCGGTGCCGGTTTCGGTCAGCTCTGCTATTTCCTCTGGTGCCCATTCTCCCCAGGCAGTGCCTTCGGCCAGCAGGCCCAAAGGACATAGTACAATCATGGCAATCAGGATGGCATAAAGGGCGGAAATAGGGCTTTGGCCGGCGTTGGTGCCAATCTGCTGGCCTGCCTTGGCCTTGGACATATAGAGTACCAGTCCCCCTGTGAAAATGGCTTCTGCCAAGCCGAAAATTGTTAGATGGCCTGCCATCATGGCTGGAATGGAAATGGACAAAGGATATGGGCAATAAAGAGCCTGTCCTAATTCATTGGTAAAGAGCAGAGGCTGCAGGCCAAATTCCACAGCGGCCACAAGGGCGGCTGCGTTAATACCGGCATAGCCTCCTACAGCGGCAGCTAGGGAGTCTGGCAGGTGCTTGCGCAATATCTGGTACAGACCATAGCCTACCATTGGCAGGATAAAGGCCATGTTGAAGCAATTGGCTCCTAGAGCTAGAATACCTCCGTCCCCAAAGAAAAGAGCCTGTACTAATAGAGTTGTGCTTATGGCTAGACAGGCTCCCCAAGGGCCCAGCATAATTGCGGCCAGAGTACCACCTACGGCATGGCCGGTGGTGCCTCCTGGCAGAGGAATGTTAAACATCATGGCTACAAAGGAAAAGGCTGCCGCAATGCCCAAAAGAGGCAGTTTTTCGGTAGGCATTTTTTCCTTTACCTTCTGAATGGATATGTACCAAATAGGTGCCATAGCCACAGCCAGCACGCCACAGGTGCTGGGGCTAAGATAATTTTCTGGAATGTGCATAGTAAATTCTCCTTTTTGTACAATTATTGTATATCATACAGACATTATACAAATTTGAGAGAGAGTTGTCATTATTTATTTTTATCGTATCATATTTTATGACAATGATGGGGGATGAGGCGTATGATGCCATATAAAAGCAGACTGCTTTTTAGTCTGCAAAATTTTGTCAAGGTTACGCTAAAAACTTTGTGCAACCTAGGTAATCTATGCTATAATAACATGGTTAAAATGTATTTTTAGAAAATCCTTATATTTGGGGGTAGAGTGTTTTGAAGAAAATGTCAGGTAATGAATTGAGAGAGGCTTATCTTCAGTTCTTTGCTGAAAAGAAGGGCCATCTTAGATTGCCAAGTGCTTCTCTGATTCCAGAGAATGATCCTACTTTGTTAATGATTGGTGCCGGCATGGCGCCATTTAAGGCATATTTTACAGGCAAGGTAAAGCCACCTCGTGGTCGTATTACCACCAGCCAGCGGTGTGTGCGTACCGGTGATATTGAGAATGTAGGCCGTACTGCCCGCCATCAGACTTATTTTGAGATGCTGGGCAATTTCTCCTTTGGTGATTATTTCAAGAAGGAAGCTATTCCTTGGTCCTGGGAGTTCCTAACCGAGGTGCTGGAACTGCCAAAGGATAAACTGTGGGCTTCTATTTATCCAAAGGATACTGAGGCAGAGGCTCTTTGGAAGGCTCAGCCTGGCTTTAATCCAGATCATCTGGTAAAGCTGGATGATAACTTCTGGGAAATCGGCCCTGGTCCATGTGGTCCTGATACTGAAATTTTTATTGATCTGGGTGAGGAAAGAGGCTGCGGCAGCCCTACCTGCGGTGTAGGCTGTGACTGTGACCGCTATCTGGAAATCTGGAACAATGTATTTACCCAGTTTGATAGAACTGAGGATGGCAAGTACAACGATCTGGAGCACAAGAATATTGATACTGGTATGGGACTGGAGCGTATTGCTTCTGTGGTTCAGGGAGTACGTAACAACTTTGAGACTGATTTGCTGTTCCCTATTATTGAGTACGCTTCCAAGATTTCTGGTGTGACTTATGGTGCCAGCGAGGAGACTGATGTTTCCTTGAAGGTTATTGCGGATCATGCCCGTTCCATGACTATTATGATTATGGATGGCATTCTTCCTTCTAATGAGGGTAGAGGTTATGTACTGCGCCGTATTCTCCGCCGTGCTATTCGTCATGGCCGTATGCTGGGCATCAAGGACAAGTTCCTGGAGGGTGCTGTAGATGCTGTTTATGAAATCTACAAGGATGCCAGTGACTTTGGCGCTTTGGGCCAGAAGAAGGATTATATCAAGAAGGTTATTGCTCTGGAGGAGGATCGCTTCTCTGCAACTCTGGAGCAGGGTATGGAGCTGTTGGATGGCTATATTGCTGATACCAAGGCTGCTGGCAGCAAGGTTCTGTCTGGCGAGCTGAGCTTCAAGCTTTATGATACCTTTGGCTTCCCTTGGGAGCTGACTGAGGAAATCCTTCATGAGCAGGATATGGAGCTGGATAAGGAAGGCTTTGACAAGGAAATGCAGGCTCAGCGGGATCGTGCCCGTGCTGCCCGTGCTGAGAATGAGCGTTATGCTATTCCTGATTTGCAGGGTATTGACACTGCTGCCTTGAAGCATGATCCAGAGGCCAAGTCTGCCAAGGTTGTAGCTATCTGGAAGGATGGCCAGCTGGTGGATGAGCTGAGTGACGGTGATGAGGCTGGTATTATTCTGGACAATACTCCATTCTATGCAGAGGGTGGCGGACAGGTTGGCGACAAGGGTGTATTCGTCAGCGAGTTCGGCCGTTTGCAGGCTGTTAATGCCAAGAAGCTGCCTGATGGCACTATTTATCATGAGTGCTATGTTGAGGAAGGTCAGCTGAAAAAGGGCGAGCAGGTTGAGATTCAGCTGGATGAGGCTAACAAGCTGGCTTCTGCCCGCAATCATACTGCAACTCATCTCCTGCAGGCTGCCTTGAAGAAGGTTGTAGGTGATCAGGTAAATCAGGCTGGTTCTGCTGTTAATGCAGATCGTCTTCGCTTTGACTTTACCAACTTTGAGCCTGTATCTGCTCAGCAGCTGGCTGATGTAGAGGAGCTGGTAAATCAGGAGATTCTCAAGGGTACTGATGTCGTTATTGAGCATATGTCCAAGGATGAGGCTACCGATAAGGGTGCAATGGCTCTCTTTGGTGAGAAATATGGCGATGTAGTTCGGGTTGTCAGCGTACCAGGCTTTTCTATGGAGCTGTGCGGTGGTTCCCATGTACAGAATGTGGGCCAGATTGGTCTGTTCAAGATTGTCAGCGAGACTGGCGTTGCTGCTGGTGTACGCCGTATTGAGGCTATTACCGGCAAGGCTGCTTTGGACCATGCCTTTGGCAAAATGGCAGCAGTTAAGGAAGCTGCTGACAAGCTGAAGTGCCGTGAGGATGAGCTTCTTCATCATGTAGATGGTGTGTTGGCTCAGAACAAGGAAATGCAGCAGCAGTTGAATGCAATTCATGCAGAGCAGGCTAAGGCTGATGCCGCTGCTCTCTCTGACAGCGTTAAGACTGCCGGTGTATTCCAGGTAATTGCTGCTCAGGTTAATGCTCAGAGCATGGACGATCTACGCGATATGGCAGATATGTCCTGCGACAAGCTGGATACCGGCGTGGTAGTTCTGGCTGCTGTAAATGATGGCAAGGTAAATTTGGTTGTAAAGGCATCCAAGGCTGCTGTAGCTGCTGGTGCTCATGCAGGCAAGGTTATCAAGGAAGCTGCCCAGCTGGTAGGCGGTGGTGGCGGCGGCCGTCCAGATATGGCTCAGGCTGGCGGCAAGAAGCCAGAGGGGGTACAGGCTGCACTGGATAAGGCGGTTGAGGTACTGACTGCTCAGTCCAAATAATACTAAATAATATGACAAACATTCCCTGATAGTGTACAATAAGTACATTAGCAGGGAATGTTTTTTTGTGCAGATAAAGGAAATGATGATTATGGAAGATAAAATGAAAATAGATACAGAGGGGATATTGGATAAGGCGGCTGCCCACAGGTTGTTTGTGGCGGTGGTTATTACTTCCTTTATTGGGCCTTTTGCTGGCTCTGGTATTAATGTAGCTATACCTGCTTTGGGCCAGGAATTTGGGGCTTCTGCTGGGGAACTAAGCTGGGTTGTCTTTGGCTTTTTACTTGGCTCGGCTATGTTTATTCTGCCTACAGGGAAGCTGGCAGATATTTATGGCAGACGGCGGGTATATACCATAGGTTTGTGGCTTTTTGCCAGTACCTTTCTGCTGGGCGCCTGTGCCACCTCGGTGGCCATGCTGAATGTGCTGAGGTTTCTCCAAGGCTGTGTTATGTCTCTCATATTTGGGCCTGGTATGGCGCTGCTGGTTTCTTCCCATGAAGCCAGTCAGCGGGGCAGGGTAATAGGCTATTCCGCAGCTTCTACCTATAGTGGTTTGTCTATGGGGCCGGTTATCTGCGGCTTTCTGTGTGAATACCTTAGCTGGCGCAGTATTTTTCTAGTTACCGGCTTGGTGGTGCTGATAAGCATTTATTTGTTAAAGGATATTAAGCAGGAATGGTACGGGGATAAGGGTGCATCCATAGATAAAAAGGGCAGTATCTGCTATCTGGTGGCCGCTCCTTTGTGGCTTTGTGGCTTGTCTAAGATTACAGAGGGCAGTACCGGCTTGCTGTTGCTGGGGGCTGGTGCCTTGGGACTTTTGTTGTTTTGGTGGATTGAGTCCAAAGCAGAGCATCCTTGTCTGGATGTAAGGCTGTTTCATGGCAATCCGGTTTTTACCTTTAGCAATTTGGCGGCTATGCTTCACTATAGTTCCACCTTTGCTTTGAGCTTTTTGATGTCCCTGTATTTGCAGGTAATTGTGGGCTATACCGCCTCTATGGCCGGGATGATTATCCTGTTGCAGCCAGTGGTTATGGCGGCGCTGTCCCCCAAGGCAGGTGCCCTGTCAGATAGAATCCAGCCGGGGCTGGTGGCCTCTGTGGGTATGACTATAACCGCTGCAGGGCTTTGGGGAATGTCCTTTTTGACAGGGGATACCCCTATTTGGATTGTGGGCCTGCTTCTGATGTGGATAGGCCTGGGCTTTGCCTTGTTCTCCTCTCCTAATAATAATGCTATTATGGGAGCTGTTGAGAAAAAACACTATGGCACTGCTTCCTCTCTGCTGGCCACCATGCGGTTAATGGGACAGTCTACCTCTATGGCGGTAGTTACCATGATTATAGCTCTGTGCCAAGTACATTCCCTAACCGGGGAGGATAATGTACAGCTTTTGGGAGCTATACAGATAGCCTTTAGAATATTTGGCTGTATCAGCATTGCAGCCATATTTATGTCTTTGGTGCGAAATAAGGCAAAATAAAATACATGGTTTGAAAATAGATTTAATGGCAAGATGTTAATGTCAGAAAGGAGCGGTTTTATGAAAAGAGTGTCTACCCTGTTGTTGGCGTTTATGCTGCTGGTTACGGCTGTATTTGCTACAGTGTGTCACGCCAATGAGGAGTCAGCAGAGTGTGCTGCTGTGGAGAATGGCCCTACAGATGAAATGCTGGCTCAGCGGGCCAAGGAGCTGGGCTTGGAGTATGTGCCGGGATTGCAGGGAGAGGATAGGTATTATTCCCGCTATGGGGAGCCTATATATCCACCTAATGATGGTGCGCTGGGCACACCGGAGCCGGTAGTGCTAAAGGCAGGTACTATTCTTACCAGATATGGCCGTGTTAAGGGCAGTTACTTCGGCAACGAGGAGGATACCTTTGCTCAGCGGTCCTTGCCTAGAACCACGGATGTGAGCCAGTATCACAAATATCGTCTTAAAAAGGATATGCCGGCAGAAAAGGCAATTATTGCACCTTGGTTTGGTCAGCCAGGAGGGGGTGTTCAGTACAAAATCTCCAATGAGGTTTTTGCTGAATTTGATGAATATTTGCAGGTGATATGATGACAGTTCAGGAGCTAAGGAAGATATTAACCAAGCACCATGTGGATACCTCTTTTTATAGTCTGATGGAGCACAGGCAAATGGTAGGGGAGGTATATACTGCTCTGGATAAGGCTGATGGAGGCTATCGGGTTCGAACCATAGAGCGGATGCAAACTATTGAGGAAAAGCATTTTGAGGATGAGGCTGTGGCTTGCAGATATGTATTGAAAGAGCTGGCCTATGATTATCCAGAGTTAAAGGCTTATTTAAATTGAGAATATGATTGAACAGGGACTGCAAGGCTAAGGAATTAGCTGGCGGTCTCTTTTTTCAAAAATTTGTGGCAATCAAGGCATAAGAAAATCCGCCTAGAGCTTCCAAACCTGGCGGACTTTCTCAATGAATGTTCACTTACGTTACGGGGCAACCGTCTATCGGTGCTCCTCTTATTTTTATTATACCTTTCAGGGATGTTAATTGCAAGTCCTGAAGAAAAAAGAAAGATATAACGAGGTGTCCGATGTATTCCATCTCTACATTCTGAGATAGTATATGGCCTGATTAGGCCGTATACTATCTTTTATATTGAAATAGAAGTCTGGTAATGATACAATTAGATGATATAGTTTGTTTGTTAGAGGTAGTAAGATGATTGGATTTTTGCGTGGTACAGTGGCCTATCTGCTGTCTGATATCTGCCTGCTGGATGTCAATGGAGTAGGCTATCGTGTATATGTTGCTGGCAATACCCACCAGCAGCTGCATTTGGGGGAGGAAGCAACCCTGTTTACCCATACGGCTGTTAGGGAGGATGCCATTCAGCTTTATGGCTTTTATTCTCAGGAGGAATATGATCTGTTTCAGCTTTTGCTTACAGTAAGCGGTATTGGCCCCAAGGTAGCCTTGGGAATTATTGGTGCCATTACTCCGGCGAAGCTTTGTCAGGCCATCCAGAAAAAGCAGGCTTCGGTGCTTACCAAGCTGCCGGGAATTGGCAAAAAATCTGCGGAGAGAATGATTGTGGAGCTGAAGGATAAGCTGCATTTTGCAGATGCCGGAGAGGTGGAAACCTTGGAGGATTTCTTTGGTATGCCGGATATTGGGGAAGGGGTTGTAGCCGAGGCAGCGGCAGCTCTCCAGAGTCTGGGCTACAATCCTCAGCAGCTGGCTCCTGTTTTGGAAAAATGTACCAAGCTAAAGGCAGATCAGGATGTACAGGCAGTAATTAAATTTGCCTTGAAGGAATTGTCAGGGAGGTGATAGAGGTTGGAGGAAATTAATTACGGTGACTTTGCTCAGGAGCGGGTGGTGGATACCAATGCCCAGAATGGGGATGATTGGCAATACAGCCTGAGGCCAAAGCATTTGCGGGAATATATTGGCCAGAAGAAGGTTAAGGATAATCTGGATATTTTTATCAAGGCGGCTATGTCCCGAGGGGATGCCTTGGATCATGTGCTGTTCTATGGCCCCCCTGGCTTGGGTAAAACTACCTTGGCGGGGATTATTGCCAATGAGCTGGGGGTGAATTTCCGCGTAACCTCTGGGCCTGCCATTAACCATGCAGGGGATTTGGCGGCTCTTTTAACCAATCTGGGGGAAAGGGATGTTTTGTTCATTGATGAAATCCATCGTCTTTCCCGGAATGTGGAGGAGGTTCTCTATTCTGCTATGGAGGACTTTGCGCTGGATATTGTTATTGGCAAGGGGCCTAGTGCCCGCTCCATCCGCTTGGATTTGGCTCCCTTTACCTTGATTGGGGCTACCACCAAGGCTGGCTCTCTGGCTGGGCCGTTGCGGGATAGATTCGGTGTTATTTCCCGGTTGGAATACTATGAGCCAGAGGATTTGGTTTTGATTGTAAAAAGAGCAGCGGAGATTTTGCAGATTCCTATTGAGGACAAGGGAGCCTGGGAGATTGCCCGCCGTTCCAGAGGTACCCCTCGTATTGCCAATAGATTGCTAAAGAGAGTAAGGGATTTTGCCCAGATTACTGGTGACGGTGTAATTACAGATGCTATTGCGGATGCTTCTCTCCAACGGCTGGAGGTGGACAAGATAGGTCTTGATCATACAGACAGGCGGATGCTGGATACTATGATCAGTAAGTTTGCTGGGGGGCCGGTGGGCCTGGATACTTTGGCGGCAGCCACCAGCGAGGAACGGGATACCATAGAGGATGTTTATGAGCCTTATTTGCTGCAGCAGGGCTTTATTAACCGTACCCCAAAGGGGCGGGTGGTAACTAGAGCTGGCTATGAGCATATGGGGGTTCCTTATCCGGAGGTTTGAGAATAAATGAATTTGTTATTGCATATGTGCTGCGGCCCTTGTTCCTGCTACCCAGTAAAAAAGCTGCGGCAGGAGGGTATAGAGCCTGTGGGGTATTTCTTTAATCCCAACATTCATCCCTACAAGGAATGGGATATGCGCCTAAAGACCGCCAGGGAATTTGCGGTCAAGGTGGATATGAAAATGTATGATGATGACAATTATCGCCTAAGGGATTTTCTTCGGCGGGCCTTGGTGGCGGAAGCAGTGGAAAATGGCCGCTGTCGTATGTGCTATACCTGGCGGTTGGAGGAAACTGCCAGATTTGCAGCGGAGCAGGGCTTTGATGCTTTTACTTCTACTTTGTTTTACAGTATTTATCAGCAGCATGAGCTGATGAAGGAAACAGCAGAGCATTTTGCCAAGCTATATGGGGTGGAGTTCTACTATGAGGATTTCCGTCCTGGCTGGCAGGAGGGCATAGATATAAGCCAGGAGCTGGAGCTATATCGCCAGCCTTACTGTGGATGTATATTTAGTGAGGAGGAACGCTATAGCAGGGCCATTCGCAAGGCGAGAAAAAAGGCTAACAAGGCCAAGAAGCGGGCTAGATTGGAAGCAGAGCAGATGGGGATAAATAGCTGAAAGGCGGTATAGGGATGCTAGGGAAGATATTGAGAAAATATATGCCGGCACTGGTGGCAGGCTCCTTGGGGATTTTGTTGACCATTAATGCCGGGATGGCCAGCGCAGGTATTGGTGTGCTTCGTCCAGGGGCAGGCAACAACCCGCCTAAAACTCCTGATTGGAATGTGAAGAATCAGGAGGGTGGCAGTGGTGCTGTAACCACCAAGGATGGCAAAAGTGTACAGAAGCTGGATAAAAGCAAGAAAACCACAGTTACCATGCTTAGTGTTATGCTGGGGGAGAGTCTTTCTTCGGTCAAGGTATCTGCCAGCGGCGATTTTGAGCTGGTGGATGGCAATGGAGGCAAGGTGCTGGGAAAAATGCCGGCTAATGTTTCTGCCGAGGTGAAAATTTCTGGGGGAGCTGTATACCTAAATGGGGAAAAGCTGGCAAGCAGAATTATTACCCTGCGTACCGGGGAGGGCCAGCAGGTTGTTTATAATGGCTCTAACTATCGAGGGCAGCTGCGGCTGGTTTATGATGGCAGTGGGATTCAGGTGCTGAATATAGTTTCCTTAGAGGATTATGCCAAGGGGGTACTGCCCTCTGAAATGTCTCCTAGCTGGCAGCCAGAGGCCTTGAAGGCTCAGGCTGTGGCAGCCCGTACCTTTGCTTTGTACAATAAGGGCAATGGACATACTGCCAGCAGTGGTTATGATTTGTGCAGTTCCAGTCATTGTCAAGTGTACAGCGGTACTGCTGCGGAAACCAGCGCTACCAATCAGGCTGTAGATGAAACCTATGGCCAGATAATGCAGTATAATAATCAGCCTATATATGCGGCTTTTCATGCTTCCTCCGGTGGTGCTACGGAAAACAGCGAGGATGTGTGGGGGAATTATCTGCCCTATCTCCGCTCTGTAACCGATGATGACAGCAAGTCACCTTATCACAACTGGACCAGCAAATTTACTGTGGTGCAGGTGGAAAAACAGCTGGCTTCTGCTGGCAAGGAGGTAGGTAATCTCAAGAGTATTGCTCTGGTGCCTATCTCTTCCAGCGGATCTGTTACCGGCCGGTCTGCCTCTGGCCGGGCCTATGGGGTGAGGTTTGTCGGCACTAATGGAGAGATAACCCTTACAGGAGAGCAGGCCAGACGGATTTTTGGCCTGAAAAGTGCTATGTTTAATGTGCGGACAGAGCGTAGTGTGCAGGTGCCAGCTAAAGGAAAGAAAAAAGTTACTGCCTCAGATGGTCAAACCATTGATACCAAGCCGGCAGCTATGAATGATGGTATTATGAAGCTGCAGGGTGTGGATAATGTGGTTTTTGAGGGACATGGCTTTGGCCACGGCTTGGGCATGGCTCAATATGGTGCCAATGCTATGGCGGCAGCTGGCGAAAGCTATGATGTAATTCTGCATCATTATTACACCAATGTAATTATTCAGGAAATTTATTAATTTTTAGATAGTTTGGAGATAGAAATGCAATTATCAGAATTTGATTATCATCTGCCAGAGGAGCTTATTGCCCAGACTCCGGTGGAGCCAAGAAATTCATCCAGAATGATGGTGCTGGACCCAGTGGAGAAAACCATTGAGCACAAACATTTTTATGATTTGAAGGAATATCTGGAGCCTGGGGATACCCTGATTATGAATGATACCAGAGTTATGCCAGCTAGATTGCTGGGCTGGCGTGATGGTACTGGCGGCAAGGTGGAGGTTTTCCTTCTGCGGCGTATTGATGGGGATACCTGGGAAACTTTGGTGAAGCCAGGCCGTAAGGCTCAGATTGGGCAGGTTATCAGATTTAGTGATGAGCTGGCTTGCACTGTTACTGACCATACGGATTTTGGCGGGCGTATTGTAAAATTCCAGTATGAGGGTATCTTTGAGGAGATTCTGGATAGACTGGGAGAGACTCCCTTGCCTCCATATATTCACGAAAAGCTGGCAGACAAGGAGCGGTATCAGACGGTATATTCCAAGGAGCAGGGCTCGGCTGCTGCCCCTACAGCTGGTCTGCATTTTACCAAGGAACAGCTGCAGGAGCTGAAAGACTATGGTGTAAATCTGGGCTTTGTTACTCTCCATGTTGGACTGGGCACCTTCCGTCCTGTAAATGTGGAGAATATCGAGGACCATGTTATGCACAAGGAGTATTACAGCATTAGCCAGGAGGTGGCGGATTTGATTTTGGCTACCAAGGCTGCAGGCAAAAGGGTTATTGCGGTAGGTACTACCTCTATCCGTACTTTGGAATCTGCTGCTGATGGGGTAGGAAAAATCAGTGGCAAATCTGGCTGGACGGGGATTTTTATTTATCCTGGCTATGAGTTCAAGCTGGTGGATGGTATTGTGACTAATTTCCATCTGCCAAAATCCACTTTGATTATGCTGATTAGTGCCTTTGCTGGCAGGGAATTTGTGCTGGATGCCTATAGGACAGCAGTAGAGGAAAAATATCGTTTCTTCTCCTTTGGTGATGCTATGCTGATTAAGAGGCAGGCTCTGGCAAAGGATAGAATGGGAAATAGCCAGGATGAAATTTCTCAGGCCCATATTGACGGCGGGGAGTGATAACCAAGATGGTAGATAAGGAAAAGGCCGGAGAGGCTATCCGCAGTTTTTTGGAGGCTCTGGGACTGGATTTGACTGAGCTGGATATGGAGAAAACTCCTCAGCGGGTGGCGGATATGTATGCTTATCTGTTTAACGGCTTGGGCAAGGATAACCGTAGGATTTGGGGAGAGCTGTTTCCAGCAGAAAATGATGGCATCGTGGCGGTAAAGGATATTCCCTTTTATTCCATGTGCGAGCATCATTTGGTGCCTTTCTTTGGCCGAGTATCCTTGGCTTACAAGCCAGGTAATGGTCTGGTGGCTGGGTTTAGCAAGTTTACCAAGCTGGTGGAATTGCTTTCCCACCGCCCTCAGCTGCAGGAACGGCTGACGGAGCAGATTGCCCAGAGTATTGTAGATGGTATTCAGGCTCAGGGGGTGCTGGTGGTGGTAGAGGCCCAGCAGCTGTGTATGACCATGCGGGGAGATATGGCTCAGGGTACCACTACCTTGACCTCTGCCAGCCGGGGCTGTTTTGCAGAGAATAGTGAATTGTATCATCAGGCATGGATGCTGTTGGGACAGGACAACTAATAAGCTATCTGTGCCGGAGAAAGATATTTGATTAAGGGAGGCTCGTAAATGCAGAAAAATCAGCAGGTTATGTATCCAGAGGAGAGAGAATATAGCTGGCCGGATGGCAAGAAGCTGACTATTGGCAAGAAAACTCTGATTATGGGGATTTTAAACGTAACCCCGGATTCCTTTTCCGATGGTGGCAAGTGGAACAGTGTAGATAGAGCTGTTCAGCATATGCTGGAAATGGTGGTAAATGGTGCTGATATTATTGATATTGGGGCAGAATCCAGCCGTCCAGGCTTTGTTACCATGTCGGCCAAGGAAGAGATAGAGCGGTTAAAGCCGTTCTTGGAGGCTGTACTGCCAGCCTGTCCGGTGCCTGTGTCCATTGATACCTTTAAGGCTGAGACGGCAGCCTATGCGGCAGAGCAGGGTGTACATATGCTGAATGATATCTGGGGCCTGCAATATGCAGAGGAGCCGGGAGAAATGGCCAAGGTGGCTGCTGAATATGATTTGCCTGTGGTGGTTATGCACAATCGGGATTCCAAGGTGTACAAGGGTGATATTATTGACAGTATGCGGGCTTTTTTTCAGCGGAGCATAGATATTGCCTGTGAGGCCGGGGTAAAGCAGGAAAATATTATTTTGGACCCGGGCATTGGCATTGGCTTTGGCAAGGATGTAGCGGGAAATCTGGAAGTTATGAACCGTCTGCAGGAGCTGAAGAAGTTTGCTGGCTATAGATACCCCTTGCTTTTAGGTACCAGCCGTAAGAGCTTTATTGGCAATACCTTGGATTTGCCAGTGGAAGATAGAATGGAGCCTACAGGAGCTACCTGTGTGCTGGGCATAACCAAGGGCTGTGAAATCATGCGGGTGCACGATGTACTGCCTATTAGCAGAATGTGCAGGATTACTGATGCCATTTTGGCCACAGGCAGATAAGAGTCCTAAGGAAGTTTTAAAGGAATTTGGCATGGATAATATAAAATTAACAGGCATGGAGTTTTTTGGCTATCATGGAGCTTTGGCTGAGGAAAACAAATTGGGCCAGCGGTTTCTGGTGGATTTGGAGCTTTATCTGGATTTGCATCAGGCGGGAGCTGGAGATGATTTGTCTGCCAGCATTAATTATGCTCAGGCCTATGAGGTGGTAAAGACTGTGGTGGAAGGCCCGGCCTTTAAGACCATAGAGGCGGTGGCAGAGGCGGCAGCTCAGAAATTGCAAAACAGCTATCCGCTGCTGCAGGGACTGAAAATAACGGTGCACAAGCCGGGAGCTCCGATTGCAGGGATTTTTCATGATGTGTCTGTAACATTGGAAAGATAGAAATATGAAATATATTTATTATCTTAGTTTGGGAGCCAATCTGGGAGATAGGCTGGCCACTATTGGCAAGGCTGTTGAGGCTCTGGGACAGCAGGGTGAAATCATCAGGGTTTCTCAGATGTATGAAACTCCTCCCTGGGGGAAGCTGGATCAGCCGGCTTTTATTAATTGTGCCGTGGTAATTGTTAGCAAGCTGGCTCCCGTGGAGTTCTTGCATGGCTGTCAGAGGATTGAAAAGAATCTGGGCCGGGTTCGCCATGAGCATTGGGGAGCCAGAACCATTGATGTGGATATACTGTGTGTCCAGAGCATAAATGAGCTGGAGAGTGGCAGACAGGCTATTGAGGCTTTGTTGGATAGCCATGAGCTGGCATGTCCTTTGTTGCTGATGGATACAGAGGAACTGCAGCTGCCCCATCCCTATATGCTGGAAAGGGCCTTTGTCATGGTACCTTTGGCGGAGATTGCTCCACAGCTGGTCTTAGCCAATGGCAAAAGGGCTGTGGAGATTTGTTACAGTTTGCCAGATAGGGAAAATATGGTCAGCCTGCCAAGGAAGTAATGTAGGTTGAAGAGGAAAAATATCTGTGTGCTGTGGGGCAGCAGATGAGGAATAAAGCGAGGTGTAATTAGATGGCAGATGTTCACGAGAATAAAACCAATAAGGAAGAGGTTCGTCTCATGACCTATGAGGATGAGGCCAATTATGATGATGTTACCATTGAGGAGGTTCTGGAGGAGGACCAGCCTCAGAATAATAACAGAGCAGGTCAGAAGCAGAGTGCTAGACCAGAGAGCTTTGATAGGGTTTATGAGGATAATAGCAATAGACAGCAGAAGCAGAGCTATCAAGGCTATAGTCAAGGCTACCGCACCTATGGCAGCGGTAGAGGCCCTAAGATTTTCAGTGTTAATCTAGGCCGGGGTACTTCCTTGGGTAAAAGCTGGAAGTATCGGATTATTGGGGGCTTGGTGGCAGCTGCGGTCTTGGCCTTTTTGCTTTTTGTGGCTTTGCCATTCTTGTCTGTGGTGGTTGTAGTAGCCATGATAGCTTATTTACTTTATAGTTTTTTTGGCTAAAAATAAAATTTTTTGAGGTGTAATATGGAGCGTTTGCAGAAGATTATAAGCAGAGCAGGGGCAGCCTCCCGCCGGGAAGCGGAGCGCATGATTCTGGCTGGCCGGGTTCAGCTTAATGGACAGGTGGTAACAGAGCTGGGCGTTCAGGCCGAGGCTGGTCAGGACGAAATTGCCATAGATGGACAGGTATTGCAGCTGGCTGTGCCTCGGCTGTATTTTCTGCTAAACAAGCCTCAGGGATATATTTCTGCTGTGAAGGATGATCGAGGCCGGAAAACTGTGGTGGAGCTTTTGCCAGAGGTGAAGGAGTATATTTATCCTGTGGGCCGCTTAGACTGTGATACAGAGGGTCTGTTGATTTTGACCAATGACGGAGAAATGATGAATGGTCTGCTGCATCCTAGCTATGAGATTGACAAAACCTATATTGCCAAGGCTCAGGGAGTGGTGAAACAGGGGCAGCTGCAAAAGCTGGCAGAGGGGATTCTGCTGGAGGATGGCATGACTGCTCCTGCCCAGGTGAAGCTGTTGAAGCAGGCCAGGGATAATAGCTCCTGTCTGGTACAGCTAACCATTCACGAGGGGCGGAATCGTCAGGTAAGGCGCATGCTGCAGGCTGTGGGCCATAAAGTGCTGAAGCTCCGTCGGGTGGGCTTTGCTGGGCTGAATTTGCAGGGCGTGGCCCTTGGCAGTTATCGGCAGCTGAACCCGGAGGAAGTAGCAGCGTTGAAAAAATTGGCAGGAGTGCAGAAATAATTATGGAAAATGTGGATAAGGTTATTGTGGTAGGGGCTGGCCCTGCTGGCATGATGGCTGCTATTAAGGCAGCGGAAAATGGGGCAGAGGTTGTCCTGCTGGAAAAAATGAATCGTCCCGGCAAGAAAATGCTGATTACTGGCAAGGGGCGCTGTAATATTACCAATGTGGCAGAGAAGCAGGAGCTGATTCGGAATATACCGGGAAACGGCAAATTCCTTTATAGCTGTCTTAAGGCCTATGATAATGAGGATGTACAACTGTTCCTTCAGACCTTGGGAGTGCCTACCAAGGTGGAGCGGGGAGGCAGGGTTTTTCCTGTTAGCGATAAGGCGGCAGATGTGGTAGATGCCATGGTGTTGCAGCTCCATGAATTAGGAGTGAAGCTAATTACAGATGCCAGAGTAACGGAAATTCTTACGGAGGACATGGAGGCCTCAGAGCTTGATGGGCCGGAGAAGGCTGGGCAGAAAGAGGACAGTCATAGCCAGCGGGCTGTAGGAGTAAAATTGGCTGATGGCAGGGAGTACCAAGGCCATAGTGTGATTGTTGCTACTGGTGGTATGTCCTATCCCGGTACTGGCTCTACCGGGGATGGCAGCCGCTGGGCGGTTAGGCTGGGCCACCGGGTGGTGAAACAACTGCCTGCCTTGGTGCCTTTGGAAACAGAGGATGAATGGGCCAAGGAGCTGCAGGGACTGGCTTTGAAAAATGTCCGGGCCACTCTTTTGTCTGAGGGGGAAAAGATTTCTGATATGTTTGGGGAAATGCTTTTTACTCATTTTGGTGTTAGCGGTCCTATTGTTTTATCCCTCAGCCGACAGGCAGCTCAGGAACTGGATAAAGGTCGGTTTGTGGAGCTGGAGCTGGATTTGAAGCCTGCTTTGACTATGGAACAGCTGGATGCTAGGCTGTTGCGGGATTTTGAAAAATATCAAAACAAGGAAATCAGAAACGGTATGCGGGATTTGCTGCCGGGCCGTTTGATTGAGCCGGTGCTGGATGCGGCTTATTTGAAGCCGGATAGACCGGTACATACTATTACCAGAGAGGAACGCCGCAAATTGGCTGAGGTGCTGAAATGCCTGCCTATGATTATCAGCGGTACCAGGCCTATTGCAGAGGCTATTGTTACGGCTGGAGGGGTGGATGTGAAGGAGATTGATCCTAAGACCATGGAATCCAAGCTGGTAAAGGGCTTGTATTTTGCAGGGGAAACCTTGGATATTGATGGCTACACTGGCGGCTACAATCTGCAGGCAGCTTTTTCTATGGGGGCTGCTGCTGGTAATTGGAGCGTTTGGAATAATTAAAAAGGAGCTTGGCATATGGCAAATAAAATTATTGAGAAAATTTCTCATGGCTTGCAGGGTGAGTTGATTATACCTGGAGACAAATCCGTTTCCCATCGCAGTGTAATGTTTGCGGCCCTGGGGGATACTCCGGTGCATATTAGCAATTTTCTTCCTTCTGCAGACTGTCTGTCTACAGCGGGAGTGATGCAGGCCTTGGGGGCTCAGGTGGATTTTCTGGGGCCTACAGAGCTGATTGTCAAGGGCAATGGCCTTCATGGCCTAAAGGAGCCGGCTACCGTGCTGGATGCAGGAAATTCTGGTACTACCCTGCGGCTGATGATGGGTATGCTGGCACCACAGAAATTCGTTTCTGTTTTTACTGGGGACAGTTCTCTTCACAAACGGCCTATGGGACGGGTTATTAAACCTTTGTCCATGATGGGTGCAAATATTGTAGGCCGGGCAGAAAATACCAGGCTGCCTATTACCATTGTGCCTACAGCTAAGGCCTTGGAGGGGATTACCTATGATATGCCAGTGGCCAGTGCCCAGGTAAAGTCGGCTATTTTGCTGGCAGGTCTTTTTGCCAATGGCACTACTACTGTGGTGGAGCCATATACCTCCCGCAATCATACAGAGCTGATGCTGGAATCCTTTGGTGTTAAGCTGGGCTATCAGGGAACTGCTATTAGCATTGAGGCTCAGGATAAGCTAAGTGCTCCAGAGGAAATCCTGGTGCCGGGAGATATTAGCTCTGCTGCTTTCTGGCTGGTGGCTGCTTCTGTAATTCCTCATAGCGAATTGCTGTTGAAGAATGTGGGCATTAATCCTACCCGTACCGGCATCTTGGATGTGCTGCAGGCTATGGGGGCAGATATTACCCTGCAAAATCAGCGCAACAGCGGCAGTGAGCCAGTGGCGGATATTTTGGTGCGCAGTGCCCAGCTTCATGGTACCAGCTTTGGGGCGGATATTATGCCTCGCCTTATTGACGAAATTCCTGTTTTGACTGTGGCAGCTATGCTGGCTGAGGGCAGGACGGTGATTACGGGAGCTGGAGAGCTGAGGGTAAAGGAAACTGACCGTATTCTGGCTATTAGCGACCAGTTTAACAAGCTGTGTCCTTGCATTGAGGCTACAGAGGATGGTTTGATTATTCAGGGCACATCCTCAGAGAAATGGCAGCAGGGCATCTGCTTCAGCTATGATGATCATCGCATTGCCATGACCTTGGCTGTGGCTGGTATGGCTGGTCAGGGTGTGGAGATTGAAAACCCTGACTGCATTGATATTTCCTATCCAAGCTTCTATGAGGAAATGCATCGTTTGTACAAATAAAAATAATAAGGGAGAATTGTTATGAGTAATCTTGTTGTGGCAATTGATGGTCCGGCTGGAGCAGGCAAAAGCACTGTGGCACAGCTGGCAGCCAAGGAGCTGAACTGCACCTATATTGATACCGGTGCTATGTATAGAGCTGTGGCTTGGAAAACCTTGCAGACCAAGAAGGCGGTTACAGATGAACTGATTGCGGATGTGGTAAAGGATATTCAGGTGGAGCTGTCCTATATTGATGGCAAAACACAGGTCAAGGTGGATGGCACCGATGTAACTGGGGAAATCCGTACCCCAGAGGTAACAGCTATTGTTTCTCAGGTTGCAGCCTTGGGGCCTGTCCGGGTAAAGATGGTGGAGCTGCAGCGCCAGATGGCTAGTCAGAGCAATGTGCTGATGGATGGCCGGGATATTGCTACCAGCGTACTGCCTAATGCCAATGTAAAGATTTTCCTGACGGCTTCTATTGAGGAAAGAGCCAGACGGCGTTTTAAGGAAATGCAGGCCAAGGGCTATGATGTAAAGCTGGAGGAGCTGCAGAAGGATATTGCAGCTAGAGATAAGGCTGATAGCGAGAGAAAAATTTCTCCTTTGGTGCAGGCTCCTGATGCAGAGCTTTTGGATACCAGTCATATGAATATTGAGGAAGTTGTGGCTGCCATTGTGGCAAGATGTAAAAAAGTCTAAAGGAGGAAAGATAAGTAACTGATTGTATAGATAAAAGTGTATATTAGCGATATAATGTGTTTATGTAGGATTTTAGACATTAATACATTAAATATCACTAATTACAAGCCAAAAGAGTTTGCTAAATTGCTCAACGTTTCAGTAAAGACACTACAATGCTGGGATAGAGAAAAACTCTTATAGCAAATAGAACCCCGACTAATCGAAGATATTATACTTACGACCAATATTTGCAATTTAAGGGAATAGGATTCGTGATTATGGCAGTGGATTAAACTATAATCGCAAGAAATGGAATCAGCTTCTTGTTGAAGTCATGGAAAACAAGACAAAAATGATATTGGTTTGATTGCGTAAATATAAAAAGCAGATAGAAAGGGATGAGACTGTTGCTAAAGGCATTCAAGACGGAGATAGCACCAAGTAAAGAGCAGAATAAAAAAATCATTCGCTCAATCGGCATAGCTAGATTTCTATATAATCAATACATTGCCTATAATAAAAAACTATACAAAATGTATCAGCGTGGCCTGTTAGATAGCCGACAAAAGCATTTTGTAACTGCTAAAGACTTTGACAAATATGTAAATCATAATCTAAAGATAAAACTGCCGTGGATAGATGAGTGTGGTTCTAAGGCTCGTAAAAAAGCGTTAGTAAATGCCGAAATTGCTTTTAAGAGATTTTTCGATGGTCTGGCAGGCTTTCCACGATTCAAGAAGAAATCCAATCAAGATATGAAGCTATATTTTCCCAAGAATAACAAAGGTGATTGGAGGATATGGCGTCATAAATTGATGATACCTACACTGAAGCAGGTAAGGCTTAAAGAATCTGGCTATCTGCCTGTAGGTGCTAAAGTTATTAATGGTACAGTTTCCTGTAAAGCTGGCAGGTTTTATGTTTCTGTTGTGATTGATATTGATGAAAAATCTAAATACAACAAGGATTTAGAAGCATCTTATCATATCACAACCGATGGCATAGGAATAGATTTAGGTGTCAAAGATTTAGCAATAGTGAGTAATGGTAATACATTTAAAAATATTAATAAGAGTTCAAAGGTCAAACGACTGGAGAAACGGCTTCGTAGAGAGCAGAGGCGACTTAGCCGTAAATATGAGTTTAGAAAAAAGAAAGGTGGTATAACTGCTACTGCCTCTGCAAATATAGACAAGCAAAAGCTAAAGGTACAGAAAATTCATCATCGTATAGACACAATCCGTGAGGATTATGAAAATAAAGTCCTCCATGAAATTGTGAAACAAAAACCACGTTTCATAACAATGGAAGATTTAAATGTAAAAGGTATGATGAAGAATAAACATTTAGCAAAAGCCGTGGCAGCACAGAGGTTTAATTTAATATTGACTAAATTAAAACGTAAAGCCCAAATTATCGGTATAGAATTTAGAACGGTTGATAGATTTTATCCAAGTTCTAAAACCTGTCACACTTGTGGACATACAAATAAAGGTCTGAAACTCAAAGACCGCGTATATATTTGTCCTAAGTGTGGTTATACCGAAGATAGGGATTTTAACGCTGCACTTAATTTGCGAGATGCAAAAGAATATCAGGTAGCTTAACGATAAAAGTCTCGATATATGTACCGATGGCTAGTCGGGAACAGGCTTGCCTCCTTGTTTAAAACAAGGAGTGTATTGCCAACGCCTTTGGAGTGTACAAGAACTTGCGAGTAGTTGAAGTCTTAGGACTTAACCAAAGCATACACGACGAATAAGGAACCGCAAATCGTGAGATTGTGGCGAAACATCTAGTGTAGACATGTTTGTCTATATTTTTAGTAGCAGAAGGATATGTTTTATAAGGTTTTAAGATTTGTCCTGCAAATCATCTTTGGCATTTTGTTTAGGCCTAAGATTTTGGGCAAGGAGAATGTGCCTATGACTGGCGGCATGATTATGGCCGCTAATCATCTTAGCAACTGGGATCCTCCTATGGTAGGCACTTATATGCCTCGTCCAGTGGCTTATATGGCCAAGGAGGAGTTGTTTAAGCCAGCCATTGCCGGCGCCATTATCAGCAATCTCTATGCCTTTCCTGTGAAGCGGGGAGCCGCAGATAGAGCTGCCATTAAGACAGCTTTGGGGATTTTGAAGCAGGGCCTGTGCCTGGGAGTTTTTCCGGAGGGACATCGCAGCAAAACCGGCCGTATGGGTAAGGCTGAATCCGGTGTGGCTTTGCTGGCTGCTATGGGCAAGGTGCCTGTGGTACCAACAGCTATTATCAATACCAATAATATTTTCCAAAAGGGCAGTTTATTGCCTCAGATAAAAATTATTTTTGGGGAGCCTGTGTATTTTCAGGGGAAGCATAATGACAAGGAAGCATTGGCAGAATTTGCCAATGATATTATGGCCAGAGTTCAGTCTATGCTAGATAAAAATACCTAAAAAAATATTTTTTCGCAAAAATTTGGCGATTTTAAAAAAATTGCATAGCCAATAACAAAATTTCATGATATAATGACAGAGTGTTTTGAGTAACAATTTCTAATCTGTATTTGAGGTGACAGTTTTTGGAGGTTTATTTAGCGGAAAATCTTGGCTTCTGTTATGGAGTAAAGAGAGCAATTCAGCTGGCTGAGGATTCTGTTTCCCCTGATACCTGTTCCTACACACTGGGTTCCATAATTCACAATCCCCAGATGGTGGCCAGGCTGGCAGAGGAAGGAATTGGCAAAATCGAATCACTGGATGAGATTCGGTCTGGCACAGTAATTGTCCGTTCTCATGGTGTTGGCCCTCATGTCTATGCAAAGATAGAGGAAAAGGGGCTGGGACTGGTGGATGCTACCTGTCCTCATGTGAGAAAGGCTCAGAGTGCTGCCAAGCAGTTGGCAGATGATGGGTATCAGGTTGTTATTGTAGGAGATAAGAATCATCCTGAGGTACGCAGTATTCTGGAATGGGCAGGAGAAGGTGCGGTTGCTGTTAATACTGAGGAGGAAGCAGATGCTTTGCCACGGTATGGCAGGCTGGGTGTTGTGTCCCAGACAACCTTTTCTGGCGCAAAATTCAGGAAGATTGTGTCCAAGATGTTGGATAGGTCCTCGGATATAAGGATTCTGAGAACTATCTGCACTGCTACAGATCAACGCCAGGCAGCAGCTGTGAAGCTGGCAGGCCAGGTGGATATGATGCTTGTGGTAGGGGGCAGAAATAGTGCCAACACCACAAAGCTGGCCCAGCTTTGTCAAGATAAGTGTAAAACATACCATATCGAAACGGCTGACGAGGTTTGTGACGAGTGGTTTGCTACAATAAAAAAAATTGGTATTACAGCAGGTGCATCTACACCTGACTGGATTATCAAGGAGGTTTACGAGAAGTGTCAGAAGAAATGAACATGGAAGCTCTGTTAGCAGCTGAGGAAGAATCTATTAAGGAGATAAATGAGCACGATTTGGTAGATGCTTTAGTAGTTGCAGTAAATGACAACGAAGCTATTGTAAATATCAAGGGCAATAAGAACGATGTTCCTATTGCAAAGCATGAGCTGGCTGATCCAGCACCTGAGTCTGCTAAGGACGTTGTAAAGGTTGACGATGTAATTGAAGTTCTGGTCGTTTCCAAGGGCGGCGAGAATGGTCTGGTTGTTTCCAAGGTAAAGGCTGATCGCCTTGCTTGCTGGAAGGAACTGGATGGTATTGTAGAGAAGGCAGAGCCTGTTGACGCTGAGATTACTCAGGTTGTTAAGGGCGGTCTGGTTGCTCGTGTAATGGGTGTTCGCGCATTCATTCCTGCATCCCAGGTAGATCTGCACTATGTAAAGGATTTGGAGAGCTATGTTGGTCAGACTGTAAAGGCTCTGCCACTGGAGCTGGATATCCGCAAGCAGCGTCTCGTTCTGTCCCGCCGTCAGGTTCTGGAGACTGAGCGTGAGGCTAACCGCGCAAAGGTATTCGAGACTATTCACGAGGGTGATGTAGTTGAGGGTACTGTAAAGCGTCTGGTTGACTATGGTGCATTCATTGATATCGGCGGTGTAGACGGTTTGGCTCATATTTCCGATCTGTCCTGGAGCCGTGTAAAGAAGCCATCTGATGTTCTGCAGGAAGGTCAGGTTCTTCAGGTTAAGGTTAAGAACATTGATCCAGAGGCTGGCCGCATTTCCCTCTCCGTTAAGGAGACCATGCCAGATCCTTGGTTGGAGAAGGCTGAGAAGTACACTGAGGGTTCCATTATCAGCGGTACTATCATTAAGCTCACCGACTTTGGTGCATTCATGGAGATTGAGCCAGGCTTTGATGGCCTGATTCCTATGGGCGAGCTGGCAACCAAGCGCATCAACCGTGCTGATGAGGCTGTTGAGCTGAACCAGAAGGTTAATGTAAAGATTCTTCACATTGATATGAAGAGAAAGCGTATTTCCCTCAGCATTACCAAGGCTAACAACGGTGAGGCTGCAGAGTAATATCTGCTAAAAACAAAGATTTTTATGTAAGGAGTGGTGGTAACATCACTCCTTATTTACAGTTAGAAAATAGTGCAGGCAGTTTAGACCGGCAGGAGAAGATATAGTAAGTAATGAAAATGTATGGTAAAATATTGACAGTACCGGAGGGGAGTCTGGCAGAGGAGCTGGAGCTGGTTCCGGGAGATAAGATTCTGGAAATCAATGGCATGAAGCTGCGGGATATTATAGATGTCAGCTTTGCCTTTGCCTGTGAAGAGGTAGAGATGCTGGTGGAGCATGAGGATGGCCAGCAGGAGCTTTTTGAGTTTGATAAGGATTATGACGAGGAGCTGGGGGTAGAGTTTGAATCTGCTGTTTTTGACGGCATTAGACATTGTGCCAATAACTGCTATTTCTGCTTTGTAGACCAGGTAGCTCCCAATATGCGGGATAGTCTGAATATCAAGGATGATGACTATCGTATGTCCTTTTTGTATGGCAATTTCATTACCCTGACCAATATGGTGGACAGGGATTTTCAGCGCATTAAGCAATATCATCTTTCCCCTTTGTTTGTTTCTGTACAATGTACCAACCAGGAGCTGCGGAAGCAGATGCTGCGGTGTAAGACGGCAGACCGTCTCATGAGCCAGCTGGAAAAGCTGGAGGCTGCCGATGTGGAGTACCATACTCAGATTGTTTTGTGCCGGGATTTGAATGATGGGGCGGAGCTGGATAGATCCATTCAGGATATTATGGCTAGACAGCCCTATGCCCAATCTATGGCTGTGGTGCCAGTAGGGCTGACCAAATTTCGTCAGGATTGTTATCCCCTGAAAAGCTTTGATGCGGAAAGTGCTGGCCGAGTGGTGGATCAGGTGGAGCAGTACCAAATCCGTCAGCGGGCCAAGGATGGCAGAACCTTTATCTATTTGTCTGATGAATTTTATTTGCTGTCTGGCAGGCCTTTGCCACCAGCAGAATATTATGATGGATTTCCTCAGCTGGACAACGGCATAGGCCTGGCAAGAAGCTTTATTGAGGATTTCAAAATGGCAGCCGAGGAGGCCCAGCAGGAGGAGAGAGAGGCTGATGGCAAGCCTGTTAAGCTGGCGGTGGTATCTGGTACTTCTATTGCGCCACTGCTGAAACGGCTGGCAGATTCTCTCCAGCTGGCCAAGGTTGAAATTACAATGGTGCCTGTGGTTAATAATCATTTTGGTTCCACGGTTAATGTTTCTGGTTTGCTGACAGCCCATGATATGCTGGCAAGCCTTAAGGGCATTGATAAGCAGGTGGATGGAATTTTGATTCCTGAATCTGCCCTGCGGACTGGTGATAATATTTTCTTGGATGATGTAAGTCTGGATGACTTTTGCCAAAGCCTGTCCTGTCGGGTGGAAACTGTGGCAGGGGGAAATGATTTTTATACTGCTCTGGCTGATTGGCATAATTATAGCGGTGTGGGAGCTGGCAATGCTTCCTATATGTGGCAGAGCAATGCAGCCTATACCAAGAGAGGAGGAATGTTAAATGAGTAAGCCTATAGTTGCTATTGTAGGCCGTCCAAATGTGGGCAAGTCTACTCTTTTTAATCAGATTGGCAAGCGACGGGTGTCTATTGTTGATGATATGCCGGGGGTAACTCGGGATCGTATTTATATGGAGGCTGAATGGCTTAATCATAATTTTACCATGATTGATACAGGCGGTATTGAATTTGAGGATACAGACCATATTCTTAAGTCCATGCGCCAACAGGCCCTGGTGGCTATGGAGGAGGCCGATGTAATCGTATTCGTGGTAGATGGCCGCTCTGGGTTGACTACTGCGGACGAGGAAGTAGGCCGTATGCTGCGGAATACCAAAAAGCCTGTTATTGTGGCGGTAAATAAGATAGACAGCACACAGCTGGAGGCAGCTATCTATGAGTTCTACAGCCTTGGCCTGGGAGATCCTATTGGCATTGCAGCATCTAATTCCATTGGCTTGGGAGATTTGCTGGATGCAGTAGTGGCAGCCTTCCCAGAAAATACTGGCGAGGACAAGGATGAGGATGAAATCAGCATTGCGGTTATTGGCCGTCCCAATGTAGGCAAATCCTCCATTGTTAATGCGCTGATTGGTGAGAACCGGGTTATTGTCAGCGATGTGGCTGGTACTACCAGGGATGCCATTGATACCCATTTTGTTACCGATGGCATTAAATTTATGCTGATTGATACAGCAGGTATGCGCCGTCGTGGCAAGATTGATGAAGCTATTGAGCGTTATAGCGTTATGCGTTCTCTGCGGGCTGTGGATAGAGCTGATGTAGTGCTGATGGTGATTAACGCCGAGGAGGGCATTACAGAGCAGGACAAGAAGATTGCCGGCTATGCCCATGAATCTGGCAAGGGCGTTATTATTGTGGTAAACAAATGGGATGTATTCCCAGATAAAGACGACAAGTCTACCCTGCGGTTTACTGAGGATCTTCGTGATGAAATCGGCTTCCTGCAGTATGCTCCTGTAGTATATACCTCTGCTTTGACTGGTCAGCGTATCCATAGAATTACGGAGCTGGTAAAATATGTGGCAGATCAGCAGTCCATGCGTATTCAGACCAGCGTGCTGAATGAATTGATTCGGGATGCTGTATCCGTTAATCCGCCACCATCCCATCGGGGCAAGCAGCTGAAGATTTTCTTTATGACTCAGACAGATATTCAGCCACCAAAGTTTATTGTCTTTGTTAATGATCCTGAGTTAATGCATTTTTCCTATCTGCGTTTCTTGGAAAACCGTCTTCGGGAAAGCTTTGGCTTTGAGGGAACTCCTTTGAAGCTGATTGTCCGGGGCCGGAAGGAAGAGGAGGATTATTGATATGTTGGGATTTATCGTTGCGGCAGTAATCAGTTATGTCTTAGGCTCCATTCCCAATGGCCTGCTGTTGGGCAAGGGAATTTGGGGTGTGGATTTGCGGCAGCATGGCAGCGGCAATATAGGCGCTACTAATGCCTGGCGCACCATTGGCAAGGCTGGCGGTTTTAGTATTTTCTTTCTGGATATGCTAAAGGGTGCCATTAGTGCTTATTTGGGCCTTCATTTTGGCGGCAGTGAGCTGGCAGGGATTATCTGCGGCCTGTTGGCTATTGTGGGACATTCCTGGTCCATTTTCCTTGGTTTCAAGGGAGGCAAGGGGGTAGCCACCGGCCTAGGGGTTATTGCAACTCTGATGCCTTGGGTAACTATTATTGTATTCCTGGTATGGCTGGCTATTGTAAAGGCTACAGGCTATGTATCTCTAGGCTCCATTGTAGCGGCTGTATTGGTGCCGGTGCTGGCTTTGTTTATGGGGCTCCATACAGACTTCCTGGTTCTGGGCCTGATTGCAGCGGTATTTATTGTTTATCGACATAAAAGTAACATTGGCCGTTTGTTAAATGGCACAGAAAGCAAGATAAAATCTGGGGGACATCATGTAAAATAATTCAATGTCCTACCTATAAGGTTTGACAGCTCCTGTCCTCTCATGGGGCAGGAGCTGATGTTTTTATGGCAAGAATGGTGAGATAATGGAGAAGTATCGTATTGTACCGGAAAATTGCAAACGTCTAGGACAACTGCTGGCAGGTATGGAGCAGACAGCCCAGGAGGGCAAATTGCTGGATGCAGCGGTTATTCGCCATGTGGAAGTAACTCCGGCCCGGAATATGTGGGAGCTGCTTATCTGGTCCTTGGATAAATTGCCAGAGGAACTGCTGGACAGAGGCCGGGACTATGTAACGGCCAAGCATGACTTGCAGGAGGTGCGGTTCTATACTACTGTTATCAAGCTGGAGAAGGTGCTGGAGCAGAAATGGGAACAGCTGGTGGAGTTTGTTACCAAGGGGGATCATGCGGCCAAGGTAATTTTAGACCAATCCCGCCGGGTTTATGGAAAGAATGCAATCCTTTTGCAGGTTCAGGGGGATTTTGCCAAGTATTTGCTGGAGAAACACAAGGTTCTGAACAAGCTGCGGGAGGGTACAGAAAAACTGATTGGTTATCCTGTGGCTCTGCAGTGTCAGGCAGTATATGAGGCCATAGATGCTATTCGCCAGCATATGCCACCAGAGGATCCGGCTTATTTGGAGGCGCTGAAAAGAGCTCAGACTGAGCCAAAGGTGCCAGTGGCTCAGGGGGGAGGCGGCTCAGATTATGGCAAGCCTGCTGGCCCTCAGCCGGTACAGCCATATAATGGTGGCAATGCCTCTGAAAACAGCAAGGTTGGGGGAGATAACAAGGGTGGTAAAAAATATCGCCGTCGTCAGCTGGTTATTGGGGCAGAGGATTCTCCTCTGGTATTTGGCGAGGGCATAGTAGGGGATATAACTCCTATTAATCAGCTGCAGGGAGAAATCCGCTCCGTTATTGCCCAGGGCTATATTGGTGGCGTTGATGGCAAGGAATTTGCTAATACCAATATGCTGTTGTTCTCTCTGGCTGATAGCACCGAGGGCATTAGCTGTAAGATCTTTATCAGGGAGCATGAGGGTTATGAGGTGGTTCTAGGCCGTTTGAAAAAGGCGGCTAAGTCTGGTGGTGTCATTAAGGTTAAGGGTGCTGTCCGCTACGATACCTATAGTAATGATTATAGCCTGATGCCTGATTCTCTGATGCTGGTGGAGCAGGAGGCTCGCCAGGACAAGGCTGAGGAAAAGCGGGTGGAACTGCATTGTCATACCAATATGAGCTCTATGGATGCGGTTTCTTCCGCCAAGGCCCTGATTAAGACGGCGGCCAAATGGGGCTGGCCGGCTATTGCCATTACGGATCATGGCTGTGTGCAGGCCTTTCCAGATGCCATGTCCGCTGCCAAGGATGCAGGTATCAAGGTTATCTATGGTGTAGAGGGTTATCTGGTTGGTGAGGATTATAAGCAGAAAAGGGCGCACCATATTATTATTCTAGCCAAGAATCCTATCGGTCTGCGGAATCTTTACAAGCTGGTGTCCATGTCCAATCTGCGTTTTTTCTTCAAGCGTCCTAGATTGCCCAAGCAGCTGATTCAGGAGTATCGGGAGGGCTTGATTATTGGCTCTGCCTGTGAGGCGGGAGAGCTGATGCGGGCTATTGTGGCTGGTGCCCCTGAGGAGGAGCTTTTGGAGATTGCCTCCTTTTATGATTATCTGGAAATCCAGCCTATTGGCAATAATGAATTTCTTGTGCGGGAGGAAGCTTTTCCCAATATCAATAGTGATGAGGATTTGATAAATCTCAATCTCAAGGTGGCTCAGCTGGCCAAAAAGCTGAACAAGCCTTTGATTGCTACCTGTGATGTGCATTTTCTCAATCCAGAGGATTATATTTACCGAGCCATTCTGATGAAGGGCACCGGTTTTAAGGATGCAGATAAACAGCCTCCTTTGTTCCTGCGGACGACAGAGGAAATGCTGGCGGAGTTTCAGTATCTTGGCCAGGAGGCAGCCTATGAGGCTGTTGTAACCAATCCTCGGAAAATTGCTGATATGGTGGAGAAGTTCAAGCCCATTCCTGATGGACTGTATTCCCCTATGATTCCGGGAGCAGATGAGGCTATCAGGGATATGACCTATAACAAGGCTCATGAACTATATGGCAGTCAGCTGCCAGAGGTGGTGCAGGCCAGAATTGACCAGGAGCTAAAGCCAATTATTGCCCACGGCTTCTCTGTGCTGTATCTCATTGCCCATAAACTGGTGCGAAAATCCAATATAGATGGTTATCTTGTAGGCTCCCGAGGTTCTGTAGGATCCTCATTTGTGGCTACCATGACAGATATTACAGAGGTAAATCCTTTGCCACCTCATTGGCGTTGTCCTTATTGCAAGCATAGTGAGTTTGTGCTGGATGGTTCCTATGGCTGCGGCTATGATTTGCCAGATAAGGAATGTCCTGTGTGTGGTACCAATATGCTGAAGGATGGGCACGAAATTCCTTTTGCGGTGTTCCTGGGCTTTGATGGCGACAAAGTACCAGATATTGATTTGAACTTCTCTGGTGAATATCAGCCTGTGGCTCATAAATACACAGAGGAGCTTTTTGGCAAGGACAATGTATTCCGAGCCGGCTCCATTACTACAGTGGCAGATAAAACCGCCTATGGCTTTGTGAAGAAATACTATGAGGAGAAGGGACAGTCCAAGCGGGAGGCCTTTATTGGCCATATGGCGGCAGGCTGTCAGGGGGTAAAGCGTACCACAGGCCAGCATCCAGCTGGCATCATGGTAGTGCCCCGGAATATGGATGTGCATTTCTTTACCCCGTTGCAGCATCCGGCAGATGATTTGAACTCGGAAACCATTACTACACATTTTGATTATCATTCCATCAGCAGCCGTTTGGTAAAGCTGGATATTCTTGGTCACGATGATCCTACGGTTATTAAAATGCTGGAGGATTTGACACATCGGGACCCAAAGACCATTCCTTTTGATGATCCCGCTACTTTGAGTATTTTTAATTCTACTACAGCTCTGGGAGTAACGCCAGAATTGCTGGGAGCTAATTCCGGCACCTATGGTATTCCAGAGTTTAGAACCAATTTTACCCGCCAGATGATTGATGATACCAATCCTAAATGTTTCAGTGATTTGGTGCGGATATCCGGCTTCTCTCATGGTACGGATGTATGGCTGGGCAATGCTCAGGATTTAATCAAGGCAGGCACCTGTACCCTGCAAAATGCAATTTCAGCCCGTGATGATATTATGATTTATCTCATGCACAGCGGTGTAGATCCACTGGCTTCCTTTAAGATTATGGAGCGGGTAAGAAAGGGCAAGGGGATTCCTGAGGATCAGGTGGAAATGCTGCGGGAAAAGAAAATTCCTGAGTGGTATATAGAATCCTGTCAGAAGATTAAGTATATGTTCCCGCGGGCTCATGCTACCGCCTATGTTATGATGGCCTATCGCATAGCCTTCTGTAAGGTTCACTATCCTCTGGCTTATTACGCTGCCTATTTCTCCATTCGTGCAGCAGCCTTTGATGCAGATATTATCTCCCTGGGGCAAAAGGCGGTGGAGGAAAAAATGGCGGAGCTGGAAGCCAAGGATAAGCGGGAGGCCAAGGAGGAGGAGCTTTATGTGGTTCTGCAGCTGGCCTGGGAAATGTATATCCGGGGCTTTACCTGTCTGAAGGTGGATTTGTATCGCTCCAAGGCAGATAGATTTACCATGCTGCCAGAGGAAAATGCTATTTTGCCGCCTTTTACAGCTCTAGGAGGCTTGGGCAGCGTGGATGCTCATTCTCTGGAGGAGGAACGGGAAAATGGGGAATATTCCTCAGTGGAAAATATGAAAAAGCGCACAGGCATAACCAAAACCTCTGTGGAAGCCCTGCGGAATCATGGTTGTCTTGCTGGCATGGAGGAAAGCGACCAGCTCAGTCTTTTTGGCTAAGGTGAGAATATTCTAATCAAATTCTAATCTTTTTGTCAGATGATTTTCAGGTTGGCAGGTTATATTGTTTACAGTAATATTAATTTGATTAGGGGAGGAAGTATTATGCAGAAGAAAATACTTATGATTTTGACGGTGCTGGCTATGTGTCTGGCTATCAATGGGGTAGCTATGGCAGCAGAGCCTGCTGTAGTTGCTGTAGAGGGTACAGGGGCCTATACAGTAGCTCCGGATCAGGCTTCGGTGGAGTTTACGGTGGAGAATACCGCTAAGACAGTACAGCTGGCTCAGGCAGAAAACGCCCAGAAGGCTGCCCAGCTGTCAGCAGCTCTCAGCCGTCAGGGTATCTATAGCAAGGACATTCAGAGCAGCTATAGACTGAGTCCTGTCTATGATCGCAAGGAGTATAGCAAAATAGTGGGCTATACTGCGGAGAATACCTTCCGGGTAGTTGTTAATGATATTAACAAGCTGGGAGAAGTATTAGATGCAGCTATGGCCAATGGGGCTACTCAGGTATCTGATGTAAGCTATGGCCTGAAGGATGAAAAGGCAGCTAGAAATGAAGCTCTCCGCCGGGCTGTGCTGGATGCCAGAAGCAAGGCAGATGTAATTGCTTCCACTTTGGGCGTAAAAATCATTGGTGTACGGATGGTAAAAGAGCAGGAATTCCATATGGGCCGTTTTGAATTGGCTGGTGCCCATCTGATGAAGGCTGACGGCAATGCAGTTCCAACCCCTGTGGCTCCTGGTACCATAGATTTCCGTGGCAATGTACATATTGACTATCAGATTCAGTAAGCCGGGAGGCTGTTCTATTTTTGCTTGATTTTGTAGGCAGAATGACCATATAATCACAAAAATGTTTTGTGGTGATATTGGTTATTCTGCCTATGATTTTTTTAGGCTATATCAAAAAAATATACAAATGTCCTCTCATACTATTGTCAATCCTTTTTACCTCTGCTATAATATCCATTGTATGTAGAAAAACATCTTTATAGGGTGTACGGAGGTTGAACTTAATGATGTCAAAAACAGAAAAAAATGGCTATTTTCTGGTTAGGGAGGAAATACTGCCAGAGGCTATCAAAAAAACCATTAGGGTAAAGGAAATGCTAAAGCGCGGCGATGCCAGAACCATCAATGAGGCTGTGGAAAAGATGGAGCTGAGCCGCAGTGCATATTATAAATATAAGGACTATGTATTCCCTTTCTATGAGGCAAGTCAGAACAAAATTGTTACTCTGACCTTCCTGTTAGAACACAAAAAGGGAGTTCTGTCCAGTGTGCTGAATACCATTTCAGCAGATTCCGGCAGTGTATTGACCATTAATCAGGGTATTCCTCTGCAGGGTGTGGCCAATGCTACCGTATCCATCGAAACAGCCAATATGTCTGTGGATTTGGAGGCCCTGCTGGACAAGTTGAGAATGGTAGATGGTGTGAAACGCATGGAGGTTCTGGGACAGGCGGCGCAGTAAGCAGCCATACAGGAGCGTCCTGAGAGGAGAAGGTATAATATATGTCCAAAGTGATTAAGATTGGTCTGTTAGGATCTGGTACTGTAGGTACTGGTGTAGTGAGAGTTCTCAAGGAGAATGGTGCTGATATTGCCAAGAAGTCTGGCGCAGCTGTGGTTGTCAAGAAGGTACTGGTGCGTGATGTTAGCAAAAAGCGTCCTTATTTGGAGGATGTGGAGCTGACAGACAACGCTCAGGAAATTGTCAATGACCCTGAGATTGATATTGTAGTGGAGCTGATGGGTGGCTTGCATCCTGCTTTTGAATACATGATGGAGGCCATGAAGAATGGCAAGCATGTAGTTACAGCCAACAAGGATGTAGTTGCTCAGATGGGGCACGAGCTGCTGGATATGGCTGAGGCCAAGGGAGTGGACTTCCGCTTTGAGGCCAGTGTAGGCGGCGGTATTCCGATTATTACTCCTTTGAAGGAATGTCTCACAGGCAATCGAATCACTGAGATTATGGGCATTGTTAATGGTACTACCAATTATATGCTTACTCAGATGACGGAAAAGGGCTCTGATTATGCTGCTGTTTTGAAGGAAGCACAGGAGAAGGGCTATGCGGAAGCAAATCCTGCTGCTGATGTAGAGGGACTGGATGCAGCTAGAAAGGCTGCTATCTTAGGCTCTATTGCCTTTAACAGCAGAGTTAGTCTGGATGAGGTATCTGTAGAGGGTATTACCCATATTGAACCAGCTGATATTAACTATGCCAAGGAATTGGGCTATGTTATTAAGCTGCTGGCTGTAGCCAAGGATTACGGTGATAAGGGTGTTAACGTAAGAGTTCATCCTGTATTCCTGTCCAAAACCCATCCACTGGCATCTGTAAATGATGTTTTCAATGCTATTTTCATTCGAGGCAATGCTATTGGTGATGCCATGTTCTATGGTCGGGGAGCAGGCTCTCTGCCCACAGCTTCTGCTGTTACAGCGGATATTGTCAGCGAAACCAGAAATCTGGTTAGCGGTACCCATTCTATGGTGGGCTGTACCTGCTACAATCATCGCAAATTCTGCCCTCTGGAGGAAACCGAATCATCATATTATGTACGGCTTCATGTAGATGATGAGCCAGGTGTATTGGGACGGATTGCCACCGCCTTTGGTGAAAGCGGTGTCAGCCTGAAATCTGTAATTCAGACTCGCAAGGTGGAAAATCATGCCGAGATTGTAGCTGTTACCCATGTGGTTCAGCACAAGCATCTCCAGATGGCTGCTGATATTCTCAATGGCCTGGGTGTGGTGAACAGCATTAGGAGCATTATCAGAGTTGAGCAGGACTAAGCTCAGGGGGATTCACAATGGAAGATTACAAGGAAGGCAGTCAGGCTGCAGAGGCAGACAGTCAAAAGGATAGATGGGTTAAGGTACGGGTGCCTGGCACCTCTGCCAACTGTGGCCCTGGCTTTGACTGTTTGGGGGTAGCCTGTACTATATATAATGAACTGGAGCTAAAGCTGCTGTCAGAGAAAAAGCTGGTTATAGAGGTTAGCGGTGATGGAGCAGGCAATATTCCTACCGATGAGAGAAATATTGTGTGGCGTTCCATCCAAAAGCTATTAGCTAAGGCTGGCAAGGATAAGGAATATCAGGGTGCCATGATTCGGATGCATAATGATGTGCCTTTGTCCAGAGGCTTGGGCAGCAGTGCTACCGCTATTGTAGGGGGCTTGAAGGCAGCTAATGAATACCTGGGCAATCCATTTTCCCGGAGAGATTTGCTGCAGATGGCTACGGATATTGAGGGCCATCCAGATAATGTGGCACCGGCTATTTTTGGCGGTTTTACCGTAAGCATTGTCCGCAATGGCAGGCCTGAGTGTTTTTCCCTGATGCCAAGACTGAATATTAAGCTGGTGGTGGCGGTGCCGGATTTCTTCCTGCCTACCAAGGCCGCTAGAGCCGTATTGCCAACAGAGGTGTCTATGCAGGATGCTGTGTTTAATATTGGCCGGGCGGCTATGCTGACGGCAGCTCTGTGCAAGGGAAATAAGAGCTTTTTGCGCAGTGTTTTTGATGATGCCCTGCATCAGCCATATAGAGCCAAGCTGATTCCTGGTATGTATGATGTATTCAAGGCTGCTAAATCTGCTGGCGCTCTGGGAGCCAGCATGAGCGGTGCTGGTCCTTGCCTGATTGCCTTTACATTGGACAAGCCAGAGGCTGTAGGAGAGGCTATGTGTCAGGCTTTTAAGGCTAACAAGGTAGAAGCCTGCTATCATGTTTTTGATATTGACAGCCATGGGGCTGTAGCCATAAAATAAAGTAATATTTGAGAGATTGGAACTAGCATAAAGGTTTCAATCTCTTTTTTATTGAAAAATTTAAGGTATACAGGTACAATATCTTTTGTAAGAAAAAGCTAAAAAGGAAGGAAAGACGGATGATAGAAGGTGAAAAAATGACGGAGCAGGAATTTGGCCAGGCGGTAGCAAGAGCAGGAGGCCGGGCTTATATTGTTGGGGGCTGGGTACGGGACCATATTATGGGGCGGAATCCTCACGATAAGGATTATGTTATTACAGGTCTTAACCAGCAGCAGTTTCAGCAGGCTTTTCCTAATAGCTGGCTGGTGGGCAATGCCTTTCCGGTGTTTATGGTAAAGATAGATAATGAGCATCGGGAGGTGGCTTTGGCTCGGCGGGAGCGAAAAAATGGTACCGGCTATCATGGCTTTGTGGCTGAAAGCAGCTCAGATATAACCATTCAAGAGGATTTGTATCGGCGGGATCTGACTGTTAACAGCATGGCTATGGATGTATTGACTAAGGAGCTGGTGGACCCCTATCATGGGCAGTCGGATATCCGGGAGGGAATTTTGCAGCCCGTATCAGAGCATTTTTGTGAGGATCCGGTTAGAGCCCTTAGAGCTGCCCGGTTTAATGCCAAATTGGGCTTTGTGCCTACACCAAGGCTGTTGCAGTACATGAAAGCCTGTGAAAAGGAACTGCTGCAGGAGCCTAGTGAGCGGATTTTTGGGGAGCTGAGAAGGGCTTTGGGCTACCCTAAGCCTACTGCCTATTTTCGCCTGCTGAATGATGCTGGTATATTAGAGGCGGTGCATCCGGAGATATATGCCCTGATTGGCCAGGTCCAGCCTGTGGAATATCATCCCGAGGGGGATGCCTTTGAACATTCCATGTTGATTTTGGCCAAGGCAGCAGAGAGAACAACTAATATTGTGACCAGATTTTGCGCTCTTTGTCATGATTTGGGCAAGGGGGAAACACTGGCGGAAATGCTGCCTCATCATTATGGTCATGAGGTGAAGGGACTAAAGGTATTGTCCCATTGGAATAGCCGTATGACCTTGCCTAACCGCTGGCTGAAGGCTGCTAAATATGTTATTACCCAGCATATGCGGGCACCTCTCCTAAGCAAGCCAGGGAAAATCAGCCAGCTTCTCATGTCTATGGATGCCATTAGTCAGGAATTGCCTGTGGAGGATTTTAAGATTATTATAGAGGCAGACCATCATAGCCTGCCACCGTATCTCCTTTATGCTCAAGAGGGAATTGACAGGCTTAAAGCCATTACAGGCAGGGAGGCTCCGGAGGGCATCAAGGGGCCGGCTGTGGGCCAATGGCTGGAACAGGAAAGAACCAAGCTTTGCAGAGCCTGGCTGGGGGAAATAAATAATAGGTCTTTAAGGTAAATTTTTGCCTAGAAAAAATAAATTTTGTTCAAAAAGCAGGATTTAGGAAATTTTTGTCGAAAATGTACGTGAGTAGAATATAAATCTGTATTGGAATAGCAGATTTAGGAAATTTGCTAAGGGGTGAATAAAGATGGCTGTTTTTCCATATAAAGGCCAGATGCCCGATGTGGCTGAGGATGCGTTTATTGCGCCAACTGCTTCCGTAGTGGGAGATGTAAAGGTGGGGGCTGGTACCAATATTTGGTTTGGCTCTGTAGTGCGTGGTGATGTAAATAGCGTGGTTATTGGCAAGCATACTAATGTGCAGGATAATGCTACAATTCATACCATGAGTGACGCACCAACCATTATTGGGGATCATGTAACCATTGGTCATAATGCAGTGGTTCATTGCAGCAAGGTAGGCAGTAATTGTCTGATTGGCATGGGCAGTGTTTTGATAGGTTATTCTGAGATTGGTGATAACTGTGTTATTGGTGCTGATACCTTTATTGCTCAGCACAAAAAAATCCCTTCCGGCTGTCTGGTTTATGGCAATCCTGCCAAAATTATCCGGGAGCTGCGGGAGGATGAGCTGGAGGCATTAAAGGCTTCTACAGAGAACTATTATCGCTTGGGCCAGATTTATGCCAAGGAGCTGGCGGAATATGCTGCCAAGGAAAAGGCTGACCGATAAATTTGTTGTATGATTTTTTGCTGAAAAGCAGGAATTTTATTTTTTGTGTAGAATTATACAAATACAGGACAGAGGCAGAGGGATAAAATATCCTCTGCAAGGTCAAAAAGAGAGGTTAATGAAATGGAAAAAACTTTGGTGCTGATTAAGCCCGATGCTGTAAGAGCAAAGCATATTGGTGACATCATCAAAATCTATGAGGAAAAGGGCTTGGAGATTTTGGCTATGAAAATGCTGAAAATGGATGAGAAGCTGGCCTCCAAGCATTATGAGGAGCATATCGGCCGTGATTATTACGATGATCTGATGGGCTTCATGACCTCTGGGCCAATTGTTGCTATGGTGCTGCAGGGTGAAGGGGCCATTGCCAATGTCAGATCTATCAATGGCAAAACCAATCCAGCCCAGGCTGCTGAGGGGACTATCCGCAAGCTGTATGCAGCCAGCGGCAGTCGTAATGCCGTCCATGCCTCTGATTCACCAGAGAATGCTAAGCGGGAAATTTCTATTTTCTTCAATGCCGCAGAGATTTTTGACTAAGGGTCTGTATCAGGTAAAGTAAAAGGATGTCCATAATGGCCTTGCACAGAGGACAGGCTGTTAATGGGGTAAAAAAGGGGGAAGTGTAATGAGCTTATATACTGCTAGAGGCGATAAGGGCATGACCGACCTGTTCACAGGTCAGCGTATTGCCAAGAATTCATGGCGTGTCAAGGCCTATGGTGCTTTGGATGAATTTGGTTCTGCTTTGGGCATGGCTAGAGCTTTCTGTCAGAATGAGGAGGTAAAGGAGTGTATCCTCAAGATTCAGAAGTTGAACGGTCTGTTGATGACTGATTTTGCCAGCATCAACAACTATGAGCCACAGATTACCCATGACCATGTAGTTTATCTGGAGAAGATGATTGATAAAATCGAGGATCAGATTCATCCAACCCACGAATTCCTGATTCCAGGAGAAACTAAGGGTGGCGCTTGTCTGGATTTGGCTAGAACCGTAGCCCGCCGTGCTGAGCGTGTCATGTGGGATTTGGCCAGGAATGAGGTTGTGCCAGATGAAGATCGTATCTTCTTGAATCGTCTGTCAGATTTTTGCTTTATGTTGATGCGCCTGGAGGAGAATCGCTGAGTAAAAATCTCTTTACAACAGGCAGGAAATGTAGTAACATATGAAATGTTCGGGACGTAGCGCAGTTTGGTAGCGCGCTTCCTTGGGGTGGAAGAGGTCGTGGGTTCAAATCCCGTCGTTCCGACCATTTGGGAACCCCAAAGCCATTCAGCTGATTCTGGATGGCTTTTTTGTTTATAGGAAAGTACCTGTTTTTTACTTATTTTGACAAATGTGTGTCAGGGCTGGAATATTGTGCTATAATAGTGAATAAATCTGTTTGGGAGATGATATTTTGACAAATAAGAAACCCCGATTGCCGGCTATAGAATACATTCGAGGTATTTCCATGCTGGGTGTGGTAGGTATTCATACCGGTTCCCAGTATCTTGCCAATGCGGCAGCCAATATGCATCTTGTGGCTTTATTTGAGGTGGTTACCAGATTCAGCGTACCAATTTTCTTTTTTATTTCTGCCTTTGGTATGTTTTACAATCTGGATATGAGCAAACCCTTTGATTATAAAACCTTTCTCCGGCGAAGAATGAAAACAGTGCTGGTGCCTTATGTTATCTGGTCCTTGTTTTATCTGGTTCATTACGCTGTTCTATGGGGGGATACCAGTGTATTAAGTCCCTTTTATATAGCATTTAGTATGTTTTTTGGCACCGCAGGCTATCAGCTGTATTTTATGGTAATTTTACTGTGGTTTTATCTCATGATGCCTATATGGGTATGGCTGATACGTCGTATGACCTGGCTGGCTTTGGGGGGACTGCTGGTATTTCAGATAGCCTTTGACTATTGGTCCTGCTTTATGCTGAATTCTGCCGGGGTGGAAAATTTCTTCCTGCGCTCCCTGATAGATTATCGCTTGAATTATTGGGTAATGCATTATATCTTTATTTTTGTCCTGGGAGGCTATTTGGCAGTGAATATTAACTGGTTTATGAACTTCCTGACAGAATGTCGTGGCAGGATTATAGGCTTCTTCTGGCTGACCTTTGCCGGTTTGCTAGGTTATTATTACTGGCTGATTTTTACCAAGGGATATACCCCTTTGGAGGGCATTAATACCGCCCAGCAGCTGTGTCCAGCAGGTATTTTTTATACCTTGGGGGCTAGTCTGTTTTTCTTTGCCATCTTTACTATCTGGCGCTTGCCAGAGGGGCTGCGGCCTATTTTGTCAGCTTTGGGCAAACATTCCTATTTTGTTTATCTGGCCCATCCTGTGGCTATTACATATCTAGGTTTGGCCTTGGCTGGCACAGGCAGAATTATGACGGCACCAATTGCCCTGCTATTCTATTTGGCAGTGGTGGCTCTGACCATGGCGGCAGCTGTTGCCATGCGGCAGCTGGGGGAGAGATGGCCCATGTTAAATCAGCTGACCATTGGGATTAGCAAAAAGAAGTAGTTGTATTATATTTAAAGAATAGGGGAGAGACAATGCATCAGGAATTTTTGATGGGCAATCAGGCTATTGCTCTGGGAGCCTTGGCGGCAGGGGTAAGGCTGGTAGCTGGCTATCCAGGTACACCCTCTACAGAGGTTTTGGAAACAGTAGCCAAAAACAGACAGGAAAATACCTATGTGGAATGGTCTGTAAATGAAAAATCCGCCATGGAGGTAGGTGCCGGAGCAGCCTATACAGGAGCCAGAACTATGGTTACCATGAAGCAAGTAGGCTTGAATGTGGCAGCAGATCCTCTCATGAGCTTGGAATATATTGGTGTCAAGGGAGGCATGGTTATTCTGGTGGCAGATGATCCAGGGCCAATTTCCTCTCAGACGGAGCAGGATACCAGACATTTTGCCAGATTTTCCAAGCTGCCCTGCTTTGATCCATCTACAGTGCAGGAAGCCTATGATATGGTGCAGGAGGCCTTTGAGTATTCAGAGAAATATGGTACGCCGGTGTTCTTCCGCAGTACCACCAGAGTTTCTCATGGCTATGCCTCCATTCAGGTTAAGGATGTAGAGGAATATAAAAACGTAGAGCCAGAGGGCTTTGTGAAGGATACCAAGAGATGGGTAATCTTCCCCAAGCTAAGCTATCAGGCCCATATCAATATTGAAGCCAGAAATGAGGAGCTGGCCAAGGTTTTTTCCCAGTATAAGAGAAATCTGCTGCTTCCTGCTGAGGATAGCTGCAAGGAGCTAAAGAAAGGTATTGCCACCGGTGGCTTTAATTATACCTATGTAACAGAGGCTATGGCTAATCTGGGCCAGTTGCGGGAGCTGAAGGTATCTACCCCGCATCCATTTCCAGAGCAGTTGGCTGTGGAGTTCCTGACAGGCTTGGAGGAGGTTCTCTGTATAGAGGAACTGGATCCGGTTATTGAGCGGGAACTGATATATATTGCAGGCAAATACCATCTGCCAGTAAAGATTTTGGGCAAGCTGTCCCATCATGTGAAAAATTCTGGTGAAAATACCAGAGACAGCGTTTTGGCTGATATTGCTGCCTTTATGGGCCGTCAACTGCCAGAGCAGGGAGAGAAGGCTCAGGCTGTTCCTGTGCCAGAACTGCCGGTACGTCCGCCAGTGCTTTGCGCAGGCTGTCCACATCGTGCCTCTTTCTATGCTGTAAAGAAGGCTATGCAGGGCCGTAAGACTATTTTCTGTGGGGATATTGGCTGCTATACCATGGGCAATGCTATGCCTCTTGATATGGTAGATACCTGCCTGTGTATGGGAGCTGGCCTAGGGATTGCTCAGGGTGTAGGCCATATTGAGCCGGACACCAGCTGTTTTGCCTTTGTGGGAGATTCTACCTTCTTTGCAGCTGCCATTCCTGGGGTGGTTAATGCGGTGTACAATCAGGCGGAAATGACACTGGTGGTTCTGGATAATTCCACCACTGCCATGACAGGCCACCAGCCTCATCCCGGCACTGGTCACACCATGATGGGAGAGGTGGTAGCCAAGGTTAATATTGAGGCGGTGCTGCAGGGCATCGGTGTTACTGCGGTGGAAACTGTGAATCCTCTTGATTTGGCTAAATCCATTGAGGTGGTTCGGAAAATGGCCGGTCTGCCCGGAGTGAAGGCTATTATCTTTAAATACCCATGTATAGCCATTACCAAGCCAGAGGGGAAAATGGCTGTTGACAGAGACAAATGTGTAGGCTGTCGCAAATGTATTAGAGAAATAGGCTGTCCTGGCTTGATTATTCGGGATGGTCAGGTAACCATTGACGAAAGCCTTTGCACTGGCTGTGGTCTGTGTAGTCAGATTTGCCCCTTTGAGGCCATAGGAGGATGCTGATATGAGTAAGAATATTGTATTGTGCGGTGTAGGAGGTCAGGGCACGATTTTGGCCTCCAAGCTGATTTCTGCTGCTGCTATGGCTCAGGGACTGCCGGTGAAAAGTGCCGAAACCATAGGCATGGCTCAGCGGGGAGGCTCTGTATTCAGTCATATCCGCATCGGTGAGGATGCAGCATGCCCTATGATTGCCAAGGGGACGGCAGATATTATTCTGGGCTTTGAGCCGGGAGAAACTGTGCGCATGCTGCCTTATCTGCGGCAGGGAGGCCTGGTGGTGGTAAGCAAGCGGGCTGTAATGCCTGTTACCGCTGCCTTGGCTGGCTCCAACTATAACGGGGAGGAAATGGTAACCTATCTCCGCTCTGTAGTGGACAGACTTATGGTGGTGGATACGGATAAGGCTTGCCGGGAGCTGGGCTCTGCCAAGATTGTCAATCTGCTGCTGCTGGGGGCTGCTGCCGCCAGTGGGGAGCTGGGCTTGTCTGTAGAGGATATTCGACAGGCTGTGATTGACAGAGTGCCACCCAAATTTCATCAGCTTAACTTTAGCGCTTTGGATTATGCAGCTAATTTAAAATAATCCTGGGCTAAGTATATATCAATTAAGGAAAGGTAAATACGAGATGGAGATTTCACAGGAACAAATCAATTTAGTAAACAATCGTATTCACGCCTTGGTTAAGGCAGAGAGCTTCTATGGCAAAAAGCTGGAGGAGGCAGGTATTGAAAGCATTGCTACCGCAGAGGATTTTCGCAAGCTGCCCTTCTCCGAAAAGAATGACTTGCGGGATGCTTATCCTTTGGGCTTAATGACAGTGCCAGAGGAAGAGGTGGTAAGAATACATTCCTCCTCTGGTACTACAGGCTTGCCAGTTATTATTCCTTATACCCAGAAGGATGTAGATGACTGGGCTGCCATGTTTGCCCGCTGCTATGCTATGGCAGGCGTTACCAACAAGGATAGAGTCCAGATTACAGCTGGCTACGGCCTGTGGACTGCCGGTATTGGCTTTCAGGCTGGTGCTGAGAAGCTGGGGGCTATGACTGTGCCTATGGGGCCAGGTAATACGGACAAGCAGCTGCAGATGATGCATGATATGAAGAGCAGTGTTCTCTGTGCTACATCTTCTTACGCTTTGCTGTTGGCAGAGGAAATCCAGAAGCGGGGTGTGGCAGATAAGCTGTATCTCCGCAAGGGTATCATTGGTTCTGAGCGCTGGGGACAGAAAATGCGGGATCGTATTTCCACGGAGCTGGGCATTGAGCTGTATGATATTTATGGCTTGACGGAAATCTATGGCCCTGGCATTGGCATCAGCTGTAAATACGATAAGGGCATCCATTATTGGGATGATTATGTGTACATTGAGATTATAGATCCTGAAACCTTGCAGCCGCTGCCTGATGGAGAATGGGGCGAAATTGTGATTACCACTCTGGTGAAGGAGGGTGCCCCTCTGATTCGCTATAGAACACATGATATTTCTCGCATTATTCCTGGAGAATGTCCATGTGGCAGCAAATATCCCCGGCTGGACGTAATTGGCGGACGTACTGATGATATGATTAAGATTAAGGGTGTAAATGTCTTCCCTAAGCAGATTGAGGAAATATTGCAGGAATTCCCAGAGCTGTCCAGCGAGTATCAGATTCGTATTTCTCATTTGGATGGCAAGGACACCATGCGTATCTATGTGGAAACCAATGGTACAGTGGACTTTTTGGATATGGCCCGCAGAGTTGCCACCAAGGTCAAGAGCCGCATAGGCTTTACGCCGCTGGTAAAGGTAGTAGAAATTGGCTTGCTGCCTAGAAGCATGAAAAAGACCAAGCGGGTAATTGATGAGCGTTACGAATAAAAAAATCTAAAAAATCTAAAATTTTTGTTGACAGCATCATTTCTATGTGCTAATATATGATTGTTGTTTGACACAAGAGGTCAACAAAAACAACAGTTGCCGAAGTGGCGGAATTGGCAGACGCACTTGACTCAAAATCAAGCGTAGTTACCCTACGTGCCGGTTCGAGTCCGGCCTTCGGCACCATTGAAATTTAGGCTCTCACAGGATTTTGTGGGAGCTTTTTTGTTGTATAATGTAAATGGTACATTGACCTATTATGAGAAAATGTATATAATTGAAAAAGAATATATTACAGTTTTGTAATAGTAAATATGTGTTTTTAGCAAAATTGCTAGGTATGTTGTGTACTGGAGAGAAGAGTATGAGCAGATTAAAAGTCGAGACTCCTGATAGAGTCCAGCTGACCGTTGAGAAGCTGTACAAGGATTTGGAGCGCCATATTATTGCTTCACCACCGGGACTGTGTCCAGTGGATTTACAGCTGTCATTTTTGAAGGTTTGTCAGGCTCAGACCTGTGGCAAATGCGTACCTTGCCGGGTAGGACTGTTGCAGCTGCAGCATTTGCTGGAGGATGTGCTTAATGGCAAGGCTACCATGAAAACCTTGGCTTTGATTGAAAAGACAGCCAAGAATATTGAGGCCAGCGCTGACTGTGCCATTGGCTATGAGGCGGCTCATATGCTGGTAGCAGGTTTTGACGGCTTCCGTGAGGATTATGAGCATCATGTAAAGGAGGGCTGCTGCTCTGTTCATGCCCAGCATGCCATTCCTTGTGTGGCTTTGTGCCCTGCCCAGGTAGATATTCCTGGCTATGTGGCTCTGGTAGGAGAGAAACGTTATGCCGATGCAGTACGGCTGATTCGCAAGGACAATCCTTTCCCTACAGCCTGTGCTATGATTTGTGAGCACCCTTGTGAGGCTCGCTGCCGCCGTAGTATGGTGGATGTATCCATCAATATTCGTGGCTTGAAGCTGATGGCCGTGGAGCATGCTCATGCCAATACAGTGCCAATACCAGAGAAATGTGCCAGCACTGGCAAGAAGGTGGCTATTATCGGTGGCGGTCCTTCTGGTCTTTCCGCAGCCTATTATCTGGAATTAATGGGCCATCATGCTGTTGTTTTTGAGGAGAAGAAGAAGCTGGGCGGTATGCTGCGCTATGGTATTCCAAATTACCGCTTCCCTCGTGAGCGTTTGGATGAGGATTTGGAGGTAATTCTCAGCACCGGTGTAGAGGTGCATTTGAATACCAGAATTGGTGAGGAAGAGGGAGAAATTACTCTTGAGAGCCTCAACAAGGAATACGATGCTGTTTATATTGCCATTGGTGCCCATACCGATAAGAAAATAGGCATTGAAGGGGAGAATGCCCAGGGTGTTATCTCTGCTGTGGAGCTGTTGAAGCGCATTGGTGACGACGATATGCCTGATTTCAAGGGTAAGGAAGTAGTGGTTATTGGCGGCGGTAATGTAGCTATGGACTGTACCCGCTCAGCTATCCGTCTGGGGGCTAAGAAGGTAGGCATTGCCTATAGACGCCGTCAGGAGGATATGACAGCCCTGCCAGAGGAAATTGAGGGTGCTATTGCTGAGGGAGCAGAGCTGTATGGCTTGAAGTCTCCACATCATATTGAGGCCGATGAAAATGGCAAGGTAGTGGCTCTCTGGGTAGAGCCACAGATTATTGGCCCTATTGATGCCTGGGGCAGAGCACGGCCTATTCATGCTGAGGTGCCATTGCTGCGGATACCATGTGATGTCATTGTGGTGGCCATCGGTCAGGGCATTGACAGCAAGGCTTTTGAGGATGCCGGTATCAGCTTGAAGCGAGGGGCAATTGCAGCCGCTATGACTGGCGAGGTAGAAAATGCTGATGGTATTTTTGCCGGCGGTGACTGTGCTACAGGCCCGGCAACTGTTATCAAGGCTATTGCTGCTGGCAAGGTAGCTGCGGCTAATATTGATGAATATCTGGGCTATAGGCATAGTATTTCCTGTGATGTTCAGATTCCAGAGCCGGATTTGGCAGAAAAACTGCCTTGTGGCAAGGTACAGCTGGCTGAAAAGGAAGTTGGCGCCCGCAAGAATAATTTCCAGCCAATGGAAATCTGCATGAGCGAGCAGGAGGCCTGTCAGGAGGCTGGCCGCTGCCTGCGGTGTGATAAATTTGGATTCTCTGCCCTGAAGGGAGGCCGCAGACTTAGATGGTAAACGTAAAAATTGATAATATAGATCTCTCTGTAGAGGAAGGTACAACCATATTGGAAGCAGCTAAGAAACTGGGTATCTATATACCACATCTCTGCTACCTAAAGGGGATCAATGAAATTTCCGCCTGCAAAGTTTGCGTGGTGGAGATTCAGGGCAAGAACAAGCTGGTAACAGCCTGCTCTACTGCCGTAAGCGATGGTATGGTTATCTTTACCAACTCCGCCAAGGTAAGAAGTGTCCGCAAGTCCAATGTGGAGCTGATTCTTTCTCAGCATGACTGCCTCTGTGCTACCTGCGTTCGTTCTGGTAACTGTCCTTTGCAGACCTTGGCTGGCCATTTGGGCATTTATGATCTGCCCTTTGAGCGCCATATAACAGAGCAGGCTTGGGACAAGGATTTTCCTTTGATTCGGGATTCCAAGAAGTGCATAAAGTGTATGCGCTGTCTCCAGATTTGCAGCAAGGTACAGGGCTGTGATATTTGGGATGTACAGAATACCGGTGCCTATACCAATATCAGCACTGTGGATAATATGCCTATTTCCAATACCAAATGTACCCTTTGTGGTCAGTGTATCACCCATTGTCCTACTGGTGCCTTGAAGGAAAGAAATGATTTGCCAGAGATATATGATATTTTGGCAGATCCTACCAAGGTTACTGTGGTGCAGATAGCCCCTGCTGTCCGCACAGCATGGCTGGAGCGTAAGGATATGGAGCCAGGCATTGATACTGAGGGGCGTTTGGTGGCAGCCCTGAAGCGCATGGGCTTTGACTATGTGCTGGATACAGTTTTTGCGGCAGATGTAACCATTATGGAGGAAGGAAATGAGCTGCTGGAGCGCTTGTCTGATAACAAGAAGATGCCAATGTTTACCTCCTGCTGTCCAGGCTGGGTTTCCTATTTGACTATGAACCATCCTGAAATGCTGTTAAATCTGTCTACCACCAAGAGTCCTCAGCAGATTTTTGGTGCTTTGGTCAAGACCTATTTTGCAAAAAAAACCGGGGTAGCACCGGAAAATATCTGCTCCATTTCCATTATGCCATGTGTTTCCAAGAAGAGAGAGGCAGCCTTGGCTTCCATGAAGGCCAGCGGCTATCAGGATGTGGATTATGTGCTGACCACCAGAGAAATGGTGCGCCTGCTGCGAGCAGAGCATATAGATCCTCGTGGCCTGCAGGAAATGCCATTTGATTCACCAATTGGTGATGGTACTGGTGCTGGTGCCCTCTTTGGTGTTACTGGCGGTGTTATGGAAGCGGCTCTGCGAACTGCCTACAAGGTAGTAACCGGGGAGGAGGCGCCAGAGGATGCCTTCCAGAAGGTGCGGGATACCCGCACTGAGGGACGGGATAATGCCATTAATTTAGGCGGTATTCGCACAGCAGATTTTGATATTGCTGGCAGAACCCTGAAAACCTGTGTGGTTAGCGGCTTGAAAAATGCAGAAAGGGTTATTAAGCGAATCAAAAGAGGGGAGGCTCATTATGACTTCGTGGAGGTTATGGCCTGCCCAGGAGGCTGTGTAGGCGGTGGCGGACAGCCAATTCACGAGGGTTGCGAGTGGGCACCTCAGCGAGGCCAGCGCCTTTATAATCTGGACAAGAAGCGGAAATTGCGCCGTTCCCACGAGAATCCACAGGTACAGAAGCTGTATAAGGATTTCTTGGAAAAGCCTCTGAGTGAAAAGGCAGAGGAGCTGCTGCACACCCAGCATGTATGGGAAAAGAATTACCGCTAGTATACACTATGCATGATAATAGTACATTGTATACATGTTTGTTATACCAAAAAAATGTAGTAAAATTCCCAGGTCTCTGCTATAGTAAAATGAGACTTATTCAGTGGGAGCTTTAGACTCCCACTGGATTTAGTCGAATAAATCCAGAGCCTTACGGGTGCTTAACTCCCTCCTAAGAGGAGGGAGCCTTAGCACCCGTTAGCATGGGGTAATAACTGTGAAAAACAGATATGCCTTAGAAGTTTGGTTATGAGGTGATTATATGTTTAAAGAATTAGCTTACTATGATGGAAAGATTGGTACCCCTGATGAGGTAATGATTCCATTTAATGACCGCTCACATTTCTTTGGCGATGGTGTTTATGATGCAACTATTGGTGGCAACCATGTAGTTTATCTGCTGGAGGATCATCTGGATCGCTTCTATACCAGTGCCAACTACTTTGATATAAAGGTGCCTATGGAGAAAGAGGAGCTGGGCAAGCTTTTGACAGATCTTTTGAAGCAGGTAGAGGGTGAGACTCATTTTGTATATTGGCAGGTAACTCGTGGTATAGCACCTAGAGATCATGCCTATAGCAAGGATCTGGTTGGCAAGCTCTGGGTATGGATTAAGCAGTCCAAGGCTGGAGATCCTAAGAAGGAGCTGAAGCTGATTGTTCGTCCTGATACCCGCTTCCAGCATGGCAATGCCAAGACCTTGAATCTGCTGCCAGCAGTAGCTGGTACTCAGGAAGCTACCCTTTTGGGAGCTGATGAGTGTGTACTGCATCGCGATGGCTTTGTTACAGAGTGCTGTCACAGTAATGTACAGATTCTCAAAAACGGTATGCTTATCAGTCACCCTGATGATCAGTTTATTCTGCGTGGTATTGCCAAGACTCATATGATTCAGGCTTGCCGCAGACTGGGAATTACCGTTATGGAGCGTCCATTTAGCTTAGAAGAGCTCTATGATGCAGATGAGGTTATTGTTACCGCTTCCTCCAAGATGTGTCAGCATGCCACTGAGATTGAGGGCAAAAAGGTTGGCGGCAAGGATCCAGAGACGCTCAGCCGTATTGAAAAGGCTGTTATTCAGGAATATCTGGACTATACAGGCAAGGCAACTCTGTTGGATTAAGCATATGGCAAGGTAACCTTGCTAACAAACTAAATCTATTAATTGGAATGGGCCAATCGGTCAGTAGCTATATCAAGCTATTGGCTGATGGCCCCTTTTGTTTTTCAAGGCAGGTTTTTCACAAAAAGTTAATTTAGCAAGGGTATTTATCATATAGATAGTAGGGCGAGAAGGAGCATGTATTATGGGCTGTGTAGATTTGAATTGTGATTTAGGAGAAAGCTTTGGGGCATATACCATTGGGCTGGATGCTCAGGTAATACCCCATGTTTCCTCTGTAAATATTGCCTGCGGCTATCATGCTGGTGATCCGGTGGTTATGGAGAAAACCGTAGCCCTGGCCAGGGAGCATGGTGTGGCCATAGGTGCTCATCCTGGCTTTCCAGATTTAATGGGCTTTGGCCGTCGGCCTATGAATATTACTCCTGCTGAGGCTGGGGCCTATGTAAAATACCAGCTGGGAGCCTTGCTGGCCTTTGTGAAGGCTCAGGGACTACAGCTGCAGCATGTGAAGCCTCATGGAGCTCTTTATAATATGGCAGCCAAGGATGAGGCTTTGGCAAAGGCTATAGCTCAGTCTGTAGCCAGTGTGGATAGCAATATCCGCCTTATGGGGCTGGCTGGTTCTATCATGCTAGGAGAGGCAGAAAAAGCCGGTCTGCCTGTGATCAGCGAGGTATTTGCTGATCGAGCCTACAATGATGATGGTTCTCTGGTTAATAGAAAGCTGCCGGGGGCGGTTATCCATGATGCTCAGCAGGCTGCTGTCAGGGCGGTAATGATGGCCAAGGAGCAGAAGGTTATTTCCATTAATGGCAAGGAAATCCCCCTGCAGGCAGACAGTATTTGCGTTCACGGTGACAATGCCCAGGCCATTGAGCTGGTGTGTACTATTCGTTCAGCCTTGCAGGCTGAGGGAATTGCCATTAAAAATTTTTTAGCCTAAAGGGTGGTGGGAGTTTATGGAAAAGAACAAAGCCAATATCTCCCTGCGATTGCTGACCTTGGGAGATAGAGCCATAGCCGTGGAATTTGGACAGGCCATTGAGCTGGATATAAACCAGCGGGTAATGGCTCTACGGGACAAAATACAGCAGGCCATTAAACAGGAGAAGCTGGCAGGTATTGTGGAAATGGTACCTACCTATTGCTCCCTGTTGGTGGAATATAACCCTGCCCTTATCTCCTATGATGAATTGGCTCAGACCTTGCAGCAGATGGCTGAACATATAGAGGTAGCGGAGACAGTAAGCAGGGAGGTAGTGGAGATTCCCGTGGTATATGGGGGAGAATATGGCCCGGATCTGGCGGAGGTGGCAGAGTACCATCAGCTTAGTCCACAGCAGGTAATAGATATGCATGCTGAGCCGGAATATCCCGTTTATATGCTGGGCTTTGTGGCAGGTTTTCCTTATTTAGGCGGTATGAATCCTCATTTAGCTACCCCCCGGAAGGTATCCCCTAGATTGAAAATCGAAGCTGGCAGTGTAGGAATTGCAGGTGGCCAGACAGGTATTTATTCTGTGGAGTCACCGGGAGGCTGGCAGATTATTGGCCGAACTCCCTTGAAGCTATATGATGGGAACCGGCCTAAGCCGGTACTGCTATCTGCTGGACAGTATGTAAAATTTAAGCCTATCTCTCAGGCAGAATACAAGGCGATGATAAAATGAGTATCAAGGTTATAAATGGTGGGTTATTAACCACTGTACAGGATAGTGGCCGCTATGGGATGCAGGCTGGTGGTATGCAGGTTTCTGGAGTTATGGATTATCCAGCAGCCTTGCTGGCCAATCTGCTGGTAGGCAATAAGGTAGATTTTGCAACTAATCCCTTTGGGGCACCTATGGCAGCAGTGCTGGAAAGTACCTTTGCCGGGCCGGAGCTGGAATTTCAGCAGGATGCTTTGGTGGCGGTTACTGGTGGTGTGCCTCAGCTGCAGCTGGATGGAAATGCCGTTGCACCTTATAAAGCCTTGGTGGTTCGTCAGGGACAAAGGCTCAAGGTGGTCAGTCAGAAGCAGGGTATGAGGGCTTATATTGCTGTAGCTGGCGGTATAGATGTACCAGAGGTACAGGGCAGCCGCAGTACCAATTTGAAGCTAAAGCTGGGAGGCTGGCAGGGACGAAAGCTCCTGGCGGGAGATATACTGCCAATGGGAAAACCAGAGGCTGATAGCAGGAAAATGCTAGCCGGGCAGTTGGTCCTGCCTCAGGCTCAGGGGATTTGTGCTGGTTTACAGGAAAAATTATCTCAGCAGGAGCCTTTGGCAATTCGCATTGTTCTTGGCCCTCAGCAGGAATATTTTTCTTCTCAGGAACTGGAGAAATTTGCCCAGGAGATTTATACCATAAGCAATGATGCTGATCGCATGGGTTATCGGCTGGAGGGCAGGCCAGTGGAGAAAAGGCTGCAGCAGGATTTGATTACGGATGGTATTGTTTTTGGCTCCATTCAGATACCCCCTAATGGACAGCCTATTATTATGCTGGCAGACCACCAGACCACAGGAGGATATCCCAAGATAGCAACGGTAGCCACAGTGGATTTGCCCCTTTTGGCTCAGGCTATGCCGGGACAGAAAATCCAATTTGCCTTTGTTACAGTTCAGACAGCCCAAGGCCTTTTGCGACAGTGGGTAGATAGCTGGCAAAAGCTGGCAAAGGAAATCTGTGATATGACTGTGAAAAAATCATATACCATTTACAGTCCTAAAGCTAAAAAGTATCAAATGCGTGTAAATGGTCAGGCCTATGATGTAGTTGTAGAGCCTCTGAACTAAAGGAGAAAGGTTGGGTGGAAAATGATTGATTATAGCAAGGTAAAACCGGAGGATATCTGGTTGAAAATTCGTTCTGGAGAGATTACGGGACAGACCTCTGGTATGTGTAACGGCTATGCTCAGGCCAATCTGGTAATTATGCCAGAGAAATATGCTGGTTATTTTGAGGAATTTGCCCGCAAGAACCCCAAGCCCTGCCCTCTGCTGGAGGTTATACATGGCAGTCCCTATGTGCAGGATATGGGCAAGGGTGCCAATATTTTAACAGATATTCCTAAATATCGTATTTTTGCTAATGGCAAGCTGGTAAAGGAAGTGGCAGATGCTACTCCGTATTGGCAGGATGATATGGTGGTATTTCTTATTGGCTGCAGTTTTTCCTTTGAGGAGGCTCTGATTAAGGAGGGCATAGATGTACGGCACATTTCCATGGGACGGAATGTGCCTATGTTCCGCACCAAGGTAATGACGGAGCCGGCAGGGCCTTTTCATGGACCTTTGGTGGTGAGCATGAGGCCTATGACACCGGAAAATGCCCAGAGAGCCAATGAGATTACCGGGAGATTTCCCAATGTACATGGAGCACCGGTGAATATTGGTGAACCAGAGAAGCTGGGCATAGTGGATTTGATGAAGCCAGATTATGGCGATGCTGTGGATATTTATCCTGGGGAGATTCCTGTTTTTTGGGGCTGTGGCGTTACCCCTCAGTCAGTTATAGAGGAAGCAGGCTTGCCTTTGGTAATAACCCATGCTCCTGGCCATATGTTTATTACCAATATGGCAAATGATGCGGTTAATGATTTTTTAGAGGCTAAAAAGGCCCATAAATAAATAGAATGAAATTGTGAGGTGTTTTCTATGGATTTTTATACAAATTTAGATAAAGCAATGCGTTTTGACCCTGGACATAGAGGCTTGTTGGAAAATGCTCCTATCAACCCTATAGATAAATTGGAAAGCACCTTGAAGCAGGCCAGCGGCGTAGTGCTGCTGACAGGTTTTCCTGTCAGATTGGGCTTGCACAATTTTGCGGGGGAAACTGATGGGCCCCTTGGTACGGCTAATCTGGCCTACGCCTTTGAAGCAGTAGGGGTGCCAGTATCAGTTTGGACTGATGAGGAGGCCTACTGGATTGTTAATGCAGCTCTTACGGAAAGGGGCTGCAAATGTCGTCCCTTGATGCTGCCTAAGTATGAGGTGGAGGAGTTTATGGCGGAGCAGCTGGATGCTCTAAAGCCTAGTCATGTTATAACTATTGAACGGCCAGGCAAGGCTATGGATGGACATTATCATAATATGCGGGGCTGTGTCATTGATCCTATGTTTGTGGATGCCTCCAGTGTGATTGAGTCTGCCAAGTCCAGAGGCATTGTGACTATTTCCATTGGTGATGGTGGCAATGAAATGGGTATGGGAGCTTTGCGGGAAACCATCGAAAAATATGTACCTCATGGAAAGAATATTTGCGCTCAGGAGGTAGCAGATATTGCCCTGGTCAGCGGTGTTTCTAACTGGTGGGGCTGGGGTGTCAGCGCAGTTCTTTCCCGTATTCATGCCCAAAATCTTCTGCCAGAGGATGCTATAGAAGTGGCTATGCTGCGGAAAATGCTGGCAGCTGGCAGTGTAGATGGCTGTACCAAGAAATCAGAGGAAACGGTAGATAATCTTACTATGGATGTTCATCTGGGAGTTTTGGCAAATGTCCGCAGTGCATTGAACTAAATTCCTTGAAAACTACAAAAAAACGGTGTAGGTGCTTTTTTCCTACCCGCTTTTTTTGTGCATATTTTTCCTACCTGCAATCCTTTTTCTTCCCAGAAGTTAAACAAGGATATATTAGGAATTTTACTATTTTCCATGATTTGACGAAAAATATATAATTATATAGAATAATTTTTGCTGGCTTTTCAGCATTGTGTTAATAAATTTACATATAAAATTATGAGGTGTATGAGTTTATGGAAGTGTTTTCCACTGTAGTAAATCAATTGGATTCTTTAATTTGGAGCATGGCTCTGGTAGGGCTGTGTCTGGGGGCAGGCTTTTATTTGTCCCTGCGGCTGGGCTTTCCCCAGGTACGGCTTATTGCCGATATGCTGCGGCTGCTTTTTGGTGACAAAAAAAGCGAGCATGGAATTTCCTCCTTTCAGTCCTTTGCCACCACTGTTGGAGCAAGGGTAGGTATGGGGAATATTGCCGGTGTGGCCACAGCTATATTTATTGGGGGACCTGGCTCTATTTTCTGGATGTGGATAATTACCTTTATTGGGGCGGCTTCGGCCTTTACAGAGTCTGTTTTGGGGCAGGCCTACAAAATCCGCAATTCCAGCGGGGTGTTTATGGGAGGACCTGCCTATTATATTGAGCATGGCTTGAAATGCAGGCCCTATGCCAAGCTTTTTGCTATTATTGCCGCTCTGGGCCCCGGCTTTCTGTTGCCAGGTGTGCAGATAAATTCTCTGGTTTTGGTTTTTGAGGAAGCATTTGCTGTGGATAGGGTGATTGTAGGTTTTATTTGCTGTGCTTTTTTGGCTTTTATTATCTTTGGCAGTATTCGTCGTATTTCCAAGCTGGCAGAGTTTTTGACACCATTTATGTGTTTGTTTTATATGGGCTTTGCCGCTTTTATCCTTGTTAGCCATTGGGAACAGATTCCCGCCATGCTTCATATGATTGTTACCTCTGCTATTGGTTTGGATCCCCTCTTTGCAGGTATTATTGGCTCTGCTGTGTCCTGGGGTGTTAAGCGAGGCATATATTCCAATGAGGCTGGTATGGGCTGTGGTGCCATAGTGTCATCTGCCGCGGAAACCTCCCATCCTGCCAAGCAGGGCTTGATACAGGCTTGCTCTATCTATGTAGACACTCTCCTGATTGGTACAGCCACCGCCTTGATTGTACTGCTGACTGGCACCTATAATGTATCTGATGGTCAGGGAGGCTTGCTGGTAAACAGTGTAGGCAATATTGAGGCAGGCATCAAATGGGCTCAGTATTCCCTGATAAATACCTTTGGCACTTGGAGTGGCAAGGCTTTGGCCATAATCATTGTTATGTTTGTTTTCACCAGCTTGACAGGCTATTGCTATCAGGCAGAAACCAATATCCGTTATTTGTTTAAGCGCAACAAAACAGCTTTGACAGCTGTACGGGTGGTATTTGTGCTGGCCTCCTTCTTTGGCTGTCTGGTCAATGCAGATGCTATCTGGGCCTTGGGTGATATAGGTTATGGACTTATGGGCTGGGCTAATATTCTTGCCATTATTCTGCTGGCACCTAAGGCTGTGGCTATTTTGAAAGATTATGAAAGTCAGAAGGCTCGGGGACAGGATCCTGTGTTCAATCCAGATAAATTTGGGATTCATGACTATACTGGGGCTTGGAAGAAATATCAGAAATTTTGATAGAGCTATTGCTGGGAACACCCTATTTTAGCTCTAGGAAATTCTGTTTGGATTTTCATGATATTTAGTTGACTTAAAGCAGGGTTTAGGTGTTATAATACCTTTAGTGTGTTATATTTACAAGGGGGAGTTTTCGTGGAAAAATCCAAGGTTTATTTTACAGATTTCCGTACTCAGATTGGTACCAGCTGGACTGTGAAGCTGCAGCGCCTGTGTATTGCAGCTGGCATCAAGAATATTGATTTTGATAAAAAGTTCGTAGCTATTAAGATGCATTTTGGCGAGCTGGGCAATCTATCCTTTTTGCGGCCTAATTATGCCAAGGCTATTGCAGATTTGGTGAAGGAGCAGGGCGGTCTGCCATTCCTGACAGATTGTAATACCCTGTATCCAGGCAGCCGTAAGAATGCCTTGGAGCATATTGAGTGTGCTAATATTAACGGTTTTAACAGCATTTCTACTGGTTGTCAGATTATTATTGGCGATGGCTTGAAGGGTACTGATGATGTGGAGGTGCCTGTAAAGAATGGCGAGATTTGCAAGACAGCTAAAATTGGCCGGGCGGTAATGGATGCAGATGTATTTATCAGCTTGGCTCATTTCAAGGGCCATGAGACTACTGGCTTTGGTGGTGCTATTAAGAATATTGGCATGGGTTGTGGCAGTCGTGCTGGCAAGATGGAACAGCATTCTTCCGGCAAGGTGGTAGTGAATCCGGACAAATGCCGTGGCTGTCAGAAATGTGCCAAGGAGTGTGGCTCTGGTGCTATTACCTATGTGGACCACAAGGCGGTTATTGACCATGATGCCTGCAAGGGTTGCGGCCGTTGCATAGGTGCCTGCAATTTTGATGCTATCCGCAATGAGCAGTGGGATGCAGGTGATCTGTTGGATAAGAAGATGGCAGAATACGCTCAGGCGGTAGTTCAGGATAGACCATGCTTCCATATCAACATGATTATGGATATTTCACCAAATTGTGATTGTCATGGGGAGAATGATGCTGCCATTCTGCCAAATATCGGTATGGCTGCTTCCTTTGACCCTATTGCCTTGGATCAGGCTTGTGCCGACCTTTGTCAGCAGGCAGAGCCTATCCGCAATTCCCAGTTGGGAGACAATCTGGCGAAGCCAGACTGGCATTGCCATCACGACCATTGGTTGGATAGCAATCCTAACGTACATTGGAAGGAAACTCTGGAACACGGCGAAAAAATCGGCATGGGCACCCGCCAGTACGAGCTCATTCGTTTGAAGTAAAAAAATATGACGAGGTGTCCAGCGATGTTTTGCAATTAATTCGATTGCAAGGTATAATAAAAATGAGAGGAGCACCAGTAAACGGTTGCCCCAAACAGTTTAATAGAATAGTTAGAAAAACCGCTTCTTGCCGTCCAAAGCTTTGGCGGTTTTTCTTATGCCTTAATTGCAACGATGCAGATAGTCACCAGAAAAACCAGTGTCAAAAAAATCATACAAGGTCAAATTACTGTCTGATGTATTGACAAAAGAATTCGGTAAAGGATTTTTTGAGCGTAATCTTGCAGATTTTCGTAAGTTTTATCATTTATGAATCAGTCAAGGCTCCAGTGATATGGTATAAATGAAGTTGTCACCTTACTTTCAAGGAATTAATATATACTTATGAGTGTAATCTGATAAGTTATTTGATGGTGGAGAGAGTACACGGTTGTTGTAGTGGGGTATTTCCAGCTAAATAATGATAGGAGCAAGGGTGTCTATAGTGGTATGTTGTAATGATAATAATTTGACAAGAAAAACAGGGCTGGAGCCTATATACGATGATAAAGGAAAACAAATATCTTCGGTTTTAGAATTTTGGCAATGGGCTTATTCTGATATTATTGGCAATATTGAGCGAGGGCATTTTGCCGAATATTTAGTAGCTCGTGCCTTAGATGCAGCTAAAGATACAAGGGTAGAGTGGGATAAATATGATGTGTTGACCAATGATGATATATCTATAGAAGTGAAATCATCTGGTTATGTGCAGACATGGCAGCAGAAAGGCAAATCTAAGATATCGTTTTCCATATGTCCCACAAGAGCCTTTAATTCAAAAGCTAATGCTTATGAAAGGGAAATAAAAAGACAGGCTCAGATGTAGTGACCCCATAAAGTTAGACCTTATAATCCGGGTAGTTATATACTGCCCGGATATTTTTATGCCACGGAAT
>CAKPYV010000008.1 GCA_934203205.1 uncultured Anaerovibrio sp. | reverse complement strand
TACCCTGCACAGGTACTCTTCGCGCCTCGGTACTTAGCGATTCATGAGCTTTCGGGGCGTCAGCCACGAATTGCTTCTTGAGAGCTTTAGTACCGCTAGGCGAGAAAAGTAGCGAGAGCGTGCCTGAAAGGGTACTCCCATATCGCCATATTAGGTAATAAATGCACCTCGATAAATCAGAATTTTTAGTATTGTAGATTACACCACAGGGGAATTTGCATGTAAAAGAATTAATACACCCAATAGGTTATGATAGAGAATATTGTCAGCACAATAATCTCTATTAGGACCATTTTTTTCAATACGGCAAAGAAATCTGCCTTGAAATAATCTGTAGTAACAGTAAAGCAGACATGGGTTGGGGTTATCATCTGGCCTGCAACGCCATATACCATAGCTATAGCCGCCAGAGTAAGGCTGCCGGTCTGCATAGCTGCTACAATGGGCATAACGATAGCTACATGAGCCTGGCTCATGCCTGTAAGCATACCCACCACCAGAGAAATGCCAGCAATAATTACCGGAATAGGCAGAGGGGCTGCCTGAAAGGCTGTTACCAGCTCTGTTAGAGTATTGGTAACAGTCAAGATCTGAATGAAATAGAGAATGCAAAGAATATTGATAAACATTTTTTTATCAATAGAGCCAGTAATCATTTCCTTTAGGGAAACCTGACGGCCCAGGGCTTTCAGAATGCCATAAAGTAGCAGGGTTGTAATTCCCATAGCTACAGATGCATTAAGATTGGCAAAAACTACCACCAAAAAGGTAAAGCCAATAGGAAAGATAGCCAGCAGAATATCCAGATAGGAGCCGGAGGTTTTGCTGCTTTTATTTTGCATCTCTACTTTAGTAGTGCTTTTCCTTGGCAGAGGTGTTAAGAGCACCAGCCAGCCTACCACAAAGCACAGCAGGGATACCCAGGCAGTCTGGCCCACAAAGTGAGCATAGGGCACCTGAGCAATGCTGCAGGCCATAATCATGCCAGGAATAATAGGATTGGAAAACTCATAGGGATGACGGAACCAGAAATTAATAGCCGCCTTGTCCTCTGGCGTAGCCTCCAGCTTGCCACAGGCTTCCTCCACAATAGGAGCCGAGAATCTTGCTCCCCCGAGAGAGGGAAGCAGACCTAGAAAGCCTGGCATAATAGCCAAAGTAACCTTGGCACTGGAAAACAGCCTTTGCAGGGCCATTACCATTTTGCTAAGAGTGCCACTAGTACGCAGGGCAATTTCCAGACACATAACCAGATAGAGGGAAAATACCAAATCATAGGTGCGTCCCATCGTCATGGTTTGCTGTAGAGCGGTTAGCAAATCCAGAGGTTGTCCAGACCGCATCAGCCAGATAAAGCCACCACCAGCCAGCATACAAAGGCCTATATAGATATGTCGGCGCATTAAGAGTATAATAATTGTCATAGCAATTACGAGAAGCAAAAAAATATTCATGAATACATCTCCTAAGGTTAAGATTTTGCTATTTGTCATTATAGCACCTAAATTAGTCAAAGAAAATGCTTATGTATTTTTTGACATGGTATGATTAGATAGGAGAAGATATTGGCCAAATAAAATGAGACTACCTGGCGATAGTCTCATTTTTTAAGTCCGATTATGAATATGGGGGATAAGGGATAGTAAATCTAAGGGAGAGGGGGATAGGATTATTTAATTACCTTCAGGGATTGGCGATCAGCAAAGACAGCTACGAAAATCAGGAAGATAACGCCCTGAATCAACTGCATGGTCTGAGTAGTCAAGCCCATCATGGTCAGACCGCTGTAGAGTACATAGTACAGCAGAGTACCAACAATAATATTGGAGAAGCGAACCTTGGCACCGCCGGAAATAGGCATACCGCCCAGAACCAAAGCAATCAGAATCTGAGTTTCCAGCTGATTACCTACATTAGCTGTAGCAGAGCCGTTTTTGGCAATATTGATAAAGGCTGCCAAACCAGTCATAGCACCAGCCAAGGTGTAAATCAAGAATTTCATGCGGTCAGTACGGATACCTGCAAACATAGCACCCTTTTCACCAGCACCAATAGCCTTCAAATAAGTACCGAATTTGGTGTAGCGGAAGGCTACAAAGGAAATAACCAGAATCAACAGCATCAAAGGCAGCTTCATTTCAATGTGGTCAAAATTGTACACATCCATGCTGGCCCGGATAGGGGAATCGGAAGCCATGTACTTGATGAAGCCACGGAACAGGAACATGGTACAGATGGTAACTATGAAGGAAGCAATTTTGCGGTTTACATAGAAATAGCCGTTAATTGCACCAATCACCGCACCAGCCACCACGCCACCGGCAATGGCAATACCAATACCATATTGGGAAAGAATACATACAGCAATGGAGGCAATACCCAGAATAGAGCCTTGGGAGAAATCCAAGCCTCCCATAGTCATGATAAAGAATACACCAGTTGCTGCAATCATACCTACATAAATCTGATTCAAAAGCAAGGTTAGATTTCTTTGACTGCTCATACCTCCATCGGTAAGGAAGTTGAACAGGGCAAATATTGCCACCAGGCCAACTACCGGCAGATAGGTCCGGATTTTATTCATACGGGAAGCCTTGGCCAGTTCTTCCTCTTTGGATAATGTTTTTTCTTTGTCAGCCATAACTTTCTCCTTATACCATCTTGGAAATGAGCAGGTTCTCATCCAAATCTCTGCTTCTTGGCAGCTCACCGTTTAGCTTGCCGTCCTTCATAATAATGATACGGTCGCACATACCAATAAGCTCCATCAGCTCCTCAGAAATCATAATAATGGATTTGTTGTGTTTGCGCATGGTATCCATTAACTGATAAATATCCTGCTTAACCTTGATATCAATACCACGGGTTGGAGAATCCAGCACCAGAATATCAGAATCTTTGCCAATCCAGCGAGCCAATACAACCTTCTGTTTGTTACCACCGGACAAATCAGAGACAAACTGGTCAATATTCTGCATCTTAACAGACATCTGAGCAGCAAACTTGTTGGCAAAATCGCTGAGCTTCTTGTCGCTAAGCAGCTTGAATTTGCCAGCTAAGTCGTCCAGGGAAGGGAGGGTAATATTATCACCAATGCTCTGGTTCATAATAATGGATTCATTATCACGATCCTTGGAAGTGTAGGCAATGCTATGCTTGATAGCAGTAGGAATATCATTGATTTCAGTGCCATCTGCCAAAGTAACAGTACCGGTGCGGTCATAGGAAGCACCAAAGATGGCCTTGCCGATTTCGTGCATACCAGACTCAGACAGACCGCCAAAGCCTAGAATCTCGCCCTTGTGCAAATCAAAGGAAACATCCTCCAGCACATTTGGTACAGAAACATTACGGACAGAAAGTACAACTTCATCAGAAACCTTCTCATCATAGTCTGGACGATAATAATCACCAGTAACTTCACGGCCAACCATGAGACGCTTCAAATCATCCTCAGTTACATCAGCACTTTTTACCGTATCAATGTAGACTCCATCACGCATGATGGTAATGGTATCAGATTTGTCCAGAACTTCTGGCAGGTCGTGGGAAATAAAGATAACTGTATTGCCTTCCTTGCGGATACGGTCCATATGCTTGTACAGCTCTTCTCGACCTTCCTGAGAAAGGGCGGTAGTGGTTTCATCAATAACTACAATTTTGGGATGGAAGTAGGTGGCTTTAACGATTTCTACCAGCTTGCGATCCTCGAAATTGTATTCATCAATCTGATGTTCAGCCTTGATATGGTTGAAGCCATATTGCTGCAGCAGTTCGTTGGCCTTGCGGTTAATAGCCTCTCTGTTTTTGATGCCATGCTTTACAAACTGATCCTCATGGCCTAAGAAGATATTCTCTGCTACAGTCAGGCCAGACAAAGTGCCTAGCTCCTGTACAATAATGGAAATTCCCTCTAGGTTGGCATCTACCTGATTCTTAGGATGAACTTCCTTGCCATCCAGAATAAATTTACCGCTGCCAATTGTGTAAATACCTGTCAGCATATTAGTCAGGGTAGATTTACCAGAACCGTTTTCTCCTATGAGGGCATGAACCTCGCCTTTGTTAATATTGAAGGAAACATTCTGCACTGCCTTGGTGATACCAAAGGATTTACACAGATTCTGAACCTGTAATCTTACTTCACTCATCTATGTTCTCCTCCTTATTTTACGATTTCACCCTTGGTGATTTTAGTGGTAAGGGTAATGATAATCAACAGTGCAAAGCCGGTAATTACGTCCTGAATAGCGGTTGGTGCACCTAGCGCAACGAAGCCATAGAAGATGATATTAATCATAAACTCGCCTAAAATAATGGCCTGAATAGGCATGCCGTATTTCTTGAAGGCAACGCCGAAGAAGCATCCCATAGTAGGAATAAAGTTGCGGCTCATGGAAGCCATACCGGTTACAGCCACCATAGATGAACCATAGCTGATAGTTAGAATAGACATAATACCGAAGAAAATACCACTGATAACAAAGGCCAGAACCTTGTACTTGTTAACATTGATACCCATATTCTTGGCAATGAACTCGTTGCTGCCTATTGCATAGGTATAGGTACCAATCTTGGTGTAGTTCAAAATGAAATATGCTGCGGCAAAGGTAAGCAGGGCAAGAATTAAGTTGCCAGGCATCTGACCAAACATGCGCAGATCGGAGGGGAGAGTCTGCTCTACACCGCCAGCAATAATATTGGCAGTAGCCTCATAAATCAGAGCCAGACCAGTAGTTACAATCATAGATGGAATACGGAGCTTGATGTAGAAAACACCATTGAGAATACCAATAATGGCGCCTGCAATCAGACAGCCACCAATAAGGCCCATATAGCCCAGGCCCATAGAAGCGGCCAGTTTACAGCCGATAATGGAGGCCAGGATAATGGCGGCACCAATGGAGAAATCAAACATTCCCATAACGAGAACAAAGTAAAAGCCTACGGCACCAGCTGAGGCAATGAGACTTGCCTGAAAATAGCTGAGCATATTTTCTGGAGAACCGAAGTTATCCGGAGTTAAAATCTTGAATATGAGCCAGGATACAAATACCAAAGCGAAAAGGATAAGATAGCCCTTTACCTTGGCAGACATTTTTTTCCCGCCCACAGCATTCTTAGTTGAATCCATGTCGTCTCCTTCTGGGATAAATCCCTACAAAAATAGCCGGCATCGGTTTTGATGCCGGCTACCTTCCATTGCAGTGTTTATTTCAGCTTTGGAAATAAATTATTTAGCTGAACGTGCGGCTGCATCTTCGATAGACAGCTTGGAAGCTGCTTCCTTCAGCTGATCCAATGGCAGCTTAGCCATCTCAACCAACTCGTCGTTGGTGTAAGGAAGCTGCTTTACAAAGTACTTGTCATACTCGCCATAGTCCTTGGAGGAGGATACATACAGATAAGGGAACTGAACGTCAATGAAGTTGTTCTCAATACCAGTGTAGTTGCCCTTGATTGCGTTGTAAACCATCATGAAGGCATAGAGAGGGTCGCAGTAGTGACCGCCGGACTCACCAGCGATGGAACCATTCTCCAGTCTTTCGCCCAGGTCAGGCAGGAAGTCGGTGGAAACGATTTTGATGGACTGAGTCTTGCCAGCACGCTCTACAGCTGCAATAGCACCCTGGAGAGGGTCGCCGCCGCCACCAGCAGGAATCAAAGCATCCAAAGTAGGATCTGCGCTCATGAGAGCCTCGGCAGCCTTTGCGCCACCTTCGGAGGAAGTACCAGCATACTGAGGATCGGACAGCTTAACCTGATCGGATGGATGAGCAGCATTCCACTCCTCAACACCAGCCTTGTAGCCTTCCCATCTGCCTAACCAGGTAGCATCGCCCTGCTCCCAGCCAATGAGGCCGATGTTGCGGCACTTCTTGTCAATGAGAATCTGAACCAGCTTCTTGCCGTTCTCAACTTCATTCTCGTGCACAGCACCCATGTAATAAGGGGACTTTACAGCCTGCTCATAGATATCAGCGTTCTTGTTCTTGTCAATAACACGGAAGAACTGAGCAAGATATACACCATTGTCGTTACAGGTCTTGATAGCAGAAGTCATCTCAGTATCAGAGGAATTGCAGATGATGATACCCTGGCAGCCGGCTGCTACCAAAGATTCAACAGAAGCAGTAACTTTCTCGGATACATGGCCCTGGTCAACATACTGAACCTCTACGTTCAAAGCATCTGCAGCGGCATCAATGATGCGCTTGCACTGGGATCCTAATACGTCAGTGGAGCTCCAAATGGAAACACCGATTTTTATTTTACCATCGGCGGATTTTGCAGCCTGTTTGTCTCCGCCACCACAGCCTACCAGCATTAAGGTAAACATGAGCACACAGGTTAACACACATATAATTTTCTTCATTGTTGTACCCCTTCTTTCCTAGATTGATAATTCCGAGCTTTGTTTCCCCTGTTAAGCAAATTCTTAAGCTGTCAAAGCTCACCCTTTGAAGCTAAACAAGAAGCTAGCTTCATTACTAAATCCTCTCCTCCTTAAATAATCTTTAATGACATTACAGTAATAACTGCTTGCAAAACTGTTTGACACTATATTGACTGTGCTCCTGTCCTATTTTCAGCTATGGTCTATCGCCCCTAAGACCTTGCCGTATTGTTAGACTAGGTAATACACATCACATCTTGTATCGTCAATTATTAGTGCTCGTGCACAGTTCTTATTGTTATTGTAGACTGATATAGTTATTTTGTCAAGTTGAAATTTTCACTCAATTAAGAATTCTTTAGAAAAATTGCTTTGGTGGTTGTTGTGGAGGAAATATATCTTGTTTTTAGGGGGAAAACAACGTGTTAGAGTATTTTAAAAGATGTATTAATAAAAAAGATGATAATATGCTAAGTGGATTGAACATATCATCATCTTTGGTAAATTACTAATTAGATATTTTATTTCTGATTGTATTCGATTATTTTGATATCCTTGTGTTGATTCAGATCCACCACATTTTCCTGGTCTATGCGAACCAGAGGGTGCTGGGCAAAATCATTAGGATAGTTAACAATGGTTCCCTCAAGGCCGTTGCTTAGCATAACCTTGGAGCCTAGGAAGGCATCCTTGATTCTTTTGAGGATGGTAACGCTAATGGTTGGATCCAGCTTGGAATACATATCCTCCGTTATTTTGGCAATGGCATCAAAAGGAGTCTGCCGTACAAAGCCCTCCCGCTCAGTGGTAATATTGTCGTATAGATCAGCAATGGCAATGATTCTGGCGTATTCGTGAATTTCCTCACCCTTGATGCCAAATGGGAAGCCACTGCCATCCATATATTCGTGATGTTGGAGAGCAGCCAGCTTGATGCCATCCGCCAGTTTGGGATCTTCATTAATAAGATGGGAGCCATCAATGGTGTGCTGCATATACCGTTCGAAATCTTCTCCCTTTAGGGTTTCTACCCGGCGGGACTGTAGACGGTCAGGAAATTTGGTTTTGCCAATATCGTGGAGGAAGCCAGCCAGAATCAGGTCATTGATTTCACTAGGTTTTTTGTATAGCCATTTGCCAATAACACCTGTTAGGATAGCCACTCGCATGGAATGATTGTAAAGATCATCAGCCATATGATTCAGCTCGTAGAGATAATCAATGACACCGCTTTGCTTGGACATAGGAGCTAAGGAGCTATGTACAAGATTTTTGCTTTTGTCTACAGGAATTTTTCCGTTCTTGGTAGTAGCCTCAATAATGGAATTTACTTTTCGGAGTACTTCGTTGTACTCTGAGGCAAAGGCATTGCCACGATTAAAAAGTGCCATTACAGATTGATAATTAGGGCTTAGCTCGTATTCATCTTTGATGTATACGGATGGAATATTCAAAAATCCCAGTCTGGTAATATGTGCCTTGGTGAGCAGGGTATTTTCTGAAAGAATGACCACCATGTCGTCATTTACGACTGTGCGGGCCAGCTCCATACCCGGCTGCAGCTTGTCTACGCTGATAGCCTTCATACTGTCCAATCTCCTTTACGCCATTTATATGATAAATTTAATTTCAAACAAACTACATTACTAAGTATATATAATATCCTACCATAAAATCAATAAAAAAGAAAAGGGACAATAGTAGCATAAGAAAAGGAACCGCTTCATTTTCGGTAAATTTAATGAAACGATTCCTTAATCATGTTATTCCGCTAAACCAGCTTTAAAGATGGTGGTGGAGTTCCAGGTGTCGCCTCGCTTTAACAAAGGCTGTGGAAATTCTGGATGCATAGGGGAGTTAGGGAAATACTGAGTTTCCAGAGCAAAGCCACTGCGGCGCTTGCAAGGAATATCCTTTTTGCCGGGAGTGCCATCCAGGAAGTTGCCACTGTAGAACTGCATACCAGGCATATCAGTATATACGGAAAGGGTAATGCCGCTTTCCTCAGAAACAGCAAAGGCCGCCTGTCTCAGACCATCATTTACAGGGCCGCTGAGAACCCAGTTGTGATCATAGCCGGCACCCCAGATAAGCTGCTGGAAGTCATCGTCAATTCTTTCGCCAATAGGAGTCAGCTGACGGAAGTCCATAGGAGTTCCCTCGGCCTGATAGATTTTGCCGTTTGGCAAAGCCTCAGCATCGGATTCAGTAAGGCTATCTGCCATAATCTGCAGCTTGTGGTTGAGAATGGTACCGCCGCCAATGCCATTTAGATTGAAGTAGCTGTGGTTGGTCATATTGCAGATGGTATCGCTATCGCAGGTTACCTGATAATCAATCTTTAGAGCATTGTCCTCAGTAAGGTCATAGGTAACCTGAGCGGTAAGAGTACCGGGGAAGCCACCCTCTCCATCTGGACGGAACTGATACATCAGCAGTTTGCCATTGTTGATTTCTGCACCCCAGATTTTGTCATGGAAGCCGGTGCTGCCACTGTGAAGGCTATTGGTGTGGTTAGCGCCATCATTGCATTCCAGATAATAGGTAGTATTGTTAATGGTAAATTCTGCATTCTGAATACGGTTGGCATGGGGGCCTACAATAGCTCCCATGTAAAAGGTTTCTTCCTCGTAGCCCTTGGCAGTATCAAAGCCTAGAACAATATCCCTGAAATTACCCTCCTTATCAGGAACTAAAAAGCTCTGGATTCTTGCACCATAGGTGATAATAGTAGCTTTTGCACCAGCACGGTTTTCCAAGGTATAGCTATATACCAGAGAGCCGTTGCTGAGACGGCCAAATTCTTTTTTTGAGATTGATGCCATAATAAAAACCCCTTTTAAAATGTATAATTTTACGGATTACTTCTCTGTGATGGCAGGTAACAGAGATAAAAGCCATCATGGGAAAATCCTCATTGCTACTATAACATTATAACCCCTAAATTGTTCAAAGAAAATGATTTTTTCATTTTCTTTCAATGGGGTTTCGACGAGGGTAGAGATATTAGCTCCACCATGTCATTAGCACAGCTTCTCGTCACCTATAGAGGTGGGGGACATCGGACACCTCGTTATAGACTGTTTATGTCAAAGCTGCATCCAATTGCTTGGCTCTAAAAAGAGATGTGAAAAAAATAAAATGTGCACGAACACAAAAAATCATTGACAAGGGATTCCATAAAGTGTAGTATAGAAACATAAGGATAAAAGACGAAAAAATACTGTGAAAATGTAGTATTTTCAGAATCTTTTGTTTGGGACTGGCCGGTTATTGCTGGGGAATGCAACTGGCTGGACTACAGGATTTTTTAGCAGAGGGGGGAAGAGGAAGTAGCTGCTCAGAAACAGGGGTTTTATCTGAGTCTTAGAGTGGGTAACTCGCTTAAGAGAAGGAGAGGATTTATAAATGAAGAAAATTATCGCATTAGTTATCTCCATGATGATGCTGCTATTGGCTGTTGGCTGTGGCGGCGGTGAAGAGCAGTCCAAGAAGGACGGCGACAAAATAACAATGGGTTTCTCTCAGATTGGTGCAGAATCTGAGTGGAGAACTGCCAACACTGAATCTGTAAAACAGGCTGCCAAGGATGCTGGTATTGAGCTTCAGTTCTCTGATGCTCAGCAGAAGCAGGAGAATCAGATTAAGGCTATTCGTTCCTTTATTGCCCAGGGCGTTGATGTTATCGCTTTTGTGCCAATCGTAGAGACTGGCTGGGATACTGTTCTGAAAGAAGCTAAGGATGCCAAGATTCCTGTTATTATTGTAGACCGTGACTTGAAGGTAGAGGATGATTCCCTCTATGTTGCCAAGATTGGTACTAATATGCTGACTGAGGGTCAGAAGGGCTTTGAGTGGTTGGCAAAATATGCCAATGAGAAGCAGCTGAAGCCTCGTGATGGTGGCGACAAGCTGAACATTGTTGTTTTGGAGGGTACTGTAGGATCTACTGCTGCTTTGGGACGTACCAAGGGCTTTAATGATGCTATGGCTGCATCTCCAGATAAGGATAAGTTCAATATTTTGGCTTCCCAGACTGGTGAGTTCACCCGTCAGAAGGGCCAGGAGGTTATGGAGTCCTTCCTGAAGTCCTATGGCAATAAGATTGATATTCTGGTAGCTCAGAACGATGATATGGCTCTGGGTGCTATTCAGGCTATTGAAGCTGCTGGTTTGAAGCCAGGCAAGGATATTACCATTCTTTCCTTTGATGGTGTAAAGGGTATCTTCCAGGCTATGATTGAAGGCAAGAGCAATTGTACTGTTGAGTGCAACCCACTACAGGGCGAGCTTTTGATGGAAACTGCCAAGAAGATTCTGAAAGGCGAGAAAGTTGACAAGGTTGTTTATGTAGAGGAAGGCGTGTTCCCTGCTGACGTAGCAGAGAAAACCCTGCCATCCCGCAAATACTAATCGGGGCTGTGGCCTAGGTTAGCTGTAGTTAAAATGAGCCGCGCCCCGGCTCTTGGAGTCTGGGCGTGGTTTTTTATACCCCATAATAGGGTATTTTGATAGGGGAGAGGATTTTTATGGCAGCTGCATTGTTGGAAATGCGTCATATAGATAAAGTATTTCCAGGCGTTAAGGCCTTGTCAAATGTAGATTTTACCTTGCATGCCGGAGAAATACATTCCTTGATGGGAGAAAATGGCGCAGGCAAATCCACTCTGGTCAAGGTGTTGACAGGGGTTTACCCCAAGGATGGTGGTACCATACATTTGAATGGTAAGGAAATTTATCCTAAAACACCAAAGGAGGCTCAGGAGGAAGGTATTTCCACTGTTTATCAGGAAGTAAACCTTTGTCCTAACCTAACTGTAGCAGAGAATATTTTTATTGGTCGGGAGCCAAGAAGATTTGGCTTTATTGATTGGAAGGCAGTAAATAGAAGATCTATAGAACTTCTTAAGAAATTAGATGTAGATATTGATGTAAGCAAGACACTGGACAATTATCCAGTGGCTATTCAGCAGATGGTGGCCATTGCCAGAGCTGTAGATGTAGACGCTAAGATTTTGATATTGGATGAGCCAACATCATCTCTGAATGAGGTGGAAACCGAGCGGCTCTTTAGGATTGTGCGGCAGTTACAGAAGCAGGGAATGGGAATTATCTTTATATCTCATTTCTTGGAGCAGATTTATGAGCTGTGCGATCATATAACTATTTTGCGCAATGGTGAGCTGGTTGGCTCCTATGAAGTAGCAAAATTACCAAGATTGGAACTCATCGCCAAGATGGTGGGCAAGAACCTGAATGACGTTAAGGATATGGATAAGATGGCAGAGAAAAGCGTGCCGTCTGATGAGGTATTTATTGAAACAAATCATGCTGCCAGCACAGGACAGATTAAGGATGTGTCCTTGCAGATACATAAGGGTGAGGTTATAGGTCTGGCAGGTCTTTTAGGCTCTGGCCGTACCGAAACTGCCGAGATGATGTTTGGCCTCAAGGAGGTTACTGGCGGCAGCTTGAAAATTAATGGCAAGGAGAAAAAACTCTCCAATCCTATGGCAGCTATGAAGGAAAAAATTGCCTTTTGTCCGGAGGATCGGAAGCTGTCCGGTATTATTGGAGATCTTACTGTACGGGAAAATATCATTTTGGCCTTGCAGGCTATGGATGGTATGTTTACGCATATTCCCTATAGCAAGCAGGTGGAACTGGCAGATAAATTCATTGACAAATTGCGGATAAAGGTATCAGATAGGGATCAGCTGATAAAGAATTTGTCTGGTGGCAATCAGCAGAAGGTTATTATTGCCCGCTGGCTGGCTACTCAGCCTAGGTTCCTGATTTTGGATGAGCCTACTAGAGGTATTGATGTAGGCACCAAGACCGAAATTCAGAAAATGGCAGTGGAGCTGGCTAAGAATGAAGGTATGTCTGTAGCCTTTATTTCCAGTGAGATGGACGAAATGGTGCGTACCTGCTCCAAGTTGGTTGTAATGCGGGATCGAAAAAAGGTAGCAGAATTAACGGGAGATCAGATAAGCTCTGAGGGTGTTATGGAAGCAATTGCCGGAGGTGAAAAATAATGGAGAAGTTAAAGAATTTTACCTCCAGTTCACTTTTTTTGCCGATTGTGGCTCTGGCGGTACTGTTGATTTTTAATGGAATTTTTGTAGAAGGTTTCTTTGATATACAGATTACCGAGGATGGCCGACTTTTTGGCCGTGTTATTGATATTCTTACCCGTTCCAGCTCTCTGGTTATCCTATCTCTAGGCATGACCTTGGTTATTGCTACCAGCGGCATTGATATTTCTGTAGGTGCAGTGGTGGCTATCTCAGCTGCTGTTGTTTGTACCTTGATTGGTGGACGTGGCGATGGTGTAGCAGAAACTCCTATGGCTTTGGCTATGCTGGCTTCTGTGGGAATTGGTATTTTGTGTGGTATTTGGAATGGTATTCTGGTAGCTAAATTCAAAATTCAGGCAGTTGTTGCAACCTTGATTCTGATGACAGCAGGTCGTGGTATTGCTCAGCTTTTGACAGAGGGACAGATTGTAACAGTTTATTACAAGCCCTTTGCTTCCATTGCCGGTGTAATTCCTGGTATGCCATTGCCAACTAATGTGTTCATTGCTTTGGCTATGGTATTGCTGGTGGTTTTCGTTATGAAGAAAACCAGTATTGGCTTGTTTATCCAGACTGTAGGTATCAACCCTACAGCAGCTAAATATGTAGGTATCAATGTAACTTTGGTTCTCTTTTTGGTTTATGCTTTTTCTGGTTTTTGTGCTGGTGTAACTGGTTTGATTGAAAGCTCTTTGATAAGGGCAGCAGATGCCAATAACGCAGGCTTGAATATGGAAATGGATGCCATTTTGGCTGTTGCTCTGGGTGGTACATTGCTTTCTGGTGGTAAATTCTACCTGGGCGGTTCAGTTATAGGTGCTGTTACAATTCAGACCTTGACTACAACCCTGTATGCCTTGGGCGTATCTGCTGACCAGCTGCCAGTAGTTAAGGCAATTGCGGTTATTGCTATTTGCCTGATTCAGTCTAAAAAGGCTAGAGATTTGTTTGATAAGTGGAAGAGCGGCCGCAGTGCCAAGGCTGTGACAGCTGATGCAAAGGCGGTGAACAAGGCATGAAAAAGAAGATAAGTGAGCTGATTGCCTCCAAGTATTTTTCCTTTTTTGTAACCGTAATACTTTTTGCCATCCTTTATGGCGTAGGTATTGGTATGTATAAGGGATTTATGAAGCCACAGGTATTTTTGAATCTCTTTATTGATAATGCAGCCTTGATTATTGTAACTATCGGTATTACCTTCACCTTGCTAATAGGCGGTATTGACCTGTCTGTAGGTGCAGTGCTGGCTTTGACCTGTATGGTATTGGCTTGGCTTTTGGCAAACACTGGCATATCAGTATTTGCCGCTATAGCTTTAGTGCTATTAATGGGTACAGCCTTTGGGGCAATCCAAGGGTATCTAATTGCTAAATTCGATTTGCAGCCCTTTATTATCACCTTGGCTGGTATGTTGTTCTGTCGAGGTATGACAGCGGTTATATCCAGAGAAACTATCAATATTACAAATCCTACCTTTGTGGCTATGGCAGATTTTAGACTGCCTGTGGGAGCAGGATTTGTATCTATGGGTGTTATTATTGCCATTGTTGCTTTGATTGTGGCAGCGGTGGTGCTGGGTTTTACCAGATTTGGCCGTAATATCTACGCACTAGGTGGCAGTGAGTCCTCAGCTTCACTGATGGGCCTGCCTGTATTTAGAACTAAGGTAAGTGTATATACCATTAGTGGTTTTTGTTCCGCTCTTGGTGGTATAGCTTATGCTCTGATGATGTTGACTGGCTATAATCTGCATGGTATGGGCATGGAAATGGATGCAATTGCCTCCTCTGTTATTGGCGGCACATTGTTGACTGGCGGCGTAGGTTTTATTCCAGGCGCACTATTTGGTGTATTGATTCAGGGCGTTATCCTGACCTTTATCAGTTTTCAGGGAACCCTGTCTGCCTGGTGGACCAAGATTGTGGTAGGCGCTCTGCTATGTGTATTTATTATCATGCAGGCCTTTATTACCGAGCACAAGAGCAAGCTTACAGCTAAAAGCTCCTTGGAAAAAAATAGTTAAAAATGGTTTTTATATAGAAGGAGGAAAAAACTGTGTTAGAAGAATTGAAGCAAAAGGTCTATGAAGCAAATATGCTGCTGCCAAAGCATGGACTGATTACCTTTACATGGGGCAATGTTTCCGGTATTGACCGGGAGTCAGGCTTGTTTGTCATTAAGCCATCTGGGGTGGAATACGATGTGATGAAGCCAGAGGATATGGTGGTTGTAGATTTGGATGGCAACAAGGTTGAAGGGGAGCTGAATCCTTCTTCCGATACAGAAACTCACAGAGTTCTTTATAAGGAATTTCCTAATATTGGCGGCGTGGTTCACACTCATTCCCGCTGGGCTACTACCTTTGCTCAGGCTGGTCAGGGTGTGCGGGCCTACGGCACCACTCAGGCAGATTATTTCTATGGAGAGATTCCATGTACTAGAGATATGACACCAGAGGAGATTCAGGGAGAATACGAATATGAAACTGGCAGGGTGATTGTGGAAAGATTCCAGAAATATGGTATCAACCCAGATCATGTACCTGCAGTGTTGGTAAAGAATCATGGTCCATTTACCTGGGGTACAGATCCTTTTAATGCCGTACACAATGCGGTAGTTCTGGAGGAGGTAGCTATGATGGCTTTCCATACTCAGATGTTAACAGGGGATAGGGATGCTATGCCACAGGTTTTGTTAGACAAGCATTTTATGCGGAAGCACGGCCCTAATGCTTATTATGGTCAGAAGAAAAAGTAATTTTGCAAGCAAGGTAAGGAGGGGACTATCTTGACAGTAGAAAATATCAGGGAAAAAATTGTTAACGGAGAAACAGCCCTGGGCATAGAACTAGGCTCTACCCGTATCAAGGGAGTTCTGTTAACTTCAGAGATTGAAACCATTGCCGTAGGCAGTTATGGCTGGGAGAACAAGCTGGAAAATGGGGTATGGACCTATGATTTGGCTGAGGCTTGGAAAGGTGTGCAGACCTGCTTTGCCAATCTGGCTCAGGAGGTTAAAACCAAATATGATGTGGAGCTAAAGAGAATCGGCTCCATCGGCATTAGCGCCATGATGCATGGCTATCTGGCCTTTGATGCCAAGGATGAGCTGCTGGTGCCATTTAGAACCTGGCGCAACAATATTACTGGCGAAGCAGCAGATTACCTGACCAAGGCTTTGGAATTTAACATTCCTCAGAGATGGAGTGTGGCTCATATTTATCAGGCTGTGCTGAACAAGGAGCCTCATGTACCTGAAATCAATTTCTTCACCACCTTGGCTGGATATATTCATTGGCAGCTGTGCGGTGAGAAGGTATTGGGTATTGGGGATGCTTCTGGTATGTTCCCAATAGATGAAAATATTGCTTCCTATGATAAGGATATGGTAAAGAAATTCGATGAATTGGAAAATATCCGTAATCTGCCTTGGAAGCTGGAGGATATTTTGCCAGCTGTTCTGCCAGCAGGCAAGGCTGCCGGAACTTTGACTGAGGCTGGTGCAAGGCTGTTGGATCCAACAGGTGTGTTGGAGGCTGGAGCAACTATGGCACCACCAGAGGGAGATGCAGGCACAGGCATGGTAGGCACCAACAGTGTAAGAAAACGCACTGGTAATATTTCTGTAGGTACATCTGCTTTCTCCATGAATGTTTTGGAGGAGCCATTGAAGGCGGTACACAGAGATATTGATATTGTTACTACGCCTGACGGTGCACCAGTAGCTATGGTGCATGTTAACAACTGCTCCTCAGATATTAATGCCTGGGCAGGCTTATTTGGTGAATTTGCCAAGGCATTGGGGGTAGAGGTAGCACCAGATACCCTGTATAGCGTGTTGTTCAATCAGGTTAAGGAAGCAGCTGTTGATGCTGGGGGCTTGGTAAACTATAGCTTCCTGTCTGGTGAGAATATTACAGATACTCAGGCTGGACGGCCTATGTTTGTTCGTACTCCTCATAGCAAAATGAATCTGGGCAATTTCATGTTGGCTCAGCTTTATTCAGCCTTTGCTACCTTGAAAATTGGTATGGATGTGCTGATTAATGAGGAGCATGTCAAGACTGATGTCATGCTGGCTCAGGGCGGTTTGTTCAGAACTCCGGTTATTGGTCAGCAGGTATTGGCTAATGCCTTGGAAATCCCTATTACAATTATGGATAGCGCTGGCGAGGGTGGTCCTTGGGGGATGGCCGTATTGGCTGTATATACCAAATTCTGTGACGATACTGTGGCTTTGGCAGATTTCCTGGATGAAAAGGTATTCAAGGATGCTTCTGCTACTACCTTGGCACCACAGCCAGAGGGGGTAGAGGGCTGCCGCAGCTTTATCAAGCGGTTCCAGGCTGGTATTGAGGTAGAGAATGCTGCTGGCAAAGCATTTGTAGATGAATAAAATCAGGTAGTAAATTTTACAGTTGAAGATAAAGGATAATTAAGTAGAAACAAAGGGGCGAAAACAAAATGTTAAATGTAAAGGATTATGAGTTTTGGTTTGTAGCAGGCAGTCAGCATCTTTATGGTGAGGAAGCATTGAAGGCTGTAGAGAAGAATACCAAGGAGATTGCTGATTATCTTAACGGTACTGGCAAGCTGCCTTACAAAATCGTATTCAAAGGGGTTATGACCACTGCTGACGGCATTACTCAGTTCATGAAGGATGCTAATTACAATGATAATGTAGCTGGTGTCATGGTTTGGGCTCATACCTTCTCTCCAGCTAAAAACTGGATTCGTGGTACCAAGCTGCTGCAGAAGCCTTTGCTCCACTTGGCTACTCAGTATCTTAATAAGATTCCTTATGACACCATTGATTTTGATTATATGAATCTCCATCAGAGTGCTCATGGTGACAGAGAATACGGCTATATCAATTCCAGATTGAAGCTGAACAACAAGATTGTTTATGGTCATTGGCAGGATGAGGAGACTACTGCTGAAATCGCTGCTTGGCAGGATGTGGCTGTAGCCTACAACGAAAGCTTTAATATTCGTGTTTGCCGCTTTGGTGATACCATGCGTGATGTTGCCTGCACTGAGGGTGACAAGGTAGAGGCTCAGATTAAGCTGGGCTGGACTGTAGATTATTATCCTGTAGGGGATTTGGTTGCTTATGTGGACGCTGTGGCTGAGGCTGATATTGATGCAGAATATGCCAAGCTGGCAGAGGCATATACCCTGAATCCAGGCCACAACACTCAGGAGCATTTTGAGCACTGTGTCCGTTATCAGCTGAGAGAGTATATTGGCATTAAGAAATTCCTGGAGGATAATGGCTACAATGCTTTCTGTACCAATTTCCAGACCCTGCTGGGCTTGGAGGAGCTGCCAGGCTTGGCTGCTCAGCTGTTAATGCGTGATGGCTATGGCTTTGGTGCTGAGGGTGATTGGAAGCTGGCTGCCTTGACAAGATTGCTGAAGGTTATGTCTCATAATGACCGTACTGTATTCATGGAGGACTATACTCTTGATCTGCGTAAGGGCCATGAGGCAATTCTGGGTGCCCATATGCTGGAGGTAGATCCTACTATTGCCAGCGATAAGCCTAGAGTAGAGGTTCATCCATTGGGCATTGGTGACAAGGATGATCCTGCCCGTTTGGTATTTACCGGCGCCGAAGGTGATGGTATTGATGTTACTATTGCAGATTTCAGAGATGGCTTCCGTCTGATTAGCTATCCAGTTGATTGCCGCAAGCCAGAGGCTGAGACGCCACATCTGCCAGTAGCTAAGCAGCTTTGGACTCCTAAGTGTGGTTTGAAGAAAGGCTCTACTGAGTGGATTAAGGCTGGCGGTGAGCATCATACTGTATTGAGCTTTACCATTACTCAGCAGCAGATTGTGGATTTGGCCACCATGTTTGGCATTGAGATGGTTGATATCCAGTAATTAAATAGTCCTTTCCTTACTCAATTTTGAGTAATACTTTTTTCCCTTCCTCGGCAAGGAGCTGTGAATATATTTTCACGGCTCCTTGTTTTTTTGAGGTGAAGATAAACTTATTTGCTCCAGTTGTGACAATATTCTCCGTCTATAGTCCTATTTATCTGATAGAGGAATAATATTACAATTAAAATATAGGAGAATTTTTATATGGGTTAGGGTATGATTATGGGAAAAAATATAAAACAGTTTAGGAGAAATGTCCTTATGGCCGGCAGTCCTGGTTTTCTTGCGGATTTTTTGAGAAACTGCCTGAACAAGGAGGGATGGGATACCTCTGATTATCGGGAGGAGAGCTTCAATCTCTACAGTCCTAGTGCCGTAATGTATTTCTCAGATGGCAAGGAGGAAGGTTCTCTTTCCAAGGTATTGGAGGACATAAGAACCCACAAGGTAGAGCATTTCCTTTATGTTACTAGAGGATTGTCAGTTCAGAAGTGCTACGAGGATTTTGTATTGGCATGGGGCAAAACTCATCAGCAAAATGTTAGCGTAGTTCATATGCCAGAGGTATTTGGTCAGGGACAGCAGCCAGAGGAAGGCACTATTGCCAGATTGCTGACGGCAGTTTGGGAAAAGAAAGCTTTTTATTTGGCTGGTTCAGATATAGAGCCTGCCTCGGTGCTTTATGCCAAGGATGCAGCTTATGCCTTGTTTTCTATTTTGCAGAAAAAAATAAATAACAGACGTATTGTGGTGGAATCGCAGGAAACAGTAAGCTTTACCCAGATTGTGTTGACTGTAAATGGTTTTGCCCAACTGCCTCAGATAGAAGTGGCTGGCAAAGGAGAGGATTTCTTTGTTGCCAATAGCTGGCAGGCAGATGAGGAAGATACTTACCATTTTGTCCTAAAGACTAAATATCCTGTGCTGGAAATGCTAAAGCCGGTTTACAAAAGTCTTGCTGACTCGGCAGAGACTGTTGAACATGTTGGGGAGAGCTGGAAAACTAAATATTTACCTAAAATCAGGCCTTATTTAGAAAATATAGGCCTTTTTCTGGTGGTGCTGTTTATTAGCATTTTGCAGGGAGGTACTCCGGTTAATCAGGCTACAGGCTTGGATATTTGCTATATTTACATTATTATCATGGGTATTATCTATGGCAAAAAGCAGTCTATGCCAGCGGTATTGCTATGTATAGCATTGCTTACCTGGGTATTTTTGAATAATCATGGGGAATTTGCCAGCATATTCTACATTTCAGAGAATCTTTTTCATTATTCCACCTATTTGTTTTTTGGTGTTTTCACCGGCTATATAGCAGATGGTTGGCAGTGGAAGCTGGAATCTATGGGATATAAGCTGGATCATATGTATCAGCGCTATGGCTTCCTGCAGAAGAATTATGAAAAATCTATTGAAATTAAGGACAAGCTTTATTATCAGATTGTTAATTCTGATGATAGTATTGGCTGGCTATACGGTATTATTCAACAGCTGGATACAGTACAGGTGGAGAATATCTTTACCCAGGCGGCAGTTATTACCAGCAAGATTATGAGAGCCAATAATATTGCCATATATGTTATGGGCAAGGATCAATACTATTTGCGCCAAAAGGTGCGTTTGGGAGATAAAACCAGACAATTGCCTCATTCCCGTAAGACTGAGGAAAATGCCTATATTAGAAATATGCTGGAGAATCACCATCTTTTCGTCAATCATGGTCTGCAGTTGAATCTGCCTGATTTGGCCGCACCTATTATTTATAATGGTCAGGTTATTGCCATTATTGAGATTTATGGTATGGATTTTGACCAATGGAGTATTTATCAGCAGAATCTGTTGTCTGTAACGGCTCGCTTGATTTCCATGGCTATGGGCAAAGCCTATGTCTATGAGAATGGTATTCAGAGTAAGAGATTTGTGGCAGGTACCAGAATTATGCTGGAGGAAGAATTTGCCAGACATCAGGCTGGGATTAAGGAAAGGGCACAGCTACAGCATGATGTGCATAATGTACTGCTGGAGCTGGGAACAGAAAATGTTAATTATCAGGAGCTGGATAATCGTCTTAGTGGCTCTATTCGTCAGGAGGATACAGTGGGCATTATGGATGGCAATGTATATTTGCTGCTGCATGATACAGACGAATATGGCTTGCAGCTGGTTAAGCAGCGTTTGCAGCATCGTGGTATAGAAATCAAGGATATTAGGGAGCTGGTTTAGAATGGATGGATGGCTTTGGGCAATGGCAGGGTGTCATCTGATTATGGTACTGGCTGCCTATTTATACGCCCGTAGACAAGGGGATGCTATTCAAGGAGCTACGGAGGCTTTGATAGTATTCCTTATGCCGGTGGCAGGTTTTGTGTTGGTAGTGGGAGCAAGAATTATCAAGGGAATAAAGCCCTTTCAGTGTAATATAGATCCTCACAAGTTAATGAACCAAAACAATGTATTTACCAATATGATTAGCTATGATGAAAATGTTATTCCCTTGCATGACACTTACCTGGTAGATGATGTTAGTGCTAAGCGCAAGGTTTTTTTGGATGCAGTTAAGCAGAATGTGCTGGAAAATCCAAGAGTTCTGAAAATGGCCACCTACGATCAGGATCGGGAAATTGCTTATTATGCCGTGTCTATGATTTCTGGTCATATTGAGGAGCTGGCAAACAAAATCAGCAAGGTGGAAGGAGAACTGCTTCAGGATAAGGATAATATGGAGCTGCAGAGAGAGTATGCCTATCTGTTAAAGGATTATCTGGAGCAGGAATTTGTGGATAATATTACCAGGAAGAATCGTACTGAGCAGTATGTAGCCCTACTGGATAGTCTTTTGCAGGTATATCCGGAGGAAATGGAGTTTTTGCAGGAAAAAATCCGCAAGGAGATTATATTGGAAAATTATACCCAGGCTCAGGAAGCCTGTGAAAAATTTCAGCAGGCTTACCCAGATCAGGAGGAGCCTTATTTGGAATACATAAAATTATATTTCCATATGCGGCAGCCTGAAAAAATGCAGGAAAAGCTGGATGAATTGAAAGCTATTCCGGGAGAGTTGTCATTGAAGGCACTGGAAATGGTGCGCTATTGGGGAGGTATTTCCCATGGATAATTTTAAGAAAGAAATCTGGAGCGTATTTATTGTTACCGCCCTGCTGGGTGTGTTTTTTCAGATTAATAGGATGGATGCCTTGTTGTATATTAATCCTTGGCAGAATCATCTTGAAGAAGGCAATTTTTTGCAGGCTGTGGGCAGTCAGCAGCAAAACCGGGAAAACTATCTCTTGATTTATGATCCTGCTGATGTGCAAAGTGTTTTAACCAGGCATATTGTGGAAAAAATTATTCATGAGCAGAAAAAGAGTATTCAATCTGTGCCTTTTTATCAGCCTGTGGTTATTGATAGCAAATGTCAGGGATTAGTGATTGCTACTAATAAATTGAAAAATCTGGCAGCCATGACTTCCATAGAGCAGTATGTAGAGCAGGGAGGCCGGGCGGCTATCTTGCGAAATTTGCAGAGTGAGCTGCTGCCGGAGGAGATGGTGGCTCAATTGGGTATTGCTTCCCTTGGACAGGAAATTTCTGTACCAGGCATCCAAGTGACGGGAGATATGTTCCTGGGGCTGCAGGGCTTTGGCTTTGATTCTGATATATATACTACAGCAGTAACGGATGTGATGCTTACAAGTGATGCTGTGCCACAGGTAACCTCTCAGGAGGGACATCCTATTATTTGGAGCCATAATAGTGGACAGGGTAAATACATTGTTTGCAATAGCCGTGAACGAGATGATAAGAATAATTATGGTATATATACAGCTATTCTCAGCCAACTAAAGGAAGATTATATTTATCCAGTGATGAATATGAAGCTGTTCTTTATCGATGATTTTCCTTCGCCTGTACCAGAGGGAAATTTCGAGAGGATCTATCAGGAAACAGGCTTAAGTACAGCGGATTTTTATCGTCGTCTTTGGTGGCCGGAGATGCTGAATAACGGTGAAAAGTATAATGTTAAGTATACAGGCTTGATTATTGAAAACTATGGTGATCAGGTAAAGGGGCCTTTTATGCCCTTGGCCGATGTCAATGCTCGTAACAGCTTGATAGTCTATGGTCGCGAACTATTAAAGGCTGGGGGAGAGCTGGGGATTCATGGTTATAATCATCAATCCTTGGCACCAGCTGGTTATGGACAGGATAGTCTGGGGTACGCCACCTGGGAGAGTCAGGCAGATATGGAGGAGTCCCTTAGAGAATTAAAGCGCTATATATCAGATGCATATCCAGGCTATGAAATTCATGCCTATGTACCACCCTCCAATATACTTAGTCCTGAGGGAAAAACAGCTGTTAAAAATGTCTTTACAGATATCAAGGTATATTCCTCCTTGTGGAATGGTCTTGCTACCGCTAAGCAATATTTCCAAAATTTCCAATTAAATGCAGATGGAACCTGCGAGCTGCCCCGTGTAACTTCTGGCCACGTATCTGCATCGGAGAAAATGTGGGAAAACTATATTGTGGTAAATTATAACGGTGTATTTTCTCATTTTGTTCATCCTGATGAGATTTTCTATGAGGAAAGTGAGAACTTGACCTGGACTATGATGAAGCAAGGCCTGACGGATCTTTTGTCAGAGCTGCAAAATAGGTTTGGCTGGCTGGAGCCGGTTACTGCCACTGAGGGCTATGAAAAAATGAAGGATTATTTCCAAATGGATTATAGACTAACAAGAAGTGAGGATGGTATTAAGATTAATGCTTGGGACTTCCATCAGCCACTAACCTTTATCTTGCGTACTGACAAGAAAATAGGCTCTGTAACTGGGGGCAGTGCTCAAAGAGTTCAGGCAAATGCCTATGTGCTGACTGTGACGGACGGAGATTTTGAAATCAAATGGGCAGGTGAATAATATGAGAATATGCATGCTGGTAGAGGGGGCCTATCCCTATGTCGTAGGAGGTGTTTCCTCCTGGCTTCAGATGCTGATGGAGGGATTGCCTGAATATGAATTTTTTATTTATGCTATTGGGGCAGATTCTCGTGATAGAGGTAAGTTTAAATACAAATTCACTGCCAATATGGTAGGCATTCAGGAGGTTTTTCTGGATGAGATTTTGAGCTGTCATTCTCCTAAGCTGCAGGAGAATGTTCTCAATGAGCAGGAAAGGCAGTGTGTATATGATTTGGTGGTGGGGGAAAAGCCTATTGATATAGAAACCATTGTCAATCTGTTTTCCCAGGCAAAGCATAAGAAAAATCCATTGACCATTTTTATGAGCAGTGATTTTTTTGATATTATCAGTCAGGTTTATGCAGATAAATACAGCTATCTGCCCTTTACTGATTTTTTCTGGACCATGAGATCCATGCTTTTGCCTTTGTTTTATTTTTTCCATCATCCCTTGCCACAGGCGGATTTATATCATACCGTGGCAACGGGATACTGTGGTATTATTGGCAGTATTGCGGCCAAAATGTATCATAAGCCATTCTTGATTACGGAACATGGTATTTATTCCCGGGAAAGAGAAACAGAAATTGTCAAATGTGGCTGGGCCAAGGGAGATTTTAAATCTGTCTGGATACAGTATTTTTATAATATTGCTAAGCTGGCCTATACAACTGCTAATATGGTGGTAACTCTGTTTGAGCGCAATGCTATTATTGAGCAGGAGCTGGGCTGTCATCCTGATAAAATTCGCATCGTGCCTAATGGTATCCGTATGGAAAGATTTGCCCATATACCAGAGCTTACAGATCATGATGGTCCTTTGGTTATTGGAGGGGTAGTGCGGGTGGTGCCAATTAAGGATATTGTTACCATGCTGCGAGCTTTTCTTCTGGTACAGCAGGTTTTTCCAGATGCCTGCCTTAAGGTAATTGGGCCTTATGCAGAGGATCCGGATTATTATAAAATGTGCCTTCAAACAGTGGAAACGTTGAAGCTTAAAAATGTGGAGTTTACTGGCTCTGTAAATGTGGCAGAGGTATTCCCTCAGCTGGATATTGTATTATTGTCCAGTATCAGTGAGGGACAGCCTCTAGCGGTACTGGAGGGACAGGCTGCCAGACGGCCTTTTGTTACCACAGATGTGGGCTGTTGTCGAGAGCTGATATATGGTGGCTCTAACGATGATTTGGGGCCAGCAGGAGCCGTGGTGGCTCCTATGGATTATGAGCAGATGGCCAAGGAGATTATCCGTCTGGCTAAAAACTTCGATTTGCGGCATAAGATGGGGCAGATAGGCTGGCAGAGAGTAAAAAATGGTTATACCTACGAAAATTTTATTAATTCTTACCGAGAAATATATCAACAATTGGAAGGAGCTGAGGGCTAATGGCAGGAATTGGCTTTGAGCTAAAAAAACTTTTTAATCACCGCACCCTGACAGGTCATGCTATGGCCTATGGCTATTCTGCGGTGATTACTGCAGGTCCCTTTGCCTTGCTGACCACTATGGTTCTGGCTATTCAGCTTTTATTTCTTCGTTATGGTATTGATGTAAATAACAGCCAGCTATATGTTTCCTCGGTGATTTATCCCTTTGTATTTTCCCAGTTGATTTCCTGTGGTTTTTCCATTATCATAACCAGATATTTGGCAGATTGTTTGTATGAAGGGGAATATGATAATGTATCCGGTTCCTGCTATGGAATAATTTTTATGGCTCAGCTGGCAGGGGCAGTGGCTGCCCTGCTGTTTTATTGGGATAAGCCTCTGCCCTTGCATCTGAAGCTGATAACCTATACCTTCTTTGCAGAAATGATAGCCATGTGGCTGCAAATGGTATATTTAACAGCGCTCAAGGATTATAAATCCATATTTGGCAGTTATTTGGCGGGAGCGGCTATAAGCATTGTTCTAACTTGGCTGAATCTGCAATATGGCTTTATGGCTTCTGTGGAGGGCACCATGCTGTCCATGTGTATAGGAGTAGGTATTCTGGATTTGTGCTTTATGGTACAGATTGTCAGGTATTTTGGTTATCCATCCCAAGCCATGAATTTTGAGTTTTTGCCATATTTTGAGCAGCATTACAAACTGTTTTTGCTGATAATTTTTTATACCTTGTCTATCTATGTGGCAAATTTTATTGTTTGGAACAGCTCCTGGGGAGTTATGGTGGCAGGCACTTATCTTTATTCCCCAAGGTATGATGTAATTACTTTCTATGCCTTTTTGTCAATCCTGCCGATTATGATTATGTTTGTGGTTTCTATGGAGCTAAAATTTTATGAGCAATATGCCATATATTTTACCTATATTACGCAAAAGGGTAATCTTAAAGAGGTGGAGGATTCCCGGAAGGATTTGCTTTATACCTTGTGGACAGAGTTTAGGAATATCATGGAGTTCCAGTTGGTATTTTCTTTGATTTTCCTGGCCTTGGGCAGTTATTTTCTGACCTTGGGAGGAGTGGCTTATCAGGATGTAAATATCTATCGCCTTTTGGTTTTAGGGGCATTTTTCTGTGGCACCCTGCAGGTGGTATATACCCTGCTTCTCTATCTGGAGGATCAGCATGGTGCTTTGATTATAACAGGCAGTTTCCTGCTGGCAAATTTGGTATTTGGCATAGCAGGACAGCTAGTGGGAGAGATAAGCTATGGCTTTACCTTTTTCCTAGCAGCTGTCCTGGCTTGTGCTGTGGCTATTTGGCGGTTACAATATTTTTGTCAGAGAATTAATTATTTTGTATTTTGCAGCAGGCCGGTGTTCTTTGAACACACTAATGGTATTTTTACCAAATTGGCGGCTTATCTGTATGGGGATAAATTAAACTAAGGAAAGGAGGAAAATATAATGCGAATGTCCAGAATTCGGCAACGCCGTTTGCTGTTGCAGCAGCGGAGGCAGACTGATAACAATCGTAAAAAAGCCGCTGCGGCTGTTTTGGGAAGCTTGGCGGTAAGTGTTCCCCAGCAGTCTAATGCTGCACTGAATGTATTACAGGATATTAATAATGATTTTGATTATATGCAGGATAGCTTGGAGAGCATTAATGCTTATGATGCAGCCAAGGACTGGGTGGTAGATGCTGTCAACAATGCGGCTTTGGCTCAGCAGTATTTGGATGAAGCTATCCAGATCTGCCGGGATGCAGAGGATAATCTTTTGCAGGCTCAGGGAAGTCAGCAGCAGGCAGAGGAGATTTTGGCAGAAACAGAAAAGGCACTAACGGAGGCAAGAGCGCATCGTATAGAGCTGACACAGCAGGCTATTGCCAGTCAGCAGGCTGTGGCAGATTATCTCCCTACCTGGTATGAGGCTCAGGCCCAGCTGCAGCAATGTGTGGATGTGCAGGAAGCAGCTGCTGTAGACCAGCCACATAGTGTAGGGGCTGGTGGTGGCTGGACAGCTAGTGATGAACAGCGTGCTCAATGGATTCAGGAGGCCTGGGCGGAGGTAGGCTATGAAAGTAATCGCCTGCCAGAGATTGAAGCCAGATTCAGCGGTGAGGGGGATGGCTACGATGCTGCTCAGGCTCAGGCTGAACAGGATGCCTATTGGGAGAGAATGGCTGAGTTGGACAGAGAGGTAGAGGAAGCTAGAGAATATTTCGATTCTGTTAGTGAGTATCTGGATGAGTTGAAGGCACAGCAGCAGGAGGCTGAGGAGGCAGAGGCTGATGCTAGACAGAATGTTATAGAGCTGCAGATAGAAGTGGCTCAGAATAAGCAGGATGTGCTGGATTGCATTCAGGATGTAAAGATTTGCACTCAGGAGAAAGATGAAGCTATCACCAATAGACAGCAGGCTGTAGTAGATTTGGATGAGGCTCATAAGGATGAGGAATTGGCTCGCTTTGGCCTTTTGCATTTTGGTGAAGGCATGGGGGCGCAAAAGAGCCTGGAATATTATAGCTGGCATGGGCCGGAGGGACGCAGCGGTCATCAGCTCTACAGTGGTAATTCCTTTTATTGGAGCAAGAATCACTATGATTTTTCCTTAAGCAATGCCTATGTTATGTCCAATACAGGCTTGGCTGGAGGAGAGATGTCAGGGTTGACGGATACTTCTTTGACAGCTATGTATACCAATAAGCATCCTGTTTATGATGTGCGTTATGGCTTGGAGGTTAATCTGCCTACAGGCAGCAGCCGGACAAATAATAATGCTGTGGTGCCTGATTATCTGGCTAGAGTTTCCCGATTAGGGGAGGGCTGGAATTTTACCCCTCGCCTGGAAGTCGTTCGCCATCTGGATAAATATACCAGTATGACCTGGCGAGGCTCCTATTCCTTCCGAGGAGCCTATGAGGAGGACTATGATGGTCTGACTGGGAATATGCATCTTGGTAATCAATGGACTAATGAGCTGGAATATTTGCATACAGATAAGAAAACTCATTATATGCTGAAATTCCAATATACGAATAATAGTGATAAATCCTCTATTAGTGGCACACCCAATGATTATAGTTTTACCGAAGGGGATGGCCTTGGACTGCGGGGGTATTACCGCAGCTGGTTTACCCCAAAGGATTCCTGGGGAGCCTACGGTGCCTGGACCTTTGATGGTGGTACAGCCTATGATAATGGTTTGGCTCATGGCTCAGGTGTTCATCGGCTGTATTATGGTGCGGGGTATTTTCATCAATTTGATAGTAAAAGACAGCTGAGATTGTTTGCCAATTGGCTGCGAGCAGATGGAGAGAGCTATGATCCTTTGACTAGGCTTACCAGTGCCTCTGGGCGGAGGTTTTCTGTTTCTCTTGGCTATGATTGGCGTATGGATGATAAAAACAGCTTGTCCTTGGATATGGAGCGGGGAATATTGCGACAGCAGGGAGATGCCAACTATCGCAGCTGGGGTGTTATGCTGAATTACAATAGGAGCTTTTAAATGAAAATAAAAATTTTGCTGGCTGCTGCCGGAATTGTTGCTTCTCTGGCAGGGCTGTATACTTATCACAATATTGCTGCCGCCAATAACAGTAATAAGGAGGAGACTGCTTATCGTCAGGAAATGGGCAATCTTATTTGTGATATTAAGGAATATGGACAAGAACATGGCAAGGGAGATTTTTTTATTATAGCCAATGGTGGAGCTGGCCTGATGGAAAGCAATGAAATGTTTCCTGAGGAGGATTGCGACAAGCTGAAAGCCCATTTGGATGGGGTAATGGTGGAGTCTGTAAATTATGGCTGGGATATGGCTATGGATAATCCTACCCCTGTAGAGGATCAGGAAATTTTCCATGATTTATTGGCAGAGGCCAAAAAATCTGGGGTAGTACCTTTGGTTTTGGATTATTGTCGAGAAAAGCCAGAAACTCAGAAATCCTATCGGGAGGATAGGGATTATGGCTATTTGGGTTGGGTATCTGCCCGCAGGGATTTGGATAGATTGCCTAAGGAAGCACCTAATAATAACAATGATAGGGCCTGCACAGAGCTGTCTCAGGCCAAAAACTATTTGGTACTGTTAAATCCAGAAGCATTTTCCTCTAAGGAGTCTTATATTGCTAGTTTGGCAGCCAGCAATTATGATTTGCTCATTATAGATGCTTATTATGGGGACTCCATGTTGACACCTCAGGATGTGGCTAGGCTGCAATACAAGCCAGGTGGCAGCAGACGTCTGGTAGCTTCCTATATGAGTGTAGGGGAGGCAGAGGATTATCGTCCTTATTGGCAGCCTAAGTGGGAAACAAATCCTCCTGACTGGATGTGGATTGCCAATGGTGATTGGGAAGGCAATTATAGAGTTAGGTATTGGAGTAAGGACTGGCAGAAGATGCTGATGGGAAGTCCTCAGTCTTATCTGGACCAGATATTGGCAGCTGGCTTTGATGGAGCATTTCTGGATGTAATTGATGTCTTTTATGCGTTTGAGGATATTGCTAATCAGTAAAAATCTTGTTAGAATGTAGAAAAAATAAATTTCTGGAGGTGCGGGTAATGTCAGCTCTTATAGATAAACTTACCGATTATGGCTGTAAGGTGAATGAGTCCATGGGCAGGTTTTTGAACAATGAGGATTTTTACGGAAAATGCTTTACAAAATATATACATGATGAATCCTTTGGGGAATTGGGTGAAGCTATCAAGGCTGGTGATGTGAAGGCGGCTTTTGGGGCAGCTCATGACTTAAAGGGGATTAGTGCCAATATGGGGATTACCCCGGTATATGATTTAGTCATAAGCATTGTGGAGGAGTTTAGAGCAGGTAGAATGCCAGACCATGCCTTGACCACCTGGGAAGAAGTTATGGCTGTTAGAGAAAAATTACAAAAAATTATTGAATAAATGCTTGCATTTTTGAGATGATGCTGTTATAATTGTCAATGTTGTGCAGGAAAGAGCTAAAGACGGACTTTGAAAAAAGCAAAAAAATGCTTGACAAAGTTTGAAAGATGTGGCATAATATTTCTTGCGTTGTCGGGGCGTAGCTCAGTTTGGTAGAGCACCTGGCTTGGGACCAGGGGGTCGTAGGTTCGAATCCTGTCGCTCCGACCACTTTTTGCGTCTGTAGCTCAGTTGGATAGAGCAACGGCCTTCTAAGCCGTGGGTCGGGGGTTCGAATCCCTCCAGTCGCACCATTTTTTGACAGCAACAATTTTATATATAGCTTATTTTCGTTTTGCGTTGGTGTGAGACGAAGCAGCTAATTGTAACGAGTATCACGCCGGTAGACGAGTTATTTCGAGGAGTGTGAAGGAGTCGTACTTCGGTACGTCGACTGAACAACGACGATGGAATGACGAAGTATAATGGTGTGAGACGAAGTTAGAATCGGGGCGTAGCTCAGTTTGGTAGAGCACCTGGCTTGGGACCAGGGGGTCGTAGGTTCGAATCCTGTCGCTCCGACCATTTGCAATCAGAACTTCTCAGAGATGAGAAGTTTTTTTTTGCCAAAATTTCATGGGAAATAAATTTGTCATACATATACTGAGAAAGAATAAGAATTTTTCTCTACAGATTAGTACAAATTTTGAATTTGTGGTATAATATTTGTGTAAATTGTTTCAATACAATTACTGTGAGTTATAGTAGACTTTGAACTGCATAAATTTACAATATAAAAAAAGAAAAAGTACACCGGTACAATACATTGTTTCAGTGTATAAATACATTTTTACAAATGTTCAAAAACAGTAAAACTATCAGCAAAACCACTACTTGACTGAATTTATGTATAGTGGTATCCTTTTAAATAAGGTTAATATGTACTATGAATTTTGTGATAACTTGTCTTTGATAAGTTGATAACTTTTGGTTATAAACTGAGCAACCTTAGTCATCGGCATAGGATTCATAGCAGATTTTAGGTATATTACAGGGGGAGATTTTTGATGATTGATATTCTCAATCGCGTACGTAACAAAGAATTACAGGCAAAGATCGTAACTGCAGAAGAGGCAGCTGCTTTCATTAAGCCAGGCATGAATGTTGGTACCAGCGGCTTTACCCCATCTGGCTATCCAAAGGCAGTTCCAATGGCCTTGGCAGCCCGTATGGAGAAGGAACATTTCCAGATTAATCTCTGGACAGGTGCATCCACCGGTGACGAAGAGGATGGCGCACTGGCAAGAGCCAATGGTATTAAGTTCCGCATGCCATACCAGACCAACAAGGATATGAGAAACGCCATTAACAGCGGCAAGATTGATTACTGCGATCTGCATCTGTCCGAGTCTGCTCAGTTGGCTCGTTACGGCTTCCTTGGTGGCAAAATTGATGTAGCCATTGTAGAGGCTTGTGCTATTACTGAGGAAGGAAATATTATTCCTACCACCTCTATGGGTAACAGTGCCTCCTATGTGGAGACTGCAGATGTGGTTATTGTAGAGGTTAACACCACTCAGCCTATGGAGCTGGAGGGCATGCATGATGTTTATGTACCTCTTGATCCTCCAAATCGTCTGCCAATTCCAATCGTAAAGCCAAATGACAGAATTGGCACACCTTATATCCCATGCACACCTGACAAGATTAAGTTTATCGTACCTTGCGATATTCCAGATCATACTCGTGCATTGGGTGAGATTGATGAAAATTCTCGCAAGATGTCTCAGAATTTCATTGAGCTTCTCCACAAGGAGGTTGCTGCTGGCCGTATGCCAAAGAATCTGCTGCCATTGCAGTCTGGCGTAGGTGCTGTAGCCAATGCTGTTATCAGCGGTTTTGTTGATTCTGATTTGAAGGATCTGACAGTATTTACCGAGGTTATTCAGGATGGTATGTTTGATCTGATTGATGCAGGCAAGCTGGCATTCGCCTCCGGTACAGCTTTAAGCCCATCTCCGGAGGGTTTGGAGCGTTTCTACAAGAATATCAAGGAATACAGAAAGCATATCGTACTTCGTCCACAGGAGGTTGCTAACAGCCCTGAGATTGCACGTCGTATTGGTATTATCGCTATGAATACCGCTATTGAGTGTGATATCTACGGCAATGTTAATTCCACTCACATCATGGGCACCAAGATGATGAATGGTATTGGCGGCTCCGGTGATTTTGCCCGTAATGCTTATCTGACTGTATTCTTTACAGTTTCCACTGCCAAGGGCGGTGCTATTTCTTCTATCGTGCCTATGTGTTCTCATATTGATCACACTGAGCATGATGTTGATATTATTGTTACTGAGCAGGGCCTGGCGGACCTGCGTGGCTTGTCTCCTCGTCAGAGAGCAAAGGTTATCATTGAGAACTGTGCACATCCTGACTACAAGCCAATGCTGATGGATTATTATGAGAGAGCTTTGAAAGAGACCAAACAGGCCCACACTCCTCATATTCTCACTGAAGCACTTTCCTGGCATGAAAGATTCCAGGAAACCGGTACCATGAAAAAATAATAGGGGGTTTTTAAAATTATGAGCAATGAAAAAATTCAGGCTGGTTTAGATAAATATAATGCCAGCGTAGAGAAGGCAATTTCCCGCTTCCCAGAGCGTCCACACCTGCCAGAGCAGCGTTTGTACACTCCATTGGATATTAAGGATACTGACTATGCCGATGAAATTGGCTTCCCTGGTATGTACCCATATACTCGTGGTGTACAGCCTACCATGTATCGCGGTCGTTTCTGGACCATGCGTATGTATGCAGGTTTCTCCACTGCTGCAGAGTCCAACAAGCGTTATCGCTATTTGATTGAGTCCGGTGCTACCGGTTTGTCTTGTGCTTTCGACCTGCCTACTCAGATTGGTTATGATTCCGATGATGCCATTTCTGAGGGCGAGGTAGGCAAGGTTGGTGTTGCTATTGACTCCCTTGCTGATATGGAAGTTCTCTTCGACAAGATTGACCTGGGCAAGGTTTCCACTTCCATGACTATCAATGCTCCTGCATCTGTTCTGCTGGCTATGTACATTGCTGTTGCAGAGAAGCAGGGTGTACCAGCTGACCAGCTGAAGGGTACTATTCAGAACGATATTTTGAAGGAGTATGCTGCACGTGGTACTTATATCTTCCCTCCACGTCCATCCATGCGTCTGATTACCAATATCTTTGAGTATTGCTCCAAGAATGTTCCAAAGTGGAATACTATTTCTATCTCCGGTTATCATATCCGTGAGGCAGGCTCTACTGCTTCTCAGGAAATTGCATTTACCATTGCTGATGGTATTGCATATTGCGAGGCTGCTATTAAGGCTGGTCTGCATATTGATGATTTTGCAGGCCGTCTCTCTTTCTTCTGGAATGCACACAACAATGTTCTGGAAGAGGTTGCTAAGTTCCGTGCTTCCCGCCGCGTATGGGCTAAGGTTATGAAGGAGCGTTTCCACGCTGAGAAGCCAAAGTCCATGATGCTGCGTGTCCATACTCAGACTGCAGGCTCCATGCTGACTGCACAGCAGCCTAACAACAACATCGTTCGTGTTGCTCTGCAGACTGCAGCTGCTGTTATGGGTGGTACCCAGTCCCTCCACACTAACTCTCGTGATGAGGCTCTGGCTCTGCCAACTGAGGAGTCCGTAATGATCGCTCTCCGTACTCAGCAGATTGTTGCTTATGAGTCTGGTCTGGCTGATGTAATTGATCCATTGGCTGGTTCCTACTATGTAGAGGCTCTCACCAACAAGATTGAGAAGGAAGCATGGGAATACATCAATAAGATTGATGAAATCGGCGGTGCTGTTGCTGCTATTGAGAAGGGCTACATCCAGAAGGAAATTCAGGATTCTGCTTATAAGTGGCAGATGGATGTTGAGTCCGGTGCAAAGACCATCGTTGGTGTTAACAAGTTCCAGGTTGAGGAAGAACCTCCAAAGGGTCTGCTGAAGGTAGATGCTTCTGTAGGCGTTGCTCAGTGTGAGCGTCTCCATGCCATGAAGGCTAAGCGTGACAATGATGCTGTAAAGGCTGCTTTGGCTGACCTGAAGGCTGCTTGCCAGGATGAGAATGAGAACCTTATGCCACACATTCTGAAGGCTGTACACACTTATGCAACTCTCGGTGAGATTTGCGGCGTAATGCGTGAAGTATTTGGTGAGTATGAGGCTCATGTAAATCTGTAATTAGTAGTTGGAGGTACATAGAAATGGAAAAGCGTATTAGAGTTTTAGTTGCAAAGCCAGGCCTGGATGGCCATGATCGTGGTGCTAAGGTTGTTGCCCGTGCACTCCGTGATGCAGGTTTTGAGGTTATTTATACTGGTCTTCGTCAGACTCCTGAGCAGATTGCTGAGGCAGCTCTGCAGGAGGACGTAAATGTTGTGGCAATGTCCATTCTTTCCGGTGCTCATCCACATCTGTTCCCTAAGGTTGTAAATTTGGTTCGCGAGAAGGGCATGGATGATGTTTTGATTATCGGCGGTGGCGTTATTCCTGAGACTGATATTCCAGCTCTGAAGGAAGCAGGTGTATCTGAGGTATTCACTCCTGGTACTCCTACCAGCGCTATTGTAGACTTTATCAAGGCTAATGTAAAATAAGCTGTAATAAATAATTTTGACAGAGGCGGTCATTATCCGGAGGAGTTTCTAGGGACTGCTCCGGATATCTGGCCCTTGTGTCATTGTACTTATTGGTGGTGCAGAATGGACATTGTAGAAGAATTGTTAAAGGGCAACCGGCTAGCTTTATCCCGTGCTATCACTGCTATTGAAAATGAGTATGATGAAGCTGTGGACATAATGAAGCGGCTTTATACTCACACTGGTCACGCTTTTGTCCTGGGAATTACCGGACCTCCGGGAGCAGGCAAAAGTACCTTGACTGATAAGCTGGCTAAGGCTTATCGTGCTCAGGGGAAGACTGTTGGTATTATTGCCATAGATCCTACGAGCCCATTTACTGGTGGTGCTATCCTAGGTGATCGTATTCGTATGAACAGCCTAACTATGGACGAGGGTGTTTTCATTCGTAGTATGGGAACCCGCGGCAGCCTGGGTGGATTGTCACATAAGACTGCGGATGCCATCAAGGCAATGGATGCCTTCGGTAAGGACATTATTTTCGTTGAGACCGTAGGTGTAGGACAGTCTGAGGTTGACATCGTGAAGGCTGCGGATACAACCATGGTTGTGTTAATCCCTGGCATGGGTGATGATATTCAGGCTATCAAGGCAGGTATCTTGGAGATTGGCGATGTATTCACCATTAACAAGGCAGACCATGATGGTGCTGACAAGCTGGTTCGCGAACTGAATATGATGCTGGATTTGGATGCTCATGGCATGCAGATGGAACAGACCGATACTGAGAAGGCCTTGGCTGATCAGTTCCACCATCTCAATGTGGCTAAGCATGCTGTAGGAAATGCATGGCGGCCGCCTATCCAAAAGGTTATAGCCAGCCAGAATGAAGGCATCACTGAAACTGTTGAGAATATCGAAAAGCATTTTAAGTACATCAGTGAGACAGGAATTCTTCAGAAGCGTCGCACTGAGCGTTCTAAGAATGAAATGCTGGATGTTCTACATAGCAACATTGGCAAGTATATTACCGGCAAGCTGGAGAAAACCGGCAAGCTGGATGAATATGTAGAGCAGATTAAGCGGCGGGAAACCGATCCTTATACTGTAGTAGCTAATGTTATGCAAGATATGCTAAAAGAGTAATTGTATTTTAGGGGGTATGCTAAATGGCATTCAAGATTTTAGGTGTAGATCACATTGGTATTGCTGTAAATGATTTGGATGAAACTCAGAACTTCTGGACTGCAATCGGACTTCCTTGCACTGGCCAGGAAACCGTAGCTGAGCAGAAGGTTACCACTACTTTCAATCCAACTCCAAATGGCTCTGAGATTGAGCTTTTGGCAGCAACTGAGCCAGATAGCCCAATTGCTAAGTTTATTGAAAAGAACGGTGGCCGTGGCGGTATTCAGCACATTGCTCTCCGTGTAGATGATCTCCCTGCAGCTATTGCAGAATTGCAGGAAAAGGGCATCAAAATGATTGATACCAAGCCTCGTAAGGGTGCCGGCGGTGCAGATATTGCATTTGTACATCCAAAATCCACCTTTGGCGTGCTCCTGGAGCTCTGCCAGCACGAGGACAGATAAATAATTCAGCCATAGATAGGGCTGTTGAGGAGGTAAAAAATGGCTACAGTTCAGGAAAAAATTGAACTTATGAACGCCAAGAAGGCACATATCCTTCAGGGCGGTGGTGAAAAGCGCATTGCTAAGCAGCATGAAAAAGGTAAAATGACTGCTCGTGAGCGTCTGGAAAAGCTCTTTGATGAAGGCTCCTTCATTGAGCTGGATCAGTTCGTAAAGCATCGTTGCACCAATTTTGGTCAGGAAAAGAAGGACCTGCCAGCTGAGGGTGTTGTTACTGGTTATGGTACTGTTGATGGCCGTCTGGTATATGCATTTGCACAGGATTTCACCGTTGAGGGTGGTTCCTTGGGCGAGATGCATGCCAAGAAAATTTGGAAGGTTCAGGATCTGGCTATGAAGATGGGCGCACCTATTATCGGCATTAACGACTCTGGTGGTGCTCGTATTCAGGAGGCTGTAGATGCTCTGTCTGGTTATGCAGGTATCTTCTACCGCAATACTGCTGCATCTGGCGTAGTTCCTCAGATTTCTGTAATCATGGGACCTTGCGCTGGTGGTGCTGTATATTCTCCAGCTATTACTGATTTTATCTACATGGTAGATAAGACTTCCCAGATGTTTATTACTGGTCCTGCAGTTATCAAATCCGTAACCTATGAGGAAGTAACTGCTGAGGCTCTGGGTGGTGCAGTTACTCACAACTCCAAGTCTGGTGTTGCTCACTTCGTAGCAGCTAATGAGGATGACTGCATTCAGCAGATTCGTTATCTGCTGAGCTTCCTGCCAAGCAACAACATGGAGGAGACTCCTATCGTTGCTACCAACGATGATCCAAACCGTATGGATCCAGAGTTGAACACTGTTATTCCTGACAATCCAAATGCTCCTTACGACATGAAGGATATTATCAGAATGTTGGTTGATGATGGCCAGTTCTATGAGGTTCATCAGCATTTTGCTATCAATATCATTTGCTGCTTTGCCCGTTTTGATGGCCGTACCGTTGGTATTATTGCCAACCAGCCAAAGGTTATGGGCGGCTGCCTGGATATTGATGCATCTGATAAGTCTGCACGCTTTATCCGTTTCTGTGATGCCTATAACATTCCTCTGGTAAATCTGGTAGATGTACCAGGCTTCCTGCCAGGTGTTGGTCAGGAGCATGGCGGTATTATTCGTCATGGTGCCAAGATGCTGTATGCATATTCTGAGGCTACTGTGCCAAAGATTACTGTTATCACTCGTAAGGCCTATGGTGGTTCCTATATTGCTATGTGCTGCCGTGAGCTGGGTGCTGATCAGGTTATGGCATGGCCTACTTCTGAGATTGCGGTTATGGGCCCTGCTGGTGCAGCTAATATTATCTTCAAGCGTGATGAGCCAGAGCGGAAGGCTAAGAATACTCAGGATTATGTAGATGAGTTTGCTACTCCATACAAGGCTGCTGAGCGTGGCTATGCTGATATGGTAATTGAGCCATGCGAGACTCGTCCATTGATTATTACTGCTTTGAATGCTTGTGCAAGCAAGCGTGAATCCATGCCTGCTAAGAAGCATGGTAATATTCCATTGTAAGAGATAGCTAGTATCATTAAATTTTGGAGGTATATTAGATGAAAAAGTTCAACATTACTGTAAACGGCACTGCATATGAGGTTGAGGTTGAGGAAGTAAAGGCAGCAGGCGCACCAGCCCCTAAGGCTCCAGCAGCACCTGCACCAGCTCCAGTAGCAGCACCTGCTCCAGCAGCTCCAGCACCTGCACCTGCAGCACCAGCAGGTCCAGCAGCAGCACCTGCGGCTGGTGAGTCCGCTGTTAATGCACCAATGCCAGGCAAGGTTATCAAGCTGGTAGCTTCTGTTGGTCAGGCTGTAAAGGCTGGCGAGGTAGTTCTCATTCTTGAGGCTATGAAGATGCAGAACGAGATCGTTGCTCCTGTTGACGGCACTGTAAAGGCTATCAACGTAGCAGCTGGCCAGGCTGTTCAGTCCGGCGATGTTCTGGCTGTAATCGGCTAATAAAAATAAAATTTTGGGTGTCGTATTGGTCTTGTGCCAATACGGCACTTTTTATTTGTAAATTATCAAAAAATATAATTGTCTATTGATATATACCAACAAATGGTGATATACAAATTAATTTGTTGGATAAATTATTTTAATAGGACAGTCTTTACTTTATTTTCCCATAGGAATCGTGTTATAATGGTAGAAAACAATTTTCAGCGGGGGACTTTTTGCATAACCTGCCCTTGAATTGAAAGGAGCAATATATATGGGATTCACCTTTGTAACCAAATTACCAACACCAGAAGATATTCGTCAGGAATTTCCTTTGGCGCCAGAGCTGGCAGCCAAGAAGCAGGAGCGAGATGAGGAAATTCGCAAGGTCTTTACTGGCGAAAGCGATAAATTTATAGCTATTATCGGCCCATGTTCAGCCGACAATGAGGAAGCTGTTCTGGACTATGTTTCCCGCCTGGTAGATGTACAGGAAAAAACCAAGGACAAGCTGATTATCATTCCTCGTATCTACACTAACAAGCCTAGGACAACTGGCGAGGGTTATATGGGTATGATGCATCAGCCAGATCCAGAGAAAAAGCCAGATTTATTGGAGGGGATTATTGCTATCCGTCATCTTCATATGAAGGTGCTGCAGGAAACAGGCTTCTCTACAGCAGATGAAATGCTTTATCCAGATAATCTGCCATATCTGTCTGATATTATGTCCTATATTGCGGTAGGTGCTCGTTCCTCTGAAAATCAGTATCATCGTCTGGTAGCCAGTGGTTGTGATGTACCTGTAGGCATGAAGAATCCAACTGGCGGCGATTTAAGCGTTATGTTAAATTCCGTAGTGGCTGCTCAGGTGCCTCATGATTTCATTTTCCGCAACTATGCAGCCCATACCCCAGGCAATCCATTGGCTCATACTATTCTTCGTGGTTCCGTGAACAAGCATGGTCAGAATCTGCCAAACTATCATTATGAGGATCTTCGTTTATTAAGCGACCTCTACGCTCAGCGTGATTTGCAGAATCCAGCTTGTATTGTAGATACCAATCACAGCAATTCTGGTAAAAAGTATCAGGAGCAGATTCGTATTGCCAAGGAGATTATTCATAGCCGCAACCATGCTGATGACATTAAGAAGCTGATAAAGGGACTTATGATTGAAAGCTATATTGAGCCAGGCAATCAGAAGATTGGTGAGCATTGCTACGGCAAATCTATTACAGATCCATGTCTGGGCTGGGCTGATTCTGAGAAGTTGCTCTATGAGATTGCTGAATTAGTATAAAATAAGGTAAAAGTGAGGGATCTATTATGGCAAAGAGTATTTGTGATGTATTAGGTATCAAATATCCAATTATTCAGGGGGGCATGGCTTGGATATCTGATGCGGTTATGGCGGCTGCTGTATCTAACGCAGGTGGTGCTGGTATTATTTCCTGTGGTGGTCGTACTACCGAATATGTACGGGAGGAAATACGTAGATGCCGCCAGCTGACAGACAAGCCTTTTGGTGTCAATGTTATGCTGATGGCTCCTAACAAAGAGGATATTGTCAAGGTTATTATTGAGGAAAAGCCAGCCTTTGTTACCTTGGGAGCAGGCAATCCTGTACCCTATGTGGAGCCACTCCATCAGGCAGGTATCAAGGTGATTCCTGTAGTACCTAATGTTAAGCTGGCCAAGCGTTTGCAGGACAACAAGGCAGATGCTATTGTGGTAGAGGGCATGGAGGCTGGCGGTCATATTGGCGTATTGACTACTATGGCTCTTATGACTCAGGTTATTCCAGAGGTGGATATTCCAGTGGTTATGGCTGGTGGTTTTGCCGATGGCCGGGGTATTGCAGCCGCATTGCTGATGGGGGCTGCTGGTGTGCAGATTGGCACCCGTTTCCTGATTGCTGAGGAGTGCCCAGTTCACAATAATATGAAGCAAAAGCTGATTGAGGCTGTGGACACAGATACCATTGTTACTGGTCAGACGATCAAGAGTGCAGTAAGAGGTATCAAAAACAAATTTGCTGAGGAATATCAGGCTTTGGAGTTCTCTGGCAAGGCTGATAAGGCTACCCTGCTGGAAAAGGCTACTGGCACCAACAAACTGGCAGCTGTTGATGGGGATGTGGAAAACGGCATGATGCAGGCTGGTCAGAGCCTGACTCCATTGAAAAAGATTGAGCCTATGGCTGTGATTATGGAAAATCTGGTAGCTGAGGCAAGAGAAACCTTGAAAAAAGCAGCAGAGATTAAGCTGTGATTAAATTTTAGCAAAAAAATGACAGTCAACTCCGAAGAGCTGACTGTCGTTTTTGTTTTACCCCATGCTAACGGGGGCTAAGGCTCTGGATTTATTCGACTAAATTCAGTGGGAGTCTAAAGCTCCCACTGAATAAGTCTCATTTTACTGCTGAGGCACTACATCGTTGAGAGCAGTAATCAGCTCATCAACATCAATGCCGTGGGCCATAGCACCCTGCTCAATGTTTTCAAAATGAGCAGCAGCACAGCCAATGCAACCCATGCCAGACTGCATGAATACAGGTACAGTATCAGGATAGTTAGTAACAACTTCCATAATGGACATATCTTTGGTAATCATCATATAAATTCCTCCTTTGAGAGTCTCTTGATAACTGAATTATTATATCATAGATTGAGTTTTTGAGCAAAAAATGTATAATAATATATGTGTCTTTTAAATAAAGTGATATGATTAGCGTTAGTGAAAATAGTTTAGGAGAATGTCATGGGGATGTTAAAGGAAAAGCTGGCCAGGCTGTCCAGCAAGGAATTTTTGATTTTTATGGGTGTGGTGATTATTGGCCTGATGTTGGTAGCTGGGGGTCAGCTAGTGCAGGAAAAAAAGGCGGAGGAGACTTTGCCTGTTTCCGCAGTTACGGTGGCAGAGGATAATCGGACTGTTCTAGTGCTGAATTATCACAAAATTGCCAATGAGCACAAATCCCTATCTGTTACCTTGGATGACTTTGAACAGCATATGAAATGGCTGCAGGAATACGGCTTTACCTGTATTACTCCTGGCCAACTATACGATTTTGTGGCCAATGGGGCGGAGCTGCCGGAGAAACCGGTGCTGATAACCTTTGATGATGGCTACAAGGACAATTATACCAATGCCTTTCCTATTATGAAGAAATATGGTATGAAAGGTACTATTTTCGTGGTTACAGGTTTTCTGGGGGTATATGACAATTATCTTACCTGGGATCAGGCCAAGGAACTGTTGGATGCAGGTTTTAATATTGAATCTCACACCTATAGTCACAAGTCCATGACTGAGGCCAGCGACGAGGATATTACCAAGGAGCTGGTTAAATCCAGGCAGACCATCAAGGAAAAGCTGGGCATAGATTCTGATTTTATGGCCTATCCTACTGGAACCTATAATCTTCATATTGCAGAGCTGGTAAAGGAAGCTGGCTATAAAGGAGCTTTTACTATTAAATATGATAATGTCAGCCGGGATAGTAATGTTTATGCTTTGGAGCGAGTGCCAGTGTTCCATACCAGTGAAACCAATAAGGATTTCTTGGAGAGATTGCAATACATACCATTGATTTACAAATACGGTTGGATAAAGAATTAATTATCTTGACATTAAGGCAATTTTTCTATATAAATGAAGTAGAGATTGTACAACAAATTTTGGGAGTTTTTTGTCGGGAACAGGAGGCACTCCCAAAAGGCTTTTTTGCAGAAAGGTGGTTATTTTATGTTACCTGTGGAGATTAAAAAGGATATTTACTGGGTGGGTTCTATGGATTATTCCATGCGTTGTTTCCATGGCTATAGCACTGAGAAAGGTTCAACCTATAATGCCTATCTTATCATGGATGAAAAGATTACCCTGATTGATACGGTGAAGGCGCCTTTCTGTTTGGAAATGCTGGGCCGTATTCGCAATATAGTAGATCCTGCTAAAATTGATTATATTGTTTCTAACCATGTGGAGCCTGATCATTCCGGCGGTATTCCTTTTATGTCTCAGCAGTGTCCTAATGCTAAAATCATTACCAGTGATCCTAACGGTCTAAAGGGATTGACTGGACGCTATGGAGAAAAGGATTATATTACTGTTAAGGCAGGGGATACCTTGTCTCTGGGCAAGCGTACACTGCATTTTGTACCTACTCCTATGCTTCATTGGCCAGATAGTATGGTAACTTACTGTCCAGAGGAGGAGATTTTGTTCTCCAATGATGGCTTTGGCCAGCATCTGGCTACTACAGAGCGTTTTACTGATGAGTGTAATTTTGATGAGGTTATGCATCAGGCCAAGAAATACTATGCTAATATTCTTATGCCATATGGTATGCAGGCTCAGAAGGCAATTAATGCCTTGGCAGGTCTGAAAATCAGCATGATTGCTACTGGTCATGGTGTGTCCTGGCGTACCAATATTGAGGATATTATCAAGGCTTATCAGGATTGGAGCAGCTTCCAGAAAACCGATAAGGCTGTAGTGGTATTTGATACCATGTGGCATACTACTGAGATTATGGCCAAAAATGTAGCTGATGCTTTCTACCATATTGGTATTAAGCCAGTACTATTTGATTTGCGTTGTGACCATATATCTGATGTCATGACAGAGCTTCTGGATGCCAAATACATCGCTGTTGGTTCCCCAACACTGAATAATAATATGATGCCTAGCGTGGCTGGTTTCCTTTGCTATATGAAGGGCTTGGCTCCAAAGGGATTGAAGGGCTTTGCCTTTGGCTCCTATGGCTGGGGCGGTCAGAGCATTGGCCAGGTGGAAAATGCTTTGAAGGATTGCAAGGTTGAAATTTGCCTGGATATGCAGAAAATCCTGAATACACCAAATCCAAAGCTTTTGAAGGACTTGCAAAATGCTGTTATGGGCTTGAAGGAAGCATAAGGTGCCATATGAGCAAAATAAGAGTTGTATTGTGGGATATAGATGGTACACTCTTGGATTTTCACCCTGCAGAGCGTTATGCCATTAGAGCTTGTTTTGAAGCCTTTCACCTGCCTAGTTGTACAGATGCTATGGTGCAGGAATATAGCAAGATAAACAAGAAATACTGGTTGGCTATGGAGCAGGGGCGTATTACCAAGGACCAGGTGCTGGTAGGCAGATTTCGGGAGTTTTTTACCAACCATGGGATAGATACATCCTTGGCCGAAAAGGTTAATGCCATGTATCAGGTCCGCCTAGGGGACGGAGTGTATTTTTTCGTCGATGCTCTGGAAACTGTTAAGGCTTGTAAGGCAGCAGGTCTGTTGCAATGTGCGGTAACCAATGGCACCAAGGTGGCTCAGGTGCGGAAGCTGTCCAAAAGCGGATTGGACAAAATACTGGATTATATCTTTATTTCAGAGGATGTGGGCTTTGAAAAGCCATCTCCTAAATTTTTCCAAAAGGTATTTGACCGGATAGGTGATTATAAGCCGGAAGAAATTTTGATTGTGGGAGATTCCCTTACCAGTGATATGCGAGGGGGCCGGGATGCAGGTATTCATACCTGCTGGTTCAACCCTCGGGGCATGGCTAAGAATTTTCCTATCAAAACAGAATATGAGATACTGAATATAGCCCAGGTGAAGGATATATTAGGGATATAGGTAATAAGAGGAGCTGTCGTTACATTGTAGGGCGACAGCTTCTTGTTATTGGGATATATAAGGAGATTGCTATGGGACAAAAAAGTGTGCCTTTATATGAAAAGGTAAAGACAGCTTTATCAGCGGATATTAGATCTGGTAAATATAGTCCGGGAGCGAAAATTCCTACTGAGCCGGAACTGGAGAAAATATATGGAGCTAGTAGGATTACTATTCGCCGGGCGGTAACGGAGCTGTGCCAGGAAGGGATATTGAATAAACAGCAGGGAAGTGGCACCTTTGTCAGCGAGCCTTTGCTGCATCGTTGTATTGTAGGAGGAAAGGTTTTTGAGGGGTTTACTCAGACCTGTCTGTCTAATGGTGCTAAACCGGGAGCTAGGGTTATAAAATGTGAGTTGGTGCCATCCAGCGAAGCAGAGAGCAAGTGCTTGAAGTTATCTGAGGGAGCGGTACTGCTGCATATTCAGCGAGTTCGTACAGCCAATGAGGTGCCAATTTATATGGAGAATATGTATTTGCCATATGATGACTTTGGTTCTTTGCTGGACATGGATTTAAATAATACATCGGTGTTTAGAGCTATGGAAAAAGCTGGCGGCAGAAGTCCTGCTGGTGTAGCCTATCGCTCTATAGCTATGGCTAAGGCTGATGCTTATCAAGCTGCAGAACTGGGGATTGCTATAGGGGAGCCTATGTTTTTAATGAAGGTTATTTATAATGATGCTGAGGGAGAGCCTTTGTGCATAGGTAGACAATATTATATAGGTACAAGATATATTTTTGAAAGCTTTGATGGAATTATCCTTGACAATATACCTGCAAAATCATTATAATGATTGTATAAACATAATAATGATTTCATTTAAGTTATAATGAATTCCAGAAAAGGAGTAATATCATGGCTATAAAAATGTTTGTCTCGGATATGGATGGCACTTTGTTGAATAGCAAAAGAGAAATTAGCACGGTTAATGTAGGCAAGATAAGACAAGCTGTTGGTGACGGATTGATTTTTACGGTGGCTACGGGCAGAATGTATCGGGCGGCCTTGCCTTATGCTCAGCAGCTGGGGATAGATGTGCCATTGATTACTCATAATGGTGCTGTTATTAAGACTGTTGGGGGAGAGAGATTATCCATAAATTATATTGAGCCAGAGATGGTTACTAAGGTAGTGGATTTTGCGGATGAGCTGGGGTTTTATGTACATCTTTATACAGAGCATGATTTTTGCTATCGTCATCCAACCAAGGAATCTGAGTGGTATGAGGATGCGGTAAATATGAAGGGGGTACAGGTTGGTGAGAATTTGCGGGAGCATAATCAGGGTATTGCCAAGATTCTGATTATGGATTTGTCTCTGCAGCATGTGCAGGAAATTATGGATAAATTTCATCAGCGTTTTGGGGATAGCCTACAGTGTCAGAATTCAGATCCCAGCCATGTGGAAATAATGGCTCCTGGAGTGTCTAAGGCTAATGCGGTGTTGAAGCTGGCAGATATGTATAATATCAAGCCAGAGGAAATTGCGGCTATTGGGGATTCTGGCAATGATGTGCCTATGCTGAAATTGGCAGGTACGGGAATTGTGGTGGCTAATGCCAATGCTGTGGCTAGGGCTGCAGCAGAATATCAGGTAGCTTCAAATGATGATAATGGGGTAGCAGAGGCGATAGATAGATTTTTCTACCATGTGTTGTAATGTAAGATTCTGATTTGCATAATGGCATACATACACTCTTTACTGAGGCATGACATATACCCTTACAGGCACGCTCGCGCTATATTGATGTGCCTCACGCTGCTAAACTCATTTAATCACATGAAAAGCTTCACGATGTTCATCTTTTCATGGCTTAAATTCGTTAAGAAGCGAGGCACATCGATATACCTGTTAAGGGTATATGTCATACCTTATATTTTGTGTATTCACTGCACCTTCCTGCTTTGGCACAATTTGGGACGACATATTTTTTTACGAAGATAGCAGGATTATTGGGATTGACAATAACCTGCTGATTTGAAGCCATTTGTTAGTGACTACAAAATCAACTTGATTGATGTGCCAAGGCTTACAGGAGAACAGGTAGAAAAATTTACCAGTGATTTTCAGATTATTGCAGATTATTTTGTACAGCTTAGTAAAAATAAGGATTATGTACCAAAGGATAAAATCATCAGGCATACAGATAGTTTCTTGAAATTAATGTCTGTGCTAACTCAGGATAATAAATATGTTGAAATGGGTAGAGAACTTTCTCATGACAAGGAGGGAATCAATATGTGTGAAGTATTGGACAAGGTAGAAGCACGTGGCAAAGCCATTGGTGAGGCAAGAGGAATTGCCATTGGTGAAGCACGTGGAAAAGCCATTGGCAAGACTATTGGTGCCTTGAATAAAACACTGGAAATTCTGCGGGTGATTATTGCCAAGAATAGCTGGTCTAAGGAACAAGCTATGGAGTTTATTGGCATACCTAAGAGTGAGTTTGCCAAATATGCTGCTTTATTGTAAAGTTGCAGGATATATTTTGCGAAAAAATCTAATACAATAAAACTAATTAATAATAAATAAACCAGAATAATAAATCATTACAAAATTTGTGAAAAAATGGGCGTATTCGGCTTGTAAGGCGGAATACGAAAAAATTCAAGCACACAAGGCTCGCATTTGCTGAACATTATATAATATATTAGATAACCTATTTGTTTATGATACAGATAGGTTATTTTTTGTAAAATTATCATTATTTATAGGGATTTTTACTAATATGACAAATGTCATGTCAAAATTCAAACCCAGTATGACAAAATTCAGCTGTAATTAATTACAAAATCGCTAAAATAATAAATGTATCAAGACAAAATATAGATGCACAATAAGGGGTGGAAAAAATGTTTTATGTACTTTTGGTCAGCCACGGAGAATTTGCTCCTGGTCTGCATACGGCCGTAAAGATGATTGCTGGAGATAATCCCAATGTGATGTCAGCAGGCTTGAAGGACGGTATGGGAGCAGATGAGCTGGCAGTAGAGGTAGCTAGGCTGGTGGAAAAGATTACCCCAGAGGATCGGCTGGTGGTGCTGGCAGATTTGATTATTGGCTCCCATGTTTTGGTGGAAGCTGACTTGGCTATCTGCATCAGTAAGAATATCAGCTCGCACAGGCAGGCCCTGGGATTTGGTCAAAATTGACTTCTGTACTTCTCTGCTATAGGAAAAGATTTTCAGCAATTCCCAAGCCAGCTGAGAATTTTTGCTATGTCTGCTAATACCCATCAGTATGGTATCTACATGGGAAAGATTTTGACCAGACGGGCCGGCAGGAAAGGGAACTACATCCCAATCAAAGGAGCTGTATTTCTTCACCCGCCAAGGATATGGCTGATAGGTGCGATATTCTGCAAAGGTAAGAGGCCGGAAAGCAATATGGCCTAAATCAAAATCTCTGACTGTAGGCCGATAACCTTGATTCAGCTCCTGCAGACTGCGGACAAAATCAATAGGCCTATAACAATTTTTATATATTTTCCCATAATCAACCTCTCAGTAGCCTATATTGGGGTACTGGCTAAGATTGTCCCTAGTCAGCAATATGGTAGGCAGAGCAATTACACTTTGATCATTATATTGGTCAATATTTAATCTTTGTGGCAGAGAGTTCTTCATACCCAATAGACGGAAGGCACTTTCCACAGCCAGAATACCGATTTTGCGGGGTTCCTGTCCTGCTGTAGCCGTAATTGCTCCGTTGGCTATCATTTCTTTTACGTCAGGACTGCCGTCGACACCATAAACTGAGGTGCCACTAAGCCGTCCAGCATGCTGCAGGGCAGCAACAGCTCCCATGGCGGCTGGGTCATTAAGGGCCATAACCACATCCACCTCAGGATGCTCCTGTAGAATTTTTTCCATAGCAGGCATAGCCAGCTCCAACTGGCCTAGACAATCCTCAGTAGCCACCACCTGAAATTCTGATTTATCCTTGATGGCATTGCGGAAGCCGTCAATTCGTTCCTGAGCCGACATGGCCTGTTGATGAGTCAGAAGAGCAATATGGGCTGAGCTGCGATGGGCCAATAGATGCTGCCCACATTGCATACCAGCTAAATAATTATCTGAAACAATGGTGCAGTCAGCTAGATTGTTATCAGGAAAATTGGTATCAATAGCAATGATTTTTACATTTTTTTCGCGAGCCTTTATCAAGGCAGGGGCAATATTGTCCACATCTACAGGGTTGACAAAAATGGCCTTGGCTCCCAAATCCACCAGCTCCAAAATCTGCTCCTGCTGTCTTTCGGCATTTAGAGAAGGATTGCGGGTAAGTAGAATCCCGTTGTTGGCCTCAATGAGACTGCGCATTTCCGTATCAATACTCTGATAAAAGGGATTGTTTAGCTCCTAAAAAATTGTGGTATTTTGGTCAATAATATTGCAAAATATACTATAATGAAAAAAGAGAGATATATCAAAAAAATAAGAGCTTAATATGGTGTATTTCCATCAAAGGGAAATATGGTGTACTAAAGCATTTCCGTTCTTGGGAAAAAGAAGGTATTAAAATACAAGGTAAATTCCCCTACAATGAGTACAACAGATACGAAATGTATCAAAAACATTAAGGGGGAAATTAAAATGAAGGAAAACTGGTTAGGTTTGCAGGACAAGGTAGTAATTGTTACTGGAGGTGCCTCTGGCATTGGCAAGCATGTAGTAACTACTTTGGTGGACGCAGGAGCTAAGGCTGTAATTGTGGACATGAATGTTACTACAGGAGATACCGTGGATGGTGCTTATTGCGTTCAGTGTAATGTAACTGATACAGCCAGTGTCAAGGCTATGGCAGATACTGTAGTAGAAAAATATGGCCGTATTGATGCACTGGTAAATAATGCAGGTATCAATATGCCTCGTCTACTGGTGGATGTTCGGGGTGAACGTCCAGAATATGAGCTGAACGATGATTCCTTTAACAAGATGTTTGCCGTAAATGTTAAGGGTGTTGTTCTTTGTGCTCAGGCCTGTGCCAAGCAGATGCTGAAGCAGGGGGGCGGCGTTATTCTGAATATGTCCTCTGAGGCTGGTAAAGAGGGTTCTCAGGGGCAGTCAGCATATTCTGCGACCAAGGGTGCTGTAGATAGCTTTACTCGTTCCTGGGCCAAGGAATTGGGCAAGTACAACATTAGGGTTCTGGCTTGTGCACCTGGCATTATGGAAGCTACAGGTTTGAGAACTGCTGCCTACAATGAAGCTTTAGCTTATACTAGAGGTTGTAAACCAGAAGATCTGTCTACAGATTACTCTAAGGTGATTCCTTTGGGCAGAGATGGCAAGCTGGATGAGGTAGGCGATTTGGTAGCTTATCTGGTATCAGATAGATCCAGCTATATCGCTGGTACTACCATCAATATTTCTGGTGGTAAGTCCAGAGGATAAATATAAGTATTAAGAAAGGGTGCTGAAGTTGAAAAACTTGTTTGGAGACAATCGAATGTCACAAATTTTACAGTGTTTTCGTCAAATTCCAGTTATCACAGTCAGCACTTTGGCTGCCAAATTCCAAGTCAGCGAAAGAACTATCAGAAATGATATTAAACAGCTGAATCAAGAGCTAGGCGGCATAGCCTCTATAGAAGGTAACAAGGGACAGTACGGTCTGCATATTTTTTCTGCCGAGGAATTCAACAAGGTTTTCGCAAAACTGTCGGAGACAGACGCATTTCTCAATTCACCAAAAAACCGTATGGATTATGCCTTTGGCAGGTTGATTCGCTCTGCTACTCCTATTTTAACAGATGAATTAGCCTATGAAATGAATGTAGGCCGCAGTACCTTGATTGGAGACTTGAAAAAGCTGAGAGAAGAGGTTAGTGAATATGGTCTGGCCATTGAGGGAAAAACCAGCAAGGGCTTGGTACTTCATGGTGAGGAAATCAATATTCGCAAATATATTCTTGAAAAAAATTATCAGCAGATTTACAAGGATTATCCTTTGGACCGGGAAATTGTAGAGGTAATAACAACAACTTTTCAAAATTATTCCATTGAGCGAAGTGTACAGCAGCGATTTGAACAATTTGTTACCTTGATGTTGGACAGATTTCTGACAGGCCATTATATTGGCAAGATGAATCCGGAGCATTATCGTCTTGGTGCCAGAGATGAATTTGAAATTGTTAATATACTGGTAGATAATATTGGCAATTTATTGGATGTGGAAATTCCGCTAGAAGAAAAGATATTTGTCTTTCTCCCTATTTTGGGGATGAGAACTCCAGCAGATATTACCAAGCTGGGGCCCATCAAACTGGATAGTAATATTCCTGTTTTAATGGAGAGTATTATAGCCAGCATACGACAAGAAATGAATATCAATTTGGTTAGCAATGAATTTACACAAGAATTTCTTTATCATCTGATGTTCATGTGTAATCGCCTGAAATATGGTATAAAAATTCAAAATCCTCTGTTGGAGGATTTGCAGCAAAAATATCCTCTGGCCTATCAGATGGCTGGTGTGGCTGCTAGAATCGTGGAACGAGATTATGGACTTCAGGTCAGCGAGTCTGAAAAAGGTTATCTAGCTGCATATTTTGGGGTGTTCTTAACAGAGAATACTGTTTCTAAAAAGCAGTTCAAGATTGCTTTGGTTTGTGGCACAGGCAGGGTAACAGCTAGATTAGTGGCTATCCAGTTGAAAAAGATATTGGATAGCTCGACCATTTTAGATTATTATTCAGATGAAAATATCACTCAGGATATTTTGTCGGAATACGATATTGTTATCTCCACGGTACCTTTATCAATATCATGTCATAGACCGGTTATTCGCATCAATGAGGTGTTTGATGAGCAGGAAATCCGGTACAAGATAGAAAAGGCCAAGTATTGGGATAAAATTGATTTACCCATTTTGGATAACAATTGGTTCGTTATGTCAGGATTTCTGGACAAAAACAGATTTTTCCTGCTGGATGACAATCAGACCTACGAGCAGGCTGTGGATTACATGGTTGATAAGCTGACAGTTAGTGGATATCTAGATGAGGAATTTAAAGAAAGAATACATATTCGAGAAGCAAAGGGTACTATGATTTTTTGTCATTCCATTGCCATACCCCACAGCATACAGTTCGTTAGTGACAAGCTGGTACTGGCGGTAGGTGTCAGCCATCAACCCATCTGCTGTAATGATCATAAGGTTCAGGTAATTTTTCTTCTGGGGATTCCCCATGAATTGGATTCTGATGATAGCATTTTAATCCGAGTTTATGATGAGATTATCAGCTTGGCTCGTAATGAGGAAATGCTGAAGAAAATTGCCTCGGCAAAGAATTTTCAGGAACTGCTGGGGCATTGTACAAAAGAGCTGGAAATAATTAATAGGTAAAATAGGGGTTTTGAGAGAGGAGATAAGCAAATGCTGGAGTTGGGACTTGCCATATTAGGGGCATTTATTTTGCAGAGCATATTTAGTGCGGTGCAGATGAAGCATTTTTCCAAGGAGTTTATCAGTCTCCGGCGTAGGGGCAGAGTGGCCTGCGGCCGTCAGGCCGGAGGTTTCCGAGCAGGAGCTATAACCATGTTTTTGCTGGACGACCAGGGATATATTCAGGAGGCTAGAAAGATGGAGGGAGTTACCTTCCTGGCCAGGGTACGGCCTATGGAGGGATTTGAAGGACTTCACATAGCGGATTTGACGGGCAATGAAATTGCTACCAAGAATAAGAATCTGCGGAAGGCTATTCTGGATGCGTCTCTGACCTATCGAAAATTTGTTGCTGGGGAGCCGATTACGCCACCGCCTTCTCCTTTCCAATTAGCCTTTATGAGATTTAAGCAGGTTTTCACAGGCAAAAAAGCCTTGAATTAAGAGAGGAAGAGCATTATGGATATTCTCGTAGAATTTGCATCGGGATTTATGAATTTATTTAAGCTGGGCGGCGAGCAGTTTGTAAGCTGGATTACAGGTATTATACCAACTATCGTGATGCTGCTGGTATTGATGAATGCCATTATGGCTATGGTAGGCCCAGAGAGAATGGAGAAAATTGCCAAGTTCTGTACAGGCAATCCTGTTCTTCGATATGCCGTATTACCATTTCTTAGTGCCTTTATGTTAGGTAATCCAATGGCCTTGTCCATGGGTAAGTTTATGCCAGAGTTTTACAAGCCATGCTTTTATGCTTCCGTAACCTATCATTGCCATACCAATAGTGGTATTTTCCCTCATATCAATGTGGCTGAGCTGTTTATTTATCTGGGTATAGCCAATGGTGTTGCCCAGCTGGGACTGGATATGGCTCCGCTGGCAGTACGTTATCTGCTGGTAGGCTTGCTAGCCAATTTCATCTCAGGTTATGCTACTGAATTTACCACTAGATTGGTAGAGAAGCAGCAGGGCATCAAGCTAAGTCGTGAATTTAATGCAGCAAGTCACTAAGGAGGCAATGAAAAATGGCAGAGTATAATTCTATTCGTGTAGAGCATGGTGCTGGTGGTTTTGGCGGCCCATTGGTAATCACTCCTACTGAGCAAAAAAACAAGGTTATGTTTATTACTGGCGGCGGTGCTGAGCCTGAATGTCTCCAGAAAATTGTAGAGCTAACTGGCTTGATTCCAGTAAATGGCTTCAAGACCAAATGTCCTGAGGAGGAGCTGGCTCTGGTAATTATTGATTGTGGTGGTACCTTGCGCTGTGGTATTTATCCCAAGAAGCGTATTCCTACCATCAACACCAACCCAGTAGGTAAAGCAGGCCCTATGGCTCAGTATATTACTGAGGATATCTATGTATCTGGTGTAACCTCTCGTCAGGTTTCCTTGGCAGATGGTTCTGAGGCTGCTACAGTAGAGGCACCAAAGCAGGAAGCAAAATTCAGTTCTAACAAGAAGGTTTCCCAGACTTTGGCAGAACAAAAGGATAAGAGTATTATTACTTCCATTGGCTTGGGTGCTGGTAAAGTAGTTAGTACCTTCTATCAGGCAGCTCGAGATGCTATTCAAACCTGTATTACCACCTTGCTGCCATTCATGGCCTTTGTATCTATGCTGATTGGTATTATTAATGGTTCTGGCTTTGGCGATGCCTTTGCTTCCATTCTGACTCCATTGGCTGGTAATATATTTGGTCTGGTTATCTTGGGTATTATCTGCTCCATTCCTGGTTTGTCTGCCCTCCTTGGCCCTGGTGCAGTTATTGCCCAGATTATTGGTACTTTGGTTGGTGCAGAAATTGGCAAGGGCAATATTGATCCACAGATGGCTTTGCCAGCGTTGTTTGCCATTAACACTCAGGGAGCCTGCGATTTTATACCTGTAGGCCTGGGTTTGGCTGAAGCAGAAACTGAAACCATTGAGGTTGGCGTTGTATCTGTTATGTATTCCCGTTTTGCTACGGGCTGGATTCGTGTAATCATTGCATATTTGGCTAGCTTTGGCCTTTATGCAGCTGCATAAATTATGAATATTTAGGAGGAATCTCAAATGAGCATTATCTACGAAAATAAAGTTGTTGGTATGGGTGAATGTGTAGAGGAATTTAAAGGTGAAGGCATTTTCATTATCTTTGGTGACAATGCTCCTGAGGAATTAAAGGATTATTGTTACTCCGTCAGCCTACAGCCAATTAATGGGCAGATAATGCCAGGGCAGATTCTATCCATTGATGATAATCAGTACACTATTACAGCTGTAGGCCCTGAGGCTCCTGTAACATTGGCAGGCTTGGGACATTGTACCGTAAACTTTAATGGCAGTACAGAGGTAGAACTTCCTGGTACCATCTATGTGGAAAATAAGCCTATGCCAGACTTGCAGATAGGTACTGTTATCCGTATATCAGATAACTAATTATTAGCTATTTCTCCTGCTGATTTTGTGGCAGTGAGAGGAGCTGATAAAGTTATATATATCCAATATTATCCCCAAGGCGATAGACATCGCAAATACTCTATGTAAATTCTGTCTATACCTCCCACCTAGACAGAAGCAGAGAACGCTATCCGAGAAAGCTGCAATTGGAGTATGCTTTCCAGATAGCGTTTTCTAATTTATGGAAATGAGGTGTTTTGTATGTTGCCAGGTGCAATTTTTGATATGGATGGTCTTTTGCTGGATACAGAAAAATTGTATGAGCAGGCATGGAAAAATGCGGCCAAGGCTTTTGGTCAGGAGCATTCCAGAGAATTTCATCGTGCTGTGTGTGGCACTAACGGTCAGCAGATGTTGCAGGTTATTGCCAAATATTATCCCCATGTTAATAATAGTAAATTTATGGAATACTGTCTAAACGATTTCCAGAAAATGATAAAGGAAGATGTACCGGAAAAGCCAGGTATGAGAAAAATCCTTAATTATTTTAAATACAATGGTGTAAAAATGGCAGTAGCCAGCAGCAGCGCTCCAGAGGTTATCGCTTCTAATCTGGATAGATTAGGCGTTTTAAAATATTTTACAGCTGTAGTTAGTGGACATCAGGTGTCAAAGGGTAAGCCAGCACCAGATATTTTCCAATTAGCTGCCCAAAAGTTGGAATTATTACCTCAGCAATGCTATGTATTTGAGGATAGTGGTAATGGCGTAAGAGCTGGAGCAGCGGCTCAGTGCAGAACAATTATGATTCCGGATTTGATTCCCCCTACGGAGGAGCTTCGTCAGCTTAGTGATAAGGTGTATAATAGCTTAAGTGAATTTGTGGAAGCATCAGTAAAAGGAGAAATTTAATATATTTGTACTATTTTTATGTATATGGTAATTAGGGGAGTAGGCTTATATTTTATACATGCAAGTATTAATGAAATTAGGTACACATAACGAGGTGTCCGATGTCCCCCAAAAAATGAAAAAATCATTTTCTTTGAATAATGTAGGGGCTATAAACACTGGTAATGGAATTAAAAGATACAATGTAAGTAGTTTGCTTGACTTTTAAGAAAAATAGATTATTATATAATTTATAAGGTTATATAATAATAAGATGTATATAATGATATACAAGGGGAGAAGGAACAATGGCTAATGAACCATTATATATGAAAATTAAAGACGATTTGAAAACAGATATAAAGAAAGGTAAGTATAAAAAAGGAGATAAAATCCCTACAGAGCCAGAGTTAAGCTCTGCTTATGATGTAAGCAGAATTACAGTGCGGCGGGCTATTGAGGAACTTTGCAACGAGGGTTATTTGATAAAAAAACAGGGCCGTGGAACCTTTGTCAGCTCACCACTGTTGCATCGCCGCATTGTGGGAAATCATATTTTAGAAAGTTTTTCGCAAACTTGTATGCATAACGGCGTAGTAGCAGGAGCAAGGCTTATAAAAAGGGAGATAGTTCCTGCAAGAGCAGATGAAAGGGAATTTCTGCAGCTGCCAAAGGATAGCTTGTTGATACATATTCAACGTGTGCGGACAGCAGATGATATGCCGATTTTTATGGAAAATTTATTTTTGCCTTATGAAAAATACCAGGGATTAATGCAAAAAAATCTAAACGATGGCTCCTCCTTTGAGGCTATTAAGGAAATATCAGGGCATATGCCTGCTAATGCGGTATATCGTTCAATTGAGCTGGCTAGAGCAACAACTGAGCAGGCTCAGGATTTAAAGATACCCAAAGGGGATCCGCTATTTCTCATGAATGTACACTTTGTGGATGAGGCTAACAATCCTATATGCATAGGGCGGCAATATTATATTGCCTCTCGTTATATGTTTGAGCTTTAAATAGCAAATACCTTTTGAACAGAGATTTATCTGTTTGAAAGGTATTTTTTTTAAAAACTCTTGACAAATAACGATATAGTCGTTATTATATAACCATAACATCTATAACGATTACGACATTATAGAATACATAAGGAGGGGACAAAGTTGAACCAAATAGTTTTAGCATCTCATGGGGATATGGCTAAGGGTATGAAGCATACAATTGAGATGATTTTCGGCCCACAGGATAATCTGCATTGGCTTTCGACTACGAGAGATGAACAGGAAGGAATAGATATTCGTATGCGCTCGTTACTGGCAACTTTTGCCAAGGATGATGATGTATATGTATTGACTGACTCGTTGGGGGGAAGTGTCAATAACACTATGCTCGCTCTTTTGAAGGAATATCCTGCTATGAATGTAGTATGCGGAATGAATATACCTTTAGCTTTGAGTCTGGCTACCACAGAAGAAAAGCTTGATGGGAATCAGCTAAATGAAATGATAAAAGAAGCAAAAAATCAGATTGTGAACTGTAATGCCATGCTGTTAGCTGCTGATGAGGAGGATGATGATTTATGATTAAATTGGTAAGACTTGATTACAGATTATTGCACGGTCAGGTAGTATTTGGTTGGGTTAATCACATAAGTGCGCAGCGTATCATCATAGTGGATGATGCCGCAGCTAACGATGAACTGAAAAAATCTGCATTGTCCTTAAGCAAGCCAACTGGTGTAAGACTTAATATTTTTACTTTGGAAAAGGCATTGGCTAAAATGCCAAAGGTTGAAACCTTGGATGAAAATATTATGATGATTTTTGGCAATACAGCAACTTTAGCAGCTTTTTGTCAAAAATATCCTAAGCTTACCACAATCAATTATGGAGCTACTGCCAATGTAGCAGGCTCCAAGCAATATGGTGGCTCGATTTTCCTGACACCTGAGGATGAGGAGAATACCAAAAAGATACTGTCTATGGGAATTGAGATTTTCATGCAGCAGACACCAGCCTACAAAAAAGAAGATTTGAATTTCTGATAGGGGGATGTGCAAATGTTTTCAACTGCGTGTATTTTAGGTATTATCGGCGTAATCTGCATATTGGATTCTCGTCTGCTAGGTAGATTGAATCTGGAAAGACCATTGGTGACATCGACCTTGGTAGGTCTGGCTCTGGGGGATGTACAGACTGGCTTGGCTGTAGGTGCAGTTATTGAGCTTATGAGTCTGGGGGTAGTAAATATTGGTGCTGCAATACCACCAGATTTGAATATGGCGGCGATTATTTCTACAGCCTTTGCTATTTTGACTGGAGCACCAACCGAGGTGGCCTTGGCCTTGGCTATTCCAATAGGCGTTTTGGGACAGCTGATTGGCATGTTGGTTCGTACCTTGTTGGCAACCTTGACTCATATGGCAGATAATGCCATTAATGAGGGAAATTTTGGCAGAGCAAGAGCGCTGCATATTTTTTGGGGGCCTGTGCTGTATTCCTTGACTTACTTTGTACCAATCTTTCTTGCGGTATATCTAGGCACAGATGTAGTACAGTCCTTGGTGGCTATGATTCCTGCCTGGCTTACCGATGGCCTTAATTTGGCAGCAAAGTTCCTTACCGCTTATGGTATTGCGCTTCTGCTTTCAACTATGATGAATAACAAGCTGGTTGTATATTTCCTATTAGGCTTTTTCATAGTGGCATATCTGAATCTTGGTATTACGGCAGTAGCGATTTTTGCTTGTATTCTTGCTTATATTGTCAACAGTGTCAAGTCAGCTCCGGCAACTACTGGTGGGGCACAAGCTGCAGATGATTATGATCCATTAGAAGATGATGACTATTTGTAATAGCTGGGAAAGGAAAATAGATTATGGCAGAGAAAATTAGTGATTTGCGCAGAACTTGGGAATTTTTCTGGCGGTCCTGGACTATTCAGGCAACATGGAATTACGAACGTCAGATGAACATGGGCTTTATGTATGGTATTGCCCCAACTTTGGAGAGATTATATCCAGATAAGAACGATCCTGAGCAGGTAGCCAGAAAAAAAGAGGCCTATGAAAGAAGTATGGCTTTTTACAACTGTACGCCTCAGACCAGTTCCTTTGTTTTGGGGTTGGTTTCCTCTATGGAAGAAAAATATGCCAGAGATAGAGAAAATTTTAACCCTGATACCATTAATACAGTAAAGACCTCTTTAATGGGCCCTTTATCTGGTATAGGTGATTCCTTCTTTCAGGGAACTGTACGTATTATAGCCTTTGGCTTGGGTATATCCCTAGCTCAGCAGGGCAGCGTTTTGGGACCGATTTTGGCAATTCTGTTGTCCTTTTTGCCTGCATGGCTTGTTACATGGTATGGTGGCAAATTAGGCTATCAGATGGGAGAAAAATATCTGTCCAAGCTGCAGGAAGGTAATATGATGGAGCAGGTATTGCATATTTGCAGTATCGTAGGTGTTATGGTTATTGGTGCTATGGTAGCCAGTATGATAGGTATTGTTACTCCAATTAAATTTGAAGCAACTAATCTGGTGTTGCAGGATGTACTTAATAGTATTCTGCCTCAGATGATACCTCTGGCTTTGACAGCTGGCATGTATTGGATGATTAAGCATAAATTTTCTACAGGTAGAATGCTAGCCATATGTATTGTAGGCGGCATAGTATTTAATGCCTTGGGAATTTTCGCTTAAATAATAAATTGTTTTTTAGGTAATCTATTTAAATTAGGAGGATTTTTTATGTACAACATTGATTTAGCACAGGCAAAGAACATCGTAGCAGACATTGTTAGCAAGCATCAGGTGGAAAATGTAGCCTTTGTAGGCTGCGGAGCTTCCAAGTCAGAGCTTTATCCAGCTAAGTATTTCCTTGCTAATGCTAGCAAAAAGCTGAGAGTATCTCATTACACAGCTAATGAGTTTAATATGGATACTCCTGATTGGCTGGGAGATACTACTGTAGTTATTACTGCCTCTTTGGGCGGTACTACTCCAGAGACTGTTCAGGCCAATGCTGTGGCTAAGGCAGCAGGTGCGGTAGTAGTCAGCGTTACCCATGTCGCAAATTCCCCTCTGACAGAAGACGCTGATTACACTATCGTACATGGTTTTGAGGCAAATTATGCAGCTAAGCTGGAAAAAATGGGTTATGTTATGGCTTTGGCTCTGGAGATTTTGCAGCAGACCGAGGGCTATGACAGATATGAGGCTATGATTGATGGCTTCAACAAGGTATTTGAGCTGGCTGAGAATTCCGCTCAGAGTGCCAAGAAGGCAGCGAAAGAATTTGCTGCAGCTTACAAGGATGCACCTGTAGTTTATGTAATGTCCAGTGGCGCAAGTGCTGAGGTTGCTTATTCTACCTCCATTTGCCTGATGATGGAAATGCAGTGGATAAATTCCGGAAGCTTCCATTCTGGAGAATTCTTCCATGGCCCATTTGAGATTGTGGAGAAGGATGTTCCTTTTGTTCTGCTGATGAATGATGGCAAGACTCGCAAGATTGATGCTCGTGCTCTCACCTTCCTCCAGCGTTTTGATGCTTTGACTACTGTTGTGGATGCTAAGGATTATGGTTTGTCCTCTGTAATTGATGGTTCTGTGGCAACCTATTTTGATCCACTGATTCACACCGCTGTATTCCGTGTATATGCAGAGGAACTGTCCTATATTCGTCAGCATCCTCTCACTAAGCGTCGTTATATGTGGAAGCTTGAATACTAATATTTGGCAAATGTTGCTGAGGAGGCTGCTGTGGCAGTCTCCTTTTTAAATATTACATCAGGAGGAAAATAATATGATTCAGGGCGTAATTTTTGATATGGATGGGGTATTAGTTGATACAGAGACTTTTTATACAGAGCGCCGAGGAATATTTTTGGCCAAGCATGGAATTAGTCAGGGCGATGGATCTCAGTTTGTAGGTTCAAATGAAAAGGCTATTTGGGAAGCGCTGGTGCCTGATGATGAAATCCTTAGAGAAAAACTAAAGCTGGAATATAGAAAGACCTGGACGGAAGATCCCATTCCCTTTGGCAAGCTGTTAAATCCTCAAGTAAAGATGGTTTTTCAAGCTTTGAAGGAAAAGGGATTGAAGGTAGGTATAGCTTCTTCATCTGTAGGATATGAAATAGAAAATATGATGGAGGCAGCCAAGGTAGAGGAGTTGGTAGATTTCTATATAAGTGGTGTTGATTGTGAGCAGCACAAGCCCCATCCTGAGATTTATCAGAAAGCTATGGAGGCCTTGAATTTGCATCCGGAAACCGCTATTGCTGTTGAAGATTCTCCTACAGGTATTTCGGCTGCACTAAATGCAGGGCTTAAGGTTTATGCCTTGAAGCCGAAAAAAGGTGTTTTGAACCAAAAGGCAGCTACGGGGATTATAGAGGAATTGAAGGATGTGCTGAAATACGTATAATATAATTTTTAATATATTTGTATTTCCCAGATTGACAATTCTCGCAAAATTTGATAGACTCATTTTGCAATGAAGAAGAGGAGTAGTTCCGTTTTAGCGAGCAGGGAGGGTGAAAGCCTGCAGGGGAACGAAGGGCGCTTTGGAGCAGCAAGCAAATATCCATGAGGCGGAGCAGAGTTTTCTGTTCAAGCAGGGTGGAACCGCGGGTAATTACTCGTCCCTGTAGCATTTTTTGTAAATGTTACAGGGGCGTATTTTTTTGCACTGTAACATCTTTGAAGGAGGATAACTTATATGAAATTTCAGGAAATCATCCTGGCTTTGCAGCAGTTCTGGTCAGAACAGGGCTGTATTTTGGGCGAGCCTTACGATGTAGAAAAGGGTGCAGGTACTATGAACCCATTTACTTTTTTGCGGGTTTTGGGGCCTGAACCTTGGAATGTAGCTTATGTGGAGCCATCCAGACGTCCTGCTGATGGCCGTTATGGCGACAATCCAAACCGTCTGTATCAGCATCATCAGTTCCAGGTTATTATGAAGCCATCCCCTGACAATATTCAGGAGCTGTATCTGGCTTCCTTGGAGCGTCTTGGCATTAATCCAAAGGAGCATGATATCCGTTTTGTAGAGGATAACTGGGAGTCTCCAACTTTGGGGGCCTGGGGCCTGGGCTGGGAAGTATGGCTGGATGGTATGGAAATCACCCAGTTCACCTATTTCCAGCAGGTAGGCAGTCAGGATATTAAGCCTACTGCTGTAGAGATTACCTATGGTCTGGAGCGTCTGGCTATGTATATTCAGGGCGTGGAGAATGTTTATGACATTCAGTGGACTGGTGACTACACCTATGGTGATGTTTTCCATCAGAATGAGTTTGAGCAGTCTACCTATGCCTTTGATTTGTCTGATGCTGATTTGCTCTTTGACCTGTTTGACAAGTATGAGGCTGAGGCTGTAAGAGTTATTGAAAAGGGCTATGTACATCCTGCCTATGATTATGTATTGAAGTGCTCCCATGCCTTCAACCTGCTGGATGCTCGTGGTGCTATCAGTGTTTCTGAGCGTGCTGCCTTTATCGGCCGTGTAAGAAAGCTGGCTAGACTGTGTGCTCAGTGCTATTTGAAGCAGCGTGAGGAGCTTGGTTATCCTATGATGGGAAAGGGGAATAAGGCATGAGCAAGACTTTATTGTTAGAAATCGGTACTGAGGAGGTTCCAGCTCATGTAATGCCAGGAATCCTGTCCCAGTTGAAGGAAAACGCAGCTAAAACCTTTGAGGAGCTGCGTATTGAATACAAGAATATTAAAACTTTGGGTACTCCTCGCCGTAGTGCTCTGCTGGTAGAGGGCTTGGCAGAGCAGCAGGCAGACCTTTCCAAGGAAAACCGCGGCCCTGCTGTAAATATTGCCTTTGATGCAGATGGAAACCCAACTAAGGCAGCTCAGGGATTTGCCCGTGGTCAGGGTGTAAAGCCTGAGGAGCTGGTTACCAAGGATGGCTATGTTTATGCTATGGTTCATGAAAAGGGTGGCCAGACTGTTGATTTGCTGGGCGACACCTTGAAGGGCCTGGTTGATGGTTTGAATTTCCCTAACAATATGCATTGGGCAGATTTGGACTACAAGTTTATCCGTCCGCTTCGCTGGCTGGTAGCTCTCTATGGTCAGGATGTTATTGATTTTGAGGTTGCCAATGTTAAGTCTGGCAGAACTTCCCGTGGTCATCGTTTCCTTTCTGAGGGAGATTTTGAGATTGCCAATGCTGATGATTATGTAGAGGCTTGTCGCAAGGTTTCTATTATTGTAGATCAGAATGAGCGTTGCGAAATGATTCGCCAGCAGATTGCTGAGGTGGCTGCTGCCAATGGCGGTCAGGCTGAGGTTAATGAGGATTTGCTGGAGGAGGTTCTCTATCTGGTAGAGTATCCTACTGCTCTCTGTGGTAAGTTTGACGAGAAGTATTTGGCTTTGCCTGCTGAGGCTGTTATTACTCCAATGCGTGATCATCAGCGCTATTTCCCTGTTTTGAAGGATGGACAGCTGCTGCCTCTCTTTATTACTATTCGTAATGGTGGCAAGGAGCATCTGGAGACTGTACAGCATGGTAATGAGCGTGTACTGCGTGCTCGTTTGGAGGATGCTCAGTTCTTCTTTGATGAGGATAGAAAAAAGACTCTGGAGCAGCATGGTGAAAAGCTTAAGACTGTTGTGTTCCAGGATGGTCTGGGTACTATCTATGACAAGGCTCTCCGTCTGGAGGTTCTGGCTGGTTATATTGCTGATGCTATTGGTGCCAATGAGCAGGATAAGAAGGATGCTGTGCGGGCTGCCAAGCTGGCCAAGGCTGATTTGGTAACTGGCATGGTTACTGAGTTTACTGAGCTGCAGGGTGTAATGGGCCGTGAATATGCGCTGCTGGATGGCGAAACCAAGGCTGTAGCTCAGGCTATTGATGAGCATTATATGCCTCGTTTTGCTGGGGATAGCCAGCCTGCTTCTGTGGCTGGTAGAATTGTTTCCCTGGCAGACAAGATTGATACTATTGTAGGTACCTTTAGCAGAGGCTTGATACCTACCGGTTCTCAGGATCCATTTGCTCTGCGCCGTCAGGCTTTGGGTATTGTAAATATGCTGAAGGAAGCCCAGTATCATATTTCTCTTAGCCAGCTGGTAGCCAAGTCTATGGAGCTTTTGAAGATTGCTGATGCTGGTCAGCAGGCCAAGCTGCAGAATGATGTAGCTGATTTCATGAAGCTGCGCTTGAAGAACGTTCTGGCAGATGCTGGTATTCGCTATGATGTAGTGGATGCTGTATTTGTAACAGTTGATGATATTTATGGCGTATTCCTGAGAGCTCAGGCTGTTAATGAGGCTGTAAAGCAGGATATGGAGAAAACCATTCAGGCCTTTGTGCGTACTGGTAATATTGCTCGCAAGGCTGAGGATGTTCAGGCTGCTGTAGAGACTGGCCTTTTGGCTGAGCAGGTGGAGAAGGATTTGTACAAGGCTTATGAGGAGGCAGCTTCCAAGGTAGAGAAGGAAGTCGCTGCTCAGGATTATGCTGGAGCTATTGCTACCTTGTCTCAGCTGGCTGCCCCTATTGATGCGTTCTTTGATGGGGTTATGGTTATGGACAAGGATGAGAAGATTAAGAATAATCGTCTTGGCCTTTTGAAGCTGGTGGATAATTTGATTTGTCAGGTGGCTGACTTTAGTAAAATTGTGCTGGCGTAAATAAAAATTTTTTCCACAATATGTGCAATTTATGTTATAATTGACTTAACTTTGTTGTAGAGGAGAGGTTGAAAAATGACACAGGAAGCTATTGAGCAGATTCTCAAGGAAAAAATTGCTGAGGAGCGTAGCAAGCTGCCAACTCACGAGTATATTGATCTGAATGCAGTATCTAATGGCCGTGGAGTTGCAGATGGTGGTCTTTTGTATCTGAAGGCTGTTGATACAGCTCTGGATATTATGAGCAAGAGCGTTGCTGCTACTTTGGCACAGGTTGTAAAATAAGATTTAGCACGAAAGGCTGCCGCTGGTCGGCAGTCTTTTTGCGTATACGGCTAAAGTCGTTGGATTGTTGGTAAAACTGAAAATCATGATTTGTCGAGTTCCCGCTCTCCCTAGAGTTGTAAATATAATTCGGTATGTCAAAGGTTCTCGAAATACAGCCTGCGGTCATAACGACTTTTGCTCTGTCCGACTTAATGGCCCTACTTGATGATTTATCCTAACGCATAGATACCGCTTGTCGCTGAGCCAATTCACGGAGGACGTAAGGGTAGAGAGTGCCACCGGGCCACTTTTGCTGCGCAAAAGCAGGAGTCTCCCGACGCAAAAGTGTCATGCCCCTCCGGCTGTTGCCGAATCATCATGCTTTATCGATGTTCTGTTCTCCTGATACAGCCTGCGGTCATGGCGACTTTTGCTCTGTCCGACTTAATGGCCCTATCTGGTGGTTTATCCTTACGCACAAATACCGCTTGTCGCTGAGCCAATTCACAGAAGCCGTAATGATAGAAAGTACCACCGGGCCACTTTTGCTGCGCAAAAGCAGGAGTCTCCCGACGCAAAAGTGTCATGCCCCTCCGGCTGTTGCCGAATCATCATGCTTTATCGATGTTCTGTTCTCCTGATACAGCCTGCGGTCATGGCGACTTTTGCTCTGTCCGACTTAATGGCCCTATCTGGTGGTTTATCCTTACGCACAAATACCGCTTGTCGCTGAGCCAATTCACAGAAGCCGTAATGATAGAAAGTACCACCGGGCCACTTTTGCTGCGCAAAAGCAGGAGTCTCCCGACGCAAAAGTGTCATGCCCCTCCGGCTGTTGCCGAATCATCAAGGCTTATCGATATTGTTAATCCCAATAATTCTGCTATCCTCGTAGAAAATAGGTCATTTCAAACAGTGCCAAGGCGGAAAATTGCGATGAATACACTAATGAGCGGTATGGGAGTACCCTGCACAGGT
>CAKPYV010000007.1 GCA_934203205.1 uncultured Anaerovibrio sp. | reverse complement strand
AAGTAGCGAGAGCGTGCCTGAAAGGGTACTCCCATATCGCCATATAGGTAATTGATGTATTCGGCAAATCAGAATTTGTCCTATAGGACTTCTTTGAGAAGGTTGAGGGCACTTTCCTCGGTGGGGTTATTGGTGCCTAACTACCCTCGAAAAGCCTTAGCAAGGAATAAAATCTAACCAAACACTAGCAGTGGTTATCGTAACTGACTGCTAGTGTTTTCATTCTAGGACAATTTAATTTTATTTCCTGGATATTATGGGTACATATAATCAGCCAATGTTTCCATGGCTTCTATAGCCTGAATGCCGGGATTTACGGTAAAGAGATTGTAGGGCAAAATATGCACTCGATTGTTTTTTACCGCATTGGTGCCCGCCCAGGCTGGATTGGCTTCCAAATCTGTACGGAGTTTTTCCTGCATGGTCTGAGGATTACCCATCATAATCACAAAAATGGCGTCTGGATTCTGGGTAGCCAAAAACTCCATACTTAAAGGTATGTAGGCATCTCCCTTGCCCAGATTATCGGCTAGATTGCCTCCCCCCAGCTGTTCAACCAAAGAGCCGGTAAATGTTTTCCTGGTAGCCATGCTAAAGCTTTCTGGATTGCCAAAAATAATTACACTCTTGGGCGGAGTTTTGCCCTGAATTTGAGCTAACAAATCTTGCCGCTGAGATTTCATCGCATTGATTTTTTCCTCTGCCTGCTGACTATGTCCTGTTAATCTGCCATAAAGCTCCAAGGTATTGTAAATATCCTCAAAGCTGTTAAGGCTGTTAATATACACAGGTATGCCAGCTTTTTCCAATGTAGGAATCAAATTCTGATGGTAAGGCACATTGGTGCCAATAACCAAATCCGGCTGGAGAGCTACAATAGCCTCCACATTAGGACTGTGAATAATCCCCACATCCTGAGCTGAGGCTGTAGCCTGATTTACTGCTTCAGAATAGGTCGGCGAAGAAGCCTTGCCTACAATATTTTCGCCACCGCCAGCAGCCACATATAAATCCACATTGGAGGCATTAAGAATCACTACCCTCTGAGGATGGGCTGGTACATTTACCTGCCGACCAGTGCTATCCACCAGAACCTGATTGCCAGTCTGGGAGGCATTGCCCTTGCCAGCAATATCTCTCCCCATAAGCAAAAAGCCTATGGCCGCCAACACCAGCAGAATAGCAATACCAAAGCCGATTTTTCTTTTCATCATCCATCTCCTTTGTTCTAAGTGAGTAACTACCAAAAATCTAGCAGTTACTCATTTTAGACCACCTTAAAAATTCCAGTTTACGCCAGCCCGCCATACTCGGCCAGTAAGACCAAAGACAGTAAAGGCATTGGCATCATCCTTGCCAATAATATTATTTACACCTACATAAGCACTGCCACCATTGCCGATTTTCTTACTAACAACAAAATTCAATATGCTGGCACTATTGTTGCCAAGATTGCCATTATCATCTACAGCCCAATAATCTCCATGCCAATCATTCCAGAGAGAACCACTCCAGCCAGTCTTGGCATCATCATAGTTCAGCTGCAGGGACAGCTTGTGTCTATCTCTCCCCTCCAGCCTTGCTCCATAGCCATCCTTGGCATCAGTATAGGTATAGGTACTGCGCAGGGTAAAATTCTTGCCCAGCTTCTGCTTAAACTCTGCCTCTGCTCCCTGAATCTCGGCGCTGTCTACATTTACATACTGAGATACTACATTTACAGTTACAGGGAAACCTGGAACTCTGGTGGTAGTGGATTGGCTGTTAATCAAATCATCAAATTTGCTGTGGAAATAGGTAAGTTTACCACTGGATTTGCCGCTTTTGCTTTCTGCCTCCAGACCAAAATCAAAATTATAGGAGGTTTCAGGCTTCAAATTAGGATTGCCGGTTACATAGACATTCATATTAAAGGCAGGAGTAGATACCGGGGTATGATGCCAATTCATATACAGCTCTGCCTCTGTAGGTGCTCTATAGGCTGTACCAACATTGAACTTCAATCTAGTATTATCGCTAAGCTTGTAGGTGTTGCCCAGCTTGTAAGTAACCTTGTTGCCAAAAGCGCTATTGTGGTCAAAGCGAATGGAAGGAATCATGAGCCAATTCTCTTCTACCTGCCATTCATCCTGAATATAAGCTGCATAATAGGTAGTGGATTTTTCAGAATAGTCCTGACTGATACCCTCTCTAGTAACAGTATGCACATTGTCACCGCCAGCACCTATACGAGTTCCTTCGTATTTTTCCTTGCGAATTTCTCCACCTATAGTAAGCAGTTGCTCATCATTCAGCTGATAGGAACGCTGTCCATCCAAGGTAAGAGTACGGAACTTCAATTCATCCCAACCTGTCAGGATACCATTTTTTCTGGTATTCTGATCTTTATTGAAGATACTGTAATTAACCCGCAGCTGATATTTACCCTTTTTGTCCTTTCCATCATAGGAAAAACCAAATTTAGTACGGTCGTGGTCATAGGAAGTAAAATCACTATCCAGATATAAATCTTCATTCATATAATCCAGGAAAAAGCTAAGGGATTTTTTATCATCAATTTTGTATTTGGTCTTTACATTAAAATAATCCTTGGTGCCATATTGAGTACCACTGCCATTAATGTCCAAATGATGTACATCACTGCGCTTGTAGCTAAAACTGCTAGCCCATTTGCCCAGCTGGCCTGTAGCTACCCGGAAGCCAACATCTGCCTGCTTGGTAGTATAGTCAGCAAAGACAGACTTGGAAGCCTTGTCTGGGGTTTTGGTAATAATATTGATAACACCACCCATGGCATCTGCACCATAAAGGGAACTGGTGGCGCCACGAACAATCTCAATCCGCTCCACATCTGCCATATTTACGCGCTGCAGCTCATAGTTGTTAGCAGTCTGGTCTGTGTTCTCAGTACGAATACGCATGCCATCCACCATAATCAAGGTCTGATTGCTCTTGGCACCACGAATGGCTACAGAATTACCTACCATGCCATTTTCAGAAACATCAATGCCAATAGCAAGCTGGAGCGCCTGAGCCAGGTTCTCAGCTCCCATCTTGTCCAAATCTTCTCTGGTAATAACCTCTACAGCAGCTGGTGCTTCCTTAACCAGCTGTTCAGTACGGGAAGCTGTTACCACCACATCCCTGGTCTGAACCTGCTCCACTGCCTGCTGACTATCTGCCTCCTCCGCAGCTGCCACTCCGGCATAGCTGGTATTCATCAAAGCAGTAATTACCGCCAAGGTCAAAAAATACTTTTTTCTCTTATGCATCATCTCTCAAAAATCCTTCCTATGAAAACATATTTTATGAATTGATTATCATTATCAGTACACTGTTATTTTTTTACGGCATAAAAAGCTACGCTCAATATGCCGCAGAAAACTAGACTATATTTTTTTAGAAGCAATATCTATCCCTATTTATGTTTATGCCGACACATGCTTCCCATCCATGCCCTGCATGGGCTTAGCTTCCTTTACCTTGCCCTGGGACAAAATATACTCACAACATTCCAGCAATGACTGGGTAAGATTATTCTGCCAGAACCGCCCGGCCTGAGTCTGAAAATACATTACCTCGCCCTTACGCATCAGGCCATTTTTCAGCCATATATTCAAAATATATTCCAACTGAACCAGTTCTGGATTTTCAGCGGTGATTCCCCGCAAATCCAAATAACCCTGTTCCATATTCTGACTGATTTTCTTGTGCACCTCATCATAGGGAGATTTACCACTCATAACCATAATAGGCTTTTTGCCCTCATCAATCATGGTTATATATTTTTCCAAATCCCGCATCTGCATAGTACTGTACTGACCTACAAAACCACCAGCACCACAGCCAAAAGGAAAAACATCTGCCCCGGTCTTGGCCAGAATATTGTACATACTCCGCTCTCGAATATCCTTGGCCCAGTGACAATTGCTCAATCTCTTATAACCTCTGTCATTAAGCCATTTTTCTGCTGCTGCAAACATAACGGCCTGCTCTGCTCTGGTAGCTGCCGGAGGCAGACTGCCCTTTTGAATAGCCTTGGCCATAGGACTGCCACCGAAAAGATTTAGCTGGTACAAATCCATACCAGAAATAGGCAGGCTGTCAATACAAGCCAAATCCTCCATAAAGCTTTCCAGCGTCTGCCCAGGCAAGCCAAAGATAATGTCCACAATAATGGAGGCCTGGTCATAGGAGCTAATCAACTTCAACCTGTCCATTACTGTTTCCTTGGTATCCAAACGACCACTGGCCTGACGAATTTTGGTATCAAAGGACTGAACCCCAATGGACACCCGATTTACTCCGTTGGCAAACCAAGCCTCTATCCGCTCCTTTTGCAAATCGTAAATACGAGCCTCCATAGTGATTTCACAATCATTGGTCAGAGGAATACATTCCTTCAACTTCTGCAATACCTTGGTAATATTGGCTGGAGATAGGGCGCTGGGCGTACCGCCCCCAAAGAACACACACTGCATAGGCTTAGCCTGAAGCATTTTATCCTCCTTGGCCATGTCCAGCTCCTTGAGCAATCTTTCCACATAGCGCTGTTCCCTATCCTCATTGATGAAATTCTGAAAGAAGCCACAATAAAGGCAGATATGACTGCAAAAAGGAATATGAATATATACCATGCGTTTTTTGGACATATCTGGTTCTTGCTCCATCAGTTCCACCCATTTTTGTGGTGCCATAGGGGGAGGTATCATCTGACCGCTAACCCCGGGATGCACCGCTCTTTTCTTGGTAAAGCCATAGGACAGAGCATTGCTATCCCCAGTCCCTACCATTAGCTCATAGTTTTCCTCTTCGAGATTATCCAGATAAGCTTGCAAACTAACTGTCATATTATCCCTCCAGTCGATTTTTCAGCTCTGTGAAATACTCCCTTGCCTTTAACAAATCCTGATTATCAGGATGACTATAGGATTCCTGAATTCTGGCCTTACGCTCCTCAGTCATGGCATGAGGATGTCCCGCTGGGAACATTTTGGTCATCATTTCCACCATTTTGTAGGAAACAGAGCCTTGACAGATATACTGACCTACCACCTCATTACTGCTATCAAAGAGAGCGGCAATATTTTCCAAGGATTTCTTAGCGTGATCAGAATCAGGATAAGCTCCCAAAGTAGCAAAGATAGCTACCTTCTTACCTTTAATGGTTTTAATAAACTCCTGGGCCTTATCGTCAGCAGTTCCTCGATTAATCCAGCAGCCTACAGCTACCAAATCATAGTCACTAACATCAGGCTTTTCCTCCACTTTTACGGCCTCTACATTATTATTGAGGGCATAGGCCACAGCACTGGCCAATTTCAAGGTATTACCTGTCAAACTTGATACAACAACGATACTTTTCATAAAGTCCTCCTAATAATATCATACATAATATAGGGATATTTCCCCTTGCCAATTTTCTATTTATATTTAAGCACTTATAACATTATGTGGCAAGCAAACCAAATGCCTTTGCCCTGACTGTTCCAGCTCCATAATAGTATTTTCCACACCATAGAGCCTTGCTATCAGCTTTTCTGTGAAAACCTCCTGTACTGAGCCATCAGCCACAATTTTTCCTTTTTGCACAGCTACTACCCGATTGCTGAATCTAGCCACATGGTTCAAATCATGGAGCACCATAACCACTGTCAACCCCAGTTCTCTGTGAAGCTGTCCCACTAGAAGCATCAAATCCAGCTGATTACGAATATCCAGATAAGTGGTAGGTTCATCTAACAGCAAAAGCTCCGGCTCCTGAGCCAAGGCCATAGCCAATCTGGCCCGCTGCCTTTCACCACCGGAAAGAGCCATAATACTGCGATGCTGATATGCCAACATATTAGTTAGCCTTAGCACTCTATCTACTACCTGTTTATCCTTGTAACCAAATTCATCAAAAAAGCCCCGGTAGGGTAATCTCCCTAGAGAAACCAATTCTCTTACTGTAATATCCCCGGGAAAGTCCATGCTTTGAGGCATTACAGCCATCGCTCTGGCTATCTGCTTTTCACTTAGGGAATGTATATCCTGTCCATGCAGCAATACCTGCCCCTGGGACATAGGCAGCAGCCTTGCCATAGCCTTTAGGAGAGTAGATTTCCCGGAACCATTAGGGCCAATAATGGAGAGCACATCGCCCTGATGGATTTGCAGACTTACATCATGAATAATTATTTTGCCTCCATAACCAGCCTGTACCTGTTTTGCCTCCAAGATTACATTCTTGTCACTCATGAGCTTTTCATTCCTTTCTTCAAAAGATATAAAAAGAAGGGTGCACCGAAAAAGGACATGAACACTCCTACAGGTACTTCTATTGGAGCCAAGGCCAAGCGGGCAGCAGAATCTGTCATGCTGACAAAGGCTGCACCCCAGATAGCGGAACAAGGCAGAAGATAATCAAAATCTGAACCTGTTACCAATCTCACCATATGTGGAATTACCAGCCCCACAAAGCCTAACATACCTGCCACGCTTACAGCAGAGGCTGCCAACAGTGCTGCTAATATTAACAGCACAAAGCGTATCTTTTCAACTGGCAGTCCAATGCTTCTGGCAGTATCTTCTCCAAGCTGCAGGGCATTCAGCCAACGACTGATAAAAAATACGGCTGCCAACCCCAGCAGGGTATAGGGCAAAATCATGGAAACATGGCTCCAGGAGGCCCCCTGAAAGCCACCTGCCATCCAGTTAATCGTACTCTGGATTCTATCGGAATAAAATACCATCAAGGCTGTCTGAGCACCACCAAAGAAGGCTGCCACAGCTACCCCAGCCAAAATCATTCGCAAAGGCTGTACTCCCCTTTGCCAGCTTAGGGCAAATACAATAGCCACAGCCACCATAGCCCCAATAAAAGCTGCTATTGGCACCAAATTGGTGATTTCTGGCAAAATAATCATAATCACCATGGCAAATAATCCAGCCCCGGCAGTAACCCCAATAATCCCTGGGTCCGCCAGAGGATTTCGCAAAATTCCCTGTAAAATACAACCAGCTAAGGCCAAATTAGTGCCTGCTAAAATGCCACAAAATACTCTGGGCATACGAATCAAATAAACAATACGATAATTCTCTGACTGCACACCGAAAAACAAACCATCCTTTAACTCCTGCCAGGACAAATCCGCTATTCCACAGGAAATACCTATTAGTACAGCCAGAAGCAGGATCAAGATTCCGCCACCTATACCACCAAGTCTTTTCAACCTTTTGGGATTTCTTTCCGTATATAACTTATTAATTACCGCTTCCACTAATTTCAATACCTTTCATTACTACATCCATAAAATAGCTTCCCAAATCCTTATTCCCTAATCCAGTTGAAAATGTATAGGCACAGTAATGGTAATACTGCCATTGGCTCCGTGGCTAAATGGACAGGAGCTGGCTACAGCCTTTAGAGCTGCCTTGTCCAAGTTATCATACCCGGAGGAACTGCTAACACCACAGTCCAACAAATTGCCATCAGCGGACAAGGTGGCATAAACCATTACCACTCCTTGCTGATCCATACGGATAGCCATAGATGGATACTTTTTGTTAGCCTCCACTCTGGCCGCAAATCTGCCAGCTATATCACCAATACTTTCCGTAGGCTCTGGCTGACTTTCTGCCACAGATGTACTGCCTGTAGAAATATTATTATCCGCTCCCAAGGTGTCCCCTGTGCCATTACCAGTAAGACCCGCGGCAAAGGAACTTTCTCCCTCCGCCGCCTGAACATTTCCCTGACCTGCAGCTACCGCACCATCCCCACCAGCTACCGCCTCCTCAGCAGCCAGCAAAGCCTGACTGCCCGAAGCTGCCTGCTGATGATAATTGCTTTCCACAGCCCCCCCAGAATGAAAAGACATAGGCTCTGGCTCCACCTGCTGAATTTCTTTTACCTGAGCCAATTCCTGTTCCGTCATTTCAAATTCTACAGCTGCTTCTGGCTCCTGACTATATGCAGGCTGGTAACTGCTTCCCCACAGGCCCACTAGCAGTAGAATCAAACCATGACACAAACAGGATAAAGGCAATGGTTTAAGAGTTCTGTTTATAATAGCTATTGCACTCATAACCCCACCTACTTTTTAGCCGCCAAGGATATACGCTGTACACCGCTTTTCTTTAGCTCATCCAGCACTGACATAAAGCTGGCATAATCTACATCTCCATCAGCTCTCAGCACCAAGGCTGTATTGCCTCCTTTGGAGGCTTCCTTTACCTGAACCACCAACTGATTAAGCTCCATAGGCTGATTGCCTAGATAGATTTTTCCATCCTTGGCCACTGTAACCTGCAGGGATTTTACTACATCAGTCTGAGCACTGGCGGCCTGTGGCAGATTTACAGGTACTACCTGCTGATCTGTCATATACAAGGTACTAAGCATAAAAAACACCAGGAGGAAAAAAATAATATCAATCATAGGAATAATCATTAACTGAGGTGTTTTTTCCACTCGACTGCTGTTCAGGCGCATTTTTCTTCCTCCTTCAAGGAGCCATGATTGCGATTGGCTAGATTGTCCATAATAGTATCACCTATCTGTTCAATGCCTGTCATCATATTATCCAGACGATAGCCATAATAGCTATGTCCTACCAAGGCTACAATGGCTACAGCCAAGCCAGATGCAGTAGCTACCAGCGCCTCACCAACACCGCCGGTAATGGCCATAGGTGCTCCCTGCTGAAGATTGAATACGCTGAAGGACTGTATCATGCCCAACACAGTCCCCAACAGCCCCAAAATAGGAGACAGGGTAACAACGGTAGCCAATACCGCTAAGCCTTTTTTTAGCTTGGCAGCCTCCAGCTGAGCAGCACTTTCCATTGCCCGCTCTGGATGCCTGCCCCGCATAACAGCTCGAAAGCCAGCGGCAGTTACTATGTCAGCTGCTGTAGTCTTACCTCTGTATTTTACATAAAGCTCATGAACACTATATTTACGCATATCATCATGGAGATTTTCCATATATTGCTTCAACTTCACATTCTTACTGCCATAATACCTGAACCTCTCAATAATAATGCTAAGAGAAAGTATTGAACACAAAAGCAATGCATACATAACCAAGCCACCACTGGCAAACCAATGAGCAATAATTCCGATGAAATCCATTTTCTCTACCTACCTTTCCAAAGACGAATATAATTCACTCTATTGATAACAATTATCATTTAAACTCAACGAAGTATATGATAACATTTCTCATTATCATTTGTCAATGAATTTTTATTTTAATTATTCATTTTTTAGACACAAAAAAGCTGGTGCACATTCCTGTACACCAGCAACATATAGATTATTATTTATCTGTGTAGATATTTACACTCCATGGTGGTAAAAGAATTTCCTGTCCTTTTTCTACGCTGCTGCCACATATAATGTTATAGCCATGGGAAAATTCATAGCATATTTTCTGCTCTTGATTTGAATAATTAAAGATATAGCGGATATTTTTACCATGAGAATTAATTCCCTCCCTGATGATTACAGGAAAATTATATGGCTGACACCTCAAGCCACCTAGAGATAATATCCTGCGAATAACAGCGGATAGCGTTTTTTCATCGGTCATACATCCGATATATACACCATATCCTTTACCGTATTCATTCAAAGTAATTGCGCCGTATTCCCTCCACATTTCATGATCGTAATTTGCTAAGACTTGACCGCTGGTTGTTTTAAGCAATTCCATAAATGCCTTTGCCTCACCGCGCTTGATACCTTCCTCCTTGTACAATTCCCCTTGTAAAGCTACATTTTTAGGGAAGGTAAACTGATTGTAGCTGATGCCAAAGACATCATCCATGCCATGTGGCTGTCTATCTATGAATACCTTAACATTTTCATTAGCAAAAAATGATTTAAATGTAGCTGCCAAAATTCCTCCCTGGGCTGCAAATTTTTTTAATCTGCTTATTGTCATTTCGGGAACAGCATAAATAGCAGGAGCAAATATTACTTTGTATTGTGATAAATCCTCAGTCTCTGGCCATATAATGTCACATTCTACATTCATTTTATACAATACATCATAAAGCCAGCGTACAATATCATTGTAACGAATTTTTCCTGGCCCCTCAGCTGTCCCATCTACGGTAAACCAATCCAAAGCTGTCAATGCTTCGTTGCTAACCAATATAGCTGCTTTATTGTTTTTTTTCAAATGAATCAGCTGAGAACCTATCTTTTTCAGTTCATTGCCTACAATACAAGCTTCATCATAAGCAGGATTTTTTTCAAAATCATGACTCAACAATCCTTTCCAATAGGTTTCAAAGGAATTGTGAATAGAATGCCAATGCCAGTACATAACAGCATCTGCTCCAGAGGCCAAATGACTATATGCACATTGGCGCAACTGCCCTTTATATGGTGTCCAACATGGAAATCCTTGAGCCTGTGTTTCCATAACCAAATAATTATTATTTTTAACACTACGCATAACATCACCGCCAAAGGCAATCTCTGCACCGGTTAAATCATCCTGTGTTGGGTGGTAAATATCTACACCTGCCATAGTAATGGATTGAGCTGCCTTCAAATGATTCACCATTGGTTGAATACCAAAGGAATATCCACGCCACTCAAAATCAAAATTATGGGTAATAAACTGATCCGACCTTTTGTATTCTGCCACAATGGATGCTTGCCATGTCAAAAATTCATCTACAAGCATACGCTGAAATTTCTCAAATTCGGCTCCTAGACTACCATTAATAGTACCTCGCACATCTGGAAAATCTTCCCAAGCATCAATACGATTGCTCCAGTAGTCCAAGCCAAATTCCCTATTCATAGCTTCCAAATCATCGTGAAATTTATGCCGCAAATATTTTATAAATTTAAACTGGACATTATTTCCGGCCGTGCCATAGTATTTCGTTTCATTATCAATCTGAAATCCAATAACACCCTTGCGATGTGCTGTAACCTGCATCAGCTCTCGAATAACCCGTTCAGCATAGAATAAATATGTTTCATTGGTAATATCCATAATCTGACGTGGCCCATATATTCCACGGCCTGATTTAGTTGTTGCCAATACATCTGGACACAGCTTCACCAGCCACCCAGGAACTGCATAGGTAGGCGTACCAATAATTATATTTATCTCTGCCTTTTCCATAGCATCTATCACTTTGATAACATGGGAAAAATCAAATTTGCCAGGCTGCGGCTCACAGGTACTCCAAGTGGATTCTGCTATGCGAACAGTATTAATGCCCGCCTCCTTCATCATCTCAATATCCTTGTCCAATCTGTCTACTGGCATATATTCATCGTAGTATGCTGCACCATATATAATCTTATTCATATTTTTTCCCCTTCACTACCTGCTATTTCGACTTTGCAGATCCGCCAAAATTCCAGCATATTCTTTATCGAGATTATAGAACTTCAATACTAAAATCTGAATAACAGTTAAAAGAATAGGTACATAAATATACCCTGCCTTGATAGCTGTCAACGCGCTTTCAGACTGTACTGCCGCAGTTCCAGAATAACCACCAATAGCCAGAATAGCACCAAATATTACGGAGCTTAAGCCATTGCCAATTTTTTGTCCAAAACTGGCTGCAGAGTTAATCAATCCCTCAGTACGCAGTCCTGTTTTCCATTCCCCATATTCTATGGTATCAACAACCATGGCAAACATACAGGCAGCTATACCTGCATTGCCTATACCACGAAGCATACAGCCTGCAATTAATATAGGCAAACTGCTCTCAGCTACCCCCATTAATCCGTAACCACCAATCATGATCACCGCTCCAGCAGCAAGAACATTGCGCTTGCCAAATTTTTTGACAAATGGAGCTATCAGGAACATGCAAACAATCTGAGTCACTTGGAAGGCCAAGGCAAAGGTACTAATAAGATTACTATCGCCAAGAATTGTCTTGGTATAATATACTTCAGCGGAACCATTAATTCCCTGAGCAATAAATATCAATAAAAGATTCAGAGTAGCCAACATCCAATATTTATTTTTCAGCAGAGCACGAAATCCCTTACTTACCGGAACTGCCATTTGCTTCGCTACATCAGTTATAATTCTCTCCCGAGTAAATAAAAATGTTATCATAAAGGTAATTATTTCCAGAATACCAAATACTATAAATGTATATGTCCATGCCCGGGCATCATTACCGAAGAAGTTTACCACTGGCAAGGTACACATTTTTATGAATAAGGTACCACTGGTTGCCAAAATCATACGGAATATACACAATACTGAACGTTCGTATTGATCCTGAGTCATCAATGCTGTCAAAGTAGCATATGGTAAATTTATGGCTGTAAATAAAACAGTAAATGCCAGATTATAGCTGAAAAAAATGTATACCAGCTTCGCTGTTTCACTCCAATCTGTTGGTACAGAAAATAACAGCACCGTACCAATGGCATAAGGAATCACCATTCGCAATATCCATATTCTAGCCTTACCAAAATCAGAACTAGTCTTGTCTATAAGAATCCCCATGATTAAATCACTGGCACCATCAAAAATCCGTGATGCAAGCATTATCATACCTACTGCAGCCGCAGATACACCAATATAGTCCGTATAATAGAACATCAAAAATGCTGCCATAGCAGAATACATAATGTTACTAGAGAAATCACCAAAGCCAAAGGCTAGTCTTTCTCCAAATGTGACCTTCTCCGTAGCATGCTCATTTGTAAATCTTTTGAGCCAATTCATGATATAACCCCTCTTTCTTTCCTCAGTCACTATAAAATCCCCTGTTAGTGACATATGATTCATCGTGTTTATATCATAACATATTGTATTTCCTATTATATATCATGTATTTTATATAATTATCATATTTTTTGTTTGTTATTGGTTGAAATTTAATTTATAAACTGTATATTCATCTACATCATTGCTCAGGATTGATTTTTCTTCCATATTTACAACGATATTTTGCAGGAGTCGTGCCAATTTCCTCCTTAAATGCCTTGCCAAAATGACTTTGAGAACAAAATCCAAGAAAATTAGCCACTTTCTCTAAAGAATATCCTGAATATCTCAGCATATTTTCAGCCAGCTTGATTTTTTCCCTGCGTATAAAATGCTGTATTGTAATACCTTCCGTCTTTTTAAATAATGAGGAAAGATAGGATGTATTTACGCCTATTATCCTGCCAATATCACCAATAACTATTTCATCGTGGAGATGCTGAAAAATATAATTTTTTACCTTCTCTACAATGTCATTTTGCACTCTCCTATCTGACAGCTCCGCCACAGCTCTGGTAAATTCATATTCCGCCTGTCGCATAAAAGATTTTATTTTAATCTGATTATCCATTTTTTCTACATTCTGAATATAACTATCTACCATGGCAAAAGCTTCTTCAGGCATCATTCCCCCACGAATAGCAGCCCTCGAAGCTAGGGCTATGACAACAATAGCAATATTCTTTGCCTGACGTAATTCATCATCAGATAATCTTCCTTCAGTGCCAGGATAACTTTCCTTAAGACTGGCTGTCAGCATAGCAATATTTCCCTGTTCTATGCTGCTCATTTCCCTCACTTCCTGCTCATAAGGATTATGGGGAATACCACTTTCCTGCCGTTGAAAAATTTCATTACTTATCCCTCTGCCAATTGTCCTCACATCCTCCTCATCCATACCACTAGCATACCATAAATCAGCTAGTGTTATTTCCTTCCCACTGACAATATGGAAAAGCATTAATATTATTCTGCCAAATTCATTAATATCATATGGACGCACAGGACCTAGAACAAAATAATCCTCGTTAGATGGGATAACTGCATAAAATGTGTTGTTGGCCTGTGACATCAACACTGGTACTTCCTTGTTTTCCTTCATCATGTCACCCAATAATGCCATTAATGAACTATCCTCATAAATGGAAAGATTCTCAGCAAACAAATCCCCGTAGGCGCACACAATATTCTTCTGCCTGTCTAGGCGCACAATATTCCCATGCACGATACCTACTAGCTGCATACATATATAGCTAATGTTCATTTCTATCACCACACCACCAAATATAATAACCTGCTTCAAATATTAATCACCCTGAATCATTGCAATATGACATCATTTCCACATTAATTTCTTATTTATATGACAAAAAAGCTGTTGCTTCCAAATCGGAAGCAACAGCCTCTTAATATACCGATGATTATTTTACCAACTCAAGAATAACCATAGGAGCTGCGTCGCCGCGGCGAACGCCCAGCTTCAGGGTACGGGTGTAACCGCCTTGACGGTTCTTTACAGAGTCGTAGTTAACAATATCAGTGAACAGCTTTCTAACAACATCCTCATCAGCAAGCTGAGCAATAGCCTGACGGCGTGCAGACAAATCACCGCGCTTTGCCAGGGTGATCAGCTGATCTGCAAGACCGCTGATTTCCTTAGCCTTAGCCTCGGTAGTCTCAATGCGCTCGTGCTTGAAGAAGGAAGTCAGAATGCTCTTAAACAGTGCCTTACGGGCACTAGAATTACGACCTAACTTTCTATAAGCCATTTATTTCCCTCTTTCCTTGTATCAAAAATAATGTTCAATCAAGCTTCCGAATCGTCTCCAGGGAATCCTCCCATTGCTGAAGGATCACTTTCCTTTAAGGATAAACCCATAGACTTCAGCTTGTCCTTAACCTCATCCAAAGACTTGCGGCCAAGATTACGAACCTTCATAATCTCCTCCTCAGTCTTGTTTACCAGGTCACCAACAGTCTTTATATCTGCCCGCATCAAGCAATTAAAGGAACGGACAGTCAAATCCATATCCTCCACTCTGGTTGCCAGAATGGAATCCAACTCTGGATTGCTGACAACAGTTTCACTGCTTGCCTCTACCTCTTCCTCTGGCACAAACTCCACCTCTGGAGCAACGGTCAGATTCTGGAAAAGCTTCAGACGGCCAATCAGGATGGCTGCTGCCTTGCTGACAGCTTCTTCTGGCTGAATGGAACCATCGGTCCAAACCTCCAAAGTAAGCTTATCGTAATCAGTGGCATCACCAACACGAATGTCTTCAACCTTGTAATTTACTCGACGAACCGGTGAGAAGATAGAATCTACAAGAATAGTACCGATGGCATCATCAGGACTCTTCTTTTTCTCTGCTGTAACATAGCCCAGGCCATGCTCAACAATCATATCTATCTTCAAGGAACCTGCCTCATTGACGGTTGCAATATGCAAGTCAGGATTGAGAATCTCGATATCAGCATCATGAATAATATCTGCTGCTGTTACCTCTTTCTCACCCTGCACGTCAATCCGGATGACCTTGGATTCATCGCAATGCATTTTGAGGCAAAGTTCCTTCAAGTGCAGGATGATGTTAGTTACATCATCCCGAACTCCAGGAACTGTGGAGAACTCATGCAGCACTCCGTCAATCTTGACAGAGGTAATAGCTGCACCTTGAATAGAGGACAACAGTATGCGGCGCATACTGTTTCCAATGGTAATACCGTAGCCACGAGTCATAGGCTCGCAGACAAACTTACCATAGCAAAGATCCTCATTATTTTCCTGTATCTCAATCTTTGGTGTTGCGATTTCGATCATGTGGAATTGCCCTCCTCAATAATTCAATGCATCTCTGTACATATCCGATAACAAATGCAAAAAATACACAGAAATTATTATTTGGAGTACAACTCAACGATTGCCTGGCTGTCAACAGGGATATCGAAATCCTCGCTGGCAGGGAAACGATTTACAGTGCCGCTGAAGTTATCAGCGCCAACAGTAATCCAAGCAGGAGTGCTGAGTGCATTGTTGGACTCAGCCTGTGCCTTGAAGAACTCGTTGGAACGGCTCTTCTCAGCTACTGCAACAACATCATTTTCATTAACAAGTGCAGATGGAATGTCACAACGCTTGCCATTTACAGTAATATGACCATGACGAACAACCTGACGTGCCTGCTTACGGGTGGAAGCAAGGCCCAGACGGAATACTACATTGTCCAGTCTTCTCTCCAAAAGGCTAATCAAGTTATCACCGGCGATACCTGGCATCTTCTTTGCTTTTGCATAGTAAGCGCGGAACTGCTTCTCAAGTACACCATAGATGAACTTTGCCTTCTGCTTTTCCTTCAACTGCATGCCATACTCGCTAACCTTACCACGGGTGCGGCGAGGCTGACGCTTGGAACTCTTGCCGAGGCCTACAACGCCTGGCTCAATACCGAGAGAACGGCATCTCTTCAGTGCTGGTACTCTATCAATTGCCATTTATTCTGCACCTCCCATTAAACTCTTCTACGCTTTGGCGGACGGCATCCATTATGTGGAATTGGGGTAACATCCTTAATCATGCTAACCTCAAGGCCGGTAGCCTGCAGGGAACGGATAGCTGCCTCACGGCCAGCACCAGGACCCTTAACGTAAACATCAACCTGCTTCAAGCCATGCTCCATAGCAGCCTTTGCAGCAACCTCTGCTGCCATCTGTGCTGCGAATGGAGTGCTCTTTCTGGAGCCACGGAAACCAAGTCCGCCTGCGCTTGCCCAGGAAAGTGCATTACCGTTCTTATCAGTCAAAGTAACGATAGTGTTATTAAAGGTGGAGCTGATATGAGCAACACCAAATTCAATATTTTTGCGGTCCTTCTTCTTAGGACGAACAGACTTCTTAACTGCCACTCTTTAGCCCTCCCTTATTTCTTCTTACCAGCAACAGCCTTTTTAGGACCTTTGCGAGTACGAGCGTTATTCTTAGTATTCTGTCCACGAACTGGCAGACCCATACGATGACGGCGACCGCGATAGCAGCCGATCTCAACGAGTCGCTTTATATTCAGGGACTGCTCACGACGCAAGTCACCCTCTACGATAACCTGCTTGTCAATGATATCACGAAGCTTTACAACCTCGTCCTCAGTCAGATCACGAGCGCGGGTATCAGGATTGATACCAGTCTCCTTCAGCAATCTCTGGGAAGTGGTCAGACCAATACCATAGATATATGTTAATGCAATCTCAATTCTCTTATCACGTGGCAAATCTACACCGGCAATACGTGCCATACATCAAGCACCTCCTTCTAAAATTATCCCTGTCTCTGCTTATGTTTTGGGTTTTCGCAAATAACCATTACGCGACCCTTACGCTTAATAACCTTGCACTTTTCACAAATAGGTTTAACCGACGGTTTAACTTTCATTGCGTTATGCCCCTTTCATATACTGCCAAAAGCCTTGTTTTGACTATTTAAAACGATAGGTGATACGGCCACGAGTCAGATCATATGGTGTAAGCTCAATGGTTACCTTGTCACCTGGCAGGATGCGGATGAAATTCATGCGAATCTTGCCGGAAACATGGGCCAAAACAACGTGACCGTTCTCCAACTCTACCTGGAACATTGCATTTGGCAATGCCTCCAGAACCTTACCTTCAACTTCAATTACATCTTGCTTAGACATAATGACTCCTTTTTACTTCAGGGTTTCAACAACGTCTGCAAAAACCTTGTCGATTGCCTGACGACCATCAATCTCTACATAAAGACCAGCCTTCTGGTAATACTCGATTAATGGCTTTGTCTGTGCCTCGTATACTGACAACCGATTCTTCATAGTTTCCTCGGTGTCATCTGCACGCTGATAAAGCTCGCCACCACAGGCATCACACTTGCCTTCAACCTTGGATGGGCTGAACTTGATGTGATAAGTAGCACCGCAGCTGCGGCAGATTCTACGACCAACTGCTCTCTCCACCAGATCAGAAGATGGAACAGTGATGTTGATAACACTCTGCAGGCTCAAGCCCAGCTCAACAAGAATCTTGCTGAGGGCATCTGCCTGCTCAACAGTACGAGGAAAGCCATCCAGAATAAAACCCTTCTTGCAATCGTCCTGAGCCAAACGCTCCTTGACGATACCTACAGTAATCTCATCTGGAACCAGGTTACCGGCATCAATACATGCCTTGGCCTTTTTTCCCAGCTCGGTTCCTTCCTTGATAGCGGCACGGAACATGTCGCCAGTGGAAATATGCGGGATATTGAACTTCTTAACGATATTAGCTGCCTGGGTGCCTTTACCAGCACCAGGAGGCCCCATCAAAAGAATATGCATTTTTTCCTCCTTACTTCATGAATCCTTCGTAATGTCGCATCACTACCATGGATTCAATCTGCTTCATAGTATCCAGGCCTACGCCTACAACAATCAGCAGTGCTGTTCCGCCGAAGTTAACGCCCTCCAAATGGGTGGCGCTAGCTATCATGGTTGGCAGAATAGCTATGAACGCAAGGAAGAATGCTCCTGCAAGGGTAATACGAGTCATGACATGATCTAAATATTCTGCAGTGGGCTCTCCCGGACGAATACCCGGGATGAAGCCACCGTATTTTTTCAGATTCTCTGCCATATCCGATATCTTTACAGTAACCGCGGTGTAAAAATACGTGAAGAAGATAATCAGCAATGCGTACACTGTTGAATGTAGCGGTGTACCCCACGCAAAATACCCGGCAAAATCTTTTACCCAGGGGATATCAATAAACTGGGCAATAGTTACTGGAAACATCAGCACGGATGACGCAAAGATTATTGGAATTACTCCCGCGTGGTTTACCTTCAGCGGGATAAAGCTGGATTGTCCGCCATACTGTTTATTGCCGACAACCCTTTTGGCGTAGGAAATTGGAATCCTACGATAGGCGGTATGAATTGCTATAACAAAGACAATCATAGCCACCGCAATTGCTGCAAAGAAGAACACATTTATATAGGAAATGGTTCCTGCCTGCAAATAATGATAAATCTTGCCAATATTAGATGGCAGAGCTGCCACAATACCTGCAAAAATAATTAGTGAAATACCATTCCCCACGCCGTTAGCAGTAATCTGCTCACCGACCCACATGAGGAATACCGTACCGGCAGTCAAGGTAATTGCAATAATCAATGTTGATGCCGGACCAGGATTTAGAACAGCCTCCTTCAGACCGATGGACATACCCATTGCCTGGAGGAATGCCAATGCTACAGTGAAGTAGCGTGTGACCTTGGTGGTTTTCTTGTGCCCCTCTTCGCCTTCCTTTGACCATTGCTCCAGTGTAGGTATTACTACATTCAACAGCTGGATAATGATGGATGCGTTAATATATGGGGTAATACTCATGGCAAATATGGAAAACTTGCTAAGAGCACCACCAGAGAACAAATCCAACAAACCGAAAAGAGTTCCGCTGTTAAACAGCCTTTCAATAGCTGATGGATCAACGCCTGGAACAGGTATATGAGTACCCATTCTGAATACAGCGAACATAACCAGAGTAAAGATAATCTTGGTCCTCAGCTCCGGAATCTTAACGATGTTTGAGAGGGCTGAAACCAATCAGATCACCCCAACTTTTCAACCTTACCGCCTGCTGCAGTAATCTTTTCCTCTGCAGACTTGGTAAAGCCGTTTGCTACAACAGTCAGCTTCTTGGTGAGCTCACCATTGCCCAGAATGCGAACACCATCCTGGATGTTCTTCAGAACGCCAGCCTCTACCAATGCTACTGCATCAACAGTGGTGCCATCCTCAAAACGATTCAGAGTCTCAACGTTAACCTCTGCATATACGTTAGCAAAGATGTTCTTGAAACCACGCTTTGGTAATCTACGATAGATAGGCATCTGGCCACCCTCGAAACCAGTGCGAACGCCGCCGCCGGAACGAGACTTCTGACCTTTCTGACCCTTACCGGAGGTCTTGCCATTACCGGAACCCAGACCACGACCTACACGGAAACGTACCTTGCGGGCGCCAGGAGCTGGAGATAATTCATTCAATTTCATCTGTCTATTGCACCTCCCTGAACTCAAGCCTGCTCTTCCACAGTAATGAGATGCTCAACCTTGTGGAGCTGGCCACGGATGGACTCATTATCTGGAAGCTCAACTGAGGAATTTAACTTCTTAAGACCCAATGCTTTAATAGTAGCACGCTGTGTAGCGGATCTGCCAATCAGGCTTCTGGTCAGAGTAATCTTCAACTTTGCCATTTTCAAATCCTCCTTAACCCAAAAGTTCCTGTACAGTCTTGCCACGGAGCTCAGCAACCTTCTCAGCCTGCTTCAACTGCTCCAAGCCCTTCAGGGTAGCACGTACCATGTTGTTTGGATTAGAGGAACCCAGAGACTTAGTCAGGATGTCCTTAATACCAGCCAACTCGAGAACGGCACGAGCTGGGCCACCAGCGATAACACCAGTACCTTTGGCAGCTGGCTTCATCAGCACACGGCCTGCACCGAATACACCAATCATCTCATGAGGAATGGTGGTATCCTTCAGGGAAACACTAATCAAATTCTTCTTGGCATCTTCAACGCCCTTACGAATTGCCTCAGGTACCTCTGCAGCCTTACCCAAGCCTGCACCAACCTGACCCTTCTCATTACCAACAACTACCAATGCGCTGAAGGAGAAGCGACGGCCGCCCTTTACTACCTTGGCAACGCGGTTAATAAATACAACTCTTTCCTGGAACTCAGGAGTCTCGTTGTCAATTCTAGCCATTTATGTACCTCCTTTACAAATTTTAGAATTTCAAGCCTGCTTCACGAGCTGCTTCAGCAAGTGCTGCAACACGGCCATGATATACATAACCACCACGGTCGAATACTACCTCGGTAATGCCCTTTTCGATAGCGCGCTTTGCAACGGCCTCGCCGATTGCCTTAGCTGCCTCAACATTGCCGCCATAGTTCTGGAAATCCTTATCCTTTGTGCTGGCAGATACGAGAGTAACACCGTTAACATCATCAATAACCTGTGCATAGATGTTGCTCAAGCTACGGAATACGTTAAGACGTGGTCTCTCAGCAGTGCCGGAAATGTGATTGCGTACACGCAGGTGACGCTTCTGACGAGCTTTATTCTTATCTTCCTTAACAAACACTGTCGGTTACTCCTTTCTGCTAATTATTTCTTGCCCTTCGCGCCAGCTTTACCAACCTTGCGACGAACAAACTCACCTTCGTACTTGATACCCTTGCCCTTATATGGCTCTGGCTTTCTGTAGTCGCGAATCTTTGCGGAGATTGCGCCAACAGCTTCCTTGCTGATACCACTTACTACAATCTTAGTTGCAGCTGGGCACTCAAACTTGATGCCCTCAGGTGGCTCAACAACTACAGGGTGAGAGAAGCCCAGGGACAGCTCCAGGTTCTTGCCCTTTACAGCTGCTCTGTAACCAACACCATTGATCTCGAGAGTCTTTGCAAAGCCCTCGCTTACACCAATAATCATATTGTGCAGCAGGGTACGGCTCAAACCGTGCAGTGCTCTGTGATCCTTATTATCAGAAGGACGCTCTACAGTCAGAGTGTTCTCCTCAATGTTAATCTTCATGTCCTGATGAATCTCGCGTACCAATTCACCCTTAGGACCCTTTACAGTCACCTTGTTGCCATCCTCAACCTTAACAGTTACGCCGGCTGGGATAGTGATAGGTGCTCTACCAATTCTTGACATTAGTACACCTCCTAACTATTAAATAATTACCAAACGTAAGCTACAACCTCGCCGCCGAGACCAGCCTTGCGAGCATCCTTATCGCTCATAATTCCCTTGGAAGTGGAAATAATGGCGATACCCAAACCACCGAGAACACGAGGGAGCTCAGCTGCCTTTGCGTACTGACGCAGACCAGGCTTGGAAATACGCTTAATACCGGTAATTACCTTTTCACGGGCTGGACCATACTTCAGGGAAATAGTGATTACCCCCTGCTTGCCATCCTCAGTGAAGGTGTAATCCTTGATGAAACCCTCTTCCTTGAGTACCTCAGCAATAGCCTTCTTAATCTTGGAACCAGGGATTTCTACCTTCTCATGGAATACGGAATTTGCGTTGCGCAGACGAGTAAGCATGTCTGCAATAGGATCAGTCATTACCATGTAAATCGATATCCTCCTTTCAAAATTTCGTGTGGCCACATAGGCTCACTTAAAAGATTTTATCAGTTTCATATACGTCTGTCAATGGTTTTGTGTATAATTTGTGGATAAATTAATAAAAAAATTTCCACAGTCAGAAAACCAACTGTGGAAACTTTTTCCTACTATATTATATTACGCTGTTTTTTCGCAGCCATGGCTTTCGCAATTATCAGCTTCGCCGCTAATCAATTCCTTGCCACAGTGCTTAACCACCAGCAATGCCAAGGTCATCAGAGCCAAAGCCAGAATCAACTGCAGGCCATCAACCATAAAGACAAACTGGTCAGCAGGCTTGTTGACAATGCCACACACACTCATAACCAAGGCAGACATGGTAACCAGGAACATCATGGTCATAGGCACATAAAGCATCCAGCCCTGACGGCCAGTGGTCCGCAGGAATACAGCCAGAGAAATAAGTACCAGAGCAGACAGCAGCTGGTTGGCTGCACCGAAGAGTGGCCAGATATTCATATAACCTGCCAGGCACAGGAAATATGCCAGTACCAAGGTTACAATGGTGGAGAAATAAGTGTTCATGCAAAGACCAGCAACACCGCTTGCCTCCTGGCCCTCACTTGGAGCAAAAAGCTCTTGGAAGGACATTCTGCCAATACGAGCTACAGAATCAATGGTGGTCATACCAAGGGCAGATACACACATGGTAATAAAGCAGGAGGACAGGCCAGCAGGCAGGCCAAACATATTGAAGAAATTACTAATGGAGCCAGCAAAAATCTGGAATGGGGTTCCCTTTGGCAGTACGCCATCAGTAGCAGCTGCACAGGCAATAACCAGAGCAACTACACCTAGCAGAGATTCAACCAGCATGGCACCATAGCCAACGGTCAGCATATCCTTTTCGTTGGCAATTGCCTTGGAAGAAGTACCGGAAGAAACTAAGCTGTGGAAGCCAGATACAGCACCACAGGCAATGGTAATAAACAGGATTGGGAACAATGGCTTGCCATTTACCTCGAAGCCAACGAAGGCAGGCATATTAATCTGTGGGTTAGCTACGATAACACCAATAACACCGCCTGCAACCATGCCCAGCAGCAGGAAGGAGCTAAGATAATCACGAGGCTCCATCAACAGCCACATTGGCAAAACAGAAGCAATGAAGCAGTAGCCAAAGACTACATAACGCCAGCTGGCCACATCCAGATACAATGGGAAGTTCATACCCACTACAAACATGAGAGCAACCAGTACCAATGCCACAAAGAATTTTACAGCACCAGATGGCTGGAACTTTCTAATGTACTGACCAAAGCCCATAGCCACTACAATGTACAGCAGGGAAATGGTAGCTGCCTGAGCACCTGGTACATTCAGCTCACCAGTCTTGGTCATACCGTTAAAGGTATTGGCAATAATATCAGAGAAGGCTGCAATAACCAGCAATGTGAAAAGCCAGCAGAACAACAGGAAAAGTCTTCTACCAGTCTTGCCTACATACTGTTCAATCAGCATACCCATGGACTTGCCCTTGTTCTTTACAGAAGCATAAAGAGCGGTAAAATCCTGTACAGCACCGAAGAATACACCGCCAAAGAGGAGCCACAGCAAAGCTGGCGCCCAGCCAAACATGGCAGCAATAATAGGGCCGGTAACAGGGCCTGCACCAGTTATGGAAGAAAACTGATGGGAAAATACTGTAAATCTGGAGGCAGGGGAATAGTCCTGACCATCCTCAAATTCTACGGCTGGAGTCTTGGCCTGTGGATCGATTCCCCAGGTCTTTACCAACCAGCGGCCGTAACCTAAATAGGCTGCAGCAAAGACGACGATGGCTATGCCAATAAGAGTTAAACCATTCATCACAAATCCTTCTTTCCTTTATAATACATACATAAAAATAATTCCCGCCAACAACGATACTGTCAGCGGGAATGAAAATCGGTATATAACCATAATTTAGATTTCTCACAATTCGCAACGTTGCGACTGAGTTATATAATATATTTGAACTGTATATTAGCACTATGCTTTTTATATGTCAATGGAGTAAAGGAAAGAAGTAATTTTCTGATAATTTAAAAATCTCATATATATTTAATACAATAAATTCAACAAAATTGTGTAAACCTGTAAACTATAGAGAATAAGAAAGGGACTGTCCCATTATCCATAATATTCTGGCTTGAAGCCTAATGATACAGCAATCTAACGAGACAGTCCCTAAATATTTTATTTAATTGTCATTTGCTGGCAATTACATCATGCCTGGCATACCGCCCATAGCTGGTGCTGCTGGAGCTGCACCCTCTGGAGCTGGCTTATCAGCAACCAAAGTCTCAGTAGTGAGAACCATAGCTGCAATGCTGGCTGCGTTCTGCAGAGCGGAACGAGTTACCTTGGCAGGGTCTACAATACCAGCCTCAATCATATTAACATACTTGTCATTAGCTGCATCGTAGCCAATGCCAACGCCGGCCTTCTTAACCTCAGCAACAACTACGCTGCCCTCCAGGCCTGCATTGTTAGCAATCTGGCGAACAGGCTCCTCAATAGCGCGGCGAACGATATTGATACCAGTCTTTACATCGCCCTCAGCCTCCAGCTTGTCCAAAGCTGGCAGAATGTCAACGAAGGTAGTACCGCCGCCGGCTACAATACCTTCCTCAACAGCAGCACGGGTAGCGTTCAGAGCATCCTCTACACGATACTTCTTATCCTTCATCTCTACCTCAGTAGCAGCACCAATCTCGATAACAGCTACACCGCCGGACAGCTTAGCCAGACGCTCCTGGAGCTTCTCCTTGTCAAAATCAGAGGTAGTGTCCGCAATCTGCTTCTTAATCATCTCAACACGAGCAGCAATTGCTTCCTTATCTCCCATGCCATCAACGATGGTGGTGTTTTCCTTGGAGGAATGTACCTGACGAGCACGGCCCAGATCCTCGATGGTTACGCTATCCAGCTTACGGCCAACTTCCTCGGAGATAACCTGGCCACCGGTAAGGATAGCAATATCCTCCAGCATAGCCTTACGGCGATCACCAAAGCCAGGAGCCTTAACAGCCAAAGCCTTGAAGGTACCACGGAGCTTGTTCACAACGATGGTAGCCAGAGCCTCGCCGTCCAGATCCTCAGCAATAACAACCAGCTCCTTGCCCATCTTAACAACCTGCTCCAGAATAGGCAGAATCTCGTTGATGGAGGAAATCTTCTTGTCGGTAATCAGTATATATGGATCATTCATAACGGCTTCCATCTTATCGGTATCAGTAACCATGTAAGGAGAGATATAACCACGGTCGAACTGCATGCCCTCTACAACGGACAGACTGGTTTCCATACCCTTGGACTCCTCAACGGTAATAACGCCTTCCTTGCCTACCTTCTCCATAGCATCGGCAATGTAGTTACCGATTTCAGCATCTGCGGAGGAAATAGTAGCAACCTGAGCAATCTCAGACTTGCTGTTTACGGACTTGGATACGGACTTAATCTCCTCAACCAAGGTCTTAACTGCAGTCTCAATACCCTTCTTCAGTACCATTGGGTTAGCACCAGCAGCTACATTTCTCATGCCCTCATGAATCATAGCCTGAGCCAACAGGGTAGCAGTGGTAGTACCATCACCAGCAATATCGTTAGTCTTGGTAGCAACCTCGCGAACCAGCTGTGCACCCATGTTCTCAAATGGATCTTCCAGCTCAATGTCACGAGCAATGGTAACACCATCATTGGTAATAGTAGGAGCACCAAACTTCTTGTCCAGTACTACATTGCGGCCCTTTGGACCAAGGGTAACCTTTACTGCGTCAGCCAATGCATCTACGCCTTTGCCCAGTGCACGGCGTGCTTCTTCATTAAATAAAATCTGCTTTGCCATTTTGTATTTACCTCCAATATATAGTCATAAGATTGTCTACACAATCTGTTCTTACTCAGCAATTGCCAGAATATCGCTCTGACGGCATACCAGATAATCCTCACCGTCAACCTTTACCTCAGTACCTGCGTACTTGGAGTAGATTACTGCGTCGCCAACCTTTACGTCCATAGGGCTTCTCTGACCATCCTTGAACTCACCAGGGCCTACAGCTACAACAACGCCCTTCATTGGCTTCTCCTTGGCAGTATCTGCCAAAATAATGCCGCTAGCGGTCTTGGTCTCTGCCTCTGCAACCTGGATAACAACTCTGTCACCTAATGGTCTAATCATGTTAATCTGCCTCCTAATATTTAAAATCATATTAAACATTTTCGTTGTTAGCACTCTTTTCCTTTGAGTGCTAACTGCAAGTATTATAATAAATCCTTTTCGTCAAAAAGTCAATAAGTCAATAAAAATTTCTCCTATTTTTCCAAGGTTTCTTAACCAACTTTTTAAGATATATGTTATCCACAATGTGTGACAAACTATGTGACAAACTTTTTACCAGCAGAAATTTGATATTTTGTTAACCTACTTATACAATGAATATATACTTTATTTTACATTTTGGAGTGAGTCTAAATGGCTATTTTTGCAGAAAAATTAAAATCTTACATTGAAAAAAGCGGTCAAACCATATACATGGTTGCACAATCTTCTGGAGTAAATAGAACCTTAATTCATCGCATGACTACAGGTACTAGAATTCCCTCAAAAAAAGAAACTGTTGCCCTTATTGCCAAATCACTTTTATTATCACCTTCAGACACGAATGATTTACTAGAGGCATATGAAATGAGTAAACGTGGTGAATCCGCCTATCGTCAGTTGCAGCTAGTAAAACAGCTGCTTATCAATTGTGCTCGACCATCTTTGTCTAATTTGGGAGTTACCCCCCCCCGAAACTTTTGTTCTCTAAACGATTTTGATATTCAAATTGAATCCTCACCTAAATTAATCTCACAGCGTTCGCAAATAAACCAAATCATACGACTGTTACTAGATCAGGAATTGCAAAAGCCTGATGGCCATGTTTGCCTAATAAGCCAGCCTGATTATACATATCTATATGATACCTTAGCAGCTATGACCACTATTGCTCCCACAGCAAAAATCCAAAACATAATTTGTTTCGACCGATCCAATGAAAACAATGACTGTTATAATCTGTATTGCTTGGAAAAACTGGTACCCACCCTATTGGCAAATCCTTCCTTTGAGGCACTATGCTACTATGACCATGTAAATACTCTTTTTAATGAATGGTCTTTGCTGCCATATATGCTATTGACAAGTAATTATGCCCTTTGCTTTTCAGATGATACCAATCAGGCCATGCTATATAACGACAAAAATGTTATACGTTTTATGCGGCAGCATTTCAACAAAAAACTATCCTGTACTAATCCTATATGCTATTCCATCAAATCATCATTTGAAACGTATATGAATTGCTTACTTGTAACAGAAGCCAAGGAACCACCTGAGGCATATACCTTGCTATACCAGCCTTGTTTGATGCCATTCATCAACCTAGATATTATAGTCAAATATGTTAATACCGAAATCTGTACACCTGAAATGATTCAGCATATGGCAGCCCATATTGCTAATATTCATCATCCTGATGCTAAAATCCATACAGCCTTTACTCAGGAAGGATTGGAGCTTTTTATGGAAACCGGCCGCATAACCGAAGTACCAAGCCAATTTTACCAGCCGCTGGATATGAACAGCCGCAAAGAGGTATTACACAATATGATGCAAGCCATAGAGGCAGGCAGTCTAATTCCTCGTATTATTGACACCACTAGATTTGATATGCCTATGTCACTAAGCGTAGATGCCCTTTCTCCTAACCAAATAATAATCTATCTAAATCATGATGCAGACAATGCATTTTCTCTAATTATCAATGAACCTAGCCTGATGCATGCTTTCTATGAATTTTTGGTTTATATACAGACCAGTAGATTGGTCTACTCCAAAGAGGAAACCATCACCATATTAAAAAATATCGAAGCAAAATACCTCTAAATGACAACACAACAAAGGCTCTTGGAAGTGGATAATAAAGTCCATAACCAAGAGCCTTTGTATTTCATAAATTTGCTATAGGATGCCCCTCATCTCTATAGACGAGGGGTGTATAATCTGTACTTGATGTTAAGAATTATCTTTATGGTTAGTATTAATGATCTGATAAACTGCCATATGTTCCTGCAATAATTCCTTATTCAAATCTACACGAACAGCTATTGCAACAGCCTCTGATTCACTTTTTTCCAAACGAACATTATAAGCTATAATAAATTTGTCATATTCATCAGCCAAGGTAAACACTTTTGCTGAATAACCATGAATCAAATCCTCTTCTTGCAAATACTGTACAGCTTTACAAATAGCTTTCTTCTTAGCAATTAGTAAAGCCTCTTCCTCATTATCAGCGACTGCACTAAGCATAACCTGCAATGGAGGAGTAGGAGCTTTCGCAGCAACCTCTATAGGCGTATTATCATTATCAGCCGCCTGACAGGGAAGTGCCATGAATAAGCTTCCTATCATAGCAATAGTAACAGCATATACTATTTTTTTTGGCATATTACATCACACCTATTTATTTGACAAATACTACATTACCAGCAGAAAGAAAACCATTCATCTGGTTCTCTGCCAATATCTTTGCAGCATCTTCCTTGGATATAACAGGATTGCAAAACCTCTCAATACCTTCAGCCTTGATCACCATAGGATTGCTGCCTGCACGCCCCACTCCTTCAGTCGCACTCTTAGAGTAGCCTACATAACCTCGATTGAGTACTTGTTCACGACTAAATTTTTCCAAACCGTAAACAATTTTTCTTCCTTCGGTAACAATAGCCGGAGCCATGGCAGTCTGCAAGCCCATACCGCTGCAATCAACAATCAAACCAGTATACTGGCCAGTAGCACCATATAAATTGCCTACAGTGGCCTGATTAACAGCAGGCACCTGAGTAGCCGGAACTGTTGGGGCAGCTGCATTTGCTTCTGTACTCTCAGGCTTTAAGGCCACACCAGCAATCTTATCTACAGGTATAATATCAGATGGCGGCAAAAAGCCCTGCTGAGGCACCTGAGGCAGTACAGCAGCAGCTAAAGAGTTGGAGCCACCATAAACTGGCAGTTCCATCACTACATGATAATAACCATTTCCATCAACACTGCGTGAAACAACTTTTGCTCCCTTAACGACTCCTTTAACCTTGGTTTTTATTATATCGCTGGTAGAAATAGAATTCTCTACCGTTGTATCAGCATCAATCTGTACACCATTTACCTCTTCGGCAATAAGCCTATAAGCGTCAACAGTCGCTGCACGATAACCATTGGACATGGTCTGACCAGCTCCGCCAATACCCTCAACCACAATCTTGCCGCTGCTGATATCGGTAGCCGCCAGAGTCACGCTGGATACAGCCATTACACATACAGCTGTCGCCACACTAACAAATTTCTTTACACTAAACATAATATTTCCTCCTCGCTTACAACATTTTATTTGTTGTTTCACTTCATAATCATCATTCTCCTTTAGTCTCTGTGCACTTTGCTGACATTTTCCCTACAATTTCCAATGCAGCTTTTTGAATGGCATTATTTACACTGTCCAACGTAACCCTGCCAGAACCTACGGCTATGACATTACCATGCTTACCAGCCTCAACATATGTGCTCTTAGAGGCTCCATCACCTTTGAACATCATCACGACATTGCCACTCTGAACATCCATAATCCTGGCTATCACATGTGCCTTGACTGTGCAGAGTGTCACACTGCCTTCATAGCTATCATCCTCTACCTCAACGGTAATATCACTAAGACTCACATTGCTTACATTACCATAGAGAATATAGCGCACACCCAAAATTTCACCAATTTTCTTTGCTGAATCTGGTTCAACGATTCCATTAGGAGATATACCTGACATTTGCAACCTATACATTGCTGTATCTTTATCTACGACAGCAAAACTATTTTTCAGTAAAGCATGAATAAAATAATCACTGGCAGTCCCGCCCAAATCTTGTGTCCTAACTTCTGCCGATGTTGCATATGGTCGACTACCAAAATCCATTACAGCCAAATTGTCTTTGTTGCTGAATGCCTCAGATGTGGAAGTCAGGCACATAACCAGCACCATAATCAACAGAAAAATCCTTTCCATCAATCTACCTCCGCCAGTAAAATTATTTAGCAAAAAGCACGCCCTTGTCAGCAGCCTCTATAACAGCAGAAGCAACCTTCTCCGCTGCGGAATTTACAGCCTTGAAATATGTTTCGTTATTCAATTTCAAGCTACCAATCTTGAACAATCCTACATCGTATTGATACTGATCTGCCCTGCCTACGACAGTATCCTGCCAAATAATTTCGCCTGTTTCCGCCTTGATCATGCGTACATCAGCAATGACAGCCAAGCCTTTGTTTTTGCCAACAAAAATATTATATACATTGGGAATAAATGCCAAATACACCAAATTCCCATTTAGATACTCACCTGTACCTATATTGGTAATTGTACCCTGTAAAAGGTATTCTGCGCCAGTTGCTTCTCCCATTGCCGTAGTAACCTTGGGATTAACAATTTTACCAACCATAGCAGAATCTATCGTCTGTACCCTGTTTTCGCCGAATTCCTCACTTTCAAAAATTCCATTATAATCGCCACTATCTACAGATGTTTTATTTTCCCTAAATTCAGCCAATCTGTTCTCATATAAAGCCTGAGCCATATCTGTTTCCATAGGCTTGGTTTCTTTGAAGTTAAACTTGTTACTATTGACAAGTTTTTCCATGATAAGTTCCGAAAGCGTACCTGCTGTATCAACCTTGGCAAATCTGGTCGCATCATCAAATTTCAACATAACGCAGCTGGTTTTTTCTACTTCTGCTGCAAATACTGGTACAGCACCCCAAAGCATTACAGCAGATAAAAACGAAGCAATATATTTTTTCAACATCATATTCATCACCTATTTCTTTTCTCTTTTCGTTTTGTCTTTGATTTTAGCAGGCAAATTCAGTATGGCTTCATCAACATCAGAATCAAACCTAACCACCTTGACCAAGGAACGGTGCCCATCTACTATCTCGCCAGCACTATTCAAAACATATATTGCTGAAGCAATCTTAGTCATTTTGCCATTGTCTAAATAGTATCTAACTAAATTGATGCTTTCTGCCGTACTACAGCGGTAATCCACATAGCTAATGCCTTCTGCCAACTCTCCCTCAGCAACCTTTTGATAATATTCTCTGCCTGCTGGAAAAACATTGGCGGGCAGCATGGCATTAACCAATCGTGTCACTTCCTTAGTCCCCTTTTCTCTTGCATAAGACAAAAGCAAATTTGGAGAAGCATTAAGTGCAATCACTTCGTTTTGCCTTTGATACGAATTAATATTAGTTTTTATCCAATAATCCACCTTTCCATTTTGTAGATTCTCACGTCGTGAATAGGTAAAAACCTCATCATTTTTTATTAGCTGACAATCAATCCATTTATCGTTTCTTTGTGCAGAATTCTCTATTGGTCGAACAACTTCAATCTCCATATAATTTCTATCAGGTAAAGCCACTGCTAAACAGTGCTTAACAGCCTTGGAATTATCACTCGGCAGATTTATCTGTCCCCGCCATTCAAACTCAATCGCAAATTTGTCCTTATTCTCCATTTGCGGTTCAGGGGTAATATCCTCACACTCAATGGTATACTTGCCAGCCATCAGCATATCCCGATAGCTATCCAACTTGTCTGCTGCCCAGGCAGTATCAAAGGAGAATATTAGGCTGGCAAACGCCAATATTGAACAAATATATTTTTTCAAGTTTTTATGCATCCTTATTCTCCTTTCCTACCTTGTATAGCAACACTTGGTGGTCGAGCATATCGTCAATATCGCCTGTGCCAGCCTTAAAAACTTCGCATCCCTTTTTCAGGTTGATACGCTTTTCTGGAATTTCACTGGTCAACCTAATGATTTCCATATCTTGTAAAAGCACTTCCTCCCTATCTGGATATTTCCAATAGAATTTGCTAGCAAATAACTCTCCCTTTTTATAGTAGAGATAAGTAATATATTCATACAGCACATCACCATCAGAGTTGCATACCTCGGCACTGTATTTATCATAGGCTGAATTTTTGGCATCACCTGCAAAACTTTCTATCAATTTTGCTGCCTTTATATGCTCATCTTCTCTACCAAATTTATCTCCCTCTGCCAATACCTGCAACGGCTGTGGCACAATCAACCTATTTTTCTTGCTATCCCACCGCTCCATCGGATTGATAGAAACATCATTAATTTCTGCTTCTGTTGCCATCAATGCCTTGTTCTTTTCAAACCAGGGAAATTGATAATATTTGCCATCAGCATAATACGCCTCTGGTTCCATTACCGTTTCTAACAGTCCTTTTTTGTACGCCGCAAACTGCATACGCTTGCCATCTTGAACCCCCAGTGTCAGTTTTCTGTCATAAACATCCAACAGTTGATGATCATATTCCCTATACTCGTTTTTATTCCTGTCCTTGAAACCTATTTTATACTCCAAATAATAATGTCCAGATGCAAATAACTGACGATATTCATCAGCCTTCGGCTGCTCTGCGTGAGCAAGACTAGATAGAAAAAATATGGATAAAATCATACATATGGATAATATATTTTTTTGCATACAATCGCCTCCATCAAAAAATATGTTTTGTCAACTCATCACCTTAATCTGTGATGCATAATTAGAAAAGATTTTCGCTACATTGCTAGCAATCTGATAACTTATTCCTTCCATAGCCATTTGAATTGCCATATCTGCATTATTGTAAATTTTATTTTCCGTAAGATAAAATTGCTGTATTACACTATTATCTTCATTTTTTACCACATCTACATTAGCATTAACTACAGCCTTTAACAGACCAGTATCTTGAACACTATTAGTTGGTCTTTTTCCAGCTACATCAAATACAGGCAAAGTAACGTTCATAGTAGTTTCTGTCAAAATACATCTAACTGTATAATCACCATTTTCAAGAGAAGCCCCCTCTAAACTAGACAAAGAAGGCAAACTGCCTCTTTTTACTGACGGATTTAAAATATTTTGTGCAGTAATACTACTTTCTGTAGGATTTTGTTCAGCCTCCGATGGCTTAACCTCAGAATCACCTTCCGGCTCATCTTCATTATTGGAAAAATCTTCTGGTACTCCTTCGCTATCAGGATTTTCCATAGATGAATCCTCTGGTACATCTTCACTATCAGAATTTTCCATTGATGAATCTTCTGCCGAACCTTCTTTGTCTTCTCCATCTGCACCTTCTAATTCATCATTGATAGATTCAGTAAAAACAACAGGTATGTCAACAACATCCAATACAGGCTCTTCAAGAGATAATGTATTATGTTCTGCCAACACCTGCAATCCCATGTTCTTCAACTTGCTTGTAACTGCCGCCTCGCAAATACCAGCATATTTTGTGCCTGTTACCTGAACAACAATCTTAGGATTGTTTAGTAAAAAAATCATATTAAGCCTGTTCATAAGCTCCGAATCAGGCTTCGTATCAACATCTACCTTTATCAACATCTGATATTCATTATTTCTGTAGCCCTCATTAATAATGGAAAAACTATTTACATACCCCTCAGAAGCCGTATATATTTTATCAAGTTCAATCTGTGCATTTGACACAATGGTATTACTATTAATATATACGCCCACCACCTGTTCAACAGCAGTACGCACCGCATCCTTGAAGGCTGAATCCTTATCTATACCATGACCACTTACTGTAACCACTTGGGCATTCACTATATTTGGAAAAATGAATACCATTAAAAATATCCATAAAAAAATTTTCATTTTTTAACTCCGCATAACGCATTGCTGAAACAGGATATCCCAGCAATGCGTTATGCACATTCACTACAATTACACTTTACACACTAGGTCTTATATATCCCCAATATGATTTATAGCCCTTTTCCGCCTTAGAGTACCATCTGTGGTTATAGGACCAATTAATCTTTTTCTCTACAAATTTTCCTCTCATATTTTGATGAAAACTTATATTATTCCCTGCGCATATAGCTACATGACCATATTTTCCACCGGTATATACCAGTATATCCCCTGGCTGTGGAACCCCACCTTGTACTCTAGTCCAACCTGGCTGCAATGGCTTGGTAGCATAATCACAAGCATTTCCATTTGTTATAGGATTATTCAAACCTAACTGTGCAGAATATGCTTTTATCAATGCTACACACTGACCTGTTCCAACTGTCTGATTAACATGGTTTTGCACCCAAGATAAGGCATTATTTATTTTTCCACTATTGTTGCTTGCTGAGGTATTATTTCCTGGTGCTTCTACAGGAATCAAAATCCATCTATGCCAAGCTACATTGCCACGTTCCCAGAGTTGTACATTTGTACCATCATCACCTCTGCCAGCCTCGCAATCAAATACCAAATTGTATTGCATTTTAGTATAAATATTAAAACCATCAGTTGTATCTATGAATCCCCACAACTGTGCATCTGTGCCATTCCAATTCCATAAATGTACATTTTCACCATTGTGTGGCACGCCACCTTGTGCATCCACATACAAATCACAATTGCCAGCCTTTATGGAATACCAATTGTTGCCTCTATGCCTAACATAAAATTTTTGTTGTGGCGCACCTACGTAACCCCATAATTGAATATTAGCTCCAGGATTTGTTTTTGCACCACCCACATCCAAAGCCTTACTCTGTGCATGAGCTGGGACTATTTTGTACCAACCTTCTGTAATTTGAGCACGAGCAGCTGCATAGGCTGGCACAGATATACAAATACATATTATTGTTATTAATAAATTAATAAGACTCCTATATCTGAACATAATATCTACACACCTTTCAAACTATCTATATTTTATGCACTTAATAAAAATTTGAATCTACATATTATATCCCCCTTCAAAATCCTGTCTTGGTTTTCAACTTTTTACCATCATTAAGCATTGTCATCAAACCTGTATTGCCATATACAGCATCTCGCACAGCCTTGCTAATAGCATTTCGCACTTGCACAGCAGAAAACGTATCACTCCCTATTTTAATGCTATATTGTCCAACTTCTTCTGAATTTGTACTATTATTATTAAAATCACCACCTTCCTCCTCATTTTCTCCTGACGATTCATCACTATCTATAGGCAATATAGCATTATCAGATTTTCTATATTTGTTAAATACTATTTCAACATTGGAAGAAGCAGATTCCCCCTTGCCTAATCCTGCACCAACAATTCGTCCAGTTTCTATATCCACGATCCTAATGGCTACATTAGCAATAACCGTGCGCACGTCAACACCTAAACCACCACTTCTGCCATGCTGATAATCCAATCCAGATTCCTTACTGGTAAGCCCTGTGACATTGCCTACTACCATAAACTGTGCCCCAGCAAACTTGCCAAGCTGCACTGCCGTGCTTTGATCTACTAAGCCAGACATATTAATTTCATGCATTTTGGCAATATTAGATAGCTGTTCGTAATCTACCAAATCAAACCAGCCTGATGCCAACAACTGATAAATAGCATATTCAGAAGCAGAATCAAAGTCATACTTCCTTAGTCCTTGACTGGTAATAGCCTTGTTGCCAAATTGCATTACTGCTACCGTAGGATAGCTATGTACATCGGCAGCTTTAACAGTACTCGACAAAAATGTGCTCAGTATTATTCCAGAGGCGAACAACGTACTGCATATATATCTGAAAATTCTTTTCCTAAATTTTGCCTTCATAGATATTTTCATTTCGACACCTCATTCACATCTTTTTCAGAATAATAAATTGATAATCACAATTTATTATTTATTTATATTTATTTATATCAAATATAACTCTTTTCGATAGTTTGTCTCAATATGTGACAATTTGTGTGACAACATTTTTTTAGGTTATTTCACCTAGCACCAACATTTTTGCATAAAAAAACACAATGAAATTTCTCATCGTGCTTACTTGGCTATATTTTTCTTCACTGATACATAGCTTCATCATATATTTTTATCTTTAATCATTAAGAAATCGATAGTTTGCAACAACATTATTCTTAGCAGAAAAATAAGGGCATATCTGCCATACAAGCCGAATACGCCCCTTTTTCACAAATTTTGTAAATATATATTTTTTTTGTAATTAATTAAGTAAGTTTATTGCATCGGATATTTCATGAACTATATCCGATAACCTTACAATAAAGCAGCATATTTAGCAAATTCACTCCTAGGTATACCAATAAACTCCATAGCCTGTTCTTTGGACCAACTATTCTTGGCAATAATCACCCGCAAAATTTCTACAGTTTTATTCAAAGCACCAATGGCTTTGCCCCTTGCTTCACCACGTGCTTCTACCTTGTCCAATACTTCACACATATTGAATTCCTCCTTTTCATGAGAAAGTTCTCTGTAAATTTCTACATATTTATCATCCTGTGTTAACACAGACATCAATTTCAGGAAACTATCTGTATGCCTGATGGTTATATCCTTTGGTACATAACCTTTATTTTCATTAATCTGTACAAAATAGTCTGCAATAATCTGAAAATCACTGGTAAATTTTTCTACCTGCTCCTCTGTAAGCCTTGGCACATCAATCAAATTGATTTTGTAGTCATTAACAAATGGCTTCAAATCATCAGATATTTCCAATACATCATATAAGCTAAGTGGCTTCTTCCAAGGTACTTTGCCAAAATATAGCACAATAGTTACAACTGGATAACGCTTATGGCGGATTTTATGCTTTTTACCTGTTTCTTCATCAATAACTATTTCGTCTTGGTTCATTTCATCCCGATAGGAACTGCCATCATAACCAATTACCCGCAATGGCATATCCATATCTATAGCCAGTTGATTCTCTACTCCCAGCAGGGCTAAACGAATGTAACAGTTCTTATCCGTCCAATATTTGGCTACATCCCGCTCCTGTTCGTGTATTACATTATCATCAGCTTTATACTGTGATTTCGCCATTGCATCAACAAGAGCTTCTGGTTTGATTACCTCTCGTCCATCAAAAAGTGTGCCATTAACTATATCCGAAAAAACATCATTATACGCTTCAAAATTTTTCTGCGTAATATCCTTTTGTCCCATAATCACAACGCCTTTCTTATATTATCGCAAATTAGAAAATCCAAATCAAGTTGATACTAAAAAATGTGATGACATAAGCCATTTCTTGTCTTTGCACCTCCCAATATTTTATTCATAGACAACAAAAAATCCTTTGCAAAAATAAACTTACAAAGGATTTACATATTCATATATTCGACAATATTTTCCAATCTCCTGCTTGAGTAGGAATAATTTTTATTTTCCTCTATCTTCGTAAAAAATAGGTCGTTCCAAATTGTGCCAGAGCAGGAAGGTGCAATGAATAGGCAAATCAGAATTTTCCACATTGACATACTCCTCCCACTTAATACCTACGGTATTTGAAGTGGGGGATTCTAGGATACAAACGAGCCATGCCATTCCTGCAAGCAGGATATAGGTCTTATTGATTCTCTCCTACTGGATGATGTCCCACCCAGATGTTATTTACTACAGATATTTCAATCCCTCATTAAGGATATTGATTGCAGCATTTCTGTCACGCTGATGTACTGCTCCGCAACGGCATTGCCATTTTCTGATTCGCAGGTCTTTCATCTGATGATTTTGCTGACCACAGCATGAACACAACTGACTTGATGGAAAAAATCTATCTACTTTGACAATAGTTGTTCCCGTTTTATGTGCTACATATTCCAGCTTTTTCAAAAATTCTGCAAATCCAAGATCAGATATTTTTCTGCCATACAGCTTCTGCATAGCTTTTAGATTCAAATCCTCCATGCATATGACGGCATATTCTCCACAGAGTTTATTTGCCAGTTTCCAATGGAAATCATTTCTTTGATTAACTGTTTTTTTATGCAGTCTGCAAAGGTCAGCCTTCATATGTTTTCTGTTGGCTGAACCCTGCTTCTTTCTGGCAAGCCTTCTATTGGCCTTGGCTATGGCACTGCTGTTACTCTTGAAAAACAAGGGAGATTCTATATACTGACCATCAGATGCTGTAAGAAATGTTTTCAAGCCAAAGTCAAAGCCGACACTTTTACCTGTTCTGACTAAGACCTTGTTCTCATATTTATCACACACGAAATAGATATAGATATCCCCTAGGCTGTCCCTCTTGACTGTAACAGTACAGATTTTGCCTTCTATTTCACGAGATTTGAAAAAGCGGTATTTCTGCTTTTGTATGATTATTGAATTATCATGACCAGTATACTTGTAACCAGCCTGCTTTAAGGTGAAAGATTTGTATTTCCTGATTTTTTTGAAACATGGAGGGGCAGTCTTAATATTACGTTTCAAATTACGAAAAAACAGCGCATACGCTCTGCTTATTCTCTCACTTATGTCCTGAATAGCCTGTGAACCAACCAACTTCCAATGGCTATATCTAGTAATTTTCTTCAGTTTTGTTAAATGCTTTGACAGGGAAAAGGCTCTCAGGCTTTTCTTGAAAATTCTGTAATACCGCCGATGCAAGGCTATACAGTGATTGTATATACTTCCAGCAATATTAATCTGTCTGTGCAGTTTCTTGTTTCTTTTTGACCTATAGAGCTTGAATTTATATGTTTTCACTGTATCACCTCCACAGTTTTATTATATCATATATGCCATTTGTTCGCCATCAATTGCTTGCGTAAATTCGGCGAACTGCCATTCATCCCTCACCTAAGAGGTGGGAGTCTTCTGGCTAAAAAGATAAAATCCCCGCAAATAAAACATTAGCAGTTCTATTTGCGGGGACTTAATAGGGTAGTATAAGTTTTACCCTGGGGGGTACAAATTTACGCCTTGTTTACAGATCCGCAGACTTCAATTTTCTGCTCCACATATTTCTGTACCTCAGCCATGCCCTGCTTGGCATATTTCTTTGGATCAAAGGCCTCTGAGTGCTCAGTCATAAACTCCTTAATCCCCTTGGTAAAGGCAATACGCAAATCAGTAGCATAATTTACCTTGCAGATACCATTCTTGACGGAGGTAGTTACCTGCTCATCTGGCACGCCTGAAGTGCCATGGAGAACCAATGGAATATGTACCAAATCTCGAATGGTAGCAATCAAATCAGTATTTACATGAGGTATGCCCTTATAAACACCATGAGCTGTACCTACACCAATAGCAAGATAGTCTACACCAGTCTTTTCTACAAAAATCTTGGCTTCCTCAGGATCAGTATATGGATTGTCGTCGCCACCATCCAAATCATCTTCCTTGCCACCAACCTTGCCCAGCTCGCCTTCTACAAAGACACCGCCCGGATGACAGGCATCTACCACCCGCTTGGTCAAGTCAATATTCTCCTCCAAAGACAGCTTGGAGCCATCAATCATAATGGAGGTATAGCCTGCCCTATAGGCTTCCATTGCTCTAGCAAAACTGTCACCATGATCCAAATGCATAACTACAGGAATTTTGCTGCGCTCTGCGGCCGCCCTTACATTGGCATAATAATAGTCAACACCAGCAAATTTAATCGTACCTGGAGTAGTCTGCATAATTACAGGAGAGTTTTTTGCCTCAGCAGCTGCCAATACAGCCATAACCATTTCCATATTCTCTACATTAAAGGCACCTATGGCATAGCCACCTTTCATGGCATCTGTCAAAAGTTCTTTTGCTGTTACTAACATACTTTACTTCCTCCTAAACTACTTTTTTCACAGTGGTTTCGGCCATAATTTCCTCAACCTTGGCAGGATCTACACAGCCGCTTTCCTGTTCTAGCACATTGGCTGTTCCACAAGCTGCGGCCAATTTCAATACATCCTGAATCTCATAGCCCCTTTGCAAACCAATAGCAATACCAGCCACAAAGGAATCACCTGAACCAACCGCATTAACCGCTTTAAATACAGGTGGCTTTACCCAGTAAGCCTGTCCCTGCCAGCAAGTCACTGCCCCCTCCTTACCCAAGGAAATAATCGGCAGTTCAATGCCCATCTGAGCAAAATTTTCAGCTTCCTGAACAGCATCCTCAACACTGCTAATCTTTCTGCCTGTCAAAGCTTCAATCTCATCCTTGTTAGGCTTAATCATAAAAGGCTTATAGGGCAGGCTCTTAGCCAAGGTTTCGCCACTAGCATCCAACAAAAATTTCTTCTCTCTAGCTCTAGCCATTTCTATCAGCTGACCATAGAAGTTTTTATCTAATCCCTTGGGCAGACTTCCAGAACCTACCACAATATTTGCAGCTTCCAAAAAATATTTATACTTGCCCAAGAAGCTCTGAACTTCCTTTTCCGTAACAGTAGGGCCACCTTCCAGTACCTCAGTCTGCTTGCCATCAGGGGTACCAATATTGATACAGGAACGGGTTTCCCCAGCTATGGTCTGAAAATCATATTTATAGCCTTTTTCATTGAGGATATCCTTTATCAACTCACCGGTATGACCGCCCAGAAAACCGGAAGCCACATAATCCTCACCCATAATCCGACAGATATTGGCCACATGAAGTCCCTTGCCACCGGCTGTATTGTATATATTCTCAGTCCTAACTACACACCCATATTCCAATGATGGCACAGTGTATATTTTATCTAGAGAACAATTTAGGTTTAATGCCAAAATCATTTTATTCACTCATTTCTTCTTCCATCAGCTTGTACTGCTTCTTGGACCAAATAATCGTCATAGCTACACACAGGAGATAGAAACCGCCAATAACAGCCAATCCTAGTACATTGGTATTAGCAAAAATCTGGGTCAGAATATAGGTAATGGGTGAACCGCCCTGATCCATGGAAGCCACTCTGGCAGCGGCATCTGTCAACTGTCCAGCGTTGGCAGCCAATACTGTGTGCAGGCCAATCATCTGATTGGCAATCCAAAGGGTCATAACCATAACGATGGATCCAGTAATCAAGGTGCGGAAAAGATTACCTCCATGTACGCCTACAGCCATAGCAATAAAGAATCCAATGGTAGGTAAATCACCAAAAGGCAGGATTTCATTGCCTGGCAAAACACCGGCAATCAGAATGGTAATAGGGATAAACAGCAGAGAAGCAGTTACCACCACTGGATCACCTAAGAGCAAGGCACAGTCCAAACCCAGGAAAAATTCAGAATCCTGGAACTTCTCCTGCAGCTTTTTTCTAGCAACCTCAGAAACTGGCAACAATCCGCCCATAATATACTTTACAACAACAGGCATTAATACAATTACAGCAGCCATCTGGATAGCCAGTGTCAAAATACCCTTCAGGTCATAACCTGCCAGTACACCAATGATAATACCCATAATAGCACCCATGATAGATGGCTCACAGATGGTGCCAAATCTCTTTTGTAAATTAGCTGGATTCAGATTAATATCTCTCAAACCAGGAATCTTGTCGATAACAATATCTACAAATACCGCAATGGGGGAGAACCAGCCAGTAGTACCATGACACATAGCAATACCCTCAAGACCAAAGTAACGAGTTGCTGTAGGTGCAAACCAATCACCTATTTTATAAGCAAATGCTGCATGGATAGCTACACCAGCAATGCCCAACATATAGCTGCCAGTAGCAATATGAACGATAGCTCCAGTAAAGGCAAAATGCCAAATATTCCAAATATCAATATTGACTACCCGAGTCATCTTCAGAGCAATCATAACGAGATTTACAAGGATTGCCACCGGAATTGCCACCAGAGCGATTTGACTTGCCCAAGTCATTGGTGAGGAGCCTGGCCAACCAATATCAATAATGCTCATGGAAATGCCGAAATTCTGGCTCATAGACTGAGCAGCTGGCGCAAGGTTGGTAAGCATTAGGCCAATAACCAATCCGATACCGATAAAACCAATACCGATGGAAATACCACATTTCAACGCCTTGCCTACTGGCGTTCCCAAGGCCAGTGCAATGACAAAAATAACAATTGGCAGCATAACTGCCGGACCCAAATCAACAAAATATTGTACTACACTTAATAATGCATCCATGTTGTCCTCTCCTTTACATCTAAAAATTTGCAGGGACGATATTTATAATAACGACCTTGCCCCTTATTTAATTATTTCCCCAAAATATCCAAAATTTTAGCCTCAGTTGCTTCTCTGTTAATACCAGTCAGGAAGCACATACCATTGATATACGGTGTATCAAAAGTAGGCTTGATACGCATAGTAGTTACTACCAAATCTACCCCATCCAGACTGGACTCAATTTCTACAATACGCATCTGCTGCACATCTACATCAACACCGTTTTCCTTGCACAGATTGCGAATGGCATCTGCTGCCACAGTTGAAGTTGCTACTGCTCCGCCACATGCTACAATAACCTTTTTCTTTGCCATGATAAATTCCTCCTAATTCTTTCAATAAACACTTCTAAGTCCTGTTCTTTAATTCTTGCTGAGATTTTCCTTTAATATCTGATAAATCACCTGAGGATTTTCCGCCTGTAAAAGTGATTCCACAATCTTGTTATTCTGAAAAGCTGTAAACAAAGCATTCAGCACATTTAAATGCTGCTCTGGCTCCTTTACTGCCAGCATAAAAGCCATATCAGCCTGCACTATTTCCTCCGGCTCCTCCATGGAATGAAATGGCACCTTGTTTGCCAATTTTGCTACAGCAATGCCATCCTTGTCTACATTTCCCTGAGGACTGGCATGTGGAATAGCTATGGCTGCTCCTGCCAAGGCAATACCTGTAGGAAAATTCAATTCTCTAGCCTGAACAGTCTCCACATATGCCTCATTTACATAACCTGCATCCTGTAAAAGACTGCCCAGCTTGTTGATAACCTCCTGTGCATCGACTGCCTGCAGGGAGCATCTTATAATATTCTCATTAATAAAACTTTCCTGCATTATCATCTCTCCTTAATCCATCACATACATAACCTTGATAGCGCCGCTATTTCTATCAGTCAAGGTTTCAAAAGCCTTAATTCCTTCTGATAGTGGGAATTTATGTGTAATCAATGCATCTGCCTTAATCTTACCAGCGGCCAAATATTCCGCAGCTGCTGTCCACTCTGAGCCTGGGAATGGAGCACTATAGCTCATCCAGGAGCCTGTTATAAAAAGCTCGCTTCTAAGAATCTGCTCAAAACTCTTGGCAGGCAGTTTTACATCTCCATGAGCTGTACCGATGTAAACAATCTTACCACGCTTGTTGACAAGCTCTATAATCTGAGCCTGCAAGAAGTTAACACCTGCGGTTTCAAAGGCAAAATCCACCTTGCCATGTTCCTTGAAATACTCAACTACGTCCACTTTCTTGGAATTAATGGTGCAAAATGCTCCCAGCTCCTTGGCCATAGCCAACTTGTGTTCATCAATGTCAATGGCATAAACTCTCTCAATTCCCTTTGCCTTGAGACACTGGATGGTCAGCATACCGATGGTGCCGCAGCCATAAACCAAAGCTGTTTTGCCGCCTTCCATAACCCCAGCTCGCTCTATACCGTGGAGAGCCACGGTAATCGGCTCAATAACTGCTCCCTGCTCATATGTTACACTATCTGCAATTGGAACTAGATTTCTAGCTGGCACTGCTACATATTCAGCCATGGCACCATCCTGTCTGGAGCCTATAAAGGAATAATGAGTACACATAGCCGGATTGCCCTTCTGACATTCTGCACAAGTACCACATGGAATAAGTGGTGCTGCAGTCACTCGCTGTCCCACCTCTGTGTTATTGACGTTGCTGCCTACCTTGACCACATCTCCAGCAAATTCATGGCCTACGATTATAGGGTAAAAATGTACCCCCTTGTCCATTACCCTAGGAATATCAGAACCACAGATACCACAGGCTTTTACCTTTATCAAAACTTCATTTTCCTTTATTTCTGGCACTGGCACATCCTTGTAGGTAAATTTATCCTCTGCTTCAATAACCAAAGCCTTCATCATTTCCATAAAAATTACCTCTCCTTCTCTATACATTTTTTCAATTTCACTTGCTCTTTACAGTTATTATATTACCCGATTTAGAAAGGTAGTCACAGTTTCAAAACTTCCCGACTATCAGGAAGTCTTGTCTTATTCATAGTTAAAAATTTTCCACTCTGACCATTCATTACGGAAATATCTTCCCAGGTCAGCCAACTTATTTCCACAAAAAAAGCCCCGTTATCTGCTGAAAAGGTCAACTATTAGTCCTTTTAGCAAATAACGAGGTACTTTGAATAGCTAATTAAAATGTTTTGCGAAAATCCTTAATAAACAAATCATAATCAGGATGATCTATCATGCCCTTAATGCCCCTTCCCTTAACCAGATAGTCAAAGAGCTTCAGGAACAATGGCTCCCACAAATAAAATTCCTCCTTGGCCACGCTTAATAAGAAAATAGCCTGTACATGATGCTCCGTCCACATAATAGGCTTATCCAATATAACCACAGAAACAGCCGACACCTGAGTGGCATTTTCCAAGGGATGGGGGATGGCCAACAAATTGCCTATCTCAGTTGGGGACGCCTCTTCCCTCTCCATAACAGATTGAGCCGTGGCCTTGTCCATAACTCCTAATTCTGCCATGGATTTAGTCATAAACTCCAGTACCTGCTCCTTGGTAGTAAATTTTTTATCAATGAAAAACAGCTCACGACTAAAGAATCTCTCTATCTGACCAGAAGACACCTTTTTGACACTGAACAGCTTATCCTTAATAATATCCTTTTCGACTTCGTTTAGAAAGTGACAAACAACCACCAGTTTATCCCGATGCTCTATAGCTATCTCTGGCAAGGCTGTACGAGGCATGGTACTGATAATCAAATCAACATTGTCTAGATTTTCATCTGCCAGCTGATACCCAGGTAATACCTTATCTATCACCATGATATTCTTGAACTGTTCTTCCAATCTAGCCTTTATTAGAATAGCAGTCCCCATTCCACTGCCACAAACCAGCAATACATGCTTCTGTTGATTACCAGAATGTATATTCATTCTGGTAAGAGCCGCACCAAAGTGCACTGCCACAAAGCCAATTTCATCCTCCGATACAGGCAGACCTTCCTCCTCTTCAATAATCTTGCAAGCAATAATGCCAACCTGAAAAGCCAATGGATATTCATTCTTGACCACATCCAACACTTCATTTTTGAAGTTCATATGTAGACGTATGCGATGAATAACAGATGTCAAATGAACCACCAAGCCTTTTTTTAGCACTTCATCCTCATGGAAATTTATGCCCACAATCCTTTGTACTCTATCCAACATCCTCCCCACTAAAGCAACATGCTCTGATTCATCTTCAGATAGGGCTGCATTATAGGTTTTACTGCTAATCAGCAAATTAGTAAAATAGTATATTTCGCTTGTTACTACATCTATGTGCAGCTCCTTGTAAATATTCTCAAAAATCATGGCTGCCATAGCGTATTCATGATTTCCTTCAATAGCTCTGCTTTCCTGTAAACGGAAGGTAACATTACAGCCTAAATCCGCCCGATATAATGAAATCAACAGATAATCCACTATTTTTTCCAAGGAATCATCCGTCAATATTTTGTTATAGGCAGTGGTTGTATTTATAATCAGCCGCCTAATAATGGTCATATCGTATTTTTCTGGAAATATCTGACGCATTTCCCAGCGTTCTTCTACATTTTTGAACAGATATTTGTAAATAGCATGGCGAATATTACGCTCATCGCCATCTATCAACATCCCTTGGTTTTTATAATTAGTTATCTTCAGATGATATTTATCCAAAGCCTCTTTCACGGTTTTCAGATGCAGCTTCAAGGTTGACAACCCTACATACAGCATATCTGCCATTTCCTGCTGCTTCATGACCTCCCCCCTTAGGGTATGCTTTAACAACTCCTTCAACATATATTCACTGCGGAGAGCCACATCCTGCAATGGGTCTGCCGTTTCCACCAAGATATTTACTAGTTCATGGGGAGAAATTATCTCCAATGAATATCCTTTACGAGTGGATGCGTGTATTATGGCTATATTATTTAACTCATGTCCTAAAATCTTTATATCTGTCCGAACTGTTTTGGAAGAAACACCACAAAGCCTAGCCATATTATCGCTAGTAATCCCTTCCACATTGGATTGCAATATTCCCAAAATCTTACGTTGACGCTCTGTCAACATAGTACCGCCCCCTTTTATAATTAATTATAACATTTACATAGTTCAAAGAAAATGCCTATACCTTTTCTTTAATTTGTAATCCACACCACAAGTAGTGTAAATAAAAACACCAGCTTGACAAGTATCTATAAATCCTCATGGACTAATAGTGCACTAAAATTACATTGCCAAAGCTAGTGTTTTTCTTTTTGAAAAATCTCTGAATATCACGGTAGCAAACGTGATTGTTTTTACTTATAGAATACTGATTGTCAGCTTGTATTCCTTGCTGTTCTTAGGGGCCAACATGGTTACATTGGCCTTTTCCTCAAATACATCGCTTTCATCCAAACAGGTAGAAAGCCCGCTCCAAGGCTCTAGAGCAATAAATGGGCTCTTGTTGGCAGTGGACCACAGTAGGAGGTTATTGAAATCTGTAAAATCCATCTGGATGCCCTTGTTGTGCTTGTCTGTTTTCAAAGTAACCTTGCGGGATTTCAACTGATCCAGCACAATGGCCTCAATGGCAAAATACTTGTAATCCAAAACCAGTTTATTGCTGTTTTCCAGGAATGATTGACGAGCCATTCTATCTACCAGACCATTTTCTGGCAAAGGAGTTGCTGAGGTACAATTCTCCTTATGGTCAAATTCTACATAATAATCCTCATAGGCTGTATCTTCTGTTAATGGACAGTTAAAACCTGGATGGGCACCAAGGAAAAATGGCATTATCTCGTCGCTGCGGTTTTCCACTTTGTAGGTAATAATAATGGACTTACCAGATAGAGTATAGCCAATAGAAAGCTTGAAATCATATGGATATTGAGCCAGCAGCTCTTCATTGGACTCTATACTGTAAACAATTTCCTTGTCATCAGCCTTTTCCAGCTCAAATTCTCTCTTACGAACAATGCCATGTCTTGGCATTGTGGTTTCCTTATCTCCACCAATCACAGCCTTGTCGTTTCTCAAACTGCCACAGATAGGAAAAAGCACAGGGGCCTGTCCGCTCCAATATTTCTTGTCCCCCTGCCAGAGATATTCCAAGCCACCCTTATCCTTGATGGAGCTTAATGCACCGCCAAAGGAATTTACATTAATACTGAGGTTTTCGTTTTGCAAAGATTTTTCCACAATCAACACTCCTATTCTACATTTCCTATTACCAGCATAGCACCATCATTATCCATAAGGTTATCATGCTACGAAAATCTTTTCAATATGCAAATATAGAATAGGCTATTTCCTTAGACAAGCATAGAGGAAAAACTTCCTTACAGTGCGGAAATCAACCTGAATAATGCTCCCTGCATTGCAGGATTTCTAATCTATTTTTTTTAAACTTCATCTGCATCCATACGGGCTGCCGCAGCTCGCAAATGATTAATATTTTCCTGACTATAAAAATGGTCATCAGCTGACACTCTAAATGGTATTGCTCTTTCCTTAACCAACCTCTTTAAAAAAATGGTTATGGCTGAGGACATATTCAAGCCCATTTCCTCACAAATTGTTTCAGCTTGACGTTTCAAACCTCCATCCAAACGCACTGTTAATGTTGTATTAGTACTCATAATCCACCTCCGTGTATAAAAATAACATTTCATGTTTATATTATACCACGTTGTTAGTACATTGTTAATCAAATTCTGATTTACCGAATACATCAATTATCTATACACTTCTCGTAGGCATGGCATATACCCTTACAGGCACGCTCTCGCTATATTGATGTGCAAAACTATCCTCTATTAATGGCGATATGGGAGTACCCTGCACAGGTACTCCCATACCGCTCATTAGTGTATTCATTGCAATTTTCCGCCTTGGCACTGTTTGAAATGACCGATTTTTTACGAAGGTAGCAGAATTATCGAAGATTAGCAATACCGATAAGCCATAAATAAATTTTTACAGGCAATTTACTAAAAATTATTCAGTTAAATTAGAAAAGGCGCACCCATCATAGGTACGCCTAAAAGCAAATATTTTTCTCAAAATTTTTTATTTAGTGGCAGCTCGAATAATAGCCTCTGCCACCTCTTTGATGGTTTTCCGCTTGGCCATACTATATTGCTGAATCTTCTTAAAGGCCTCTGACTCTGTATACCCATGGGCATCCATAAGAATCCCCTTGGCTCTATCCAAGGTTTTACGCATAGCCAAGGTATCCTTCACCTTGAACAGCTCATCCTCCAGCTCATGCATTTCCTGATAACGGGAAAGAGCCACCTCTATGGCAGGAAAAAGATTACTTTCCTGTACCGGCTTTACCAGATAAGCCAGTACACCAGCCTCTGTTGCCCGCTTAACCATATCAGCCTGACTAAAGGCTGTCAACAGCAGCACAGGAGCTATTTTTTCCTCTGTAATAATCTTGGCCGCAGTAATGCCATCCATCTCAGGCATCTTTACATCAAGAATGCACAAATCAGGCTTGTAGCGACGAGCCAGCTCCACAGCTTTCTTACCATTAACAGCCTCTCCTACCACCTCATGACCTGCTTCCTCCAGCATTTCTCTTACATCCATGCGGATAACAGATTCATTGTCGGCAATAACAATTTTCAAGGATTTCATCAGTATTCTCCTCCCTCAGGATTCTTCGGTATACTAATTCGAGCACGGGTGCCCTGCTGATTATACAGCTCTATCTCTCCTCCCATGTCATCCCTGACCAGAGTGCGGATAATCTGCAAGCCTAGGGAGCGAGTTTTCTCCAAATCAAAATCCGGTGGCAGACCACAGCCATTATCATAAAGCTCCAGCACATACCCATCAGCCGACTCTTCGGTATGCAGGCCAATAAGCCCTTGCTGGCGTCCCTCAAAGCCATGCTCAATGGAATTAAGTATCAGCTCATTAATGATTACCGCCAGATTGCTGGCTGTTCTAGAGGGCAGTATTACTTCTGGCCCATCAAAGCTTTGCTCCAATTGAAAATCCCCAGCAATCATATTGGGAGCCACTGTATTAAGGATATTTCGCGTTACCTCCATAACCCGAATTTCCTCCGCATCCTGCTGAGACAGAAATTCGTGAACCACGGACATACTGAGAATCCGATTGGTGCTTTCCTGCAAGGCAGACTTTACCTCTGGCACTTTGGAACGGCGGGCTTGCAGCCGCAAAAGGCTGGCTATGGTTTGGAGATTATTTTTAACACGATGATGAATCTCCTGAATAACAGCAGATTTTATCTTTATCTCCCGCTCCTTTTTTCTAAGCTCGGACACATCGGAAAGCAACATAATCCGTCTTTTTAGCATACCTGCTTCTTCCAGCTTAATATCCCGCTGTACCAGCACAAAATCCCGAATCTGAATTTCTCGCTCATAAGGACGGCTGCTATCAATGGTTTCCCTGTGAAGCATGGCACTTAGCTCTCTGTCCTGCATACGGCAGCCCACAAGACTAGCAATGCCCAAGGCTCTATAAATTCTATTGGCAGACAGATTGGCAAAGACAATCCTGTTATTGCTGTCAGCAATAATAATACCAGTGCCAGGACTCATAGGGTGGAACTCATCCTTATCCAAAGGCTTTTTGGCATAATCCAACAGATACAAAGCCGCATCCATCAGCTGATGATAATTGCTGGAATTGGCATAGCTATGACCTGTTTCCAGACTAACTACCCCAATAACATCATTGCCACATTTAATGGGCTGTACATACATTTCCAGATTGATACCAAAACGCCATTCCCGCTGGCCTTGGATAAATTTTCCCTTGGCAAAGGCTGCCGCAATCAGCGGTTCCTCCAGAGTGGAAACAAAAGCTCCTTCTCCTGTCAGCTCCACCTCTGAAAAAAAGGTATGAGGCCTGTAGTGCTTCAATACCAGCATCTTGCCCGGTTCCTTGGTTTGCACATAAAGATAAAGATAGGCATGAGCCAAATCTGCCACAAAGGGCAAACTAACCTCTATTCTTTTTAAATGCTCAATCTGCATAGCTGTAAGATTGGTTCTTTTGCGACACTGAGATGTAATATTTACGCCGTGTGCCTCTCCGTCCTGCTCCATAGTGAATTACCTGTCCTTTACAAATCCTGCAATTCCAGCCCTGGAACTGCGTTGAGATACAAATCGGCAAAATTGCCAGCCAAGGATTGATAATAGCCTCGACAACCAATCATAGCAGCATTGTCCGTGCAAAGAATTTTATCTGGATAGCAGAATCTAATGCCAGCCTTCTCCGTAGCAGCCCGTAATCTGCTTTCCAAAGAGCTGTTGGCCGCTACACCTCCAGCCAATACCAAGGTATTACATCCTACTTCCTTAACAGCACTAAAAGCCTTGGCTATCAGCACCTCAATCACAGTATTCTGAAAAGAAGCAGCCACATCTGCCTTATTTATTTCTATTTTTTTGCATTTCATGCTGTTCAGATAATTCAGTACAGCAGATTTTAGCCCGCTAAAGCTAAATTCGTAATTGCCCTTTTCCTGCAAGGCCTTAGGGAAATCAATAGCATGAGGATTTCCCTCCTGGGCTAATTTATCAATCTGAGGGCCTCCGGGATATGGCAATCCCATAACTCTGGCTACCTTATCAAAGGCTTCCCCTGCTGCATCGTCTCTAGTCTGTCCCATCAGGCTAAAGGAATTATAGTCCTTTACATGCACCAAGGAGGTATGTCCCCCAGAAACCACCAAGGCCATAAATGGTGGTTTCAAATCCTGATGGCTGATAAAATTGGCAAAGATATGCCCCTCTAAGTGGTTTACACCAATCAAAGGCACATCCAATGTAAAGGCCAAAGCCTTGGCAGCAGATACTCCCACCAGCAGGGCACCTACCAAACCAGGGCCATAAGTAACAGCTATCTGGTCAATATCAGCAAGCTCCACGCCGGCCTTGGCCAAAGCCTCATCAATGACAGGCATAATATTAACAATATGCTTGCGGGAGGCAATCTCTGGCACGACACCACCAAATTTCTGATGTATAGGAATCTGAGTTGATATAATATTGGACAAAACCTGCCGTCCTCCTCGCAGAATAGCGGCAGAAGTTTCATCACAGCTTGATTCTATTGCAAGAGTAATTTTCTCGTCCATAATTTCTCCATTTATCTATATTACGCTTCAAAGCTTGGTATTCCACATAATCTCCGCAGCCTCTACAGGATTTGTATAATATTTTGGCCGCTGACCTACACTGCGAAAGCCCAGGCTGGTATAGAGATTGATAGCCACAGTATTGGAAGGACGAACCTCCAATGTCATGGAGTCCACCCCCAGAGCCTTTACCCGGCTGGTTAGCTCATTCATCAGCCTTCTGCCCAATCCCTGTCCCTGATAATCAGGATCTACAGCCACATTGGTAATATGGCCCTCATTTGCCAGTACCCAGCAGCCTGCATAGGCTACAATCAGATTATCTCTGTCCACATCTCTGGCTATAAGATAGTAGGCATCAGTGTGGGAGGCCTCCTCCCAAAAGGACTGTCTGGACCAGGGCACAGGCATACAAGTAGCCTCCACTCTGGCTACGCCATCAGCATCCTCCTGAACCATGCGGTAAAATTCAATATTTGCCATCTTTATTTCTCAGCCTCATTGCTGTTTCCAGCTGCTTCCTTTAGGGCTGCCTGACGCTTTTCCCACAATACCTCCGCCTCAGAACGACGGATGTAAATAGGCTCCAGATTCATCACAGAATCCACCTTAGCCTGAGCCAATCTGCTTAGCCCCGCCATAGCCACATTGGCAGCTCTAGGCATAACCATATGCTGAGGGGGTATCTGAAGATTAACAGGTAAATCCTGTCTATTGGCCAGCTTTTTCTGCACCATATCTCCTACAGCCATTACAGTTGTATCCTGCTGACTGCACAGCTCCAGAGCTTCTTCTAAAGTATATACCTGCACTGGTGACAGCTCCTTCACCTCGCCATCCTGCCAGGTATAAACAGCACTATATACATTGCCCTTCTGAGCATCAATAAAAGGTATTACTCTAATATGAGGCACAGGATAATGCCAAGCCAAAGCTTCTGTAGTAGGCACTCCAATAATAGGAATATTTAGGCCATAGGCAATAGCCTTGGCAGCCCCCAAGCCAATACGCAAACCTGTAAAGGAGCCTGGCCCCAAACTTACGGCCACTGCTTTCAGCTGATTTTTTCCTACACCAGCCATTTTTAGACCCTGTTGAATATGAGGCAGCAATGTTTCCGAATGAGTTAATCTAGTCTGTACTGTCAGCTCCCCAAGGAGCTTTTTTTCATCTGCTACAGCTACACTGGAAACCATAGTAGCTGTATCTATTGCTAAAATTGGCAAAGCGCTTCCATCTCCTTATATACATTTTTTAATTCCTGACCTACCAGCTCAAAACGAAGAATCCGCTGCTGTTCCTGCTCTGTTCTCTGAATTTCCAAGGATATGTAATTTTCTGGCAAGCAGTCTATAAATTTCTCGGCCCATTCAATCAATACCAGTCCCTCTGGTTCCTCAACATAATCATAAAAGCCAATTTCCTCCAATTCATACTCCTGCTCCAGTCTGTACAAATCAAAGTGAAAAATGCTGATTCTTCCTTCATATATATTCATCAGGTTAAAGGTAGGACTGGTAACCTCACCCTGTACCCCCAATGCTTTAGCCAAATTCTGTACAAACAGGGTTTTGCCAGCACCTAAATCACCATTAAGGCAGATTACAGTGCCAGGCTGAATAATATCTGCTAATTTTTTTGCCAGCAAAGCGGTTTGCTCCGGGCTGGCTGATTTATATTCAAACATAAACTACTGCGACTGCCCATAAGTAAGCAGTCTACCACCTTTCCTTACAATCTTATTGAATCCAAATATTTATAGACCTTATTGGCCAAGAACAGACCAATGGCACCTGTTACAATCTGAGGCCAGCTCATCATAAACAAAATCATACCGCTAACTGGGGCCGGCAGACCTATAGTATTTACCACCAGCCAAGTACCCCCATACAATAAAACAGCTTTAACCAGGGGACTTGCATATACCAATTTACTCCGCTTAAATTTCCCCACCAATAAAATATATACGGCATTTCCCAAGGCTACCACAGGAATCATCAACACCACAGGCAGCTGGCCCTGCATAAAAGCTCCCAAGGGTAGCAGTATGCCAATAACTGCAGCCCAAGGACTGTCAGTACACCAGATGCTTAGCACCATTACCGTATTAAGCAGACTGCCTATCAAAAACATATTCACTGGCCCAGGAATCATGGGCATAATCAGGCGAATACTCTGAAAAACCAAGGCCACAGCCAAAAACATAGCCAGCTTTATCCATACCTTCTGCATAAAAATCATCTACCTATTCTATATCCAATATGTATTTTTTCCATTTTAAAATTTTATCACATTGCTTGTATTATAGCAAAATAGTTCCTAAAATTCCCTTGATTTTGTTGATAATCATTATCCGTTAATATTTTTTATAATTTGTGAAATACAGAGAAATAAGTAGTATCAAGAAGATAATTAATAATAATCGCCAAATTTCACTAAATTTAACAGTTTTCTTTTTGAAAGATTTCCTCTATAATAAAGCCATAAGGTTGAGAAACCAAAGGACAGTACAGCATGAGCAAAGGCTGTGACTGTCTAGGACAGTTTAGGAGCTGTCTTGTATAGATGAGTGAATTTGTGTGTTATATATTTAGGAGGAAAAGATTATGAAGAAGTTTGTTTGCACCGTTTGTGGTTATGTACATGAGGGAGATACTCCTCCAGCTGAATGCCCAGTTTGCCATGTTGGCGCTGATAAGTTCAAAGAGGTAGAGGGTGAGATGCAGCTGGCTGATGAGCACAAGCTGGGTGTTGCTCAGGGCGTTGATGCAGAAATCGTTCAGGGCCTCCGTGATAACTTCAATGGTGAGTGCTCCGAGGTTGGTATGTACTTGGCCATGAGCCGTGTAGCTGACCGTGAGGGATATCCAGAGGTTGCTGAGGCTTTCAAGCGTTACGCTTTTGAGGAAGCTGAGCATGCAGCTAAGTTTGCTGAGCTGTTAGGCGAGGTACTTACCGATAGCACTGAGAAGAACTTGTCCATGCGTGTAGATGCTGAATTTGGTGCAACCGAAGGCAAGAAGAAGCTGGCTGTTCGTGCTAAGGAATTGAATCTGGATGCTATCCACGACACCGTTCATGAGATGTGCAAGGACGAGGCTCGTCATTGCAAGGGCTTTGCTGGTCTCCTGAAGCGTTACTTCAACAAGTAATTTCCTTTAAAGATATCCCATATTTACACATATATCCCATTAGCAACCTGCTCTGATTAATTTCAGGGCAGGTTTTTTTGTTTTACGGCTAATCTCCTACTATTTTTAGACAAAAAATTCCTTCGGAACAGCAATTGCCATCCCGAAGGAATCAATATTTCCCTAGAGAAATAATATTATTTTTGCTTAAGCATTTTCTGCATTAGCCAGGCTGTCCAGGATATCATCATCAGAATCATCCTCTTCACCCTGATATACTACCTTGATATTGCGGTAGCGGCTCATACCGGTACCAGCTGGAATCAGCTTACCGATAATAACATTTTCCTTCAAGCCGATAAGTGGATCAACCTTGCCCTTGATAGCTGCATCGGTGAGAACACGAGTGGTCTCCTGGAAGGAGGCAGCAGACAGGAAGGAATCAGTAGCCAAGGAAGCCTTGGTAATACCCAGCAGAACTGGCTTAGCCACTGCTGGCTCCTTGCCCTCTTCAATAGCCTTGGTATTAGCTGCTTCAAAGATATTGATATCCACCTGATCACCAGGCAGGAACTCAGTACCGCCAGCTTCCTCAATCTTAACCTTGTGGAGCATCTGACGTACCATTACCTCAATATGCTTATCGTTAATGCCTACACCCTGAGACTGGTATACCTTCTGAACTTCATATACAATGTAGCTCTGAGTAGCCTTCATGCCGCAGATATGGAGAATATCATGTGGATTGATGGAACCCTCGGTAATCTTGCCACCAGTCTGAATGTGCTGGCCATCCTTAACTGCCAGATGAGAGCCAAATGGAATAATATATTCACGAGCCTCACCGGATTCAGGCATAACATATACAGTAAAGAGGTTGCCATTCTCCTTTACGGTAACAGTACCCTCAACCTCGGAGATAATAGCATTATGCTTAGGCTTTCTAGCCTCAAACAATTCCTCGACACGAGGCAGACCCTGAGTAATATCGTCGCCGCCTGCGATACCGCCGGAATGGAAGGTACGCATGGTCAGCTGGGTACCAGGCTCACCGATGGACTGAGCAGCAATAATACCAACAGCCTCACCTACATTAACCTCGGTGTTGTTGGCCAAATCACGGCCATAGCACTTGATGCAGACACCGTACTGAGACTTACAGGTCAGGACGCTGCGGATAGATACGCTCTTGCGAACCTTGCAGATCTTCTCTGCCAGGTCCTTTTCCACAGTATCATTAACGGAAGCAATCTTCTCACCAGTAGCAGGATCAATAATATCCTCAGCCAGTACACGACCCAGAATACGATCTGCCAAAGGCTCGATTACACGGTTGCCATCAACAATCTCCTCAACGGAAATACCGCGAACATTGTTGTTGCGAACCCGAACTTCCTTGGCATCACTGTTGAGAACAGCCTCGATATATTCCTCGGTAAGCTTAACACCAGCAGGAATAATCTCGTTGCCCATGCTGTCAACAACATCGGCAGTAACTTCCTTGCCCAGCATCTGATCCATCATAGCCTTGCGAATAGATGCACGAACATTTTCCTCTGGAGCACCCAGCTGTACAGTCTCGGTAACAGAGGAGCTGCCAACGATGGTATCGTTGTTGTCGGACTGACCACGGAGAACCAGCTCGGATACACCAGCCTCACCTACCAGCTCCATATCCTCAGCAGTAAGCTCAGTACCAGTTTCCAGAATAATCTCACCAGTCTCAGGGCTGATAACATCCTGAGCCAGCAGACGACCTGCCAAGGAATCAGCCAAAACCTTAACTGCATCTGCAGCAGTCTCAGCCAGCTTAGCACGCTCACGAACCAGATTAATGCCTACAACATCACAGTCATCCTCACGAACGATAACATCCTGAGCAACATCTACCAGACGACGGGTCAAATAACCAGAGTCTGCGGTACGCAGTGCAGTATCGGCCAAACCCTTTCTAGCACCGTGGGAAGAAATAAAGTAATCGGATACGGACAGACCTTCACGGAAGTTAGCAGTGATAGGAATCTCAATGGTTTTACCAGATGGATCCGCCATCAGACCACGCATACCTGCCAGCTGACGCATCTGCGACTTATTACCGCGGGCACCAGAGTCAGCCATCATGTAGATTGGGTTGAATGGGTCATTAATCTCGTAGTTGTCATACATTTCATCAGCAACGTCCTCTGTAGCCTTGTTCCATACGGAGCAGACCTTCTTATAACGCTCATCATCAGTAATCAAACCACGGGAGAACTGGCGCTCAGTCTTGGTAACCTGAGCCTGAGCTGCTTCCAAAATATCCTTCTTCTTAGGAGGAACAGTAATATCGGAAATAGCTACGGTCATACCTGCAATACATGCATAGTGATAGCCCAGATTCTTTACGCCGTCAATAACCTCAGCAGTACGGCTGGCTCCCAGTTTATCAAAGCACTTAGCAACCAGCTTGCCCAGCTGCTTCTTATTCATCAGAACGCCCAGGGACCACTTGCCAGTTTCCTTATCCTGCTCGTAGGAACGAACCTGTGGAGGCAGAATCTCATTGAAGATCATGCGTCCCAGAGAGGTAGTAACCAAACCATAATTCTTGGTAGTACCATCTTCCTGCTTCTCCACAATCTTAACCTGAATTTCAGCCTGAATATCCAGCTCCTGATGCTGATATGCCAGCAGAGCCTCATCAATACCGGTGAAAATCTTGCCCTCACCAATAACTGGATGCTCTGGAGAGGATTTGCGCAGCTTGGTCAGGTAGTAAGCACCCAAAATCATATCCTGGGAAGGAACGATAATAGGGCTGCCATCCTTTGGTGCCAAAATGTGGTTAGCAGCCAGCATCAAGACACGAGCCTCAGCCTGAGCCTCAGCAGACAATGGTAGATGGATAGCCATCTGGTCACCATCGAAGTCCGCATTGTAGGCAGAGCATGCCAATGGATGAAGCTTCAGAGCACGGCCCTCAGTGAGGACTGGCTCAAAAGCCTGAATACCCAGACGATGCAGGGTTGGTGCACGGTTCAGGAGCACTGGATGCTGCTTAATAACATCCTCAAGAACATCCCATACTTCTTCCTGGGCACGCTCAACCATACGCTTAGCGTTCTTGATATTGTGAGCAATCTTCTCACTAACCAGCTTCTTCATAACAAATGGCTTGAAGAGCTCCAAAGCCATTTCCTTTGGCAGACCGCACTGATGGAGCTTCAGCTCAGGGCCTACAACGATAACAGAACGTCCAGAGTAGTCAACACGCTTACCCAGCAGGTTCTGACGGAAACGTCCCTGCTTACCCTTAAGCATATCAGACAAGGACTTCAGAGGACGATTGCCAGGGCCGGTTACAGGACGACCACGACGACCATTATCAATCAAAGCATCTACAGCCTCCTGCAGCATGCGCTTCTCGTTGCGGACAATAATGTCCGGAGCACGAAGCTCCAGCAAACGCTTCAAGCGGTTGTTTCTGTTAATAACACGACGATACAGATCGTTCAGATCAGATGTAGCAAAACGGCCGCCATCCAGCTGAACCATAGGGCGCAGCTCTGGAGGAATAACTGGAACCACATCCATAATCATCCAGGATGGCTTGTTGCCGGAACGTCTGAAGGCCTCAACAACCTCCAGACGACGGATAGCACGAATACGGCGCTGCTGACTGGCTACATGCTTCAGCTCGCTGGTCAGCTCCTTGTGCAGGACATCCAGACCATTTTTCATGTCCTCAGTCTGCTGTTCCTCTGGCAAATCTGCCTCCAGCTCAACCAAAAGCTCCTTGATAGCCTCGGCACCCATGCCTACTACAAAATCACGACCGTAGTCCTCCCTAGCCTTGCGATACTCCAGCTCAGACAAAAGCTGCTTTTTGGAAAGAGGTGTATCCTTTGGATCCAGAACAATGTAGGAAGCAAAGTAGAGAACCTTCTCCATAGCCCGTGGTGGAATATCCAGAATCAAGCCCATGCGGCTGGGGATACCCTTGAAATACCAAATATGAGATACAGGAGCAGCCAACTCAATATGGCCCATACGCTCACGGCGTACCTTGGAACGAGTGACCTCAACACCACAGCGATCACAGACAGTACCCTTATGACGGATACGTTTATACTTACCGCAATGACATTCCCAATCACGAGTTGGTCCAAAAATTTTCTCGCAGAAAAGACCATCCTTCTCTGGCTTCAAAGTACGATAGTTAATAGTCTCTGGCTTCAGTACCTCGCCATGAGACCACTCACGAATCTTGTCAGGAGAGGCCAGGCCTATGCGCATTGAATCAAAGTTATTTACATCCAACAAGGAGGTGTCACTTCCCTTCCATTATTCTTCAGTATTATCATCATCGGACAGGAACATATCCATGTCCTCGTCATCATCTACTAGATCAACATCATCGCCGCCAATATCGGCAATAATATCACCATCAAAGCTGTCGTCATCCTCATCGGACTGAGATGGCTCGTCATAATCGCTGGCATATTCATCGCTTTCATTAGCTCTGCCGCTATCATCTACAGAAGCCATGTCTGCCTCACGAACTACGTCCTTGATGCTGATGTCGTCATCATCATCATCCTGAACCATAATCTCGTTGGCATTCTCATCCTGTACCTTGATGTCAAGACCAATGGACTGCAGCTCCTTGATGAGAACCTTGAAGGACTCTGGCACACCAGGCTCAGGGATATTCTCACCCTTGACAATAGCCTCATAGGTCTTAACACGGCCTACAACATCATCGGACTTAACAGTCAGAATCTCCTGCAGAGTGTAAGCAGCACCATATGCCTCCAGTGCCCAAACCTCCATCTCACCGAAACGCTGGCCGCCGAACTGAGCTTTACCACCCAGTGGCTGCTGAGTAACCAGAGAGTATGGACCTACGGAGCGGGCATGAATCTTATCATCAACCAGATGATGCAGCTTCAGCATGTATACGCAGCCTACAGTTACCTTATTCTTAAATGGCTCACCAGTACGTCCATCATAGAGGACAGTCTTGGCGGTTGGATCCATGCCGGAAGCACGAATAGTATCGAATACATCGTTCTCACGAGCACCATCGAATACAGGAGTAGCAATATGAATACCTGCTACATCTGGCTTTGGCATACCATACTGGTCAAAGTCATAGCCAATAGCCCGGAGACGGCTTTCAACGGTAGGATCTCCCTCCTTAATCTGAGTGCCCAGATTGCGGATAGCCATACCCAGATGAGTCTCCAGAATCTGACCAATGTTCATACGAGAAGGCACGCCCAATGGGTTCAATACAATATCCACTGGAGTACCATCTGGCAGGAACGGCATATCCTCTTCACGCATAATGCGGGAAACTACACCCTTGTTACCATGACGACCGGACATCTTATCACCAACAGAAATCTTACGCTTCTGGGCAATATAGACACGAATCATCTGGTTTACGCCAGGGTTCAGCTCATCATTATTATCACGGCTGTAAATCTTAACATCTACAACCTTACCAGCCTCGCCATGAGGAACCTTCAGAGAGGTATCACGAACCTCACGAGCCTTCTCACCAAAGATAGCCCGCAGGAGGCGCTCCTCAGCAGACAGCTCAGTTTCACCCTTTGGTGTAACCTTACCTACCAGAATATCACCGGTGCGTACATCGGCACCCTTGCGGATAATACCATATTCATCCAAATCCTTCAGGCTTTCGTCAGAAACATTTGGAATATCACGGGTAATTTCCTCTGGGCCCAGCTTGGTATCACGAGCCTCGCAATCATATTCCTCGATATGAATGGACGTATAAATATCACGCTTAATCAGGTTTTCACTAAGGAGAATAGCATCCTCGTAGTTGTAACCTTCCCAAGGCATGTAGGCTACAATAATGTTATAGCCCAAAGCCAGCTCGCCGTGGTCAGTAGAAGGACCATCAGCGATTGGCTGATTTGCCTCTACCTCGTCACCCTTAAATACGATAGGCAGCTGGTTAATGCAGGTACCCTGGTTGGAACGAAGGAACTTTTGCAGCTTGTATTCATCACGCTTGCCATCAGCAGTACGTACTACAATATTATCAGCAGTTACAGTTTCAACCACACCAGCATGCTTAGCCAGAATCATAACACCGGAGTCACAGGCAGCCTTGTACTCCATACCAGTACCAACCAAAGGGGCCTGAGTACGGAGCAATGGTACAGCCTGACGCTGCATGTTTGCACCCATCAGCGCACGGTTAGCATCATCGTTTTCCAGGAATGGAATCATAGCTGTTGCAATGGATACAACCTGCTTTGGTGATACGTCCATGTAGTCAACCTTCTCACGGCGAACCTCAGTGGTCTCCTCGTGAATACGAGCAACTACACGCTCATTCTCGAACCAATCATGATCATCAAGAGGCTCGTTGGCCTGAGCAATAATCAGACTGTCCTCTTCATCAGCAGTCAAATATCTTACATCATCAGTAACCCGCTTGTTTTCCTTATCCACACGGCGATAAGGAGTCTCCATAAAGCCAAAGCGGTTGATTCTTGCATAGTTGGACAAGGAACCAATCAAACCGATGTTAGGACCTTCTGGGGTTTCAATAGGACACATACGACCGTAATGGGAGTTATGTACATCTCGAACCTCGAAGCCTGCACGCTCACGAGACAAACCGCCAGGACCAAGGGCAGACAGACGACGCTTATGAGTCAGCTCAGCCAGTGGGTTGTGCTGGTCCATGAACTGGGACAGCTGGGAGGAACCAAAGAATTCCTTGATAGCTGCCACAACAGGACGAATATTAATCAAGGTAGAAGGATTGGTTACATCCTCCTGCATGGACATGCGCTCCTTGACTACCCGCTCCATACGGGAAAGACCAATGCGGAACTGGTTCTGCAGCAGCTCGCCTACAGAGCGAACACGACGGTTGCCCAAATGGTCAATATCATCAGTCTTGCCTACACCATGCATCAAATTCAGCAGATAGCTGATGGAAGCAAGAATATCGTTAATAGCAATGGTACGCTGGCGATATTCCAAAGTTGGGGAACAAATCATCTGAAGAGAGCTACCCTCATCGTTTCTCTTAACATGAAGAACAATGGCATTGCCCTCACCAAAGATTGCCTGCTCCTGCTCAGTGGTAATATTTTCCAGCATATCTGCATCAATCAGGGTATCAGCAGGAACCAGAATCTCACCAGTTTCTTTATCCAGCAGAGGCTCTGCCAGTATCTGGCCCTGAATACGGCGCTTCCAGCCCAGCTTCTTGGTCAGCTTGTAACGGCCTACAGTTGCCAAATCATAACGCTTAGCATCAAAGAACAAGCTGCGGAGCATCTGATGGGCATTGTCTACGTTGAAAGGCTCACCAGGACGAATACGGCGATAAATCTCCTCCAAAGCGTCAGCACCAGTAGCAGTATTATCACGCTCCAAAGTGGATCTAATAGCATCATCATTATCGAAGAGAGCCAAAATCTCCTCATTGCTGCCAAATACCAGATTGGTAGTACCAACATTGAGATGGTCATCATTGCGGCCCTGCATAGTTGGTACAGTACCATCAGAAGCGGCCAGCTCAGCCAGACGCAGCTTCTCCTGCTGATTGATATAGTTCAAAGCACGGAGGAATACAGTTACCGGCAGCTTACGGGTACGGTCGATACGAACGGAAATTACATCATTAGCATCGGTTTCCAGTTCAATCCAAGCACCACGGTTTGGAATTACAGTGGAGTTGAAGAGGGACTTACCAGACTGATCTACAGTAACGCCATAATAAGCGCCTGGAGAACGTACCAGCTGGCTGACAATAACACGCTCTGCACCATTAATAATAAAGGTACCGGAAGCAGTCATCAGAGGGAAATCCCCCATGAATACCTCAGAATCCTGGAAGATACCAGTAGTTCTGTCCAAAAGGCGAACCTTGACACGCAATGGAGCTGCATAGGTAGCATCTCTTTCCTTGCTTTCATCAAGGCTATACTTAGGCTCTCCCAGCTCATAGTCCAACAGGGAGAGGCTTACCTTGCCCTGAAAATCTGAAATTGGAGAAATATCCTGGAAAATCTCCATAAGGCCCTCGCCCTTGGTGTTATTTTCCCAGTCACCGATAAACCACTCATAGGACTTTCTCTGAATGTCCAGCAAATGTGGCATCTCCATGACTTCTTTAATCTTTGCATAGCTATACCTGGTTCGTTTGCCCACGGGCACAGGATGAAACATTAAAAACTTCACTCCTTAGCAAAAAATACTGAAAACAACAAAAATCCGTACATGAAAATAGAACGGAATCACAACACCCCTTCATGGGCTAAAACCACACGGCACGTTGCCAAAAGGACTACTCCCTTCTGATGACTCCATTTGAAAATGCACGAATTAATTTCTCTATTAGTAGCATTTAATTATACATCGTAAATATATTTCTTGTCAAGAAAAAAGACCGTCCCTTGCGAAACGGTCTTGAAAATTTCAGTTGAAATTTTAGGCTTGAAGCAAAAATTACTTCAACTCTACAACTGCACCAGCAGCCTCGAGCTTGCCCTTCAGATCCTCAGCATCAGCCTTGGATACGCCTTCCTTTACAGGAGCAGGAGCGCCATCAACCAGAGCCTTAGCTTCCTTCAGGCCGAGACCAGTAGCCTCACGAACAGCCTTGATTACGTTGATCTTGCTTGCGCCAGCGTCCTTCAGAACTACATCGAACTCGGACTTCTCAGCAGCAGCGCCGCCAGCAGCAGGAGCAGCTGCAGCTACAGCTACAGGAGCAGCAGCGGATACGCCGAACTTCTCCTCAGCAGCCTTTACGAGCTCGGACAGCTCCAGAACAGTCAGGTTACCAATTGCCTCTAAAATCTCTTCGTTAGTCATTTTAAAATCCTCCGTATAATCATTAATTAATTTTCAAAAAATATATTAAGCAGCCAAAGCAGCTATCTGCCAATTATGCAGATGCCTGCTCCTCCTTCTGCTTACGAACTGCATCAAGCACAGTAACGATACTGCGGAGCATAGAACCCATAACGCCAACGGTGTTGGACAGTGGAGCCTGAATGCTGCCCAGCAGCTTGCCCAGAAGAACCTCGCGGGATGGCAGAGAAGCGATAGCCTTAACCTCGTCAGCGGTTACAACCTGACCCTCTACAATACCAGCCTTGATGGTCAGGATACCCTGATCCTCCAGGTTGTTCTTCTTCATGAACTCGCTAATAACCTTTGCAGGTGCAACTGCATCCTCTGCAGATACAGCCAGAGCAGTGGTACCCTCCAAATGAGATACCAAGTCCTCCATACCAGCCTCAGTAGCAGCAATACGAGTCATTGTGTTCTTAACTACATGGTAATTTACACCAGCCTTACGCAGCTCGGAACGCAGCTCAGTATCCTGAGCAACAGTCAAGCCCTTGTAGGAAACCAATACGGCACCCTTTGCGCTAGTGAGTTTGTCCTTTAATTCAGCAACAATTGCTTTTTTCTTTTCAGTAACAGCCATGAATACACCTCCTCTCAAATTTTAAGAGCAAAAACGGCCTCCGGCTGATTTACCGGAGGCCGCAGTGTTTCATGCTTAACCATCCGGCCTCGGCAGGCGTTTCCTTTATGGATTTCAGTAATCTAAAATCCTACCTGCTGTCTACAGCCATAGACTATTTTATTATACAGCCCGCAAAATGTCAAATATTATGCGTGAACTACTGGAACGCCAGGGCCCATAGTAGCGCTGACAGTTACAGAGCGAATATACTGACCTTTTGCAGCAGCCGGTTTTACTCTAATTAAAGTATCCATCAGTGCATTAAAGTTAGCAACCAGCTTCTCTGCATCGAAAGAAGCCTTGCCGATAGGGCAATGTACATTACCAGCCTTATCGGTACGGTACTCAACCTTACCAGCCTTAATTTCACTGATAGCCTTAGTCAGATCCATAGTAACAGTACCCAACTTAGGGTTTGGCATCAAGCCACGAGGACCGAGGATCTTACCAATACGACCTACGGTACCCATCATATCAGGGGTAGCAACAGCTACATCAAAATCGGTCCAACCGCCCTGAATCTTTGCTACGATTTCATCGGAGCCAACGAAGTCTGCGCCAGCGGCCTCAGCCTCGTCTACCTTTGCACCCTTGGCAAATACCAATACACGCTTGGACTTACCAGTGCCATGTGGCAGCACCATTGCGCCACGAACCTGCTGATCAGCGTACTTAGGATCTACACCCAGACGTACATGAAGCTCAATGGTCTCGTCGAACTTTGCAGTTGCAGTCTTCTTTACGAGCTCAATAGCCTCCTCAACAGTATAAACCTTGCCAGTCTCAAGAAGCTTTACAGCGTCCTGATACTTCTTACCTGCTTTTGCCATGAAAAAAATTCTCCCTTCGTGGTAATAACGGATTTTCCTCCCACGGGTGCTTCGTTCATTGACTATTAGTCAGTGATAACGATACCCATGCTGCGGGCAGTACCCTCAATCATACGGGTAGCAGCCTCAACGCTTGCAGCGTTCAGATCCTGCATCTTGCTCTCAGCAATCTCCTGTGCCTTAGCACGAGGCAGAGTAGCAACCTTATTCTTGTTTGGTTCACCAGAAGCCTTCTCGATACCTGCAGCCTTCTTCAGAAGTACAGCAGCTGGAGGAGTCTTGGTAATAAAGGTAAAGGATCTATCCTCAAATACAGTAATCTCTACTGGAATAATCAGACCAGCCTGCTTAGCAGTTCTCTCATTGAACTCCTTAACGAAGGCCATGATGTTAACACCAGCCTGACCAAGTGCAGGACCTACTGGAGGAGCTGGAGTAGCTTTACCAGCCTGAACCTGTAACTTTACCATTTTAGCGACTTTCTTTGCCATCTTGAATCCACCTCCTTAAATGGAAATTAATTCTTTTCAACTTGATCGAAGTCAAGTTCAACATTAGTTTCTCTGCCGAACATATCAACAAGAGCTTTAATCTTGCCCTTCTCGTCGTCAACAGATATAACTTTTGCTGCAAAATTTTCAAATGGGCCGGAGCAGATCTTTACTGTCTCCCCAACTTCTACATCAATATCATGTACAACCTTGGTCTTTTCTACGCCCATTTCCCTCAGAATGTTCTCATACTCATCTTCAGTCAAAGGAATCGGCTTGGTGCCAGAACCTACAAAACCAGTAACGCCATCCGTATTGCGGACATCATACCAGGTTTTTTCATTGACAATCATATTCACCAGGACATAACCTGGGAAAATCTTCCTTTTGATTACTTTCTCGACGCCGTCCTTCTTCTCAACCTCTTCCTTTTCAGGAATGATTACATCGAAGATCTCGTTTTCCAGGCCCATGGACTGAACCTTCTGTTTGAGACTTTCCAGCACCTTGTTCTCGTAACCGGAATAGGTATGGACTACATACCAGTGTCTAGCTGATTCTTTCTCGGATCCCATCCCAGACGCACCCTCCAGTCTTTAACGTACAATGAGATTAAACAATCTTGCGAAGAAGCTATCACAAATCCAGATAAGCGCGCAAACGATAAACACGGTAATGCTAACCACTACAGTGTACTTTGCCAGCTCACGTCTGGTAGACCAGGACACCTTCTTCATCTCAGCAGAGACTTCACGCAAAAACTGCACAGGGTTAAAGCCTGAAGACTTCGGCTGAGCACCTGACGTCTTTGTCTCCGCCATTGCTTCACATCCTGTCTTATACTGCAAAACCCAACAACTGCGGACTAATTACTTAGTCTCCTTATGCAGAGTGTGCTTCTTGCAGAACTTACAATACTTGTTGAATTCGATTCTATCAGGATCGTTCTTCTTGTTCTTGTTGGTCTGATAGTTGCGGCTCTTGCACTCAGTGCAGGCCAACGTAACTGCATTGCGCATTTTATGCACTCCTTCTGATTAGATTATTGAGACACCACAAAATGTCACTGATATAATTTATCACAAATACCTACGCATGTCAATAACTTCATAAGGAAATACTGACAATCCTGACATTTTATTTATCGGCATAATAAAACCCCTCACAAGCAAGGGGTTAAATCACATAGTTGGTGGCTGCGAAGAGATTTGAACTCCTGACACTCCGGGTATGAACCGAATGCTCTAGCCAACTGAGCTACGCAGCCATATAATGGAGCTGATAACCAGAGTTGAACTGGTGACCTCATCCTTACCAAGGATGCGCTCTACCTACTGAGCTATATCAGCATAATAACAAATTGGTTGCGGGAAGAGGACTCGAACCTCTGACCTTCGGGTTATGAGCCCGACGAGCTACCTACTGCTCCATCCCGCGATGATAAATGGTGGGCAGGGATGGATTCGAACCATCGTAGCCTACGGCGACGGATTTACAGTCCGTTCCCTTTAACCACTCGGGCACCTACCCACATCATCTGTCAGCTATACAGTATGTAACCCGCTGACAGATATATACTATAGCAGTTTATCATCAAAGAGTCAAGCACTTTTTGAAAAATTATTAATTATTTTTCTCTGTAATCACATTAGTAATATATTCTTCTTACTTTTTCTCATAAATAATATCAGAGTCAATCTTTAATCTCAATAACTCCTTAGCGTATCCATCAAAAGTTGACCACACATGATGCTCCTTATTCTACTAGAAGAATATCGGGCATCTCGCTATATTTTATTGCTTAAGACTTTTGGCAACAAAATCCAATTCCTCTGCAGTATAGCGACCTGTAGCACGCAACTTGTCTATGGTAGTAAACCCATCTAAAATCATATCTCTCAGACTCTCAATTTTAGCTTCTAGTCTACCTTCAAGTCTGCCTTTTTGTTCACCAACGATTTGCCCCTCAATCATAGCCTTTTCCCAAAGACCTAAACCCAAATTACACATATCGTTCACCTCCAGATCCATTTCCATAGTCATAGGAAGTTGAAATTCTTCCTGTAATTTTTGTTTCTTGGCTTTTATGTCTATTTTGCTCAACAATGTATCCAGCATAGCAATCAGCTGATTCCGGCTACATTCCGGATTCCCACTTAGATGAACAATAACCACAGTTGCATAATCATAGGTATAATCTATATTAAGATTATTATTCCCTTGATATAGAATTTCTGGTTTTAGGGAATATGATACAATAGAATCCTTTTTATCTGCTGGACAGTCCATACATATCCAGATGCTATAGACCTTTTTCATATCATAATATTGGGTAGAACTTGAACCATTGTTGGTAAATTCTGTGTTTAGTTGTGCAGATAGCAATCTAGCAATATAGAATATCCCTCGATTGACAATACTATAACCGGGATTACTTTTCCGCTGCGCTTCTATATTGATAATAATCTTGGTCATTTCACCATTAGGCAGATTTACCACAAAACGCAAATCATATACAATACGTCCTTCACCAAAAATATCATCCTCCAACTGGTCATTTATAATCTTTGGATTACTCAACCCAGGCTCTACAAAAGTCTGACCAATCATAACACTGTTGCCATCAATACAACTCTCTATTTGCTCTATTGATAGTGTATACAGCTCACGAACTGTGAATTTGAGAATCCGTGCCAATATGGGCTTATTCGCCAGAACTTTTTTAATGCTCTTGTCATATTGAATACGAAGATTTTCTGCTTCAATATCCAAGGCAAGTACCGTAGGAGTATCAACAAAATTCACCACTTCCTTATGCTTTTTTCATAGTAATTATATCATTTTCCAAACATACAATCAATAGATTATAACTCAACGTTTATTTGCTAATTTCTGATTTATCGAGTCACCTCTATCTAGAGTTGTAAATATAATTCGGGTTGTCAAAAATTTTCGAAATACAGCCTGCGGTCATAACGACTTTTGCTCTGTCCGACTTAATGGCCCTATCTGAGGGTTTATCCTTACGCACAAATACCGCTTGTCGCTGAGCCAATTCACAGAGGCCGTAATGATAGAAAGTGCCACCGGGGCCACTTTTGCTACGCAAAAGCAAGAGTCTCCCGACGCAAAAGTGTCATGCCCCTCCGGCTGTTGTCGAATCATC
>CAKPYV010000006.1 GCA_934203205.1 uncultured Anaerovibrio sp. | reverse complement strand
TGAATAAATTATGGAGAGGGAGATAGCGAATGAAGAAACAGGATCGGCAAAAATTCCTTGCCAGTTCGGTGTTGCTGGGATTGTCAGCTGGCTTGTGGGTTTTGCCTACGCCTAATGTGGCAAATGCTCAAACACTTAATGAGTATAAAGCAGATTTAGCTCAAAGATATCCAGCTTATCAGGCTGTATTGGATCAGGAAGCTGCCGAAAACTCCAGAGCTGCTGGGGAAATCATTGAGGCCAAGTCAGGTGATTTCTTTAAAATAGTTCTTGACAGCAATTCCCAGTATCAAGAATTTCGCGCTTCAGGGGAAGGTACTGTAGGTCTTTCTGTAAAAGATAAGAGCGTTATTCAGCCTATGACCTTGCGACCGATTTACGGATATGGTGAAACTGATCCCATTGGCCCCCATTATGAAGGCGGTTATATAGGCATTGTTTATGGTGATGTTGATTACGATCATCCTGAGAATCTCAAGGATAATGCCGATAAATCTGCCGATATGACCAATGTTCAGTTCAAGCCAGAAGCTGGAGAGATTGTATTTATCAACGGAACTACCAAGGTGAAGGCGGAGAATCTCTATGGAGGTCAAGGTGGTTCTGCCTACGGCTCTGACAATAGTGGAGAAATCAAAATTGGAGAGCCGGAAAAACAACATTCTAATCCCGATGATGCTGGTGTTTACATTCCTGCCCATGCTGTTCTTAAGCTGGAAGGAAATACCCAATTTAATACCGCTCCTTGGACAGGCCATAAGGGGCAGGTAGTATCTGGCAGCAATTATATTATCCTGACAGCAAAGGGAACTTTGGAAGCCAATTCTGCTCAGATTTTTAAGGCAGGCTTGGGACAGGATGGAACTACCACCAGTCCTGATGGTGTACGTGATGATGCCAATTATGCCATTAATTTTAAGGCCGGCAAGCTGCTGCTGGATGACCAATATTACAATGATGAATATTTGACACAGGCAAATAGGATGATTAAGGCTGCTGATGGTGGAACAACTGAGGTTGTTGTCAAGGATACTGCCAGCAAGCCAATGAATCCAGGTCAGCCTGGCCAACCGGAGCAGCCAGGTCAGCCCAACCAGCCTATTCAGCCTCCTACAGCACGGGATATCTCCGATGTAAAGGATGACGACTATGTTGCCGGTGTTACAACTGATAAATCCAGTGTTGTAATAGGAGCTAATGGGGATTCTACCGTAAGCAAATTTAATGCTACCTATCTCAATCTGGCCTCTGGGGCAGATGGTAGTATCAATAATATTACTGTTAAGGATGGCAGGATTCTCTATCTGGGCAGTGACGCAGTTGAGCGGGAATTGATTACCGTAGACAATGGCAAGCCTGCCCAGAACGTGAAACTGAATGTGCAGAATGGCAGCAAGTTAACCTTGGGCAGATTTGCTGTACAGAATCGTCTTACAGGAGATATCAAATTAACTGATAAGGATTCCGAGCTGGCTGTTGAGGGCGGTCATTTGATTGTGGGCAGTATTAATGCCAACAAAAACACCAAGGTAAGTATTGCTTCCGGGACAGCTCTGTCTACAGAGGGCGGTATTACCCTGACAGGGGCGAATATGCAGGTCAATGGCACGGTATTCAATACCAATATTGCTGGAGATAATAGTTCGACCATTCTGATTGGCAATGATGCGTCAGCTGGCAGGATGTATATCGGTGGCGATAAGCATGTTGCCTTGACAGGGACAAAGGTTTTCCTTGATCCTGTTTGGCAGGATGGAGCGACCATTAATGATGCCTCACAGTTTGCCATGGAAACCTCCAATAATGTAAGCTATCTACTAACTGTTGGAAGAAATTCCTTGGCTAGTCTAGGTACAGCAGATACTTCGAAGGCTGTTGCTGCCTTTAAGGCTACAGGCTTGAACTGGAGCGAGAATGATATTTCAGCTGCCCTGTATTTGGCTAAACCAGTGACACTGTCCTCAGGTGGCGGTATCAAAGTAGATGGCGCGGCAACGAATATTGCGACAGATTCTGCTGTGGCCAATACCGCAGAATTTGCAGATAATTCACTGCTGATGGTGGATGCCTCTACTATTTCTGGCAGTGCTGCCTTGACGGGAACTACTTTGAAGGTGGCTGACAGTGCGAAGCTTTACTTGGATAATGTTGCTGACAAGGGTACTTATACCATAACTAATTTCAGCAATACATCTGCTGCTAAGGGCTGGCATACCAACAGTGATAACATCATCACCGGAAAATTGTTCAGCACCACACTCAATGCTGACAGCACTGTCACTGCAAACCGCAAGAAACTGCAGGAGGTACTTCCAGGAGCCATTTTACCTAATATCGTCGATAAGATGACCTTTACTTCAGAGGAAAAGGCTAATAGTCCTGCTTCTGATTATATTGCTCAGGCAACCAATGGTTTTTATTCTGACAGCAAGGCTACAGCATTGATTAATGTGGCTGCTCAGCCAGCAGAAACAGTAGGTGCAACAGCTGCTGCTGTAGAGCATAGTCTAGATTTTGCTCAGCAGGCACAGGGGCATCTCTCTCTCTTTAATGGTGCAGATGTCAAGTCCAATCAGGCCTGGGTAAAATATGGCCACAGAAGTGGTTCTGTAGATAGCTTGGATATTGGCGGTATGTCGACTGGCTACGATAGCAGCTTCAATGGCGTTACTGTAGGTTACGACCTGCAAGATGTAGATTCTTTCCGTCATGGCTTTGCTTTCAGTTATGGCAAGGGGTCAAATGATGGTGCCTGGGAAAATGATGATTTTAATACCAAGGGCGTAAGCTGGTATGGAAGTCTGAACACAGGCGATAACAATGTGCTCTTTGATGTTGGTTATTATCATACAGAGCATGATATTAATGGCATCTTCCATGCTAGGCCAAAAACAGACGTATTTACTATGGGTATTACCAATGAGTTTAGGCTGCCACAGGGTAAGGAGGGGCATGGTGCGATTGTACCTCATATTGGCCTGCGTTATAGCCATATTGGTACGCCTAAGTATTCAGGTTATTGGAATGGTTCTGAGGCTTTCAGATACCACCCAGAAGGCAAGGATATCTTTAGTTTGCCATTTGGTGTAGGCTATATTTATGAAAATAAGAATTCTGAGCAGAAAACCAGCTTCTATGCAGATATTGCCTATGTACCTGTTTTCGGTGGACGTTCTGCCGATATGAGGGTACAGGCATGTGGTATAAATGCTGAGGATGTATTTGCTTATGATGCCTCCTATGGTTCTGCCTTTGTGGGCAGTTTGGGTGTAAAGCAGGAAAGTGATTCCTGGGAATGGGGCTTGAGTTATCGTTACAGTGCCAATAGCAATCAGCATAGTAATGATATTATGGCTAATATAGCTTTCAAGTTCTGATACTAAGGAGAATATGGTGCGGGGGATTTTCTCCGCACTCTTTTTTTGAAAGGAATCGAGTATATGAATAGCGAAGCAAGGAAATTTGCCACATATCTCAAAGAAAACAATGTAGATAGCTTTAAATTCGAGGAACTGCATGATGAACACGATAGTGTGATTTTTCGGACATCCTTAATTTTGAATGGGCAGTCAGTTCCTCTGGGTGTAATTATTGATGACACAATTTATGCCATGATTAGGGTTAATATTGCAGTCCATGCCATTACGGATGATAATTATTATGAAATCTTTAATTTGATTATGAGATTGAATAATAAAAGCAAACTATTTAAATATTACTTAACGCCAGATTTGTCAGTGATTTTGGATGTATGTATTCCCTATGAAAAAGACAATATATCCTGTCAGCTTCTATATAGTCTGGTAGCTGTGACCGCTAAAGAAATAGAAAATAATTACGGAGAATTTATTAATTTGCTATTTCATAAAAAATAAAGATATCTCCATCTGACGTTATAGAAAACACCAACATATATCATCCTGATTCGATGATAGCTGTTGGTGTTTTACGTTATAAAAATTGAAAGCTGCTATTTACATAGTTTTAACAGGTTTATTTACTGCTGGATTATCTCTTTAGGACGGCACAGCTCATAGCTAATGACTCCGGTGTTGATATGGAGCAGGCTGGGAAAAACACTGGTTATGTCCTCCTGAAGATATTTATATTTGTATTCGCAGGGCAGTGTAATATCTAGATAGTACTGACAAGTATTATTACATTCTACGCAGGAATTAACGAAATCTTCGTTTTCTACATATGATAAAAACTTGTCTTTGGGAAAATAGTCATTGTAATGAATACTTACCCTAAAAATAAATGAATTAATGGGATAACGCTTTTTTCCAGAATTTTTCTCCATCATTTTTTCCACCTTGTCCCTATATTTATTTTCTTGAGATATAATAAATGTTTGAAAACGTACCTTAGCATAGATTTGAGTAATCACCTTACTTTATGTTGGGATTTTTTGAGAGGTAGCTATTGCCTTCTTCAGTTTTTTTAGAACTGGATACTGAATGTTGCTTTAGTTAAACATATTATATATTAATTTTAACAAGTTTACAAGCGCCATATCATAGCCCAGCAGCTGCGGTATATAGGTGAATAAATATACCATAATAAATATCCGTCTGTAATGGAAATGTGTAAATATGACGTGCATAGAAAGACGAAAATTCCATAAAATTGTAATAAAAAATCTAATATCTTGTATTAGAAGACAAAAGTACAATCAGTAAGAATGAAAATTTTTAAAAAATTTTCTAAATTTATTTTCGGAAGACTAATATGCACTTTATGCAGAAAAACTGTATAAAGTCAGTAATAATGAGGGTAAAGGGCATTTTATCACACATGGTGATGCCCCCTTTTGGAAAATAACCACAAATCCTTAGCGTAATCATTTTATGCAAACTAGAAAAATCCTGCCAAGGCCATAAAATTCCGGTGGGCATTATATTTTTGTGGCATTATAGTGGTGCGGTAGCTAAAGTCACCTGTGGTAAAATCTGCAGGTGGCTTTTTGTTGTCTATTTATGGTGTTATAGTGGTATAATATTTAATTTACACTATGAGGTGTTAATTGCTAGCTGAAATGGGTGTGATATAAATGAGCGTTGTGGTAAAAAAAATAGGTGATATGTCTGTAAAAGTAATCAGTGCAGACGATATTGCTTCAATCCGTCGGGAAATAAGTAGTAGAGATATGGAAATGGATAAAAGAGCTGTTGCAGCCGTAAATTCAGCTATAAATAGGGCGCAGGTATGTAATAAGCCTATAGCTAAATATGATTTGGCAAGTGGAAGGGCATATTTAGAATATGCCGATGGGAGTAGGGATTATGTCAACTAATAAGCCGATGATATTGTAGCCACCACTGGAATGGATAAATCAAGAGAAAGTTGGAGTTCATATGGAAGGTTCAGTTATTACATTAGAAAATATAACAGCTTTAGTTAGAATCTATGGTAAAAGAAGCATATATATATGATTCTAAAACAGGTAATAGGGATAGGATTTATTTGCAGGAAAAGAAGCGTATCGAAAAATGGAAAAACGACAAAGAAAAGGCAGTAAAAAACGCTAAGGATTCGGTGAAGCGACGTCAGATAAATGCGCTAGTATATCATGCTATTGGTGATTCGAAAAATGCTCTTGAAGAATCGAATCGAGCTATAGCCTGTGATCCAAATAATCTAGACAGTTATGCCATTAGAGGAATGGCACTGGCAGGTATGAGAAATCTTGATGCAGCTCTTGAGGACACTAATAAAGTGTTGGCAAGTAAGCCAGATGACGAGAATGCATTGCTTGGACGTGCTGAAATTAACATGCAGAAGGGACAATACGATGATGTATTGGTAGATTGTAGCAGAGTGATAGAGCTCAATGAAAAAAATCCATATGCATATTTGCTAAAAAGTAAGTGCTATACAGCATTAGGTAATACAACTGAAGCTGAAAGCAGTCAAACTATGTATAATGAGCTAATGCCAGAAAAGAAAGTCAGATTGACCATCGATGAATCGGATGAGAAGACTGAAAACGAGAAGCAAGTTACTGTAGATAACAATACAAAAACAGAGGAAGGACAAAATTAATAAATGCAAATCAATTTGTTTGCTATTAAGTGAAAGACTGTTAGACGGAAGATTGGAATATTTGGAAGATATTGCAAGATTATATAGGGGGTTAGTTAAATGGAAGCAAGTCAAATGAGCTTATTTGAAAAGTTCATAAAAGAGGCATATGGATCCCAGTATGTAATTCCAGTATATCAGAGAAATTATACTTGGAAAAAGAATAAACAGGTGAAGCAGCTCCTTGCTGATATTGAGAGAATTCTTAATGGTGAAACAAAGAAGCATTTTATCGGAACTGTAGTGTATAACATTGTAAAAACCGATTTTATGGTTAGGGAAAGAGAGGTTGTTGATGGACAGCAAAGACTTATTACGATGTTTTTGATTGCTTATGCATTAAGAAATCTTGCAAAGGTCCAAGGGAAAAATGATATTGCTGAGGTAATAACTTCTAGTTATTTGGAGAATAATCCATCTGATACAAAGTATAAATATAGATTGCAGCCATCTGTATCCGATGATGATGCGTACTCTTACATAGCAAGGGATATTATTGGAGATTATGAAGGAAACTCTTTAGTTATGAAAAATTATAATTTTTTGTATTCCAGTTTGGAGGCATTCACTAAAGAATATTCTTTAATGGCAATTATTAATGCAGTAAGAGAAATATACATTGTTAGAATCGAATTAGATGCTGATGATGACGCACAGCAGATTTTCGAGAGTATAAATTCAACTGGTGAGAAATTAACCGCAGCCGATTTGATACGCAACTACATTATGATGAGACGCACAAATGATGAGCAGGAAACCATATATGAAAAATATTGGTTGAAACTAGAAAAGATTTTCCCCGAGTCAAAGAAACTTGCGGAGTTTATTAGATTTTATTTGGCAAGTAAAATGTATACTCTGACAAGTGAAAAAGATTTATATCAGGTGTTTAAGGAATATTGGAAGGTTTACGAGGGTGAAAACAAATATTTGGAAATTTTGGGTGATATATTACACTATGCTCAGCATTTTGAAAGATTGTATCTAAGTGAGAAGTCGGATTCACTTGGAGAGCAATTATTCGATTTTAGAAAACTTCAGAGTTTTATGCCTGCACCATTTTCTATTAGACTGCTTGAGCATCTCAGAGTGGGTGAAATCACTTTGGAACAGGCTAAGCATACACTTAAGGTACTTAATACATATTTGATTAGAAGATACATAAACGGTCAGGATACTAGTGCAATTTCCAGATTCTTCCCTGGATATTTGAAGAATGTTGAAGCACAGATAGAGGCGAATGGCAATTTTGATAAGTATGTAGATATTTGTATCTACTATCTTGTAAATGATAATAAGGCGAATTCAAAATTTATGCCTGACGACACACAGATTAGAGATTATCTTGAAACAGCAAATGCATATACATTGTCTAATATTCGCTGGGTACTTGATAAGATTGAAAGCCATAATAATCCGGCACCAGTTGATTTGTCAGCATTAAATATTGAGCATATTATGCCGCAGACACAAAATGAGTACTGGGCGGATGTTTCAGGACTTGATGAAGACGAGTACACAAAGGTTGTAAATATATTAGGCAATTTGACACTTGCAGCTTCATCTGACAATAGCAAAATGGGAAATAAGGATTTTGCTGAGAAAAAGAGGATACTTGAAACTACGAAACACTTAAATCTAAATGCACCTATTTTGGAAAAGGATAGCTGGACGGTAGCGGATATTGAAGCAAGATGTCAGACACTTATAGACAAGATTATAGAGGTATTCCCTTATGAAAAGAGTTCATATGAAGTCGTTGGAAAGGACTCAAAAAGATATATCACACTTGAGGCAAAGGGTATAGTTGCAATAGGATACTTGAATGAGGATGAGTCTTTAACAGTTTATGCGGATAGTCAAGTCTATTTTGGTACAGAACCAAGTGCAGTTTCTTTGAAAGAATTGAGAGAAGAATTTATCGAAAAAGAAATTATAATTCAAAAAGATGGTGGATATGTATTTGCACAAAGCCATACCTTTGGCTCGCCAAGTACTGCGACAGACATTATTCTCGGGGGATCTAATAATGGTTGGAAGTATTGGAAAGATAATAAAGGTCAGGTAATAAATGACTCACTAAGAAAGAAGTCTTAATTATTAATAGAACACATGCATAACATATAAAAACAGGAAAGCTTACAGTCTGTTACCTTAATGCTGTGGGCATTGAAACAGAAATCCTGCAGAGTGATAGCCTTTATGAGGTCTGCCAGAAAGCGAATGCTTCTGAAGCAGACCTTTTTATTTCCATCCATTGCAACAGTGCAGCAAATCTCGCTGCCAATGGCACGGAAACATGGTACTGCCATGGTTCTAAGAATGGAGCCACTCTTGCCAAGTACATCAATGGGCAGATATTGTGGACCTTTGATACAGCAGACAGAGGCATTAAGGAAGGCCGGCCTGGTGTCAACGGACTCTATGTCCTGACTAATACAAATATGCCGGCTGTATTGGTAGAGCTGGCATTTATCAGTAACAGCGAGGACTTGGTGCTACTAACAGAGCGGCAGGAAGATTTTGCCAGAGCTATTGCCAGAGGTGTAACAGATTATATGGGGGTATGTAATTATGAATAGGGAAGAAATGAAAAAGGCAGCAGTTGATACTGTTGTGGCCATTGCAAAAGAGGAGGCAGGAGCAGTCATGAAACTCCTTAATACCGATGAGGTAAAGGAGCTTCTTAAAGCACAGATGGACACCGTCACAGCACCGTTGGAGCAGGAGATTAATACCACAGACAGCTTATGGGTAAAGGTAAGAAACCGGCTGTATATCATTGTTCTTAATAAGGCAGTAGATGATATTGTGGAAGGCATAAAAAAGAAAATAAGTTAAACGGCAATACGGCAGCAGGGAAAAATATCCTTGCTGCCTTATTTTTTTGCCCGGAAAGTTCTAAATCCTAACCATTATGTCCTTGTATTAGTGAAAACGAGATTACTGGAGGTGTTCTGAAAAAATCCGCACAAATGTAATGTTCATCTCCAGTAATTATCATAATAAGATTTGTTGGGAGAAGGACATTATGACAGAATTTGAAAAATACAAGGTTTTGGAATTTCGGGAAAAGGGAATGGGCTACACGAAGATATCCAAAGAATTAAATATTTCGATAAATACAATAAAGAGCTTTTTGCGTAGGCATAGTAAAACCAGATCCGAAGAGAACAGTCATTATTGCAAGTGTTGCGGCAAGGCTGTGGAGCAGACCAAAGGCCGGAAGGAGAAAAAATTCTGCTCTGTTGAATGTAGGCGCAAGTGGTGGAACAGCCATCTAGATTTGGTGAATAGGAAAGCATACCGTCATAGAAAATGCATTAAATGCGGTAAGGATTTTGTGGTATACGGTTCAAATAAGAAAAGTTTGCCAAGCTGGGTAGCGATATGAAAAAGCCAGATGCCATTACAGAGATTCGCAAGGACGAGTTCAAGGATAAGATATGGCCGTTACCAGCTTCAGACCTTCTTAAAGTAGTTATGCCTGGTGTGATGGGGCGTTAGCAATCTCTCTCAAGAAAATGTTAGCAATCAATATTTTGCGTAATGCTTGACTACGCTGATGGTTTTGCTATAATGTTATCAACAGATTGTAATAATAACGATTGTTTACAATGATGCAACTGTTCGTACTTATAACGATTGATAACAGGAGGTACATACTATGGATGTTGGTTTGAATGTCGAGTTTGATGGCAAGAAGAATATTGTGATGGAAGGCGATGTCATCAAAGAGTATCCGATTGGTGGCATGATATGTGAATATGCCCGTTTGCATCCTACGGAAATCAAAGCATTTATTATGGAAAATCCATATTTTGAGGATACCGACCTAAAGGAAAATGGCGGTCGTGCTTTGATGAGTTTCTATGAGGCAATGAAGGAAAAGCTGGATGTTGTCATAGCTATTATGGTTTTAACCGACTTTTCTAACCTAATGGCTGATTTTAATCGTGCCAGCGATGAAGAACTGAAAGAGTTATTAAATTCATTGGATGATACGGAAACCCATCAAATCAAATCATATATTCTCGAAAACACAGGCTTTGAAGAATATGGCATTAGCACCATCGGTCAAGCCTTGCTAAGTGCTTATGCAGGCTTTGCTAATTGCTATGTGCCATTTAAGCATACTTTCAATATGCTTGCTTCCGGGGCCGATTATGAAGAAAATCAAGTAATGGCGTTCTGGAATCTGTATGCAGACAACATAAATTTCCAACACATAGACTTTCACATTATGTTTTTTGATAATGCTTTTCACTCTGTATACACAATCAAATCGGCCATGTCGCTGATTCTTTTTGAAGCCGCACACGCTATGGATGCAAAAACCAAATTTGTGAAATGCAAAAATTGTGGGAACTATTTTGTGCCAGTTGGTAGATCGGATTCCGTTTATTGCGGATATCCTGCTCCCCAGGATAAAAACAAGGAGTGTCGTGATGTCGGTGCCAATGCGACCAGAGCCAGGAAAATGAAAAATGATGTTCTGACCCAGGAATATCGCAGGCTGTATATGCGCCTAAAGATGGCAATCAAACGCCATCCAGATGATGCGCAGTCACAAGAGCTTTTTTCTGAGCTTACTAATGGAATGAAGGAGAAAAGAAGCCAATTACAGAAGAATCTGATTTCCACAGATGGGATAATGGAGTGGTTATCATCCTTTGATAACAAAGCATGAAAAAAGTCGAGGAATGGAATCGCAAGATTTTCGTTCCTCGCATTATCAACAATTTGGCGATATACTATCCCCATAAGGAGGCAAACATCATGATAGAAAACAGAATTGATATGAACAGCATTTATGATGAGGTGATTGCACACTACGGCTGGGGTGCTTATGAGGACTCGAAAAAGCGGTTGTTACGCAAAAAATATTCTTTTCTTCAGAAAAACCTGGTGCTGTGTGATCCTGAAGATTTCAAGGAAAAGGGTACAAATTATGTTCCCAAGAATGACGCACCTATCATACGTAATCTCCTGATTGCCGCTGTAGATGATAGCGAAAAAAATATAATCGTTGATTGGTTCAATGGCAAAGTTGATACCAGCGATTCCCAGATGGCATTTTTCCTGTTCAGCCAGCTTAAGCCGCTGATTATGGAACCTTGCATGATGTGTGAAACAGATGATGTCACTATGGACGAGTGGTTACATACGGTAGCTGCCGCCGTCAATTACAGCACTGCCATGAACACTATGGCACTGAAGCGTAACTTGGAAAAATTCCGAAATACATCGTTACCTTTGGATTCGACAGTCAGCTACGGGGATGTGATTGCTACACATGAAGATGGTTCTCGTAGTTATGGGATGAAGGCAGATCGAAAGCCTGTCGAAATCAAGGGAAAAACCGTGGAGCAGATTTTGGATGCGGTTGTAACACAAGATGACTATTTCTCTGTTCTTGAACAAATTCTCGCACTTTTCGATGCCCATGCCAAGGCAAAAGCCAGAGAGAAAATCGAATATTATGCAAAGGTTAAGGATTTGTCCGAAGCAGAAAAGGTCGATGACGATATCGAGCGCGACTCAATAGCATCTGAATATACAATCTGGTACCAGCGGGTATCCGACTTTTTAGCTCAGAATCCAGATATCTGTGCAGAAATCGAAAAGAAAGCTGGTACGACAGGATTGGTGGAGTATTTCAAAATGAAAGATAGATAAGGAGGCTGATGCTATTGATGAATACAGCCGAAAACATATCCTTGTTGCCCCAAGAAAAAGGCTATGGCATTCGACAGCTCTCATGGTAGGGCTTCATATAAATGCCCAAGGTGTGGAAAAATGGTGATGGCGAGTTTTATTTTCAGCAGATGATGGGGCTTACCATAGATCAGGATGTGCCGATAGTATCTCATTTTGGAATAGGGGGCGATGGACATGATAGAAAGAATTAATGTAGCAGATGTAATTGTGGTAGTTGCTCTGTCAGTTGCCTTGATTATTTCTATATATAATGGCTTGAATGAACTTAGCATGATTATTGCAAATGGTCTATTGGGCTATATTGGCGGTGCTGGAAAGCACAGCTTAGAAAAGAAGGGAGAGAAGAAAAATGAAGGTATTTATTAATCCCGGCCATGCGCCGGAGGGAAATCCAGATCCTGGAGCCTGCAATGTCTACACAGGTCTTAGGGAGTGTGATGTAGCAGCAGAGGTAGGAAGTCTTACAGCCCATTACCTTAACGCTGTGGGCATTGAAACAGAAATCCTGCAGAGTGATAGCCTTTTTATTTCCATCCATTGCAACAGTGCGGCAAATCCTGCTGCCAATGGTACGGAAACATGGTACTGCCATGGCTCTAAGAATGGAGCCAATCTTGCCAAGTACATCAATGGGCAGATATTGTGGACCTTTGATACAGCAGACAGGGGCATTAAGGAAGCCCGGCCTGGTGTCAACGGACTCTATGTCCTGACTAATACAAATATGCCAGCTGTATTGGTAGAGCTGGCATTTATCAGTAACAGCGAAGATTTGGTGCTCCTAACAGAGCGGCAGGAAGATTTTGCCAGAGCCATTGCCAGAGGTGTAACGGATTATACCTAATGGTTAAATGTCGATATTCTGCTTGGTTTATGATATAATCAAATCATCATAGGAAATGAGGTGAATCGATGTATATCAAACCATATGATGAACTTACAATTCAGGATAATTTTATTTTTCAAAAGGTGATGAGAAATAAACGCATCTGCAAGCAGACTATAGAACGGCTTTTGGATATTGACATCAAGGACATAAGCTACCCAGAAGAAGAAAAATCTATAAATGTTCGTTTGGATAGTAAGAGTATTCGCCTGGATGTATATGTCAATGATGATAAAGGAACTGTATTCAATATAGAAATGCAGACTACAAAAGATATGGATGAACTGGTCAAAAGAGCCAGATATTATCAGGGGTTGATAGATATTGACAATATTGAAAAAGGGCAAAATTATTCTGCTCTGCATGATACCTACATAATTTTCATTTGTACCTTTGGCGTATTTACAGGCAAGCGTCATAAATATACCTTTAGGAATTTATGTATTGAAGATAATGAAATATTATTGAATGATGGTACAACAAATATGTTTTTGAGTACAAAAGGTGAGGCAGATGATGTTTCAAAGCCATTGAAAATGTTTTTGGACTATGTTGACGGTAAAAAGCCAGAGGATGCTCTTATGCAAGAGATTGACCATGAGGTTGATACAGTAAAACATTGTGATGAATGGAGGCGGGATTATATGACTTTAGCATTAGAAATGGATAAAAAATGGAGAGAAGGCAAAGCTGAAGGCAAAATTGAAGCTATTAGAAATGCCATTAAGGATGGGTTGACCACATTAGCAGCTGTGAAGAAATCCGGCCGTTATACAGAAGAAGAAATCGCAGCCATTGCTGCACCATAACAGCATAAACAGTCATAACTGACTCGGGCATCTAGATGTTTTCTAGGTGCTTTTTTTATGGAAAATTTAAAAGAGTAGTATATAAAGGTGGTATGTAATTATGAACAGGGAAGAAATGAAAAAGGCAGTAGATGATATTGTGGAAGGCATAAAAAAGAAAATAGGTTAAATGGCAATAAGGCAGCAGGGAAAAATATCCTTGCTGTCTAATTTTTTGCCCTAAAAGTTCTAAATCCTGCTAATTATGTCCTTGTACTAGTGAAATTGATAGTTCTGGGGGCTGAAAAAATTTGCTCAAATGCAATATTAACCTCCAGTAATTATCATAACAGTAATTGCTAGGAGAAGGACATTATGACAGAATTTGAAAAACATAAAATTAATGAACTGCGACTTAATGGCTATGGCTATAAGAAGATAGCCAAGGAGCTGGGGCTTTCAGTCAATACGGTAAAATCCTATCTGACTCGTACCAAAGCTGATGAGCCTGTTGAGGAAACCGTGGATATATGCCCTAACTGTGGGGATAAGCTGATTTATATCCCTGGACACAAAAAGAAAAAATTTTGTTCAGATAAATGCCGTATGAGCTGGTGGAACAGCCATCTTGACAAGGTTAATCGTCTTGCTAACCGCATAGTTGTATGTGCTCAGTGCAGGCAGGAGTTTACAGCCTATGGCAAGAGGGAGAGAAAATACTGTAGCAGGAAATGCTATTTCAAGGCAAGATTTGGAGGTAGTGGCAATGGTTCCGTTAAATGAAAAATACATCCTGACAATCAAGGAAGCATCTGGATATTTCAGCATAGGCATAAAAAAACTGCATAAGCTGGCATCCGAGAATATAGGTAATTTTGCTGTCAGGCATGGCAACAAATATCTGATTATCCGTTCCAAGTTTGAGGAATATTTGCAGCATATTGGAGAATTACCATAATAGCTTTTATTTGCTAAATAGTAGTTGATATTACGGCAGTTTTGAGTGATATATGTAAGGGAAAGGAGGTGCTTCTATGGAACGGACACCAATGGGCGAAAGAGATTATCTTACCCCCGGCGAAGCCATTGAGTATTGGGGGCTAAGCCAGCGCAAGTTTTACAGTTTCTTAAAGGAAAGACACTATGACTTTCTGGCATTTTATAACACCAGAAGGTTGATTTTGAGGGTAAGCTTTGAGCGTTATTTATGGAGAAATCCAACAATATGGGAGGCACTGAAAAACAATGGCAAAAAGAGACAAGGTTAGGAGAGATAGCAGGGGCAGGGCACTTCATGTGGGTGAAAGCCAGCGCAAGGACGGCAAGTATATGTTTAAATATGTGGTTGAGGGTAGAACATACTTCCTTACAAGTTGGAAACTGTTGCCATCCGATAGACAGCCTAAAGGCACAAAGCCCACATTGTCTTTGCGGGAGATGGAAAAGTAAAAAGGGCGAGACCGCAATCTCGGCTCTAATCGCAATATGCAGGATATGACGGTGCAGGAGCTGGTTGAGAGGTATTTGGCAACAAGGATTAATGTGAAGCCAAATACAATCATCAACTACAATTTCGTAAGAAATCTTATGGAAAAAGAGGATTTTTACAATAGGAAAATAAAAAATATTCGGGTGTCAGATGCCAAGCTGCTGTTGATAAAACTTCATGATGATGGAAAGCGGGCAAGTACCATAAAGACCGTAAGGGGAGTGTTGCGACCTGCTTTTCAGCTGGCGGTGGATGATGATATTTTAGTCAAGAATCCCTTCAGCTTTTTGCTGGCTGGTGTGCTGGTTAATGATAGTGTGACCAGGGATGCAATTTCCAAAGAGCAGATGAGCAAATTCTTGAGATTCATCAAGGGTGATAAGTGCTACCATAAATACTATGAAGTCATATACATTTTGTTTCACACAGGTATGAGAATCTCAGAATTTTGCGGGTTGACAGTAAAGGATATAGATTTTGTGGGTAAAAACATCACCGTAGATAAACAGCTACAGCGTATAGGTATGAAGCTGGTGATAGAATCCACCAAGACAGAGGCGGGCAAGAGAGTGCTGCCTATGACTGAAGATGTGGAGAAAATGTTTAGATGTATTATAGAGCATAGACAAAAGCCTGAGAAGGAAAGAGCCATAGATGGTTACAGCGGATTTCTGTTTACGGATAGGAATGACTTGCCACTTGTGGCTATGCACTGGCAGCATCGTATAAATCATATGGTGAAGCGCTATAATGATATTTACAAGGAACAGCTGCCAAATATAACTCCTCATGTGTGTAGACATACCTATTGCAGCAATATGGCACGGTCGGGTATGAATCCAAAGACACTTCAGTATTTGATGGGACATTCAGATATAAGTGTTACCATGAACACCTATACACACCTTGGGCTGGAAGATGCCAGGGATGAGGTAAGGAAGTTGGAGGAAGCTAGAAAGGCTTTGGATAAGGGTAAGGTTATAGAAATGCCTGTAACTCAGGCTAAATTTAAAATAGTATAATGCTTACAAAAAGCCGCCTGTAGTAAATCTGCAGGTGGCTTTTTGCTGTTTATTTATGGTATTATAGAGGTATATAAAAGGCAAACAGTGACAAATACAAATAAATTGTAATGTTTATTGTCATATATAGAATTTTTTAGAAAGTAGGTGAGGATATGATTTATCCATTTATGACACTGGAAGATGATACAGAGATTACTCATTCTGAAATGCAGGAAAATGGTGAGGTAAAGGTGTATGTTGAAACACCAGATGAAAAGGATGGCTTCCATAGTTTGATATGCTATCTTCCTGATTATCGTGTTGAAGATGTAGCAGGCTATTCTGAGGAAGAAGTTGAAAAGTACCTTGATTTTATTCGCAAGGCTGCACATCTTATCCTTGAGTTTTCTCAGGAAGGTGGATTTAATCATGCCAAAGCTGTTTAAGATTGGTTGCTATTGGGTATACTTCTGGTCGGATGAAAGCCAACCCCTAGAGCCGGTTCATGTACATGTATCTGAGGGGCGGCCATCATCTAATGCCACAAAAATCTGGATTACTGCGTCAGGTAAATGCCTGAAATGTCATAACAAATCTCATATTCCAGATAATACATTAAGAAACATTATGCGTATGATAGAATTGCGTGCAGAATATATTGTTAACCGCTGGCAAGAAAGGTTCGGTGAAGTTTGCTTTTACTGCTAGATAGTAGGTGGGTTATGCTCTGCTTAAGACGGTTGTTCTGGTGATTTTTTTAATATGTATTATACATAAAAGCATAAGGGGGTGCATAAAGATTAACGATGCACCTCCTTGACTCTAGGGGGGTGCAAAATTTTTTTACCCCCAGCTATATCAAGGGGTTAGGGGCATAAAAGGGGGTGCAAACCTCTGTGCTGCACATAATGCTTCAAAATGCCTTAAAATGCCAAATATGTACAAAACCGTCCGGTTGTTCTCATCTTTGGCAATGGGGCAAAATAGGGCATAACGGGGCGTTTTAGAGCATTTCAGGAAAGGAAAATGGCATGAATAAGATTTTGTTCATCTGCCACGGCAATATTTGCCGTTCTACAATGGCGGAGTTTGTTATGAAGGATTTGGTTAGGAAGGCTGGTCGGGAGAAGGAGTTTGAAATTGCTTCTGCGGCTACCAGTCGTAAGGAGATTGGTCATGATATTCATCATGGTACCAAGGCCATATTACAGGCTAAGGGGATTCCTTTTGCTAGTCGTCAGGCTGTGCAGATGACCAAGAACGATTATCGTTATTACGATTTAATTGTAGCTATGGATAAGGAAAATCTGTGGGGTATTAGCAGGATTATTGATTTTGACAGAGATAACAAAGTGAAACTTTTGCTATCTTATGTTGGTGAACCTGCTGGAGAGGTAGCAGATCCTTGGTACACTGGGGATTTTGAAACAACCTATAGGGATGTTTTGGCAGGCTGCCAGGGCATTTTGGACAGCTATCCTCCTATTGAGGAAAATTAACCCGTAAGGATGATAATCTAAAGGAGTAATATATGATTACAAAAGAATTGATAAATGAAATTAATGAATTATCAAGAAAGCAACGGTCATTAGGACTGACTCCAGAGGAAAAGGAACGCCAGGCAGAGCTGCGTCAGGCTTATCTGGTAGGCTTTCGAGAGAATATGAAAAATGTGCTGGATAGAATAGAAATTGTAGATAAGGTTGATTAATAGTAAGTTTTGCCAAGTAATATAAAGCTGTGATGGCTTCTAAAAAAATAAAAAGTTATGTCACTCTTGAAATAATTTGATATTTTGCTGTTATTAGGACTTTTAGAGTAAAGACCAACTAATTCTCTGTGCTAATAGGGCACGGATATGTTTTAATTTTGACACAATTGAAATTTTGTTCTTTCAAAGAGATGATTTGTTATACAAATTATGAAAAAATAATTCTTATTTATAGTTTTTGTTGACAATAAAATCCAAAGACCTTATACTTGATTTATAGAGATTGTTAGGGGTAACATTGGAGTTTTTCGGGGTTATAAAGTAAGTATATTTTATGTTTAAGGAGATGTTTTATATGTCCACTAGTGCAACAAATTTTGGTCCTGTAAAGATTACCGAAACCGTATTGCGTGATGCTCATCAGTCCCTTTTGGCAACACGTATGCGTACCGAGCAGATGCTGCCAATGCTTTCTGCTTTGGACAAAATCGGTTACAATGCTCTTGAGGCATGGGGCGGTGCAACCTATGATACCTGCCTGCGTTTCTTGAATGAGGACCCTTGGGAGCGCCTTGACACCTTGAAGGCACATCTGAATACTCCTATCCAGATGCTGCTGCGTGGCCAGAATCTGCTGGGCTACAACCATTATTCTGACGATGTGGTTCGTGCTTTCGTAAGAAAGGCTTCTGAGCATGGCGTTGGTGTATTCCGTATTTTTGATGCGCTGAACGATGTTACCAATCTGCGTACCGCTATTGATGCTGCATTGAAGGCTAAGGAAAAGCCACATGTACAGGGCTGCTTGGTATATACTATAAGCCCATTCCACACCAATGAGACTTTCGTAGAGCTGGCCAAGGAATTGCAGGAGATGGGTGTTCATTCCATCTGTATCAAGGATATGTCTGGTTTGCTGAAGCCTTATGTTGCTGAGGATTTGGTTCGCAAACTGAAGGCTGCTGTAGATCTGCCAATCGAGCTGCATACCCATTATACCTCCGGTTTTGGTTCCATGACCTATCTGAAGGCTATTGAAGCAGGCGTTGATATTATCGACTGTGCATTGTCCCCACTGGCAAATGATACTTCTCAGCCTTGTACTGAGACCATCGTAGCTACTCTGGAAGGCACTGAGAGAGACACCAAGCTGGATCGTCAGGCTATGGATCCTATTGCTAAGCACTTCCTGCAGGTAAAGAAAGATATCATGAAGGAATTCAACCTGCCTGGTTACTTCGATGTAAATCCAAAGGTTCTGGATTTCCAGATTCCTGGTGGTATGTTGTCCAACTTGGTAAATCAGTTGAAGGCTATGGGCGCTGCTGACAAGTATCAGGAGCTGCTGGATGAGATGCCTCGTGTACGTGAGGATTTGGGCTTCCCTCCATTGGTAACTCCATCTTCTCAGATTGTTGGTACTATGGCTACTATGAACGTAATTATGCAGGCTAATGGCCAGCCTCGTTACTCTATGGTTCCTAATGAGGTTCGTGATTTGGCTCGTGGCAAGTTCGGTAAGACTCCAAAGCCAGTTAAGCCTGAGGTATTGGCTGCTATGAAGATTAAGCCAGAGGAAATGATTACTGACTGTGCTGTTGAGGACGCTAAGGCACCTAAGATGGCTGATTTCCGCAAGGAACTGGCTGCTAAAAAGGTTGAGAAGAAATTGGCTTCCATCAAGGCTAGCCTGGCAAGTGTAGATGCTGATATTTACGAGCAGGTTCGTGATTCTCAGATTGCCAAGGTTCTGGACGAGATTCCAGAGGAGGATGTTCTCTCCTACGCTCTGTTCCCACAGGTTGCTTTGGACTTCTTCGAGAAGAACGGTCGCCTCTAATCAGAGCAAAACATTATATGATTTACTGGATGGCGGGGATTTTCCCCGTCATCTTTTACTTTTATCCAAATTGTTAAAATATAAAAGATATATAAGTCAAGGTTATCTTAGCGTGGAGAGTTTATAGCTAAATATCAAGGGTGAGTACCGAAGAATCAGGGAAATTTACAATAAACACAGTGGAAGAAGGGAGCGCAAAACATAGTACAGGGCAATAAAGTAGTACAACCAGTCTAAATGAAAAATATGCTAATTGGCTAAATGTTGTAGAGGAATATGGGGAGCAATACTAATGATGCACTAGATTCTAATCAATAAAGAAATAGTCCGACAAGGTTATATAACCTTATCGGCCCAGTAAGATTAAGTATGTGAGTGAATACTGGAGAATAGCAGTATATAAAAGCTGTAGAAATGTATCAGAAATGACAAGAGTTATGAGCCTGTGAAGAAATTTCTGTAAATTATACAATATAATGGTCTTCTATGATAAAATATTAAAATCATAGGAGGTCTTTTATTATGGCAAAAAGAAAAAAAGAAGTTTACAAACAAAAACCAATGACAGAAGGAAAGAGAAATCTCATTCAGGGACTGCTTCAGGAGTATGATATTCAATCTGCTGACGATATTCAGGAGGCATTAAAAGGTCTTTTGTCCGGAACGATTCGAGATATGCTTTAAACAGAAATGGATAATCATCTTGGCTATGATCGTTACGAAAGATCCAGTGAACCTAACTATCGTAATGGGACAAAGCAAAAAACTGTTCGTAGTAAATATGGTAAATTTGAGGTTGATGTTCCTCAAGATAGACAGAGTTCTTTTGAACCTCAGGTGCTTCCAAAACGCCAGAAAGACATCTCTCGATTGATGATAAAATCATTTCCATGTATGCAAAAGGAATGACCACACGGCAAATTTCAGAGACGATAGAAGATATCTATGGTTTTGAAGTAAGCGAAGGAATGGTATCTGATATCACGGACAAGCTTCTTCCAAGAATTGAAGAATGGCAAAATCGTCATTTATCTATAGTATATCCTATCCGTGTTCATTGATGCGGTACACTATTTTTTATATTATCTAAATAATTACGCACAGCGCCATCTATATTGGGTATGAATTTATTTCCGGTAGCTTTTGTCAATTTCTCAGCATCAAATGAAGCTCCTGCAATACTAATAATTATATAATCGCCAATACCTTCCTTATATACTTTACTCTGTATATATGAATCCAATTCTCCATAATTTATGGGTGGTTTGTCCGTTAGCGTTTCAGGAGAAGATAGAGTTAATGTTGAAGAAATTAACTGCATATAATATTGTGAAAAACTTTCATTTATGGATGATGTATTCTTGTCGGAAATTGTAGTATTGTTTTTGGGTGTTACTTCTTGAAAATTTTGAACTTGAGAAGGATTTGTGGCTATTTTCTGAGAGTGTATACGTCCTTTTATCATAAAAACAGTGATCATTAGAACTATACTAATGATGATAGGTATTATTTTTTTCGTTATACTTGTTGGCTTTAGAGAATTTGTTTTTGGGATATTGTTATTTTTATTGTATTACTATTGTCTGCAATTTCATTGCATGGTTGATCTTTGCATACAATACTTGTTAAATTTTTGACTGGTAAATCATCATCTGAAATATCTATAATTTTTTCTCCGCACTGTCTACAAAACTTTGCATTTTCTAATAATTTTGCACCACATTTATGACAAAACATAAAAATCCCTCCAAATACTAGTTATGTGTATACAATTCTATATATAAATTTTTTTCCTGCTTTTTCTGCGACTTTTTTGCATTTATATCTTTTTATAAAGTGAGAAGTATTTGATTTCAGATTATGTTGATAAAAAGATATTTGATAGTAATATTGCGAAGTATAGTGAAATGACTCAGCACAATATATTGCATTTGAGATGATCCATACACAAAAGAATTTCGAATGAAATATAGATTGGATAACTTTACCAATTGCGAAAATTTGTTGTCAGCAAATATGCTTTGCCTAAAATAGAATAAGCATGTTGTATATTTTTATAAAACATTAGCTTGTACGTCGATTGAATTATTTTAGAATGTAAGATAAAGAGCTATTACTGAATCTAAGGAGTTAAAAATACAAAAGTGAATAATTAAGGGACTGTTTGAAATTGTAATTGTATTTCATGGCTATGTTGATGGCAAAGAGCAAGTTGATGGATTGATAAAAGAAATTGATGAAGTGACGGTTGCTGCGAAAAGAGTGGTGAATAAAGGTGAGAGTGTAATATGGTTTTAGCTATGAAAATAGAATCGCCCTACCTATTTTTCAGGGATTGTTGTATAATCATAGTTGGACATCTTGTTTGCTCGTTTAGACAGGGGAATTTGTTCCTTATCGTTTTGTTTATGAAAAATTTATAATAAAGGATGGATGAAAATGGTTTCAGAAAAAATGCATACCTTAGGTACAAAAAAATCTACTATTCGCACGATTTTTGAATATGGCAGAAAAAGAGCCGCTGAGGTTGGGGAGGAAAATGTTTATGATTTCTCCATTGGCAATCCTAATGTACCTGCGCCAGAGGCTGTAAAAACTGCGATTATAGATATTCTGAATACTGTGGATAGCTGTACTCTCCACGGTTACACAATTGCTCCTGGTGATCCCCAGGTTCGTCAGACCATTGCCGAAAGCATTAACCGCCGTTTTGGCACTAATTTTGCTGGTAAAAATCTCTTTATGACCAGTGGTGCAGCTGCGGCCATTACTATTTGCTTCAAGGCTCTCCATGAGGATGAGGCGAACGATGAGTTCCTTACCTTTGCCCCATATTTCCCAGAATATGGCTGTTTCGTGGAATCTGTAGGTTCCAAGCTGAAGGTGGTGCCTGCCAATACGGAGAATTTTCAGATTCAGTTTGATAAATTTGAGGAAATGCTTAGTCCAAAGACCAAGGCTGTAATTGTTAACAGCCCCAACAATCCTAGTGGCGTTGTTTATTCTGAGGAAACTATCAAAAAGCTGGCAAATATTCTGGAGGTCAAGTCTCAGGAATTTGGTCATCCTATCTTTATCATCTCCGATGAGCCATATCGTGAGCTGGTTTATGGGAACCTGCAGGTTCCTTATATTCCGAAGTATTATAAAAACACACTGGTATGTTATTCCTGGAGTAAGTCCTTGTCCCTGCCAGGTGAGCGTATTGGTTATATTGCTGTGCCTGATGAAGTGGCAGATTTTGACATGATTTATGGTGCTATTGCTGGTGCGGCCAGAGTCCTGACACATGTTAATGCTTCCTCTCTGTTTCAGCGGGTGGTGGCACGTTGTGTGGATGAGCCATCCAATATTGCTGCCTATGAACGCAATGGCAATCTGCTGTATAATGGCTTGCTGGAGGCTGGTTTTAGCTGTCAGAAACCACAGGGCGCTTTCTATTTGTTCCCACAGGCTTTGGAGGCAGATGATAGAGCTTTCTGTGAGCGGGCCAAGAAATACGATTTGCTGCTGGTGCCTGGCTCTGATTTTGGTTGCCCTGGTTATTTCCGAGCTGCGTACTGTATCAAGGAGGATACCATTCGCCGTTCCTTGCCAGCCTTTAAGAAGTTGGCTGCAGAATATGGTAAATAAAAATGGAATTTCATGGCTTGAATCAAAAGCAGCAAAGTGTAGCAAAGGAGCTGAAGCAGAATATTCTGCTTCTGGCTTCAGCTGGTACAGGCAAAACCAATACTCTTGCCTACAGAATTGAAAATATATTGGACAAAAAGCTGGCTAAGCCAGAGGAAATAGTCTGTTTGACCTTTACTAACAAGGCCTGTAATGAAATGAAGGACCGTATTAATTCCATAGCTGGAGGATCTGCGGTGGATGTTATGGTTAAGACAATTCATGGTTTTTGTTATGAAATTCTGCGCTGGGCAGCTAGGCAGGATAGCGATATTTTTGGGGATTTTGGGGTTTTTGACGAAACGGATTGCTTGGAATTGATTGCTAATCTGAAATATGTTAGTAGCGAAAAGGCAAGTTTGTTCCAGAAGCTGATTAATCTGGTGAAGGAATATAGGGGAGAGTATAATCTTTTCTCCCAGCATCCAGAGGAAGATTATGAGCAGGTAATATTGCGGTTGAAGGACAAAAATCCTCAACGTTTGGCAGATGCAGCCAAAGGCTTTGAAAATATTTTGATGATTTTTGATGCTCATTGTGGTGAGATTCTCAAGGAGTATGATGATATGCTACGAGAGAATCATGCGGTGGATTTCAATGATTTAATCAATGAAGCCTATAGGCTGCTACAGCAGGATGAGGTGGCTAAAGCATGGCAGAATAGGTTCAGGTTCTGGTGTGTAGACGAGGTGCAGGATATTAGCCGGCTGGAATATAGTCTGCTGACGAGAATGTTTGGCAACAGTAATCTTCTTCTGTGTGGAGATATTTTTCAGACCATTTATGAGTGGCGAGGCTCAGATCCTACCTTTATCAATCAGAGCTATGTCAAGGATTACAAGCCTAGACTGGTGGTGTTTAATGAAAACTATCGGTCAACGGCTAATTTGCTGTTGGCGGGTTTTGGTTATTTGAAGAATACCTTTCCTCAGCAGGTAGCAGGTTTGTTTCCTGAGGATGCAGTGCCTGTGAATAGTACCCCAGGGGAGCTGGTGGTACATAAATCCCTGTGGAGTACCAAGGTGGAGGCTAGCTGGATTTATGAAAAGCTGCAGCAGCTTCAGCCAGAGGATTTGGCCAAGGTGTGTATTTTGACTAGAGCTAATTGGTATGCCAAGGAATTATCCAAAGCCTTTGTTCAGATTATGGAGCAAAGACGGCAGCAGTATCAGGCTGGTCAGAGGGAGCAGCAGGATTTTCCCTTGGAATTTATGCTGGTGGATGAGTTCAAATTTTTTCGTCGGCAGGAAATCAAGGATGTGGTGGCGGCTTTGCGGCTGTTGATTAATCCCCAGGATAGCAGCAGTATGTTGAGACTTCTGAAGCGTTTTGGTCGCCGTATTGGCCCAGCTACTATTGCCAAAATTCAGTCTGAGGAATATCAAAAGGCAGGTATCAGGATTACGGATTTGCTTCATCCTTCTACGCAAAAATATGCAGAGCCATACGAAATGCTGCTGCGGCAGCTGGAGTGTGGCCAGGTGGTGGTTTTTGATGTGGAGGCCACAGGACTGGATACGGCTAGAGATGAAATTATCCAGATTGCCGCCATTAAGGTGGATTTGCAGGGACAGGAAATAGCTAGATTTGTCCGGTATCTTCGGGCGGGAAAATCCGTTGGCCTGTCAGAGCAGGTACATCATATTAGTGATGCCTATTTGCAGGAAAACGGTGTAGAGCCTAGTGAGGCACTGCAGGGCTTTTGTGAATTTGCTCAGGGAAGTGTCATTGTAGGCCATAATGTGGTTTTTGATTTGACTATATTGGCTAGCCAGCTGAGACGGTTGGAATTGCCGTCCTTGGACATACCGGCCTTTTATGATACTTTGGATATTTACCGCCGTTTTTATCCTCAGCTGTCCAATTACAAGCTGGAATATTTGGGAGAGGTTTTTCATGTGCAGCACAAATCATCCCATGATGCCTTTGATGATATATGTGCTACGGGAGAAATTTTGCTTCATGCTGTAAGGGAAAATATTTTGCCAGATAGGGATATTCGCCGCAGCTATCTCAGCAAATATGTAAATTTATTTGGTCCCTTGGCCAAAACCTTTGGGGAAATGAGAGAAAAAATTCAGGCATTGCCTCTGCCTAAGCTGGTGGTAGAGGTGATTATGTCCTTGGGAATCAACAGCTTTTATGCCAAGGAGGAGCCACGTCTGGAAAATCTGCGCCAGCTAGTGCGCTATAGTCGGGAGCTTATGCAGCTGCCAGATAGGGTGGTTCAGGAGGATACCTATGATGCTTTGCAGGAATTTTTGCGTTTGACTGCTATGTCTGATACGGAGCTGGATTTGATGCTAAAGGAGCATCCCAAGATTCCGATTATTACCATTCATCAGGCTAAGGGCTCGGAATTTGATACTGTTTTTCTAACTGGTTTACAGGAGGGAGTTTTTCCTACGAAAATTGCCCTGAAAAAGGACAATGTAACGGAGGAAGCCAGATTGTTCTATGTGGCTATTACTAGAGCCAGACGACGACTTTTTCTTACCTCTGTGGCGGAAAGACAGCATGCGGTGTGCAGGTTTATAAAGAACATTCCTCAGCAGTATATTTTGGAGGATAGGAAATAAAATCCCTTGACTAAAGCAATGTCTAGGTAGTAATATCTTTATGGTATTGATTTAAATTGTAGATAAATGTGAGGTGAATGACAATGGACGCAGGACCTGAACCCAGGGACACGCCTAAATTAAATAGGGGGACTGTATCCCTTGTCATGCGCCTTCTCGCTATATAAAGGCTGGGATTGTAGCTTTTGGTATGATGTTGGATAGAGTCCCCGTACTGAAAGGAGCAATTTTATAATGCTGAAGATTTATAAGTCTTTGGACAGCGGCCCTTTACAGGAGCTGACTCTGAAAACATTGGAAAGCGGTGCCTGGATTAATATTGTAGACCCTACCCCTTATGAGTTGAAGGTAGTGGGGAATCTTACCGAGGTTGAGCCGGATTTTCTTCGTTCCGCCTTGGATGATGAAGAGCGTTCTCATATTGATATTGAGGACGACAATGTTATGATTTTGACCAATGTGCCAGTGGTGCGGGATACAGGCAGCTATGATACCTTGCCTTTGGCCATCATTGTTACAGAGGAACACATTATTACAGTATGCTTGGAGGAGACACCGGTATTGTCTTACTTTAATGAAAAGACAGCCAGGATGTTCCGCACCTTCAAGAAAACCAGATTTCTGTTTCAGATTCTCTATAGAACAGCTACTTTCTATTTGCGGTATCTGCGTCAGATTAGCAATCAGTCTGACGAAATTGAAAGCAAGCTGAGACATTCCATGAACAATCAGGAGATCCTAAAGCTGTTGGAGCTGCAGAAGGCCCTGACCTTCTTTAATGCATCTCTGCGATCCAATGGCGCTGTACTGGACAAGCTGATGCGGCTTCGTACTACTACCTCCATGCAGCCTATGCTGAAATACTATGAGGAGGACGAGGATCTGCTGGAGGATGTTATTATTGAGAACAAGCAGGCTCGGGAAATGGTTGAAATGTACAGCAAGATTATGGGACGGCTGGCAGATACCTTTTCCTCGATTATTTCCAACAATCTGAACCAGGTCATGAAGTTCCTAGCCGCAGTAACTATTTTGTTGGCTATTCCTACAGTTATTTCCAGTTTCTTTGGTATGAATGTGCCAGTACCTATGGAGGAAACTCCTTTTGCATTTTGGTATATTTTCTTTTTTGCCGGTGCCTTTGCAGCTGTCTGCGGTGTACTGTTGTGGAAAAGGGATATGTTTTAAAACATAAAAATAAGGCTTGTGTAATAGGAAGATTCCTTTTACGCAAGCCTTTTTGCTTTGGTTCCTGTCAAGGTCAGAAAAGTTTATTTAATTAAGCAAATAGATTTCAATAAACTGGCGGCCAAACCAGATGGCCTCCTCATGGGTGTCAAAGGCAATATCAATGGTATTGCCCTGAATATTCCAGCCAATATCCTCGGCAACGGCTACACCATAGCCTGGAATATAAACAGAAGTGCCCATAGGTATATAATTAGGATCTACGGCAATAACTCCTCTGCGGAGGAGAGTGCCGGAGGCAGTGTATTTTCCCATGCCTGGATCCTGGGGACTGTAGGCATAGGCTTCCACGGTTATGACTCTGGCATTGGAGAGATCTACTTCACCACTGGTATTGGCAGAAGCCACTGAGGTTACAAGGAGAAGCAACAGGGCTAAAATCGCTGTCAGACTGAATTTTTTGCTTTTCAAAATTCCACAACCTTTCTGCTAAAATTTTTATATATTTTATCACATATGGGGATATGGTGTCAAAATATGAGATAAAATAAGCACGTTTACTATTGATTATTACTAGAATTTTAACATAAACATTGACACCGACTGAACAGTCGGTTATAATTTTAGCCATGAGACAAGCAAGTATAGAAAAGAGAAATAAAATATTGGAAGCAGCTTCTTTGCTGATTGCTGATGGCGGCATGGAAGGGCTTAGTATGTCCAAGCTGGCAAAGCTATCGACGGTGCCTCAGGCTACGATTTATGTTTATTTTGCCAGCAAGGAGGTTTTGCTGAAGGAGTTATTTGCCTATACTGAGGAATATATCTGCCAATATCTCGTTGATGGTTTTGATATGAGTCAGCCTGTTAAGGATTGCTTTCGGGAGTACTCCAGACGCATGATTCAGCTTGGCCGGGACCATAGGGACAAGATTCTGGTTCACGAGCAGTTTCTTGCCACCAAGAAGAGCCGTAATCTGGATTTGCAGCAGGTGGCTGTTTTCTATGAACCATTATACGAATTTGTGGAGAGAGGCCAACGGGAGGGGCTGATTAAAGGAGGAGCCCCCATTGTGATTCTTAGCTATTTCGCAATGCCCATTAACGGTATTTTATTTGGGGATATGATTTGGCAAAATACTCCTGAGCAGATATGGTATGATTGGCTTTTTAGCATGAGCTGGGATGCTATACGTGTACATGAGGATTAATTGTGCTATAATATTTCTTAAATTAAATGATAGGAGATATATAGCATGAAAATAACAAAATCTACGTGGCCTATAAAGGTAGGGGCAGTGGCAGGTCTTTGTCTGCTCTTTGGCATTGTTTATGTTTTGGACCCGGCTTTCTGGGGGGAACTGTGGGATGTATGCCTTAGCGGTGATATGCATCGCATTGCTGCCTATATCAATTCCTTTGGGGCCTGGGCTATGGTATTCAGTTTCTTTCTGGTACTATGTGTCAATGCCATAGGCTTTCCGCCAGCCATGATTTTTTCCGCTGCCAATGCTCTGATTTTTGGTATTGTGCCAGGTATTGCCTTGGCCTGGGTTGCGGAAACCGTAGGCTGTGCCCTGAGCTTTGTCCTGCTGAGATTTTTGTTCCGGGATGCAGCAGAGGATGTAATATCCAAGCATAAATCCCTGCAAAAAATTGATGATTTCAGCGGGGAAAGAGGCTTTCGGATTATGCTGATAGCCAGAGTTATTCCTTATCTGCCATCAGGTCTGTTGAATGCCCTGGGAGCTGTAAGCCGACTGAGTTTCAAGGATTTTACCATTGCAGCCATCATAGGCAAACTGCCATCTACAGCTATTGAAGCCATGATAGGCCATGATGCAGTAACCGCTGGAGAAAATCCCCATAGATTGGTATTTTCCTTGGTGCTGGCAGCTGTAATGATTTTGGGATTTATTATTTACGAAAAAAGACAAAAGAAAAATAGTTAATAAGGTCATGGAAAATAAAATTTAGGGGGAATCTCTATGGAAGAAAAGAAAAGGCGTATTTTTTTTCTTGATAATCTAAAGACTTTTATTGTCTGCCTGATGATTGTCTTTCATGTAGCTCTGTGCTACATGGCTTATGCACCGGAGTGGTGGTACACAGTGGACAAGGGAGATCCGCAGTTTTCCTTTACCATGCTGGTGATGTGGGCAGATATTTTTATCATGCCGGTGATGTTTTTCATCTCAGGATATTTTGGCTTAATGTCCTTGGTGAAGCAGACAGATGGCAGATTCTGGAAAAGCAAGCTGGTGCGGATAATTATCCCTTGGATTGCTGGTGTAGTTATTCTGGCTCCGCCTGTAACCTTTATCATGTTTGCCAGCCGGGGCATTCCTATGGACTATGTCCATGATTATCTCTTTAAGCTGTTTCTTTTCGGCCCTTGCTTTAGCCATGTGCAATACTGGTATCTGGGGCTTCTGACATATCTGTACACTCTGCTTTATGTATTCTGCAAGCTAAAGCCAGATTTCAGAAAGCAGCTGCCTGCCTCTATCCCAGGCACCAAGCTCTTTGTTGCATTTACGGTTTTGAGTTTTGCCTGCACTGTGGGAGGTTATATGTATGCCGATGGCAACAACGATTTGTGGACCTTTATCTGGCCTATAATGGTATTTCAGCCTAGCCGGGTTGGTCTTTATCCCCTTTATTTTTTCTTGGGAGCTTATGCATGGCGCCATCAGTGGTTTACTCAGGGGGGGGGATACAAGGCTGATCCTACCAAGTGGCTGCCAGCCTTTATTGTAACCAGTGTGGCTTATCTATTTTACTGCATTATGGGAGCTCAGACTGCCACCAGCATGGAGCAGTATATGATTGTTAAGTCTGCCATACATATTTTGTTTGTTTTGTCTGCTGTCTTTGGGCTTTTGGCCATCTTCCAATCTCAGTTGGATTATACCAACAAATTCCTAGGGGAGCTGGCTGCTAACAGCTATAATATGTATTATACCCATATGGGGCTGGTTATGTTAATCGCTTGGTATTTTGTTCAGTTTGACTGGTCAGCCTATGTAAAATATATCCTGGTATCCTTGCTGTCCTTACTGGCCAGTTATCTGACGGGTAAGCTCTTAATGATTTTCCCTTGTTTTGCCTCTGGCAAGAAAGCGAAAAAATAATGGGCCAGGCCTAGAAAATAAGTAAAAATAAGGCTCTGAGTGACTTGATTTTTTGCTCAGAGTCTTTTATTATGTTAGAAGGGATTCTATCTGATATTACAGTGATAAAATCTCAATTTTGTCATAATCTAGGGGAGGAATTATCCATGATTATATTGGCATCTGCTTCACCTCGACGGAGAGAGCTTTTGCAGCAGATTGGCTGCAGCTTTCGAGTAGAAGTTAGTCAGGCTGAGGAAGTGGATTGTCAGGGACTACAGCCAGCTGTAGTTGTCAAGAAAAATGCCTATCTCAAGGCAGCAGCTGTAGCAGCTCTTTATCCGGACATGCCGGTACTGGGAGCGGATACGGTGGTTAGTCTTGATGATGATATATTTGGTAAGCCTAAGGACAAGGAGCAGGCCAGAGAAATGCTGACAAGGCTATCCGCCAGAACACATCAGGTGTCTACTGGTATAGCTATTGCTTGGCACAATCAGATCTGGCAGGCATATGAGACGACGGAGGTAGATTTTGCCCCGCTTTCTCCGGCAGAAATAGACCGTTATCTTGCTACCGGCGAGCATGCTGACAAGGCTGGTGCTTATGGTATTCAGGGACGGGCTGCTGTATTTATTGAACAAATTAGAGGGTCCTATTCCAATGTCGTAGGTTTGCCGCTTCATTGTCTATATGGTCTTGCCCAGAAAGCGGGGATTGATTTATATGGCAATGGTGAGGGATCTTCCAGTTGAGGAAAGGCCCAGGGAGAGGCTTTTAGCCTTAGGACCAGGTTTTTTGAGCAATGCAGAGCTTTTGGCCATCCTGCTTAGAAACGGGTTTCGAGAGAAATCTGCTCTGGATATGGCTGGGGAAGTGCTGAAGCTATGCGGGCCAGATGGTATAGGTGGTCTGGTAAGGCTGTCTATTGCCCAGCTAGGTCAAATGAAGGGGATAGGAACAGCCAAGGCCGCGGAATTAATGGCTGCGGTGGAGCTGGGGCGGCGTATGGCCACCCATAGTGCTAAGCAAAAATTGATAGTTACCTGTCCAGAGGATGCGGCAGAATATGCTATGCCTAGATTCAAATATGAGGATCGGGAGCATTTTGCAGTAATATTAATGAATATAAAGAACCATATTTTATCTATGCCGGTTATTTCTATCGGCAGCCTTACAGCCTCGGTGGTTCATCCCAGAGAGGTGTTCAAGGCGGCAATTCAGCAAACAGCGGCATCTATGATTCTGGTGCACAATCATCCTAGTGGAGATCCAACTCCCAGCAAGGAGGATATTGCTACTACCAGAAGGATTGTGGAGGCAGGAAAGCTAATGGATATTCCTGTGCTGGATCATATTATTTTAGGAAATAATAAATATATTTCCCTAAAAGAAAAAGGTGTGATAAAATAAAGATTGCTGTATATATAATATGGCGACGGTATATCTTTGAAGGGAGAAATTTTTAACATGTGGAATCTTTTTGGTGGTTTGTCCCACGATATGGGTATTGATTTAGGAACAGCAAATACATTGGTTCATATTAAGGGCAAGGGTATTGTCCTTCGTGAGCCTTCTGTAGTGGCAATAAAGAGTGATACTGGGGATGTTTTGGCTGTAGGTGACGAAGCAAAGCGTATGATTGGCCGTACTCCAGGCAGTATTGTAGCTATTCGTCCTATGAAGGATGGGGTTATTGCAGATTTTGATGTAACTCAGGCTATGCTGAAATATTTTATTCGCAAGGCCATGAACACCAAGTCTTTTGTTCGTCCTCGGGTAGTAGTTGGCGTACCTTCCGGTGTTACTGAGGTGGAAAAGCGGGCTGTTATTGATGCAGCTCAGCAGGCTGGTGCTAGAGAGGCTTATCTCATTGAGGAGCCAATGGCAGCGGCTATTGGTGCAGGCCTGCCTGTAGAGGAGGCTACTGGCTCCATGGTTGTAGATATTGGCGGTGGTACTACAGAGATTGCGGTTATTTCTTTGGGTGGCATTGTTACCAGCTGTTCTATTCGCATTGGTGGCGATGAAATGGATTCCTCCATTATTCAGTATATCAAGCGTGAATACAATTTGCTGATTGGTGAGCGTACTGCTGAGGAGATTAAGATTAATATTGGTACAGCTATCGTAAATCCAAATCAGGACAAGACTATGGACATTCGCGGTCGCGATCTGGTTAGCGGTCTACCAAAGACTGTACGTATTCAGTCCAGTGAGATTTGTGACGCTCTCAGGGAGCCTGTACACAAGATTGTGGATGCTGTAAAGGGCACCTTGGAAAAGACTCCGCCTGAGCTGGCAGCTGATGTTATGGACCATGGCATTATGATGACTGGTGGTGGCTCCCTGCTGAACAGCTTGGATAAGCTGCTGAGCCAAGAAACCGGCATGCCTGTCCTGGTTTCTGAGGATGCCTTGTCCTGTGTAGGCGAGGGTACTGGTCGTTCTTTGGAGAACATTGAGCTGTTGAAGCGTGTTGTTATGACTACAAAGAAGTTGAGATAAAATGAACAGGGTACGACGGGATAAAAATTCACATCGGACTATATGGTTACTGGTTTTCGTGGCAGTAAGCGTCTTTGTGATTATATTTTTTGCAGCCAGGGGCAGATTTACTGCCCCTTTAGGCAGTATAGCAGCGACAGGGGCCTTGGCTCCTTTTCAGCGGGCCGTATCCTGGGCGGGCTATCAGATTAACGGTGTAACATCCTCTATCTGGGAACTGGTATCTGCTTATTATCAGAATGAGCTGCTCAAGAATGAAGTAGTTCAGTTGAGACAGCAAAATCTGACTGCCAGTGAGTATGCCGCGGAAAATGAGAGGCTGCGCAATCTTTTGGGCTACAAGCAGGCTGCCAGACAATTTGATTTGGAGGCGGCCCAGGTTATAGGCCGGGAGCAGGCTACCTGGACAAGTATGATTGTTATCAACAAGGGAACCAGCGATGGTATTGCGAAAAATATGCCTGTGGTAACAGAAAAGGGACTGGTTGGTGTTGTTACGGAGGTTGCTCCTAATGCAGCCAAGGTACAGCTTATTTTGGACCCCCGTTGTTCTGTAGGCACCTTGATTCAGCGCCCTGAGTCAAGGGTGGCTGGTATTGTACAGGGAAGCATTGCAGATGCCATGACACCTAATATGATTAATATCCCCAAAAATTCTGATGTGGTAGAGGGGGATATGGTTATTACTTCTGGCTTTGGAGGTATCTACCCCAAGGGAATTGCCGTTGGAACAGTGGATTCATTGGAGGATGATGGCGGCGGTTTGTTGAAGATTGCTGTGCTGAAGCCTGTGGTGGATTTCCAAAAGCTGGAGGATGTGTTGGTTATTACAGCCTCCAGAGAGGCACCGCCTGCACCTTTGACACCACCTGTTCAGACTCCGGGGACGGAAACTGATAATGATGGCAATTTCATCAATGGAGAAAAGGCAGAGGATAAATAGTTATGAATATTTTCTGTGGCTGGCTGGCAATGGCCTTGGGTTTATATGTGCTGCAATCATCCTTTCTGCCATTGATATTCTTTCATGGCATAGGGCCGGATTTGCTGCTTTTGCTGACTATTTCCTACGCCTTTCTCAAAGGAAATAAGCTAGGAAGCTTTATGGGGTTTTTGTTGGGACTTTTTGAGGACTTGGCTACCGGCAGCTTTTTAGGAGTGAATATATTTATCAATATGCTGGTGGGCTTTGGCTGTGGAACCTTTTCCAACAGGGTGCTAAGAGATAGTTTTATTTTGCCTATTGCTGCTTCCTGTTTGGGAACTATGGCCTCCTATTGCATTCATGAGTTAGTAATAGTGCTATTAGGCTATGGCTTCTATCCTGTGGCTCATATACAGATGAAGCTTCTGCCCATGCTGTGTTATAATGTTATTTTTGCATGGCCGGTGCATGTTATGGTTCATAGAATGGATAAATTTGTATCACAAAAGAAATAGTGCAGTTTGGGAACAAACTGTGCTGAATATGTGGCAGAAGGACTGCCACATTTTGTTGTTTTATCGATTGGCTGGGAGATGTGCATGACAGATAAGGATATTTTTAGTGGGCGTCTGAAGGCTTTAAGTGTAGTTGTGGTGCTGGTAATAGTTGTTTTGATTGCCAGAATGGGTTATTTGCAGGTATATGATGGTGACTATTATGCCAGCTTGGCTGATGGCAATCGGATACGTTTAGTACCGGCAGTGGCGCCTAGAGGTACTATGTATGACCGTAATGGCAAGCTGCTGGTTACTAATCATCCCGGGTTTACAGTATCCCTGCTGCCTTTAACAGAGCCTATTTCTGAGGAAGTTATCAGCAGGCTTTCCACATTGCTAAATGTGCCAGTGGAGGATATTCACAAAAAAATTGATAGCCATGTTGGCTTTGATCCTATACGGATTAAGACGGATGTAGGACCAGAGCTGACCACTATTATTGCGGAGCAGAAAGATCTGTATCCTGGAGTAGTAGTAGAGGTTTTGCCTATTAGAGACTATATTTATCACCAGCAGGGTGCCCATGCCTATGGCTATGTAAGTGAAATCAGCGATGCAGAACTGGAAAAGAAAAAGGATGAAGGGTACAAAAGCGGCGATATTATTGGTAAATTTGGTCTGGAGAAAATTTATGACCAGTACCTTCGTGGTACCAATGGTGGTGAGCAGGTAGAGGTAGATGTTACTGGCAAACCTGTTCAGGTGCTGGGTAAGAAGAATCCTATTCCCGGCAATGACCTTCATTTAACCATAGATTTGGATATACAGGCAGCAGCAGAGAAGGCTGTTGACGAACAGCTAGTTCAGATTGGTGCCCATGCAGCAGCAGCAGTGGCCTTGAATCCTCAGACAGGAGAGGTGCTGGCTATTGTCAGCCGTCCTGCTTTTGATCCAAATCTCTTTGTTAATGGCATTTCTGCCAAGGATTGGGCTGTTATCAATAATAACCCTTATTATCCAATGGATAACAAGGCTATTACAGGTGAATATCCACCAGGCTCTACCTTTAAGATTATTACAGGTACGGCGGCTTTGTCTGAGGGGAAGGTAACACCAGAGGAAAAGATTTTCGACTCTGGTCATCACTGGATTATACCTAAGGGTAACGCTGGCGGAGAGGCTTTGGGCTGGCTGAATTTTGAACAGGCTATGGCTCATTCAGATAATGTATATTTCTATGAAATGGGCAATCGTCTGGGAATTGATACTATTGAGCGTTATGCCAGAATGTTTGGTATGGGCAAGCTTACCGGTATTGATTTGCCTTATGAGTCTGAGGGGCTGGTGGCCTGCAGGGCTTACAAAGAGCGGGTTTTTGAAGAGGATTGGTACTTGGCAGAAACCTTTGATGCAGCTATAGGACAGGGCTTTAATCTGGTAACGCCTATACAGGCAGCCTCCATTATGGGAGAGATTGCTGCTGACGGCAAACGCTTTAAGCCATATCTTGTAGATAGTATTGTAGATGTTAATGGCAACGTGGTGAAGAAGTTCAAGCCTGAGCTTTTGAGCCAGTTGGATGTAGAGGATAGATTTATTCGCCTGGTGCAGAGCGGCCTCCATCAGGTTACCCAATATGGTACGGCGGCTTCTATCTTTGGCAAGAATTATCCAGTGGAAATAGCTGGTAAAACCGGTACAGCAGAGAACCCTCACGGCCGGGATCATGGCTGGTTTGTAGCCTATGGCCCCTTTGACAATCCTACTATTGTAGTAGCGGTTATTGTGGAGCAGGGTGGTTATGGTTCTCAGTCTGCTGTGCCAATTGGCAAAAAAATATTAGATGCTGCCTTCCATTTAATGGATCCGGTCCAGGCTGCCAAGGCCAAGGCAGAAGCTGAAGCCAAGGCCAAGGCTGCAGCAGAGAAGCGGTAATAAGAGATGAGGTGGAGAGTGTGGCCAAAGATTTGATAAAAATCAAGGGTGTATCCAATGGCTTTCAGTTAATGGTGGATAGCTCAGCAGATTTGGCTCAGGTTCAGGAAGAATTGGAACGGAAGCTGGCAGAGCATCCAGAATTTTTTCCGGAGGGAACCAAGTTTCAGCTGGTAGTGGCAGATTTGCACAAATCTGTACGTCAGGGTTTGGGAAGCTATTTGCAGAGCAAGGGACTTAATCTGACAGATAGCACAAAAAAAGACTCAGCTGCGGCAGTTAGACCAAATACTGGCCATGGCGATACTGTACCTCAGTCAAATAGGGGGAAAAATGAGGGAGATTGCCAACAGGTTATGAAGGTAATCAACCGAACTGTCCGCAATGGAGAGGAGATTACCTCTCAGGGTTCTTTGATGATTTGCGGCAATGTAAATCCAGGAGCCAAGCTGGTAGCTGTGGGGAGTATTGATATAAGGGGAAATTGTCGTGGCATTGTTCACGCAGGCGCAATGGGGGATTATCAAGCCTTTGTAGTGGCAGATAGACTGATGCCCATGCAGATTCGCATTGCCAATCTCATAGCTCGCTCACCGGATGAACCGGAGGTAAGTCAGTATGCAGAGAAGGCATATATCAAGGATGGTCAGATTGTTATAGAACCAATAGAAAGGTAGGATTTATACAGATGAGTGAGGTTATCGTTATTACATCCGGCAAAGGTGGCGTAGGTAAGACTACCACTACTGCCAATTTGGGGGTAGGATTGGCCAAGCGTGGCAAAAGCGTTGTTCTGATTGATACAGATACAGGTTTGCGCAACTTGGACCTGCTGCTGGGGCTGGAAAATCGTATTATGTATGATCTGGTAGATGTAACCGAGGGCAGAGTTCCTTACAAGAAAGCCTTGGTTCGCCACAAGAAATACGAGAATCTTTTCCTCCTGCCTACATCTCAGATTAAGGATAAATCTGCGGTAAATCCAGCCCAACTGATGGTTCTTTGTGATGAATTGCGCAAGGAATATGATTACGTTATTATTGACTGCCCAGCAGGTATTGAGCAGGGCTTCAAAACAGCTATTGCTGCAGCGGATAGAGCCATTGTTGTAACTATGCCAGAGGTTTCTGCTGTTCGTGATGCTGATAAGATTATCGGTGAACTAGGCCGGGCTGAAAAGGACAATATCAGCCTTATTGTCAACAGAATCCGTCCTCAGATGGTGGAAAGCGGCGATATGATGGATATGAGTGATATTGATGATATTCTGTCCATCAAGTGTATTGGTCAGATACCTGACGATGAAATGGTAGTAACATCTGCCAACCGTGGCGAGCCATTAGTAGGCAATCCTAAGTCTCAAGCAGGCAGGGCATATGATAATATTGTCCGCCGCCTTTTGGGCGAGGAAGTACCTTTTATGACCTTTGAGAAGGATGGTCTTTTTACCCGTCTGAAAAAGGCTTTTAGAATGTAAGGAGGTCAGGGTATGTTGGATTCATTGCTTAGCATATTCAAAAAAGAAAAATCCGGCAAGGTTGCTAAAAAGAGATTGCAGATGGTTCTGATTCAGGATCGGGCCAGTGTATCCCCAGAGGTAATGGAAAAACTGCGGGATGATATCATTCAGGTTATTTCTAAATATATGGTTATCAACAAAAGCGATATGGAAATTTCTCTGGAAAATGTAGAGGATTCTGTAGCCTTGGTGGCCAATATTCCTGTACAAAATATGCGTCATCATTAATGGTGGACGATTTTTTGGAAGATTTGCTGGCTCATGGACAATCCAGACTGGCAGCAGCGAGAGGATGGTTCCTTTCAATACAGCTATGTAAGAGATGTACGTGGAGGTATTCGTCCTGCTATCTGGTTGAAAACGAATTAAAAATAGGAGTTATGGCATAAGCTGTGTCATAACTCCTTTTTTATGGAAATATATTAGATGCTAAAATTTAGCGGCGGAACCAGGCCTTCATGGTATCAAATATCTTCACCAAGTCTGGTTCTTCTATTACATATGGTACCATAGAATACATATAGGACAGGAATGGTCTGGAGAATACTCCCCGTTCATAGGCAAATTGCTGATAGCCTGCTAATACAGCAGGATCTTTTACCTCAATGCAGGCACAGCCACCCATAATACGAACTTCCTTGATACGTTCATCCTGAAAATCTGCCAGCTCTCGACGGGTAATGGCTTCAATGTTTTGAATTTTGGACATATAATCATCACGTTCAAAAATCTCAATGGCTTTCAGGGAAACAGCACAGGCCAAAGCATTGCCCATAAAGGTAGGGCCGTGCATCAAAGCCTTGCGGTCATCATCGCTGTAGAAGGCTTCATAAACCTTGTGGTTGGCAACAGTGCAGGCATGACCGATATAGCCTCCGGTCAGAGCCTTACCCAGTACCAATATATCAGGCAATACCACATCAGCCACAAAGCGATGACCAGTACGGCCAAAGCCGGTAGCTACTTCATCGAAGATAAGCAGTACATCATATTGACTGCAAAGTTCTCTGGCTCGCTTTAGGAAGGAAATATCATACATCTGCATACCGCCAGCACCCTGCAACAGAGGTTCAACAATAAAGCAATTCAACTGGTCATGATATTTTTGGAAGGCTTCCTCCAGAGCTGGAATGGTGGTAGGAATATGGATACAGCCTTTTTTCTGATCTACCCCATCCTTTTGCTCAAAGGCAAAATGGTAATCATCATCATCGCCTACCTCCATAGCCTTGAAGGTATCTCCATGATAAGCACGATTTAATGCCAGCACCAGAGGACGATGATTGCCCTTGTTCACATGGTATTGCAGGGCCATTTTCAAGGATACCTCAACAGCCACACTGCCAGAATCGGAAAAGAAGCAGTAGTCCAAATCTCCCGGCAGGAACTCCTGCAGCTTGGCAGACAGCTTCTGTACTGGCTCATGGGTAAGGCCGCCCAGCATAACATGACAGAATTTGTCAGCCTGTTCCTTGATGGCAGCAGTCAGTTCAGGATGCTTGTAGCCGTGAATCATGCACCACCAGGAAGAAACAGAATCCACCAGCTTCTGGTCCTTGGTGTAGAGATAAACCCCTTCTGCATCCTCAATTTTGTAGGGTTCCTTCATATGCTTCATTTGTTGGTATGGATACCAGATCATTTATTTCACCTCGTCATACAAATTCTTCAATAATTCCACATCTATATCCAACTGGGTATCTCCCGGTTGAACCTTAGCCAGCACTGGCAACTTGGTCATGTACTGGCACATGCGGATATTATCATCCTCCATGACATTGCCGGGATGGTAGTTGTTGAAAATAACACCTTTCACAGGCAAATTATGGGCTTTCATGTATTCGTAGGTCAACACCACATTGTTAATAGTGCCAAGGCCTGCATCAGCAATCATAATGCATGAAAGGTGTAAGTCCTTGATAACATCTTCCAGCTGAATTTTGGCTTCATCAAAGCAGATAGGGCAGAGAATGCCGCCGCTGCCCTCCACAGTAATATAATCATACTGGGGAACAAGGGCGTAGAAGCCCTGCCTTACCACCTGCATTTCTACAGGATGTCCCTCAATGCGGGAAGCCAAGTGGGGGGAATAGGCATTTTCGTATACATAATGGCACATGGAGTCCAAATCCTGCTCTATGCCGGCACATTCCTTGACAAAGAGAGCATCTCCTGGTATCAGGGAGCCGTCAGGACGGCGGTTGTTGCCACTCATGGCGGCCTTGTAGTAGGCTGGCTTACAGCCTGCCTGAGCCAGCTTCTTGACAATCAAGCCGGTAACATAGGTTTTGCCAATGTCAGTACCTGTTCCTGTAATAAAAATTCCTTTACTCATGTTTACACCTTCTATTCTATAATATATATATCAGGAGGTTGGAGATGTCCTCGCCGTCCTGCCAAGGGTATAAGCTTGTTACTGTACCTGATATGGCGGTGTAATGTCTCTACCCATATCTGTAAGCATATTCTTGTCGCTGCGAATAGTAGCACAAGCTGTAGTGGTCAGCATATTGCCTGTAATGGTAGCAGAGGCACCAGCCCGGAAAGCGGTTTCCCCGTCATTGGTAAGGAGGGCTCTGCCAGCACCTAAGCGAATATTGGCCTCTGGGTTAATATAGCGGAAAAAGGCTACGGTTCTTAGAATATCTGCTTCTGTCAATCGCTCCAAATGCTCTAAAGGTGTGCCTGGAATAGGCATCAGAGCATTCAAAGGAATGGAATCAATGCCCAGCTCGGCCAGACTGATGGCCATATCCAATCTATCCTCCCAGGTTTCACCCATGCCGATAATACCCCCGGAGCAGGCGCACATACCTATTTCCTTTACCAGTTTCAGGGTAGCAATCTTCATATCATAGGTATGGGTGGTACAGATATTAGGAAAGTTACGCTTGGAGGTTTCAATATTGTGATGGTAGCTGGTAACCCCTGCTTCTTTAAGACGGCGAAGCTGGTCTGCATCCAAAAAGCCCATAGACGCACACAGCTCTATATTGCACTCCTTACTCATGGTTTCGTAGGCCTCAATCGCAGCATCAAATTCCTTGCCAGTCAAGGCTCTGCCAGCTGTTACAATGGAAAAACGATGTACTCCTTCATTTTCATTCATGCGGGCAGCAGCCAGAATCTCCTCTGTGCTAAGCATGGGATGGGACTGACACTCTGTATGATTGTGGGCAGACTGGGCACAGAACTTGCAGTTCTCTGGGCATTTGCCACTGCGGCCATTAATAATGGAGCAAAGATCCACATGGTCGCCAACACAGGCAGCCCGGATTTTGTCTGCTCCCTGACACAATTCATCCAAATCACAGGTAAGGAAGGCCTGCAAATCATCCTGTCTAGTAAGACGACGTCCCGCAATAATTTCCTCAGCTAATTTCAACATATCCATAGGTAACTCTCCTTGTTAACTTAAATACAGTGTATAGTTAACATTTTACATAGAGAACAACAATTTGTCAACTGTTTTGCACATGGAGTTAACTTTAGGGCTTTGCCTGTTACTGGGATGTTCAGAGGGAATATTTTGCCAATAGCAGATATAGAGGAAATCCAAAGCCTGATTATAGAAAAAGCAATATAATTATGTTATAATATACTTTTAACAAAATAAATTAGGAGTGTGAATATATGCTAAGATGGGGAACTAAAACAAATATATTTTATCTTTGTGCTGGTCATTATACAGTAGATTACTATAACAATTTTTTGCCAGTTTTGCTGCCCTTTATTATGGTGAAGTTGGATATGTCCTTAACCATGTGCGGTATTCTGGTTATGGTCTTGGCCTTTGTAGCCAGCTCTATACAGCCCTTTGTGGGATATGTTACCGATAAGCATGATAGCAGCCCTTGGCTGTTGGCGGCAATTCCCCTAAGTGGTATTGCAATCTGCTTGGCTGGTCTTGCACCTAATAAAACCGCCCTGTTTTTGTTGTGTATCATAATGGGGATAACAGTGGCCTTTGTTCATCCCGTAGGCAGTGCCCTATTGGGAAAGGTAGGAAATGTCAGCAATATGGGCAGAGTTATGTCTCTGTACGTAGTAGGTGGCAATTTTGGTGCAGCAGTAGCTCCTGCCACAGTAATGTTTTTGCTGGATAGATATGGGCTGGATATTTTGCCTTTGGTAGCCATACCGGCAGTTGTGCTGGGCATATTATTTTATTTTTCTGGTCTTTATAAATTGCCTTCGGCCAATGCCAAAAAGGTAAGTTCCAGTGAATCCATTAGCATTATCAAGATTTTTGCCAATCCCTCGGTGGCTTTGCTGAATATAGCTATGGGGCTTCGTTGCTGTACCCATGTATCAGTATCCACATTTTTGCCCATGTTGATGCTGTCCCATGGCGCCTCTAATGTGGTATCAGGCTCCATGCTGACTGTATTTCTCATGGGTACGGCAGCTGGAGGCTTGATTGGTGGAGAACTGGGAGACAAATTCGGTCACAAGCGGTTGATGGTGGTATCCTTGGCCCTGACGGCCTTGCCAACGGTATTGTTTTTCCTCTATCCAGATGCAGGCTTTATAAGCAGTTTGCTGTTGTTTATGGGAGGCTTCTTTGTGCAGGCCCCTCAGCCTAGCTCCATTGTGTGGACAGGCAGGTTGATGCCTCAATATATCGGTGTGGCCTCCGGCATGATGATGGGACTGTGTTTTGGTCTTGGCAGTATCGGTGCAGCAGTTACTGCGGCTTTAGGTGATTATATTGGCTTGGAAACAGCTATGTTTTTAAGTGTAGTGCCAGTAGTTATTGCAACTATCTTGGTAATATTTACTCCCTATACCAAAGGTGTAGTAGTACCTGAAAGTAAATAAGTTTTCTAGGTCTAGATAATAGGCTGATAAGCCGGGAGGTTTGATGTGGTTATTTTAGAAAAGGCTGTATTGCATATATTGGATTTTGCTGGGAGAGAGCCGGTGCTTTCCGCCCAGGAGCTGGCTTTGGAGGATGGCATTCGTGAATTTCTCATTAAGCATGTGGAAAAGACCATTCATAGCCAGGATGCTAAAAGTGGCAAATTTTATGAAAACAGTGAATTTAATGGCCTGTTGCAGGAATATCTTGGACAGAAATCCAGCTTTGTGGAATTTTCCTGTCAGGTAGCAGAAATTTTGTACAAGGCCTTGGCTTCCTGTCAGGATATTCAGAATACAGATTTGTTTGTCTGCCAGCTGAGAGTAGATGATGTGCCCCATATGGCCCTATTGAAGTGCGTTAATCATCAGGGATATGTCCATCAGGTCAATATGACCGAGGATGGGGCGGTGGCCACAGAGGTTATGAACAGCAGTGGACTTTTACCGGGCAATAGCCAGCGCATGGATGAATTTGCCTACATTAATCTGGCATCTGGGGAGGCACTGATTAAAGCCAAGAAATACTCTCTGGATGGCAATAGCGTTTTTGTTTTGCCAGAGCTGCTTTTGGAGTGCAATCAGGCACCATCTCCACGGGAAACCATTAAGGAAATTAACAAGGTGGCCAAAAAGGTGGCAGAAGCCTATTGTCAGGATCAGGTGGAAACGGCAGCAGCTGTAAAAAACTATATTGCCGAGAATTTATCTGCTGATGGCCAGTTGGACCCACAGCAGGTAGGTGAAGCAGTATTTCAGGATAATCCGGCCATGCAGGCTGATTATAGACAGGAAATGGAAAATGCTGGCTTTCGGGAGCCTGTGGTAGTAGATAAGGAAGCAACCCTGAAAAAAATGCGCAAGCACAAGCTAAGTACAGATACCGGCATTGAGCTGGTGATTCCCACGGAGTTTTTTGAGAATACGGAATTTGTGGAGTTCTACAAGGATGAGGATGGGTTTATGTCCATTACCTTGAAGAATATTCAGAGTATCGTTAACAAGTGAGGTATTGTCCTAAAGGTTAGATGGAAAGGATGGTGATACTATGGAGACAAAGAATAACACCTATACCACAGAGGCTCCTCCGGAAAAGGCCATATTGGCCGGGGTGGATACAGGTAAAGGCAATTGGTTGGCAGAGGATTCACTGACTGAGCTGGAAGGTCTGGCCAAAACTGCTGGGGCAGTAGTGGTGGGCCGGACAGTGCAGAAAAAGGAACGGCCTGATACGGCCCTGTTTTTAGGCAAGGGCAAGGTGGCAGAGGTTACTTTGATGGCTCAGGAGCTGGAAGCAGATTTGCTGATTTTGGATGATGAAATCACTCCCTCACAGCAGCGGAATCTGGAGTCGGTTACTGGATTGAGAGTGGTGGATAGAACTGCTCTAATTCTGGATATTTTTGCCCAGCGGGCTAGATCCAGTGCAGGCAAGCTGCAGGTAGAGCTGGCCCAGCTAAAGTATAATCTGCCTAGATTAGGGGGACAGGGCCTGGTTCTATCCCGTCTAGGAGGCGGTATTGGCACCAGGGGCCCCGGTGAAACCAAGCTGGAAATGGATAGACGGCGGATTCGTGGACGCATTCATGACCTGACGGAAAAAATTGACAAGCTAAAGGCGCAACGACAGCTCCATAGAATCCAGCGCAAAAACAGCCGGGTGCCGGTGGCGGCTCTGGTAGGCTATACCAATGCAGGCAAATCTACTATTCTTAATGCTTTGGCTGGCAGTAATGAGGTTATGGCAGAGGATTTGCTTTTTGCTACCTTGGACCCTACCACCAGATTGATTCAGCTGGATGACAAGCAGGAAATTCTGCTGACAGATACGGTAGGCTTTATTCAAAAATTGCCTCATACTCTGGTTAGTGCTTTTCAGGCTACATTGGAGGAAACTGCCGAGGCAGATTTGCTGATACATGTGGTGGATGCTTCTGATGTGAATTATGAATTGCAGATTCAGGCTGTGGTAGAGGTGCTGAAGGAAATTGGTGCTGAGAACAAGCCTGCTATATTTGTCTTTAACAAAGCAGATAAGCTGCCCGTATTGCAATTTCCAGATAATCATGTGGAAAAAAGAATGCTGCAGGGCAGAGAAGGTGTGGTAATTTCTGCCAAGAATCCAGCCGGGCTGGAAATACTGCGGGAAAAAATCAAAAGCTTTTTTGCCCAGAGCAATATTACCTTGAAGCTTTGTATTCCCTATGACCAGGGCCATCTGGTAACGCGGCTTCATGATGTGGCCAAAGTGGAGGCTATTGATTACAACGATAAGGGGACAGTTATGGAGCTTACCATGTCCGTATCCGATGCAGAACCTTATCTCAAATACGAAATAAAGGATAAATAAGGAGCTATCTAAGCTCATAAATAAAGGAGATTATAAATAATGTCATTTTCTGAAAATTTGTTGCAGCTAAAAAAACAGGCTATGGCTCAGGCTGGGCCTATGTTTGCTCATATTGATAGTATAGCCGAGGCTAACACCCTGAAGGTGTTGGATGCTATGCGGGAGTGTCAGGTATCTGAGGCTCATTTTAATACTACCTCTGGTTATGCCTATGATGATATTGGCCGCAGCAAAATTGAGGAGCTGTTTGCTAAGGTATTCGGAGCAGAAAGAGCCTTGGTTCGCACCAATTTTGTTTCTGGTACTCATGCTTTGGCTACAGTGCTCTTTGGTATTCTTAGACCGGGGGACAAGCTGGTTTCCATTACTGGTGCCCCTTATGATACCATGCAGACTGTTATTGGCTACGCCAACGAAAGCCCTGGCTCCTTAAAGGAATTTGGCGTGCTTTATGATGAGCTGGAGATGATTGATGGCAAGGTGGATATGGCAGGTATTGCGGGCAAAATCACTCCTGATACCAAGATGGTGTTGATTCAGCGATCCCGTGGCTACTCCATGCGCAACCCTTTGACTATTGAGGAAATAGGGGCCATTTGTCAGGAGGCAAAAAAGGTTAAGCCTGACTGTATCTGCTTTGTAGATAACTGTTATGGTGAGTTTGTAGACACCCAGGAGCCTGTACAGGCAGGGGCAGATATTATGGCTGGTTCCCTGATAAAAAATCCGGGGGGCGGTGTGGCTCTTACCGGTGGCTATATTGCTGGTAAAAGTGATTTGGTGGAGCTGTGCTCCTATCGCCTTACTGCACCGGGGATGGGGGACGAGCTGGGAGCATCCTTGGCTAACAACCGCATGATTTTCCAAGGCTTCTTCCTGGCACCTCATGTGGTAGCTCAGGCCATTAAGGGGGCAGTTTTTGCCGCAGCTCTCTTTGCCCTGCTGGGATATAAGACTTTGCCATTGCCAACAGATGTTAGAGGGGATATTATTCAGGCTATTCAGCTGGATACTCCGGAGAAGCTGATTGCCTTCTGTCGTGGTATTCAGAAGTATTCCCCAGTAGATTCCTTTGCCGCTCCAGAGCCTTGGGATATGCCGGGCTATGCAGACAAGATTATTATGGCAGCAGGTACCTTTGTACAGGGAGCTTCCATTGAGCTTAGTGCTGATGGCCCATTGCGGGCTCCATATAATGTCTATCTGCAGGGTGGTCTTACCTTTGAGCACGCTGTAATTGGCATTATGGGGGCGGCTCAGGCTATTGAGGAACTGGCTGCTAAATAAGCTGCTGGCAGATTGAGGAAATTATGGCTCATATTCAGGAAAAGCAAATTGTCTATCAGGGCGAAAAAATCAAGCTGGTAAGACGGCCCCATATGAAAAATATCAGGGTGCGTATCAGTCGTCCAGAAGGAGAGATTGTAGTCAGCTGTCCCTATGGCGTAGCTAATAGTCAGTGGCAATCAGCTCTGGAGGGAGTATGGCAGAAGATGCTGCAGGCTCGTCAACAATATCTGGTTGGACAGCAAAAACAGCCTAAACACAATCTGGATTTGGTGGCAGAGGTGCAGAAAATTCTGCCTCGCTGTCAGGAAATTACGGGAGTTCAGGCTTCCAGTATCCATTTTCGCAGGATGTACAGTCGCTGGGGTTCCTGCAATACCAGGACAGGTAGAATCAATCTAAGCCTGAATCTGGCACATAGGCATCCTATGTGTCTGGAATATGTGTTGATACATGAATTGGTGCACCTGTTGGAGCGCAACCATACGCCTAGGTTTCACGCTCTGGTAGCCAAATTCTGTCCCTTTGCCCAAGAGGCGGAGAGACTTTTAATGTGTAAATAATCACACTTTTATTATATTTGCTACAAGATAAATATTAATACGTTGGAATGTCTTTTCGATATATAGTATACAGTGATAACTTAGTTCTGTAAGGAGATGAGACTATGAATATTTTGCAGAATATACCTTTAGGGGCGTACAAAATAAATAATTCTAAAATCCAACAATGCAATGCCAGTGGATATACAGAATCTGGGAAAAAGGTAGGGGCTGCAAATGCTACGGTAGTTCAGAATGCAGTTAATCAAGATGATAACATAGAGCTTTCAGATACTGCCAAAGCTTTCCTGAAGAAGAGTGAGGCAAAAGAAACAACCCAATGGCTTGATGTTACCAAGCAGGGCAATGGTAAGTATAAAATCAGCTTTGATAGCACAGCCATAATTTCCAGAGTGCTCCAGCAGGGATATATGATGATTGATGGTCATCAGGTTACTTTGGATGAAAAACAGTTGAAGCAGCTTCGCAATGCCGGGCTGGCTATGCAAAAGGATAGGGAAGCTGTGCATAATAGAATGACATTGGAACATGATCTGGCAGTTTCTCGACAACAGTCTGATGCATGGAAAAAACAGGCACAATCTCAAAATCGGGCAATGAATACAGCAACCCGCATGATGAAAGGGCGGAAGGTTTCACAGGATGATGAAAAGGAATTGGCTCAGATGTTTCCGGAGCTTTATAGGCTGGCTAAGGTCGCTGCAGCTATGGAGAAGATAAAGGAAGATCAGGAGGATCACAAAATTTCTGAAGAAAATGCAAGACAGCGAGAAGAGGAAAATACGCCAAAGGATTATTCCGTGCCTCAGGCAGGGGATTATCCGACATACTCAACTGATGTAAATGTAGAAATGACCGGTGGGGAATTGCAGATAAGCTCTGTAAGAGAAGTAACTCATCCAGCAGTCAACTTATAGTTATTTTCTCGTTAGGAAGTTGAGTGATTATTAAAGGTCAAATCAACATTACGATGTAGATTTGTCTACAGCCTGAGCCCCTCATGATTGAGGGGCTAGGGATTTGAAGCAGCAATAGTGTTTTTATAGATATTATTAATAATTATCCATATTCCCTAAAATCATATGGATTTACTATGCCAACTAATTGAGACCATCTGGCAGAAAGTAATTTGGCATAATTTAGATAGTGAAGGCCGTAGTGTCCCAAAGAATATCCATCATTCATTTCGAGAAATACTGTTTCTTCTTTAGCATCTTTTTCGATGACAGCGATATCTACACTACAGCCTGCAGGCCTGTCATGAATTGTACGAAAAGCCTCCATGATTTTGTCTATAATTTTTGGATCATAGTTATAGTGGTAATCTCCACGATAAGGTCGAATATCTACGAGCTTATCATAGATGACTAACCCACGCCACTCTCGTTTGATGTTAATTGTATCGCAGCATAAAATTTCATAGTTTTCTTGGTCATTACCACAACCGATTAAATCCTTTGGAGAGTTTACAACTCGTCCCGTGAACATCTTATCTTTGATGGGCTTTATGAAAACACCCCATTTATCTGGGTTGGCGTTGAAGTTATCAATTGTATCAAGCCATATTTTTCTACCCATAAATGTTTGCAATTCCTTGTGATAATCATCAAAGCTTGGCATTACCCCAAATTTTTTTAGTATTTCTTGGCTCTGATAAATGTAATCAAGGACGATATCTTCCCGAGTAACTAAATTATAGATGTCACTAAGGGATTCATATTTTATGATTTCGGCGCCCATTTCACGGAAACCAAAAACCGCATGGGCAAAATTATGGGAACAATAATCCCCATTCTTTTTTTACTTTATCGTAAACTGCCATTTTCTACTCCCTTAAAAAACACCAAGATAAATATCTGTCATATCTTTGGAGGCCTGCTCAGATAATCTTTTTTCTAGGCTGTTTTTTATATCAGTATTAATGCTAGAAGGTGCATTGGGCAGAGCAATTTCGAAGGGAATTGCTCCCCGCAAAGCTATCTGCTTTAGATATATATTGATTGCGGCAGTCATGGTTAATCCTAATGCTGATAGCACATCCTCAGCACTTTTTTTTGATATCCGGATTTATACGCAGATTAAGAGTAGCAGTTTTTTCCATAATATCACCTCTATCAGAATGTATACTATCAAACTAGGTTAAACTAGCAGAACGGAAAACTTTTTTCTTTATATTAGGGCGCTGGAAGGCCTTGCAGCACAAGGGATAAAAGATTATCACTGTACCTTCTTCGAGCCTTTTGGAGGTGCGATAATAGGATATGAATAATTCCATGTAAATATCGTATTGCTTATAAAATTCGCCTATGTTATAATAAGCATACAAACATACCTTCTTTTGCTGTTAATGATTGAAAGGGGTATCCCATGACAAATCGAAAAATACGCGATACTGTATTTTGCCATTACATGGCTACAGAATCACATTTACTGGAATTGTTCAATGCTTTGAACGATACTCATTTTAGAAATTCATCCAATGTTAATATCAATACGCTGGAAGGAAGTTTTTTCAGTAATATTAAAAATGACATTTCTTTTCTGATGGATAATTTGGTCATCGTACTTATTGAGCACCAAACAACCATTAATCCTAATATTCCCTTGCGGTTTTTAAGCTATCTTGACGAATTATATCGCAGAATTGTCAGTGGGCAGTCAGCTAAGATTTATGGCAGCGAGTTGATCAAGGTGCCCGCTCCTGAGTTTTATGTTTTTCATGATGGCGATGATACGTCATTTGACCAAGATATATTAAAATTAAGTAATGCATTTGAGTCAGCCTCAGAAAATCTAGAGTTAATCGTTCATGTGTATAACCTTGGTGATGGTAAAAGTGAGACACTAAAGCAGAAATGCTCTGCAATAAAGGAATACAGCATATTTTCCAACAAGTATAAATTTTACAGAAAGCAAAAATTAACCATTGACCAAGCTGTAAAAGAAGCTGTTCGTTACTGTTTGGAACACAATATCATGACAGAATATTTAAGAAATAACGAAAAAGAGGTGATAGATATGTTTGGGTTTGAATGGAATGAAAAAGAAGAAAAAGATGCTCTGATTAAAGTTGGCGAAGCTAGGGGGGAAGCTCGTGGTGAAGCTAGAGGTGAAATCAGGGGGACATTAAGGGCCATAAAAAATCTAATGAGAACCACTAACTTATCTGCTGAGGCAGCCATGAAAGCAATAGGTATCTCACCTTCAGAATACAAAAATTATCTTATGATGCTTTAATATAAAAACAGCATTGAATTTTTTAGGTCAAATCGACATTGCAATGTAGATTTGACCTTATTTTTATGATACTAACTACCATATGAATCTGGTTATAATAGGGGAATATTGTATAGAGATATATACCAGAGATACAATAGATACTATAATCATATATACTTTCATATTAAGGTTAGCTATCAGAATGTATACTATCGAACTAGGTTAAACTAGGGAAACGGAAATCTTTTTTTATCTTTTTCTTTATATTAGGGAGCTGGGAGGCCTTGTGGCACAAGGGATAAGAGAATGTCACTGCACCTCCTTAGAACCTTTTGAAGGTGCGGTATGAGGTGCGGAAACAGGAACGCAAAGCGGAACGGTATCTGAGCACCGTTCCTAAATGGGAGCCTAAACAGGAACGATAGCAAGTAGCATTCCACAGTCTGCACCTTTAGAAGGAACAGTATTGGGAAGTATAAAAATTGATAAAAGAAAAACGCTGAAATATACTAAAAAAGAGTATACCCCAGCGTAAGAAGTACAATGTATAATATTTAGAGCAAAGCAAGATATCGACTAAATTCAGAAGGCGCAATCCCTAGAGCCTTCATGGCTTTTTCAGGGGATAGGTCTAAATTACGCATCAATTCCTTTATAGACTCAATTTTACCTTCAGCTTTGCCTCTATTGTAACCCAAATCCTGTATTTCTTTTAATTGAGTATTATCCTTGATAGAGGCAAGGCTATATATTTCATTGTTAGCATTTTTCGAGGCAAGGTGAGGATTCTGAAGCAAAAAACATATGCAGGGAATTAGATACTCACTAAATTTTTGAACAAAATCAGGAGTTAGCTTGCAATAGCCAGCAATTCTTTCCCAGCATTGTTTTTGGTCTTTTAGATCAAAAAAATGTCGTTCTATAAAATCTAGGCTGCGATTATCGTCAAAAATGTAATGAAGGCAATTGTCATTCTTTAGGTCATCCCAGTGATTTTCCAAATAATTATCAGAAGGTTTTTGAACTGGATTAAGTGCAATGAAAGATGTATATCGTGAAAAATCCCTCATTTCACTGTAGTATCGTTCTAAAAATGCTTCGTCCATGGGCCATGTGTTCATAATAAGACACATGGCATTTTTTTTATTTCTATGTTCGACAGCATTGTAAATAATCTCAGGCATTTCTGGATCATAAAAAATAATTTCATCATTGCCTAATATCTCTAGGAGATCGTGGTCATTCATATATTTATCAATACTATATATAAAATCTGGATTCTCTAGTTCTAGGGGAGAAATTTTATTAATATCGCATGCTTCCCAAATAATATCTAAATTATCTGATTGCTTTTCAGATTGTTTGCATATTATGTTACAAGCATCTGAGGCCATGGAATACCAAGTTGAAATCTTGTTGTGGCCCCATAGGGCATTTAGATAGCTGTTATTCAGCAAATCTTCTAGTGACAGAATATCTGCATGTTTGATGAGAAGGTCTAGGGAAATGGCTTGATTTGAGGCAATAGAACGAAATCCATCTTCTAAATTTAGAAGGTTTGCGGTTATTTCTTTTATTTGTTCTGTGGTAATATTGTCCCTTCGCCAATCCTGACATTTGGTGTGCATGAGAAATTTGGCAGCCAATAGGGAATAGCGGATAGCAATATTACTATAGGATTTTGGAATAGACAGATATTCATCTAAAAGCTGTTCGCTCATACTGTATTTGGAGAAAATATTGGCGAAATTGGTGATTTCTCGGTTTTTCCATTCTAGGATTTCATCCCAATTGTTAATTACATTATCATTCATGTTAGGTTCTCCTTCTTTGACATGTTAGTTTCATTAACTCTTGACGCACCCTAAAAATGGCAAAAACTAGGTTAAATCTGTATTGGACATGGCAAGTATTATTTATCACTCTTTCTTGTAGTACGCAATAATTTATATTATAATTATAACATATATGTGTATAATATAAAAAGATATGTCTACACCGCACGGGGTGGTAAGATATCATAACCTTGCTAAGGTTTTGATTGAAATAGAGAAATATCTATAAAAGGTGAAATATAAGGTTGAAAAATATGGACAGAGAAATTGATGATAATCTCAGGGAATATTATAGACGGTTTTTGCAAGATGTTCGTGGACTGAAGCAAAGCACGGTCAAGCATTATGACGAAGCACTGAAAAAGATTTCTCAAATACTCATAGCAAAGGAGAAGATCAAAAATAGTATATACGAGATTCGTACACTGGATAGACTTCTAGAAATTATGGAAGAATTAAAGCGTGATGAAGGTTTTTTGGCTCTCGACAAGCGCGGACATAGTATGTATAGTGCAGGTATGAATAATTATTTAAAATTTGCTAATGGCGAAATGTTTAAGCAAATTAATAGAGATTTGACGGTATTAGATGTTCCGATGCCTGCTAAGGAAAAAATAAAAAGGACAGTTCTAGAATATCCCCGTACTGCTATTATCACCAGACAGGTTGTGCAATATGCTGATTATAGATGCGAAATGGACAGTGAACATCAATCATTTATAGATGGTAGCAATAATAAACCATATATGGAGGGGCATCATGCGATTCCGTTGCATTATCAGGGTAAGTTTGAGCATTCTCTAGATATCTATGCGAATATTGTTTGTCTTTGCCCTATATGTCATCGCAAAATTCATTACGGAATTTCAGAGGATAGGCGATTGATGATGGATGAGATATGGGAAAAAAGAATAGGTAGGTTGATTAATTGCGGTATATCTATGAGTAAAACAGAATTTGAAAATTTGATATTGGATGATAGATAACTATAACAGTTTAAACATATTATTATGTACATTGGTGTGATGGAAATGAGGGCGAAGCAGTAGACACACTGGCCTTTACTCGCTGTGGTGTATGTAAGACTCGATATTAATAGTTTTGAATGAAGCCACTAATAGAATAAATCTTCATAGAGAATCAAGATAAAATAGAAATTTGCAAATTGCATATATCCTCAATGAAATATGGACATTTGGTCTATTTTGATGTACAATAGTACAAAATTGACAATATAGGAGAGTTGCAATATGAGATCAGATGTTGTAAAAAAAGGCGCTACTAGATGCGCTCATCGTTCTTTGTTTAATGCTATGGGATTTGGCCCTGAGGATTTGCAGAAGCCGTTGATTGGTATCTGTAATTCCTTCAACGAGGTTATTCCTGGTCATATACATTTGAGAGAGATTACTGAGGCGGCTAAGTTAGGTGTAGCGGCTGCTGGTGGTACTCCTATGGAGTTCCCTGCTATTGGTGTTTGTGATGGTATTGCTATGGGCCATACCGGCATGAAGTTTTCTCTGGCCAGCCGTGAGCTGATTGCAGATTCCATTGAGGCTGTAGCTACTGCTACTGGCTTTGATGCTTTGGTGCTTATTCCAAACTGCGATAAGGTTGTACCAGGTATGCTGATGGCTGCTGCCCGTCTGAACATTCCATGTGTGGTTGTTAGTGGCGGCCCTATGCTGCCAGGCCGTTATCAGGGACATGATATCAGCGTTAGCCAGTCCTTTGAGGCTGCTGGTGAATTTGCTGCTGGCAAGATTACCGAGGCTGATATGACCTCCATTGAGGCTGCTGCCTGCCCTGGCTGCGGCTCCTGCGCTGGTCTCTTTACTGCCAACACCATGAACTGCCTGACTGAGGCTCTGGGTATGGGCCTGCCTGGCAATGGTACTATTCCAGCTGCTTATACTGGTGCTCGTCGCCAGCTGGCTAAGCGGGCTGGTCATGTAGTTATGGAGCTTTTGAAGAAGGATATTAAGCCAAGAGATATTCTTACGGAAAAGGCCTTTGAGAATGCTATTACTGTAGATATGGGTATTGGCGGCTCTACCAACACTGTTCTTCATTTGACTGCTATTGCCCATGAGGCTGGTATTGAGCTGCCAGCAGCTAGATTTGATGAAATCAGCCGTAAGACTCCTTATATTGCTAAGTTGAGTCCTGCTGGTACTCACCACATGATTGATTTGAATGAGGCTGGTGGCATCAATGCTGTTATGAAGGAGCTGTCCAAGAAGGGCGTTATTCATACTGATGCTATGACTGTTGTAGGCACTGTGGCTGAGAAGATTGCCAATGCCAAGATTCTCCGTCCTGATGTTATCAAGACTGTGGAGGAACCTTATCGCAAGGAAGGCGGATTGGCTATTCTCTCCGGTAATCTGTGCCCTGAGAATGCAGTTGTCAAGGCTTCTGCTGTGGCTGAGGATATGTTGGTATACACCGGCAAGGCCAAGTGCTTTAGCTCTGAGGAGTCTGCAGTTAATGCTATCATGGATGGCAAGATTGTAGAGGGTGATGTGGTAGTTATCCGCTATGAGGGACCAAAGGGTGGCCCTGGTATGCAGGAAATGCTGAATCCTACTGCAGTTATTTCTGGTCGTGGTTTGAAGGTGGCTCTGATTACCGATGGTCGTTTCTCTGGTGCCAGCCGTGGTGCCTGCATTGGTCATATTTCTCCAGAGGCTATGGCCGGCGGCCCTATTGCCTTTATTGAGGACGGAGACCTGATTGATATTGATATTCCAAATCGTAAGCTGGAGCTGCGGGTTAGCGATGAGGAGCTGGCCAAGAGAAAGGCTGCCTGGGTAAAGCCTGAGCCAAAGATTAAGACTGGCTATCTGTCCCGTTATGCCAAGCTGACTACCTCTGCTTCCCGTGGTGCTGTAGTTACTGCTGACTAAGGAGTCTGGCTATGCATATTGTATTGATAGAGCCGGAGATACCGGGAAATACTGGTAATATTGCCAGATTGTGTGCTGCTACAGGTATTGAGCTGCATCTGGTAAAGCCACTGGGGTTTTCCATTGATGATAAGCACCTCAAGAGGGCAGGCTTGGACTATTGGCATTTGGTGAAGGTTCATGTTCATGAGAATTTTGCTGAGGTACAGGAGAAGTACCAGGGACATAAATTCCATTTTTGCAGTACCAAGGCACCAAGAGCCCATTCTGAGACTACTTTTGGCATGGATGATTTGCTGGTATTTGGCAAGGAAACTGCTGGTATTCCAGAGGATATTTTGAAAGCAAATTGGGAGGACTGCATCCGCATTCCTATGATTGAGGGAGCCCGCTCTCTCAATCTGTCCAATTCCGCGGCTATTGTAGCCTATGAGGCTATGCGGCAGTTGGATTATGCTAACCTGCAACAGGTTGGTCCCGGTACAAGAACTTGATATAAACATAAATTTGAATTGATTTATAGGAGGAATTGTTTTGAGTAAGGTATTTGTTACAGGTCACAAGAATCCTGATACTGATTCTATTTGTTCCGCATTGAGCTATGCTGCTTTGAAGCAGGCTCAGGGTGTAGAGGCTGTTGCTGTGCGTCTGGGTGAGGTAAACAAGGAAACTCAGTATGCCTTGGATTATTTCCAGGCAGAGGCTCCTGAGCTGATTGCTTCCGTAGAGGAGAAGCAGGCTGTTATGCTGGTAGACCACAATGAGCCAGCTCAGTCTGTTGATGGTCTGGACAAGGCAGAACTTCTGGAGATTGTGGATCATCATCGTCTGGGTGGCCTCAACACTGCTAATCCTATTTTTGTTCATATTGAGCCAGTAGGCTGTACTGCTACTATTATTACCAAGATGTTTGACTGCCAGAAGGTAGAGCTGCCAAAGAAAATTGCTGGCCTTTTGCTGTCTGCTATTGTATCTGATACTGTTCTCTTCAAGTCTCCAACCTGCACTGAGCAGGACAAGGCTGCTGCTGAGAAGCTGGCTGTTATTGCTGGTGTAAATCTGAAGGAATATGGTATGGCTATGCTGAAGGCTGGTGCTGATTTGGGAGATTTGACTCCTGCTCAGATTGCCAAGACTGATTCCAAGCCTTTCTCCTTTGGTAACTACAAGGCTATTGTGGCTCAGATTTCTGTTATGGATACCACTGATATTCTGGCCAAGAAGGCTGAGCTGGTTGCTGCTATGCAGGAGCTGTGCCAGAATGAGGGCTATGATATGTCCCTGCTGATGGTTACTGATATTATGGAAGAGTCCACTAAATTAGTATTTGTAGGTGAGCCAAAGCAGTTGATTGCTGATGCTTTCGGCAAGGATGCCAGCGGTGATTCCATCTATCTGCCTGGGGTTATGTCCCGCAAGAAGCAGATTGTACCTCAGCTGACTGAGGCTGCAGCAAAGCTGTAAATCGTATTATTCAAGGGCTGCTGATGTATGACAGTAAAACACATCGGCAGCTCTTTTTGAGTTTGTGGAGGAATGAGTCTTGGATATTTTTTCTGGTTTGAATCCGTCCCAGCAGGAAGCGGTGGCCTGTCTGGAAGGCCCTTTGCTGATTATGGCTGGAGCTGGCTCTGGCAAGACAAGGGTACTGACACATCGTATTGCCAATCTTTTGGAGCATGGAGCATCTCCTTATAGTATTTTGGCTATTACTTTTACTAACAAGGCAGCAGCAGAAATGCGGGAACGTGTGGAGAATATGATTGGTCCTATGGCCAAGGATATCTGGCTTAGCACCTTCCATTCCTTTTGTGCCCGCTTTTTGCGCCGGGAAATCGAAAGCACCGGTATGTACAAGAGCAATTTTGTTATTTATGATTCCGGGGATTCTCAGACCGTAGTAAAGAAGGTTATTCGGGAGCTGAATCTGGACGAAAAGCAGTATAATCCCGGTGGTATCCGTAATGCTATTTCCAATGCCAAGAATCAAATGCTGGGGCCTATGGCCTTTGAGGCTCAGGCTAGTGATTTTTATCAAAAAAAGGTGGCCGAGGTTTACAAGGGTTATCAGAATCTGCTGAGGGAGAACAATGCTCTGGATTTTGATGATCTGCTGTTGGTAACGGTTTCCTTGTTATCTGAAAATGAGGAAATCCGCAGTCGGTATCAGCGTCGCTTCCGTTATATTCTGGTGGATGAGTATCAGGACACCAATGGGGCCCAGTATCAGCTGACAACTTTGTTGGCTGGGGGCTATCGCAATCTTTGCGTAGTAGGTGATGCGGATCAGTCCATCTATGGTTGGCGTGGTGCTGATATTAGCAATATTATGAATTTTGAGCAGGATTATCCTGATGCCAAAACCATTATGCTGGAGCAGAATTATCGCTCTACCAAAACCATTTTGGCGGCGGCTAATGCAGTTATCGAAAATAACACTCATCGTAAAAAGAAGAATCTCTGGACAGATAATGTGCAGGGAGATAAAATCACCACCTATATGGCTAGTGACGAGCGGGATGAGGCTAGATTTATTACGGAAAGCATTAGCAAGCAGCATGATATCTACAAAACTTCTTATGGTGATATAGCTATTCTCTATAGAACCAATGCCCAGTCCCGTGTGTTGGAGGATGCCTTTATGCGGGTAGGTCTGCCTTATACAATGGTGGGGGGACTGAAATTCTACGACCGTCTGGAAATCAAGGATATTACTGCTTATCTTCGGGTGTTGTACAACCCGATGGATTCTGTAAGCCTCATGCGAATTATCAATGTGCCTAAGAGAGGCTTGGGCCAGAGTACCATTGAAAAGCTAATGGTCTATGGTGTGGAAAACAATCTCAGCCTTTTTGAGGTAATTGCCAATGAGGAGCTTTTGGAGCATGTGCCTGGCTTAACCGCCCGGAGCAAAAATCCTTTGAAGAAATTTGCGGAGCTTTTGTTTACGCTTATGGAGCGCATGGACAAACTGGCTGTTTCGGATTTGATTCAGGAGGTTATGGATGCTACCGGCTATCTTGAAGCCTTGAAAAATGACAAAGCGGAGAAAAAGCTGGAAAACGAATCACGGATTGAAAACCTGCAGGAGTTTGTAGGAGTAGCCAAGGATTTTGAGAAGGAAGAGGAGGAAGAACCAAATCTAGAGAACTTCCTTAGCAAAATGGCCTTGCTGTCAGATATTGATAATTCTGATTTGGAGGAGGAGAGGGTTACTCTTATGACGCTTCACTCTGCCAAAGGTTTGGAGTTCCCTGTGATATTTATGACTGGTATGGAGGAGGGAATGTTCCCTCACAGCCGTACCCTGATGGAGCCAGAGGAGCTGGAGGAAGAGCGCCGTACCTGTTATGTAGGTATTACCAGAGCTCAGCGCAAGCTGTATATGACCTATGCTTCCATACGGACCATCTTTGGTCGTACCGAAGCTCATGAGCCATCCCGCTTCCTGTATGAGTTCCCAGAGGAGCTAAAGGAGGAGCTGGCCTTCCGTCGCAAAAGAGAGGACAGCTTTATTGGCTTCGGAGGCAGCTACGATGGCTGGGGCAGCATTGGCGGTGGCGGTATCGGCAGTCGGAATAATCTGGGCAATCAGGCGGGCCGATATGAGGGCTACGGAGCAGGACGTTATGGTTCTCGTGGTTCCTCTAATTCTAATGGTTATGGACAAAATGCGGGTGCTCAATCAGGAAGTATGAGGCCTAATATGTCTGCAACTAAGCCTTCTCCTAAGGGACAACCTATGTCTGGCTTAGAGGCGCTCAATGCTCTCCGCAGTGCCAACCCATCCTTGGCAGGCTCTGTGAAAATGGGCACCAAGAGTCTGAACCGGCCGGATATGTCTATTCAGTGGAAGGTGGGAGATAAGGCTTCCCATTCCAAATGGGGCACTGGCACTGTGGTGAAGGTGGCAGGCAGCGGGGAGGAAACGGAAATTCAGATTAATTTCCCCGGTATTGGCCTGAAAAAGCTGATGCAGAGATATGCGCCTCTAAAAAAGGTGTAATTGGAGGATGAAGATGGACATAAAAGAGGTAAAAAAGGAGCTGAATCGGCTTCGGAAGGAAATCCGTCATCATAACAATTGCTATTACAATAATGATGAGCCGGAAATCTCTGATTATGAATATGACCAGCTTATGTTACAACTGAAAAAGCTGGAAGCAGATTATCCAGAGCTGGTTACCAAAAATTCCCCTACCCAGATGGTAGGGGGCAATGCCCGCCGTGAGGCTGGCGTGCTGGTGGCTCATGATGTGCCTATGCTTTCCCTGCAGGATGTTTTTTCTCGTCAGGAGGTAGAGGAGTTTGTGATCTCTGCCATAGAGCAGCTGGATAATCCAGAGTTTGTGGTAGAGGAAAAAATTGATGGTTTGTCTCTGGCCCTGCGCTATCGGGATGGTATTCTTGCTCAGGCTATTACTAGAGGTGATGGCGTTATTCAGGGTGAGGATGTTACAGATAATGCCAAGGTTATTAAGGATATTAAGGAAAAGCTTAAGGAGCCATTGCCTTATTTTGAAATTCGGGGCGAGGTTTATATGAGTCGGGAAGCCTTTGCCAAGGTTAATGCTCGTCAGGAGCTGTTGGGGCTGAAGCAGTTTGCCAATCCTCGGAACTGCGCGGCAGGAACCCTGCGGCAGCTGAATAGCAAGGTGGTTAAGGAGCGGCAGCTTTCCATGTTTGTCTTTAACCTGCAAAGGGTTGAGGGCAGGGAGTTTGCCAGTCATACTGAGGCCTATGAATTCATGAAGAAGCAGGGCATTAAGGTAATTCACAATTATCAGGTGTGCCACACTGCCAGCGAGGTTATGGGGGCTATTGACAGGATTGGCGCTTCCAGAGGAGAACTGCCCTATGATATTGATGGAGCAGTGGTAAAGCTGAATAGCTTTGCTCAACGGCAGGCTTTGGGTGAAACCTCCAAGGTGCCTAGATGGGCGGTGGCCTACAAATACCCTCCTGAAGAAAAGGAAACCAAATTGCTGAATATTGAGCTGTCTGTGGGCCGTACTGGGCGGATTACCCCAACGGCGGTATTTGAGCCTGTACAGCTTTGCGGTACCAAGGTAGAGAGAGCTACTTTGCACAATCAGGATTTTATTGATGGCTTGGATATTCGCATTGGTGATACTATCAAGGTATTCAAATCTGGGGAGATTATTCCCAAGGTGCGGTCTGTATGCCATGAAAAGCGTCCTGTAGGCACAGTGCCTTTCCTGATAGGGGATACCTGTCCTGTCTGCGGTCACAAGGCAGTGCGGGAGGTAGATACAGCAGATATTAAATGTACCAATCCTTCCTGTCCTGCTCAGTTGGAAAATCATATTATTAATTTTGTCAGCAGGGACGCTATGGATATCAAGGGCATGGGAGAGCAGAATATTCATGCTTTGATTGAAGGGGGATATATTCACAACATCGGGGATATCTTTAATCTTGCGGTGCACCGGGATGAATTGATTGCCAAGGGTGTTATTGGCAAGGAAAAGAATACCGACAAGCTGTTGGCTGCTATCGAAAAGGCCAAGGAAAACGAACCACAGCGTCTGGTAACTGGCTTGGGTATTGCTGGTATAGGCAAGGCAGCCGCCAGAGAGCTGATGCTTCACTATGGCTCTATAGATGCCTTGGCAGAGGCTGATGTGGAAAGTATTCAGCAGGTGCGGGATATTGGCAGTATTGGCAGTCAGGCTATCCATGAATATTTTCAGGATGATGTGAATCGAGATATTCTTAGACGATTGAAGGAATATGGTGTTAATATGGAGCTGCAGGATACTGGTATTGTGGATGATGTCCTGGCAGGTAAAACAGTGGTGGTAACTGGCACCTTGCCAACTCTTAGCCGTAATGATGCCAAGAATCTGATTGAGGCTCATGGGGGCAAGGCGGCAGGCTCTGTGTCCAAAAAGACGGATTATGTTCTGGCGGGAGAGGCGGCAGGCAGTAAGCTGGTCAAGGCTCAGGAGCTGGGCATCACCATAATTGACGAGGCTGAATTTTTACAGCTGATTGGCGCCAATTGAATCTAAGGCTGGCAGGCTATAAAGGCATAGCCTGTTAATACAGGAAGGAAGTAGTAAAAATGAGCAGAATACTGGTAATGCATGGTCCAAATCTGAATATGCTGGGTACTAGAGAACCAGAGATTTATGGCAGTACGACTTTGCAGGATATTAACGAAATGCTGGCTCAGCAGGCGGCGGAGCAGGGAGTGGAGACAGAATTTTATCAGTCCAACTACGAAGGCGGTCTGATAGATATGATTCAGCAGGCCCCGGCCAAGGGAGTGGATTTTATCATTCTCAATGCGGGAGCCTTTACCCATTACAGTATTGCTCTGCGGGATGCCATTGCTTCTGTTAATGTACCAGTTATTGAGGTGCATATTTCCAATGTACATACCCGTGAGGAATTCCGTCATAAATCTGTAATTGCTCCTGTGGTTATGGGGCAGATTTTGGGCTTTGGCACAGACAGCTATAGTGCAGCTATGTATGTAGCCATGAAGAAAATCAAGGCACAGAGGTAAATGCTATGGATATGTATAAAAATCGTTTGAATCACCTGAGAGAATTTTTGCGGGACAAAGGCTTGGACGGAGTTGTTATTAGCAAGCTGGAAAATCTTCATTATTTTAGCGGTTTTACCGGGGATGATTCCATGCTGGTTATCGGCATGAATAGCGCCCAGCTTATAACGGATTTCCGCTATATTGAGCAGGCGGAAAAGGAAGCCCCGGATTTTCAGATTCGCAAGCAGGAAAAGGGCTTACTCCGGCGGGTAGGGGAGCTGATCAATGAGGAAGGCTTGCAAAAGGTTGGTTTTGAGGGCAGTAATCTGTGCTTTGATTGGCATGGCAAAATTGCCCAGCTTTTGCATGACGCGGATTTTACTACCTCTGTAAGTCTGGATTCTCTGCGCCAGATAAAGTCTGCTGAGGAGCTGGCCTGCATTCGCAAGGCTATGGCCATAGGGGATGAAGCCTTTGATTATATCCTTACCTACATCCGGCCAGGTATTAGTGAAAATGATGTGGCAGCAGCCTTGGAAAATGTAATGAGAGCCAAGGGCTCCCAGTGTCCATCCTTTACCACCATTGTAGCTTCCGGCCAAAGAGGCAGTCTCCCTCACGGAACTGCTACAGAAAAGTTGATAAATCTTGGAGAATTTGTTACAATGGACTATGGTGCTGTATATAGGGGCTATCATTCTGATATGACTCGTACCATTTGTGTAGGATCTCCTGATGAAAAACAGAGGAAAATATACAATCTGGTTCTCCAGGGACAAAAGCTGGGGGTAAGCCTGGTAAAGCCTGGAGCATCTGGCAAGTCTGTAGACGCTGCAGTTCGTCAACTGTTCAGGGAGGCTGGCTATGATAAGTATTTTGGTCATGGTCTGGGCCACAGTGTTGGTCTGGAAATCCATGAAGAGCCAAGACTTTCACCAGCTAGTACCTGTGAAGCGTTGGAAGAAAATATGCTGGTTACAGTTGAGCCCGGCATCTATATTCCTGATTGGGGTGGTGTCCGCATTGAGGATACAGTTGCTGTTACCCCGGATGGCTGTGAGATTCTTACTCACAGCTCTAAGGAATTAATTGAACTATGCGTGTAATGCATAGAAATGAAATTGCAAATTATTTTTTGGAGGTTTTTATTTATGATTACAAGTACCGATTTCCGCACTGGCCTGACTATTGAGATTGATGGTGGCGTTTGGCAGGTTGTTGAATTCCAGCACGTAAAGCCAGGTAAGGGTGCAGCTTTCGTTCGTACCAAGATTAAGAATGTTGAGACTGGCGCTGTAGTAGAGCGTACTTTCAACCCTAACGAGAAGATGCCTGCTGCTCATCTGGAGACTGCCCGCATGGCGTTCCTCTATGAGGCTGATGGCATGTACACCTTCATGGATAATGAGACCTATGAGCAGACTGAGCTGAACAAGGAGCAGCTGGGGGATGCACTGAACTACCTGAAGGAGAATATGGAAGTTGCTATTCAGTCCTTCAAGGGCCGTGTTATCGGTATTACCCTGCCAAACTCTGTAGATCTGACTGTTACTGAGTGTGAGCCAGGCGTAAAGGGTAACACTGCTACTGGTGCTACCAAGATGGCTACCTTGGAGACTGGCTATGCAGTACGCGTTCCTCTGTTCATCAACGAGGGTGATGTATTGAGAATTGATACTCGTACCGGCAACTACATTGAGCGTGCCTAATCTGGAACATTGATAAATTAATACTGCACAAAAAGGGAGACTGTTTTTGGGGCAGTGTCCCTTTTTTTATACATTTTTGCAAAAAAACTTGTATAAAGTCTATATGTTTGGTAAAATAAATACAAAGGATTGCATAAGCAGTCCCTGTGGCGGGCAGATATGCATGGTTTCCTGATAGGGATGAATAGATGTGTATTAAACCCCGGTTAAAATGGCAAGGGAGGTTTTTTCTATGGCAAACGAAAACATTAAACTTGATGAGGGCATTGGTTCTGTACGTATTGCTGATGAGGTTGTTAGCATTATTGCAGGCATGGCTGCTACTGAGGTAGATGGCATTGCAGGCATGAGCGGCGGTCTGGTAGGCGGTATTGCCGAGATTCTTGGGAAAAAGAATCTGGCCAAGGGTGTCAAGGTTGAGGTTGGTGAAACCGAAGCTGCGGTGGATTTGTATATCATCGTTAAGTTTGGCGTGCGGATTCCTGATGTGGCTTTGAATGTTCAGGAGAAGGTTAAGAATGCCATTGAATCCATGACTGGTCTCTCTGTTGTAGAGGTTAACGTTCATGTTCAGGGTGTTGGCTTCCCTGAAACAGAGGAGAAAGAGGAAGAAGTTCGTGTGCGTTAAACAAAAGGGTGCAGTATAATGGGGATTTTTAACAGAGGCCTGTTATTTATCTATACCCTGTTAGTTGGAGCTTTTTGTGCAGGCATAGTGGCCCTATGCCTGCATGTTGTTCCTGACAGGGTGCTTTTGAATGAATACGAATATTTTGTCAATCAATGGCAGACAGCAGCGGCAGCAGGAGTAGGTATCCTGCTGAGTTTACATTTGCTTATGTGCAGCCTTGACCGTGGTAACAAGCAGGTTAATGCCAAGGATCTTTTGCTGATTAACGGCGGAACAGGCCAGATTAGTGTTAGTCTGGCGGCTATCCGCAATATGGCAGAGTCCATGGCTATGAAAACTCGTGGGGTACAGCAGGCCAAGGTCAAGAGCAGAGTGGAGCATCGCAAGGAACAAGGAGATTTTCTGAAGCTGGAGCTTTCTTTGGAGGTTAGCCAGGAGCGGAATATCCCGGAGCTTAGCGACGAGCTGCAGCAGCAGCTTGCCAAATATCTGGTAGAGGTTGCTGGCATTGATGATGTTGATATAAAGATTTCAGTGCAAAGCATTGCCAGTGGCGTTACTGTGAAGAAGCGCCGGATTAAGTAACAGGCGGTGATTTGAGTGTTAAAGGATAGCATTGCAGCCTTTGGCCAGCATTTATGGGAAAGGCATCCCGGCAAATGTGTCTGCGGTACAGCAGGAATATTGCTGGGAATATGTATTCTAATATTTGGTTTTTGGAATATGCTCTTCATTCTCCTAACGGGGGCAGTGGGCCTTTTTATAGGTATGAATGTGGATCGGGAAGGAAATACCTGGCAGAATATTAAGGATTGTATTCCCAGGGATATTCACCGATTGAGATAGTTTTATAGATTTGAGAAAGAGGAATAATATATATGAGTAGACGACAGGCTCGTGAATTGGCTTTACAGGCCTTGTTTCAGTTGGATTTTAATTCGGATGCAGAGACCATAGCCAGCCGTGAGGCCCAGGAAAAGGCTATTGAGGCAGCAGTTGCTGAGCTGGAGAATGGGAAAATAACTGCCAGAGATAGAGGTTTCATTGAAAAGCTGGTTTTTGGCACCATGACTTTCCGTGAGGATATTGATGCCATGATTAACGGTGCTGCCAAGGATTGGAAGGTATCCCGCATGGCTGGTGTGGATCGTAATATTGCCCGTATGGCGGTTTATGAGCTGAAATTTGATGAGGAAAAGACTGATGTGGGTGTAGTTGTCAATGAGGCTATAGAGCTGGCCAAGAAGTATGGCACTGATGACTCCAGCCGCTTTATTAATGGTGTTCTGGCTGGTGTAAATAGCAAGGACTGAAGAAAGAGCTTGGGTAGAAGGCAGGTGACAATGTGTCTAAGGTTGTAGCTGTGGGAGAGCTGACCAGATATTTGGCTAATTTAATATCCGGGGACAGGGCTCTGCGGAATTTGGCTGTTAAGGGCGAAATATCTAATTTTAAGCAATATGCTTCGGGACATTGTTACTTTAATCTTAAGGATGCCCAAGGGATTATTCCTTGTGTCATGTTTAGAAGTAGTGCTTCCCGATTGCGCTTTAGGCCGGAGGATGGCATGGCGGTTATAGCCGCTGGCTCCGTTAACGTCTATGTAGAGGGCGGTCGTTATCAGCTTTATGTAAATGATATGCTGCCTGATGGGGTGGGAGATCTGGCTATGGCCTTTGAACAGCTTAAGGCCAGATTGTCTCAGGAGGGGTTGTTTGACCAGGAGCACAAAAAAACACTGCCAATCTATCCTGCCACTATAGGTATTGTAACATCTCCGTCAGGAGCAGTTCTGCGGGATATTTATCGCGTTTCCAAGAGGCGCTTTCCCGGTATCCGCTTGGTGCTAAAGCCGGTACAGGTTCAGGGGGCCGGGGCAGCGGAGCAGATTGCTCAGGCGGTGGATTTTTTTAATGCCCATTATCCGGTGGATGTGTTAATCGTAGGTCGAGGCGGTGGCTCCTTGGAGGATTTGTGGGCCTTTAATGAAGAGGTCGTGGTAAGAGCCATATATAATTCTGCGATTCCAGTTATATCTGCCGTTGGTCATGAAACGGATTTTACCTTGGCAGATTTTGTGGCAGATGAAAGAGCAGCTACCCCATCTCAGGCTGCGGAAATGGCCGTAAGGGATGGACAGGAGATAGCGGCTCAGCTTCTAAGTCTGCAAACCAGACTTAGGAATAGTGCTGTCCAGCAGCTGGATACTCGTCGCAAAAGTATTGTGCATCTCTTAACCCGGCCTGTGATGGAAAATCCCCATTTGATGCTGGAACAGCGTATGGAGAGGCTGGATAATCTAGCAGCCAGGCTGGGCCAAAGCGGTAGCCAGCAGTTAAAACAGCAGGTACAGCATTTGACACATTTAATGGACAAGTTGGAATTGATGAATCCTATGAATACTCTAAGGCGGGGCTACGGCATGGTGCGGAGTAAGGACAACCGGGTTATTGCCACCATACAGGAAGTTCAGGCGGGAGATAGGATTCAGGTAGAGCTGCAGGACGGCATTATTCATGCCCAGGCTGTAACATTGGAGGAGGTATAATATGCCAAGAAAAAAACAGGCTTCCTTTGAGGAAAATCTTCAGGAGCTGGAGAATATTGTTCTTCGTCTGGAAAAGGGTCAGTCGCCCTTGGCGGATATTGTGGCAGATTATACCAAGGGTATGGAATTGTCTGCCAAATGTATGGATGCCTTGAAACAGGCAGAAAAAAAAATGGATATTGTGCTGCAGGAATCCTCTAAGGGAGAGATTGTGGAACAGCAGCTGATCATAGAGGGGGAGCAGTAATGGACAAAAAGCAGTGGAATGAGCGTATCAAGCTGGTTGAAGAAGCCTTGGTAAAGGAGCTGGGCAAGGATAAGGCCTTGGTGCCTGAGTTGGCAGCTTCCATGGAATACAGCCTTACTGCCGGGGGCAAAAGATTGCGCCCTATTCTCTTAATGGCGGCAGCAGAGGCTGTAGGAGCCAAGGGAACTGATTTTATTCAGGCTGCCTGTGGTATAGAGATGATTCATACCTATTCCTTGATTCATGATGATTTGCCAGCTATGGATAACGATGATTATCGTCGTGGCAAGCTGACCAACCATAAGGTTTATGGTGAGGCAATGGCCATTCTGGCAGGAGATGCCCTGCTGACACAGGCCTTTGAGGTTATCCTGCGTCAGCCCCATGTACCTGCGGAGCTTTTGCTGCAGGTTGTCAAGGAAATGAGTATTGCTGCCGGCCCTAATGGCATGGTAGGGGGACAGGTTATTGATATGCTGTCCGAAGGAAAACGAATTTCCATGGAGGAGCTGCGGAAAATGCATATGGGCAAAACCGGTGCATTGTTCAGAGCGGCTATCCGCAGTGGTGCTATTATGGCTCATGCTGACGAGAAGCAGCTGGAGGCTTTGACTACCTACGCTGATTGCTTTGGTTTGGCCTTCCAGATTACTGATGATATTTTGGATGTGGTAGGGGATGAAGCTGTTATTGGCAAGCCGGTAGGCAGTGATGAGCGCAATGACAAGTCTACCTACGTAACCCTGACCTCCTTGGAGGAGGCTCGTCGTCTGGCTGCTGATACTGTGGCTCAGGCAGTGGAGGCCTTGGAAGTATTTGGGGACAAGGCATCCTTCCTGAAAGAGCTGGTAGAGATGCTTTTGGAGCGTAATAAATAAAAAAGGGGAGAGCTTTTTGGAGCAGATACTGGATGGGATAAAGTGTCCCGGGGATATACAAAGATTGTCTCTGTCCCAGCTAAAGAATCTGTCAGTTGAGCTGCGACGGATGATTATAGATACCTGTGCCGATAATGGGGGGCATTTGGCACCAAGTCTGGGAACAGTTGATTTGACACTGGCATTGTACAGTGTATTTAACCCTCAACAGGATAAGATTATCTGGGATGTGGGGCATCAAGCCTATTCCCACAAGATATTGACTGGTCGTAAGGATAGATTTCATACCCTGCGCCAGCTCCATGGTATAACTGGTTTTCCTAAGCGGAAGGAATCTGATTGTGATGCCTTTGGTGTTGGTCATGCCAGTACCTCTATTTCTGCTGCTGTAGGTATGTCCATTGTCAGGGATCTGGAGGGTAAAGACTACAATGTTATTGCCATTATTGGGGATGGGGCCTTAACTGGCGGTGAAGCCTATGAGGGGCTTAATTCTGCTGGTGCTTCTGGCCGTCGTCTGGTGGTAATCCTTAATGACAATGAGATGTCCATAGACAAAAATGTGGGGGCCTTGTCAGAATACCTGTCCAGAATTAAGCTGGCTCCTCAGTATGTCAAGGCGAAAAGGGATATTGAGGGATTTTTGCGGAATATTCCTCGCATAGGGGACACTGTTTTCAAAACAGCAGAATGCCTGAAGGATGGCGTGAAGGCGGCTATCAGCTCTGGCAGCTGGTTTGAGGAATTGGGCTTTACCTATATTGGCCCGCTGGATGGGCATAATATTCAGGCTATGCAGGATGTTTTCCAACAGCTGTCCCAGGTGGAGGGGCCGGTGCTGGTTCATGTCCGCACCCGTAAGGGCAAGGGCTATTTGCCGGCGGAGGAAAATCCTAATAAATTCCATGGCATCAGCCGATTTAATAAGGCTAATGGCCAGGTAATCAAGAAGCAGGATGCTCCGCCATCCTATACGGAAATCTTCAGTCAGACCATGATAGAGCTGGGCTGGCAGAACCATGATATTGTGGCTATTACGGCGGCAATGCCTTCAGGAACTGGTTTAAAGGCCTTTGCCCAGCAGTTCCCAGAGAGATTTTTTGATGTGGGTATTGCTGAGGAGAATGCAGTAACTATGGCAGCTGGTATGGCTGCAGCAGGAGCCCATCCTATGGTGGCTCTGTATTCTACCTTTGCTCAGAGAGCCTATGATCAGGTAGTTCATGATATTTGCTTACAGGAGCTGCCAGTAACCCTGTGTTTGGACAGAGCAGGGCTGGTAGGAGCAGATGGCCCTACCCATCATGGGGTATTTGATTATTCCTATTTACGGCATATACCTCATATGGTGATTATGGCTCCTAAGGATGAAAACGAGCTGCGGCATATGCTGTACACAGCTTCTCAATATGAGGGGCCATCGGCAGTGCGCTATCCAAGAGGCAATGCCACTGGTACTCCTTTGGAGGGAGGGCTGGAGAAGCTGCCTATTGGCAAGGGAGAAATCCTTTCCGGGGATGGCAGCGGCGTAGTGTTGTTGGCTGTGGGAAGCATGGTGCTAAAGGCAGTAGAAGCAGGTTCCATGCTGAATATGGCTAATATTAAAACCACGGTGGTTAATATGCGGTTTGTTAAGCCACTGGATAGGGAGCTGTTGGAGCAGGTTTTGGTTAAAAAGCCACGGCTTTTGGTAACCCTGGAGGAAAATGCTTTGGCAGGTGGTTTTGGCTCGGCTGTATTGGAGTATTTGGCAGATGCTAATCATATGCTGCCTATCATGCGTTTTGGTATCCCAGATGAATTTGTGGAACAGGGTTCTTGTTCTGAGCTTTTGGAGCTGTGTGGCTTGCTGCCACAGCAGATTGCAGATAAAATTGTAGAAAAAATTGGTGGTATAGATTGATGGCTAAGGAAAGACTGGATGTACTGCTGGTCAAGAGAAATCTTGTTCAGAGCAGAGAGCGGGCAAAAACCACCATCATGGCTGGTTTGGTGCTGGTGGATGGTCAGAAAATAGATAAAGCAGGCACTATGGTTAAGCCAGAGGCAGAAATCCGCCTTTTGGGCAATGATTTGCCCTATGTAAGCCGAGGCGGCCTGAAGCTGGAAAAGGCCATTAAGGAATTTGGTGTATCCCTGCAAGGCAAGGTGGCAGCAGATATTGGCGCCTCTACAGGTGGCTTTACTGACTGTATGCTGCAAAATGGTGCTATCAAGGTTTTTGCCATTGATGTAGGTTATGGCCAGTTGGCCTGGAGTCTTCGTACAGATGAACGGGTGGTTAATATGGAGCGTACCAATGTGCGCAACGTTACCCCGGAGCAGCTGGGACAGCCCGTGGATTTGGCTTCCATAGATGTGGCGTTTATTTCCTTGGAGAAGGTATTGCCAGCGGTGAAGGCTATGCTGCAGCCTGCTGGTGAAATTGTAGCCCTGATTAAGCCTCAGTTTGAGGCTGGCCGGGAAAAGGTTGGCAAAAAGGGCGTTGTAAGGGATGCCAAGGTACATGAAGAAGTTATTTTCCGGATTGTATCACTGGTGCGCCAGCTGGAGCTGGTGCCTAAGGCCTTGACCTTCTCACCTGTGAAAGGCCCAGAGGGCAATATTGAGTATCTAATCTGGCTAAGCAAGGATGCTGCTGCAGTAGATGGTGTTACCGATGAGTTAGTATTGTCTACAGTGCAGGCAGCTCATGGAGCATTGGACAAATGAAGACAATAGCTGTTTTTCCAAATACAGACAAAATAGAATCTGCTGGCGTGTTAAAGCGTATTATGGATTTTTTTGCTGATAAGGACGTTCGGCTGATTATGCTGAGGGAGCCAGCAGAAAAATTCGGCTATCCGGAGCTGGCAGTTAAAAATAAGGATATCCAGAATGCGGATATTGGTTTAAGCATAGGGGGGGATGGCACTCTGCTAGGAGTCTGCCGTCAGCTTTATGCCAAGGATATTCCCTGCTGTGGTATTAATATCGGCAATGTGGGTTTTTTGGCGGATATTGAGGTGCCAGAGCTGGAAAGCAGGCTGCAAAAGCTGCTGGATAACCAGTACTATATAGAAGAACGCACGGTTATTTCCAGTTTCCAGTGTAGTCGTGGAGAAAAGAAGTTTTTGGGACATGCCCTGAACGATATTGTTATTGGCAAGGGTGGTGTGTCCAGAATGCTGCATCTAGGTGTTAGCGTGGATGGCTGTCGCATGACTGATTATAAGGCAGATGGAGTTATTGTCTCCACAGCAACAGGTTCTACAGCTTATTCCTTATCTGCTGGTGGTCCGGTAATCAATCCTGCCGTGAAGGCACTGCTGATTACGCCCATCTGTCCTCATACTCTGGAGGTGCGTCCTATGGTTATCTCTGATGAGGACTATGTGCGGATACATATTGCCGCTGTCCATCAGGATATTCAGATTACCTTGGATGGGCAGGAGAGCTACCCCTTGATGCCAGGGGATGAGATAACTGTCCGCAAAGCAAAGAATGTCGCCAAGATTATTAAGTTTGAGGATCGAAATTATTATTATACCTTGAAGAATAAATTGTGGCGCAGCTTATGATTAAAGGTTAGCAGGATTAAAAAGTGTGTAAATGAGCCGTAAGGCAAAATGTGGTTTGACGGGGTGAGAGCAGTGAAAAATTACCGACAAGCAAAAATCAAGGCTATTGTAGAGGCCCAGAGCATTGAAACTCAGGAGGAGCTGGCAGCTATTCTGCGGGAACAGAAAATAGATGTTACCCAGGCTACTGTATCCAGAGATATTAAGGAGCTGCATTTGGTAAAGGTGCCATATGGACGGGGCAAATACAGATATGCTTTTCCAACGGATTTGCAAAGAGCTCATTCTGAGGTGAAGATGCAGAAAATTTTTCAGGATGTGGTAACCCATATAGAGTCCAGTGGCAATTTGATTGTTATTAAGACTCATCCTGGGGCAGGCGGGACAGTGGCTTTTGCCTTGGATAATGCCCATTGGCCAGAGCTGCTTGGCACGGTGGCAGGAGATGATACAATTTTGGTAATCGTAAAGCAGGGTGTGTCTGCCCAGAATGTGGCTGAGCATATGAGAAATATGATTACCAGCGAGTGAGCCGGAGTAGGGGAATTTTATGCTTAATACACTGACTGTTTGGAATTTTGCTCTGCTGGAGCATGTCCAGATTGAATTTGATAAGGGATTGAATATCCTTACTGGTGAAACAGGTGCTGGTAAATCCATTCTTATAGATGCTTTGGGGGCTATGCTAGGCCGAAGGCTGACTACGGATATGATTCGCACCGGTTGTGAATGGATGCGGGTGGAGGCTGTTTTTAGCTTGGAACAGCAGCCAGCAGTAAAGGAATATCTTCATCAGCAATTGATAAATACTGATGGGGATGAGCTGATTATTACCCGTCAGATAACCGCTGCTGGCCGAGGCAGTATTCTCATTAACGGCAGCCATACTACCTTGGCTGTTTTGAAAAAGCTGGGAACTTTGCTGGTGGATATTCATGGTCAGAATGAAAACCTGTCCTTGTTAAAGCAGGAGAATCAGCTTGATTTGGTGGATGGCAGCAGTCAGGAGCTGATGAAGGCTTTAGGGGAATATAAAAAGCTTTACACTGCTTATCGTGAGGCTAATCAGGCTTTGGAGGACAAGCAGGCGGCTTGTCAGGATTATGCTCAGCGTCAGGATATGCTGCGGTGGCAGCTGCAGGAAATTGAATCCGCCCAACTGCAGGAGGGTGAGGATGAGGAGCTGCAGCGCCGTATTGACAAAATGACCAATGGGGAGAAGATTTCCCGTTATGGCAGTAATGCCTGTCAGCTTTTATATGGCGGCGGTGCTAACGGCATTGGGGTAGTCAGCGGTTTGGAGGAGGCTGTGGAAAGCCTGCGAGGACTGAATCGCTTTGATGATTCTCTGGAGGGAGTTATTGAAATCCTTAGTGAGGCAACCGTGCAGATTAAGGAAGCTGGCTATGAGGTAAGGGATTATATGGATTCCTTGGAATTTGATCCTCGTCTATTGGATCAGCTTCAAAGCCGCATGGATGTTATAGATAAGTTGCGGAAGAAATATGGTGCTGATGTTAAGGCTGTACTGGCTCATGGGGAAAAATGCCGTCAGGAATTGGACAGCATTGAAAACTACGATGAAGATATAGCTCAGTTGCAACAGGAGCTGGAGGAGAAAAAGCAGACTGCCGCCCAGAGGGCAAAGGAAATTTCTGCTTTGCGCCAAACTGTAGCAGATAAATTATCTCAGGGGATAGAAAAGCATTTGCAGGCTCTGGGAATGGCCAATGCTAGATTCCAGATACAAGTGGAGGCAGGGCAGGAATTGTCTGCCAATGGCTGTGATAAGCTGGCCATTCTGTTCTCAGCTAATCCGGGGCAGGAGCCTCGTTCCATTCAAAAGGTGGCCTCTGGTGGTGAGCTTTCCCGTATTGCCTTGGCTATCAAGACCGTTACGGCCAATAGAGACGGTTCACCAGCCAGCATGGTATTTGATGAAATAGATACTGGTATTGGTGGTCGAACCGCCCAGATGGTGGCAGAGAGGATTGCTATGGTGGCTGCTCACCGTCAGGTATTGTGTATTACCCATCTGCCACAGATTGCCTGTATGGCAGATACCCATTTATATATTAGCAAGCATGTTATTGACAATCAGACATCAACCGTGATTCATCCTCTAACCACTGGGGAGCGGGTTAATGAAATTGCCAGAATGGCCTCTGGAGCCAATGTGTCCTCGGCATCTTTGGATAATGCCAGAGAAATGATTGCCTATGCAGGTGTTAAGAAAGAGGAGTACAAGAAAAATGGATGAAGATTTGATTGAAAAAAAGTTAAGCAGTGAGGATATTTTTGATGGCACTTTGCTGCATGTAAAAAGAGATTATGTGGAGCTGCCTAATGGCAATAAATCTGTGCGGGAATGGATAAAGCATCCCGGCGCAGCTGCTGTTTTGCCGGTGCTGCCAGATGGACGGATGATTTTTGTCCGTCAATATCGTTACCCTATTCAGCAGGTCACCTTGGAAATTCCAGCAGGCAAGCTGGATGCTGTGGACGAGGAGCCTTTGGTGTGCGCTAAGCGGGAGCTGTCTGAGGAAACCGGCTATGAGGCAGATAAGTATCATTTCCTTACTAAGTTGGCTACAACGGTGGGCTTTTCCAATGAGTTTATCTATGTTTATGCAGCAGATGGTTTGACCCCGGGCAAGCAGCATACTGATGAGGATGAATTTATCAATGTGGTCCTGCTGACTATGGATGAAGCTATGGCAAAGGTAAAATCTGGAGAAATTTGTGATGCCAAGTCTATAGTTGCGATTTTGCTTTATAGAGAGCTGCAGAAATAAGCAGAAATCCAGACTGGGTTCAGCGGTATATGGTTGGTCTGGAAATGACAGGAGGGTTTTATGTTTGATTTTAGCCTAACAGGGCTTATAGCAGGTCTGCCGGGCTTGATTATTGCTTTGGTAATACATGAATATGCCCATGCCAAGGCAGCAGATGTTATGGGTGACTTTACCCCTAGAATGACAGGGCGGCTTACCCTGAATCCAATGGCTCATATAGATCCCATAGGATTGATTATGTTGTTGGTAGTCCGCTTTGGCTGGGCCAAGCCTGTAATGATCAATGCCAGAAATTTCCGTAATTGGCGACAGGGGGAGCTGCTGGTGGCATTGGCAGGCCCAGTAGCTAATCTGCTGGTGGCCTTTATTTCCTTGCTGGCCATGGCGGTACTGTTTAAGCTGGGGATGTTTTCTGAGGGAGTACGGCTGGTATTGTCCATGATGGTACTGTTTAATATTAACTTTGCCATTTTCAATATGCTGCCATTGCCACCTTTGGATGGTTCCAAAGTATTGATGGTGCTGCTGCCGGGGAGGCTGGCCTATAAGCTGATGTCCTTGGAGCGGTACAGCTTTATAATTTTAATATTTTTGATGATGACACCGTTTTTGACCATGATTTTGATACCATTGCAAAGACTGGTGTTAAGTGTATTTAATCTGATTATAGGGGTTATAATTTAAAAATGGCTAGTCTGGGCCATTTGTCGATAGTATAAAGGAAGCTATAGCAGACTACAGATGGGGAGGATTTTCGCAAGATGAAAAAGATTATTTTAACAGGTGACAGACCAACAGGCAAGCTTCATATGGGACATTATGTAGGTTCTTTGAAGCGGAGGGTTGAGCTGCAGAACTCCGGCGAGTTTGATGATATTTATATCATGATTGCTGATGCACAGGCTTTGACGGATAATTTTGACAATCCAGAGAAGGTTCGTCAGAACATTATCGAGGTAGCTTTGGACTATCTTTCTGTAGGATTGGATCCAGCAAAATCCACCCTGTTCATTCAGTCTATGGTGCCACAGCTGACAGAGCTGAGCTTCTACTACATGAATTTGGTTACTGTTTCCCGTGTTCAGCGTAATCCTACCGTAAAATCTGAGATTCAGATGCGTGGCTTTGGTGGCAGTATTCCAGTAGGTTTCTTCTGCTATCCTATCAGTCAGGCGGCAGATATTACGGCTTTCAAGGCTACCCTTGTGCCAGTAGGTGAGGATCAGCTGCCTATGCTGGAGCAGACCAAGGAGATTGTACGCAGTTTTAACCGTATCTATAATACTGATGCCTTGGTGGAGCCTGATATTATGCTGCCAGACAATGATATTTGTCGTCGTCTTCCAGGTACGGATGGCAAGGCCAAGATGAGTAAGTCTCTGGGCAATTGTATTTATCTTTCTGATGATGAAAAGACTGCTCAGCAGAAGATTATGAATATGTATACAGATCCTACACATATCAAGATATCTGATCCAGGTCATCTGGAGGGTAATACTGTATTTACCTATCTGGAGGCTTTCAGCAAGCCAGAGGATTTTGCCAAGTATCTGCCAGAGTACAAGAATCTGGATGAATTGAAGGAGCATTATACCCGTGGCGGTTTGGGGGATGTAAAGATTAAGCGTTTCCTGAACAGCATTGTACAGGCTGAGCTGGAGCCTATTCGTGCCCGTCGTCGTGAGTACGAGAAGGATATTGCTGCTGTATATGATATTCTCAAGGCTGGTAGTGACAAGGCTAGAGAGGTGGCTGAGGCAACTCTGCAGGATGTTAAGAATGCTATGCAGATTAACTATTTTGCTGACAAGGATTTGATTGAGGCTCAGGCTGCCAAGTATCGGGGCTAAATAGAAAAATGGAACAGTATTCCATCAATCTGGAGTGTTTTCAGGGGCCTATGGAGCTTCTGATGCACCTGATTGACAAGAATAAAATAGATATTTATGATATCCCCATTGCTTCTCTTACGGAGCAGTATATAGAGTATCTGGATAGGTATCGCAGTTTTAATATTGAGATAACCAGTGAATTTATTATCATGGCGGCTACTTTGGTGCAGATAAAATCCCGTATGCTGCTGCCTCGGCCTCCTAAGTCCCAGGAGGATGAGGAGGAGGCAGATCCTCGTCAGGAGCTGATTGAAAGAATCTTGGAGTATAAGAGATTCAAGGAAGTCAGCAATGTTATGGAGGAAATGCAGCAGGTTCAGGGACGGTGTCTCACCAGAGAGCCTATGGATATACCGGTTAGGCATTTGGCTCCTAGACAGTTGTCCCTCCATGAGCTGGTGGAGGCCTTTGCCAATGTTATTGCCGTAAGGCAGGAGCTGAAGCTGCCGCCAGTATTGGTGTCCCATGAGGAATATACCATAGAAGAAAAAATGGAGGAGCTGATTTCCAAGTTGCATCAGCAGGACGGCAAAATGAACTTTTTTGCTGTCTTTAGCGGTCATAGCCGCAGTGAGCTGATTGCTACTTTTTTGGCGGTGCTGGAGCTGATAAAGCTGAAAACTATTTCTGTTTATCAGCAGAATCAGTATGGGGAAATAGAAATTGCGGTTCATGTAGGAGATAAAGCCTCTGCACATGGAGAGCCGGAGCCAGAGGAAGTCATGGAGAGGGAGGTACAGCATGGATAGGCTGATGGGAGCTTTGGAGGCAGTGCTTTTTGCTAGTGGCGAGCCTGTAAGTAACGGCGCCTTGCTGGAAATTCTCCAAATTGATGGTCCAAGGCTGGAGCAGCTGCTGGATAATTATCGTCAGGAGCTGTTGGAGCGTCACAGCGGATTGCAGCTGCAGCAGATAGCTGGTGGCTGGCAATTGGCTACTAATATGGATTATTATGACTATGTACAGCGCTTGGGGGAGGAGCGGGACAAGCATTTGTCTCAGGCAGCTATGGAAACCCTATCGATTGTTGCCTTTAAACAGCCTATTACCAAACAGGAAATAGAGCATATTCGGGGGGTTCGCATTGAGAAGATTATGTCCCGGCTTTTGGAAATGGAGCTTATTAAAGAGCTGGGCCGTAAGGATACCATTGGCCGGCCGATTCTCTATGGTACAACAGATACCTTTCTTCAGTGTTTCGGACTAAAGGATTTGGGGGATTTGCCGGAGCTGCCGGCACCGGATACAAACTCTCTTACTCAGGAGCAGATGATATTGTTTCAGGAACAGTCAGAATGATGGTGAGGTTATGGCAGAATTCGGCGGTGGAGAGATTAGACAGGAAAGGTTGTGACTGAAATGCGTAGAATATGTTATCGTGTAATGGCATATGCCTTTGTTTTTGTGTTGTTTGTAGGGATGGCACTAATGCCAGCCAGCAGGGCATTGGCGGCTTGGCCTTCTACGGATTTTGGTAGTCAGCAGTATAGAATCCATATTCACAAGCTGCCTCATACCTTGGAGCTGTTTGAGAAGGGCAATGACCAGCCTATAAGGGTATATCCTATTGCCACAGCCATGAATTCTGGGGATAAGGAGCGTCCGGGGGATCATCGTACACCTATTAGCTGGGGCTATATGGAGTATTCCATTCCTGGGGCAGGAAACTGGGTTCCTTCTGCCACCATTCCTTTTGTGGTGGAGGATGTTTATTATGCTGGCAATTGGACCCATGACTTTGGGGATGGCAATGGAGAAATTGCTGGCGCCTATGGACCTTGGTTTATCTCTCTCAACACAGGCTGGGATGGTATAGGTATTCATGGCACCCATGATCCTAACAGTATTGGCACCAATGCTTCCGAGGGCTGTATCCGTATGTACAATCAGGATGTGGCAGAGCTAAAGGAAATCATCTGCCAGTATAATGGGGGTATCGGGGTTAATGTGGTAATTACCGAGGATTAAAATTTTATATGCTTTAAAGCTATCATCTTTTCAGAATGGTGATAGCTTTTTTATACAATTTTGTTATTGGCATAGCATTATGTTATTTATAAATATGGGAAACATCTTCAAGGATATTATAACGTATAAACATAGAATCTATAACAATAATAAATAATGTAATAATTTGTCTAATGATAGGATAAAGTAATTGACAATAATACATTATAGCTGTAAAATATAGTTAGTTTCATAGTTAAGGACAGGTGTCTGTGTATCAGACTTAATAGAGAATCCGGTATAAGCCGGAACGGTCCCGCCACTGTAAGGAAGAGCGAAGCACAATTATGTCACTGGGGAAGCATCCCTGGGAAGGCGTGTGGAGCAATGAGGCCAAGTCAGGAGAACTGCCTGTTTTATCGTCACCGTTAGCAATATTTGGTTGTACAAATTTATTGCTTGGACCTGCGAGCGATGGGTAGGGGATGGATTTTACGCAATCCGTCTGCACATTCTGGCAGATGGATTTTTTAGTTGAAGGAGGTTGTTGTATGAGTGAAGGAGAAATGGATCTTCAGGCCATTCTGAAAAAAGCAGAACAGCAGACTGTTTTTCCTGATGTTCCTTTGGATGAGTTTGCGCCGCCTACCTACGAAGAGTGGAAGGATGCCTGTATTGCCCTGTTAAAGGGAGCACCCTTTGAAAAGAAGATGTACACCAAGACCTATGAGGGAATCACCTTTTCCCCTATGTATTTCAGGGTCACCACAGAAGATATTCTGCCTAAGGATTCCTTCCCCGGTATGGATGATTTTCTGCGGGGAGCATCTCCCAATGGTTATATCAAGGCCCCTTGGGGTATTGCCCAGTCCTGTGATTTGACCATGCCTCAGGAGAATAACAAGCTGTTGATTCATGAACAGGAAAAGGGTTCCACGGTTTATAATATCCGCTTGGACAAGGCTACTCTGGCCTGTCAGGATGCCAATGAGGCAGATAAGCCTGGTGAGGAGGGCTGCAGTGTAAGTACCCTGGATGATATGCATACCTTGCTTTCTGATTTGAAGCTGGATAAATATCCTTTGCATATGTATACAGGTGCCTCTGCTCTGCCCATGCTTTCTCTGGTTATGGCAGCAGTTCAGTCTTCTGGTATTAAGCCAGCAACATTAAAGGGTGTTATCGGGGGAAATCCTGTTATTGAACTGGTGGAAAAGGGGAAAAATGTAGAGAATCTCTCCAGTCTTTACGACGAGGCCTATGCTGCTGCTAAATGGTGTCAGCAGAATGCCCCAGGGGTAAAAACCTGCTTGATTAGAAGTGATGTTTTCAGCCGTGGCGGTGCCAATGATGTGCAGGAAATCGCTTATAGTCTTGCTGTAGCCACTGATTATATGCGGGCCATGATGGAAAGAGGCATGACGGCAGATGAAGCTGCCCAGCAGATCATGTTTGTCTTCTCCATGGGAGCCAACTTCTTTATGCAGATTGCCAAGTTGAGAGCTGTCCGTCCTATCTGGGCTCAGATTGTGGAGGCTTTTGGGGGCAGTCAGGAGGCCCAGCGGATTCATATTCACGGCAAGCCAGCCCTGTTTTTCAAGACCAAGTATGATCCTTATGTAAATATGTTGCGGAACACTTCGGAAATGTTCTCCGGTGTAGTTGGCGGTTTGGAATCCTTTGAAAATGGCACCTTTGATGAGCCTATTCGCAAGGGTGATGAATTCTCCCGCCGTATTGCCAGAAATGTTCAGATTATGCTGCAAGAGGAATTTGGCCTTTTACAGCCTATAGATCCTGCCGGTGGTTCCTGGGCGGTGGAAAGCCTGACCAAGGAAATCAAGGAAAAAATCTGGGCTGAGTTCCAAGTTGTTGAGGGCAAGGGTGGTATTATTCCAGCTTTGGAGGAAAAATATCCTCAGCAGCAGATTGCAGACATTTTAGCTCAGCGGTTCAAGAAGCTGGAACTGCGTCGTGACCGCATTGTAGGCAGCAATATGTATCCTAATATGACTGAGGAACGGCTTGATGCAAGACCAGAGGATTTTGCAGTGAACAAAAAGCTTCGCAGTCAGGCTATTGCCGATTATGAGGCTGATATGGACAAGGATTTCCAGCAGAATGCCCTGCAGAATATTGGCAAGGAGGGCTGTACTGTTTGTCAGGCTGTAGATGCCTTTAAGGCTGGTGCTACCCTAGCTATGGTGCGTCAGGCATTGAATAAGGATACTGATAGTGAGGCGGTGGAACCTATTGCTCCTCATCGCTGGAGTGAACGCTATGAAGCTCTCCGCATGGTTACCGAGGACTATAAGGCAGCTCATAATGATAATGTGAAAATCTTCCTGGCCAATATGGGGCCAATTCCTCAGCACAAGGCTAGAGCAGACTTTACCACAGGCTTCCTGCAGGTAGGTGCTTTCCAGGTTATGGGCAACAATGGTTTCCAGACCGTAGAGGAAGCAGCTCAGGCAGCTGGTGAATCTGGAGCAGATGCAGTTGTTATCTGTTCTACAGATGCTACTTATCCAGAGATTGTGCCTGCCTTGGCACCAAAGCTTCATGAGGTACTGCCAAATGCGATTGTGTTCCTGGCTGGTGCGGCACCGGCTGATTTGGCAGAAACCTATAAGGAAGCAGGAATTGATGAATACATCAATGTTCGTGCCAACTGCTACGCTATCCTGCAGCTTTTGCAGAAGAGGAAGGGGATGATTGAGTAATGGCTGCTTTTCCTGATTTTAGCAATATGAATTTGAAGGATGTTCCCGGCCACAGCTCACAGGATTGGCAAAAGCTGTTTGAATCTGCAGCAGGTGCTGGTTTTGATGCGCTGACAGGCAAAACCATGGAGCATATTCCTATCAAGCCTATATATAACCACGATGAATATGACCATATGAATCATTTGGACTTTGCCAGCGGTATTCCACCTTGTCTCCGTGGTCCATATTCTACCATGTACGTATTCCGTCCTTGGACAGTTCGTCAGTATGCAGGTTTCTCCACGGCAGAGGAATCTAACGCTTTCTACCGCCGCAACCTGGCTGCTGGTCAGAAAGGTCTGTCCATTGCCTTTGACTTGCCAACCCATAGAGGTTATGACTCAGATAATCCTCGTGTGCTGGGTGATGTAGGTAAGGCTGGCGTTGCTATTGACTCCATTCTGGATATGCGTATTCTGTTCAGCGGTATTCCCTTGGACCAGATGTCTGTGTCCATGACCATGAACGGTGCGGTACTGCCTATCCTGGCTTTCTATATCCTTTCCGGCGAGGAGCAGGGCGTAGACAAAAAAGTTATGGCTGGTACTATTCAGAATGATATTCTCAAGGAATTCATGGTGCGTAATACTTATATTTACCCACCAGAAATGTCCATGCGTATTATCGGTGATATTTTTGAATATACCACCAAATATATGCCTAAGTTCAACAGTATTTCCATTTCCGGCTATCATATGCAGGAGGCTGGTGCTACAGCTGATATTGAGTTGGGCTACACTCTGGCTGATGGTTTGGAGTATATCCGCACAGGTATCAAGGCTGGTCTGCCTGTAGATGCCTTTGCCAAGCGCTTGTCCTTCTTCTGGGCTATTGGCAAAAACTACTTTATGGAGGTTGCCAAGATGAGGGCAGCCCGTGTGCTGTGGGCTAAGATTGTAAAATCCTTTGGGGCTCAGGACAATAAATCTATGGCTCTCCGTACTCACTGTCAGACCTCAGGCTGGTCCCTGACAGCTCAGGATCCATTTAACAATGTATCCAGAACTTTGATGGAGGCTATGGGTGCCGCCCTGGGACATACCCAGTCCTTGCATACCAACGCCTTGGATGAGGCTATTGCCTTGCCTACTGATTTCTCTGCCCGTATTGCTCGTAATACCCAGCTGTACATTCAGGATGAAACCAGTGTGTGCAAGATTATTGATCCTTGGGGCGGTTCCTATTATGTGGAGGCTCTTACCAATGAGATTATTCGCAGGGCTTGGGCTCATATTCAGGAGGTTGAGGCTCTGGGCGGTATGGCTAAGGCTATTTCCAGCGGTTTGCCTAAGATGCGTATTGAGGAAGCAGCAGCCCGCCGTCAGGCTCAGATTGACTCCGGCAATGAGTCTATTATTGGTCTGAACAAATATCGTTTGGATAAAGAGGATCCTCTGGAGATTCTGGCTATTGATAACACTGCTGTACGTCAGGCTCAGATTGAGCGCTTGGAAAAACTGAGAGCAGAGCGTAACGATGATGATGTACGCCGCTGCCTGGAGGGCATTACCAAGGCTGCTGAGTCCAGAGATAACGGCAACCTGTTGGAGGCTGCGGTAGATGCAGCCAGAGCCCATGCTTCTCTGGGTGAGATTTCTGATGCGGTGGAGAAGGTTTCCGGCCGTTTCCAGGCTGTTATCCATACTATTTCTGGTGTTTATTCCTCAGAGTTTACTGACAAGACGGAGCTGGAGAAGGCTCGGGAAATGGCAGATGAATTTGAGGAGCTGACTGGTCGTCGGCCTCGTATTTTCGTAGCCAAGATGGGACAGGATGGCCATGATAGAGGCCAGAAGGTTATTGCTTCTTCCTTTGCGGATATGGGCTGGGATGTTGATGTAGGCCCACTGTTCCAGACTCCAGAGGAAACTGCTCAGGATGCAGTAGATAATGATGTTCACATGGTAGGTTTCAGCTCCTTGGCTGCTGGTCACAATACATTGCTGCCTCAGCTGGTAGAGGAGCTGGCAAAACTGGGCCGCGAGGATATTATGGTCTGCATTGGAGGGGTTATTCCAGTACAGGATTATGATTTCCTGTACAAGAGCGGTGCTGTGGCTATCTTTGCCCCTGGTACAAATATTCCGGAGGCAGGTATCAAGCTGCTGACCTTGTTGATTCAGCGTGCCAAGGACGAAATGGCAGAGGAAGATTAAAGGCAAGGAGTGTGAGTTATGGCTGAATATACAACATCAAAGCCCAGCTGGGTTCCAGAGGAGCCTAATGAAAAGTTTGCCTGTAGTGTTATGGGAGGCATTGAGGGCATCAAGGATACCACTGTAGGCAATATTAATCCCATGCTGACCAGTGGCAAGATGAAGCCTAAGCGGCGCCTTATCATGTCAGAGGATGAATATGTAAATGGCGTTTTGAAAGGGGACCGCATGGTGCTGTCCAGAGCCATAACTCTTATTGAAAGCAACAGCTCTAAGCATTTTGCCAAGGCTCAGCGGGTTTTGCAGAGACTGCTGCCTCACACCGGCAAGGCATTGCGCATAGGAATAACCGGCGTGCCAGGTGCAGGCAAGAGTACAATTATAGAGGCTTTTGGCAATATGCTTTGTGATGCTGGCCACAGAGTGGCTGTGCTTTCTGTAGATCCTACCAGTTCTGTGACCAAGGGCTCTATTCTGGGAGATAAAACCAGAATGGGAACTCTTTCCCGTAGGAAGGAGGCCTTTATCCGGCCTTCCCCTGCTGGAGGGACTCTGGGCGGTGTGGCCCGGAAGAGCCGGGAAACCATGTTAATGTGTGAAGCGGCAGGGTATGATATTATCTTAATCGAAACCGTTGGTGTAGGTCAGTCAGAAACCACGGTCAGGTCTATGGTAGATTTCTTTATGCTGGTGGTGCTGACTGGTGCGGGGGATGATTTACAGGGTATAAAAAAGGGCATTATGGAGTTGGCAGATGCCATTGTTATTAACAAGGCTGATGGAGATAATCTTCTCAAGGCCAAGGTGGCAAGAGGCGAATATGAACGGATGATAGAATATATTCGCCCGGCCACTCCAGGTTGGCCAACCCATGCCTATATGTGCTCAGCCTATACCAAATTCGGTTTACCGGAACTATGGAAGGTGATTCAGGCCTTCAAGGAGATGACTACAGATAGCGGTGTGTTTCAGAAACGGCGGCAGCATCAGCTGCTGGAGTGGATGAACAGCATGATTGATGAACATCTCCACAGCCTGTTCTTTGAGGATCCTGTGATTACCGGCAGGATGCCAGAGGTAAAAGAGGCTGTGCTGAAAGGGATTGTTTCTCCAACTCAGGCGGTAAAGGAGTTGGTAGGGATGTTTGATATAGAAAGAGCTGCCTACCGAAGCCGGGACTTCCTGCGTATGGAGGATAAGAAAACCAAATAAGAAAGAAATTCCGTCATTACTGATGCTGCCCCTGAGGTAGTGGCGGAATTTTTTTTTGCCCAGGTATTGTAAACCAAAAGAATGCTTGTGTTATATGCTGATTTGTGGTATTATGTTTTGGTGTACTATGGTTAAGAATGGGGAAGCCTGTGCTCTTGCATGGTATTCCCAACACAAATATTATTCAGGAGGTCATTTGACACAATGGAAGTTAATGTAAAGGAATTGGAAAACTCTCAGGTAGAATTGGAAATTACTGTACCAGCTGCTGAGCTGGATAAGGCTTATGAGGCTGCATACAAGAAGGTTGCTGCCAAGGTTAACATCCCTGGCTTCCGCAAGGGCAAGGCTCCTAAGAAGATTGTTGAGCGTACTGTAGGTCAGGAGTACATTCTGGACGAGGCTGTTGAGGCTATTGCTCCAAAGAAGTTCTTCGAGGCTATTAAGGAGAAGGAGATTGATATCGTAACTCGTCCTGAGTTTGATGTTACCACCAAGGAGCTGGGCAAGGATCTGGTATTCAAGGTTACTGCTACCAAGAAGCCAGAGGTTAAGCTGGGCGACTACAAGGGCTTGAAGGTTGATGTTAAGAAGGACGAGGTTGATGACGAGGCTGTACAGCTTCAGCTGACTCGCATGCTGGACCGTCAGGCTGATATGGTTGAGGCTGAGGAAGGCGCTGCTGTTGCAAAGGATGATTTCATCACTTTGGATTTCAAGGGCTTTGTTGATGGCGAGGCTTTTGCTGGCGGCGAGGGCAAGGATTATCCTCTGCAGATCGGATCCAACAGCTTTATCCCAGGCTTTGAGGATCAGCTGGTAGGTGCCAAGGTTGGCGAGGAAATGGATGTAAACGTAACCTTCCCAGAGGAGTATCATGCTGAGGAACTGAAGGGCAAGCCAGCAGTATTCAAGTGCACTGTAAAGAGCATTAAGAGAAAGGTTCTGCCTGAGCTGAACGACGATTTCGCTAAGAAGGCAAGCACCTTCCAGACTCTGGATGAGCTGAAGGCTGATATCCGTTCCAACCTGGAGAAGTCCGCTGAGAGCAAGTTCGAGGCTGAGAAGCGTGAGGCTGTAATCAAGCAGGCTACTGAAAATGCTGAGGTAGAGATTCCAGAGGTTATGATTGAAAACCGCGTAAATGTTATGATTCAGGAGCTGGCTCTTCGTCTGGAGCAGCAGGGCATGAAGCTGGAGATGTATCTCCAGTATGCAAATACTGATATTAACAAGCTGCGTGAGACTTACAAAGATACCGCTGCTATCAACGTAAAGACCGATTTGGTTCTGGAGGCTGTTGCTAAGGCTGAGGGTATCAAGGTTGAGGCTGAGGAGCTGGATGCAGAGGTTGAGTCCATGGCTAAGGCTTATGGTGCTACCGCTGCCGAGGTAAAGAAGATTATTACCCAGCAAGGCCGTACTGTAGATTTGGTGGAGACTGTTCTCCGTCGCAAGACTGCTCAGATGATTCTGGACAGCGTTGCTGAGTAATTAACGCCTATATTGCTGGTTGGTCAGCGATTATTATGAGGTGATTTTCATGAGTTATGTTCCTATGGTTGTGGAACAGTCCGGTCAGGGAGAGCGTGCCTACGATATTTACTCCCGTTTGCTGAAGGATAGAATTATCTTTCTTAGCGGCGAGGTAGAGGACAATATGGCCAATACCATTGTGGCTCAGATGCTTTTCCTGGAAGCGGAAGATCCTGATAAGGATATTTATTTATATATCAATAGCCCCGGCGGTGTAGTAACCGCCGGCATGGCTATCTATGATACTATGCAGTACATCAAGCCAGATGTATCTACTATCTGTATCGGACAGGCTGCCAGCATGGGCTCCCTGCTGCTTACTGCAGGTGCCAAGGGCAAGCGCTTTGCTTTGCCAAATGCTAGAATTATGATTCATCAGCCATTAGGCGGTGCTAGAGGCCAGTCCACCGATGTACAGATTCAGGCCAAGGAGCTGCTGAGGATTCGTCAGATGTTGAATGAGATTTTGTCTCAGCGCACTGGCAAGTCTATGGAGCAGATTGAGGCTGATACAGAGCGTGATAATTTCATGAGTGCTGCAGAGGCTGTGGAATACGGTTTGGTAGATAAGGTTATCGTCAGAGAGGCTGACAGCCAGAAAGATGATACCAAATAACAGGAGGTAGTAGCATGAGCGTAGATCATCAGGACGGGCTTGTCTGCTCCTTTTGTGGCAAATCTGAGGATATGGTACGGAAGCTGGTAGCAGGCCCAGGGGTTTGCATCTGTGATGAGTGTATTGATATTTGCAATTCCATCATAGAGGGTGAGCTGAATGATCAGGAGAACAAGGAAGATGTTCTTCAGGGACTGCCAAAGCCAAAGGAAATCAAGGCATCTCTTGACCAGTATGTTATTGGTCAGGAGGAGGCCAAGAAGTCTTTGGCGGTAGCAGTTTACAACCATTATAAGCGTATCAGGGCAGAGGTAAAGCCCCATCAAGTAAAGGATGTGGAGCTGCAAAAATCCAATATTCTGATGCTGGGACCTACCGGCAGCGGTAAAACCCTGCTGGCCCAGACCTTGGCCCGGATACTGAATGTGCCTTTTGCTGTAGCTGATGCTACCACTCTTACAGAAGCAGGCTATGTAGGCGAGGATGTGGAAAACGTTCTTTTGAAGCTGATACAGGCTGCGGATTACAATATAGAAAGGGCCCAGCAGGGAATTATCTATATTGACGAGATTGACAAGATTGCTCGCAAGGGTGAGAATACATCCATTACCAGAGATGTTTCTGGAGAGGGTGTACAGCAGGCATTGCTGAAGATTTTGGAGGGCACTGTGGCATCAGTACCACCTCAGGGTGGACGGAAGCATCCACATCAGGAGCTTTTGCAGATTGATACCACCAACATCCTGTTTATCTGTGGTGGTGCCTTTGCCGGTATTGACAAGATTATTAACAAGCGTATCGGCAAAAAGAGCATGGGCTTTGGAGCGGAAATTCACTCCAAGCAACAGTTGAATATTGGCCAGCTGTTGCAGAAGCTGGTGCCAGATGATTTGATGAAGAGCGGTTTGATACCGGAATTTATCGGACGTCTGCCAGTGGTTGTAACCCTTGCTCCTTTGGATGAAGCTGCTTTGGTAGAGATTCTGATCAAGCCAAAGAACGCTTTGGTTAAGCAGTATCAGCACTTGCTGTCTCTGGATGGCGTGGAGCTGAATTTTGATAAGGAGGCTCTGGGAGCTATTGCTCAGGAGGCTCTCAAACGGAAAACCGGTGCAAGAGGACTCCGCTCCATTATTGAAAAAATAATGAAGAATGTCATGTACGAAATTCCATCTATGGAGGGTGTTAATACCTGCCATGTAACTAAGGATGTTGTACAGAAGGGCATGGAGCCTGAATTGTCCTATGGAGGACAGCAGCGGGAGGCATCTGCCTGATTATATCAGGTAAAATATGGTGAAAGATATAGGCGTTGCCTCCGGGTGGCGTCTATATTTATATATACCTATAACTTCTACGGAGGTGAATTTTATGAGTGAAAATGAAATTTTGCGAACATTACCGATTCTTCCCTTGCGGGGGATGATGGTATTTCCATATATGATGGTACATCTGGATGCAGGTAGAGATCCCTCGATTTCTGCTCTGGAAAAGGCCATGTTGCAGGAGGAGCATCATGTATTTTTGCTGGCACAGCGGGATGCAGATGTGGAGGAGCCTGAGATAAAGGATCTTTACAATGTAGGTACTGTGGCGGAGATTAAGCATTTGGTTAAGCTGCCTGATGGTGCAGTACGAGTGCTGGTAGAGGGCCTTCATAGAGGCCAGATTGTAGAGGTCAATCAGGAGGAAAGCCAGTTTATAGAGGCTCAGATTCGTGAATACGAAGATCCCATTGTCAAAACCACCGAAATGGAGGCTTTGGTACGGGTTGTGGTTCATGAATTTGAGCAGTGGGTAAAGTCCAGCCAGAAAATACCAGCTGAGGCTATGGTGTCTGTGTCTATTATTGAGGATGCTGGCCGTTTAGCAGATATGATTGCCGGTCATATCAACCTAAAGCTGGAGGATAGACAGCGGATTCTGGAGGCCATAGATGTTAAGGCTCGTTTGGAATGTCTCTACGGCTTTATCAAGCGGGAGCGGGATATTCTGGAAATAGAACGGAAGATAGGCAGCCGTGTCCGGAAGCAGATAGAAAAAGTTCAGAAGGAATATTATCTGCGGGAAAAGGTAAAGGCCATTCACAAGGAGCTGGGAGATCAGAACGGTATTCAGGGGGATATTGAGGATTTCCAGCAGCGCATGAAGGATGGCAAATATCCTGACTATGTGGTGAAAACCGTAGATAAGGAGCTAAAACGGCTGGAGCGCTCCCAGAGCGCCTCTCAGGAGGCGGCAGTTATCAGCACCTATGTAGATAATCTTTTGAGCCTGCCTTGGGAAATTGAATCCAAGGACATTAATGATATTAAGAGTGCTCAGCAGGTTCTTAACAAGGATCACTACGGTCTGGAGAAGGTAAAGGAGCGTATTCTGGAGTATTTGGCTGTGCGTCAGCTGACAGAGGGACAGAATGCACCTATTCTTTGTCTGGTTGGTCCGCCGGGAGTAGGTAAAACTTCTTTGGCTGGCTCTGTGGCTAGAGCTTTGGGACGGAAATTTGCCAGAGCTTCTCTGGGTGGTGTACGGGATGAGGCGGAAATCCGCGGTCATCGCCGTACCTATGTAGGAGCTATGCCGGGCCGTATCTTGGAAGCCCTTAAGAAAACTGGTACCTGCAATCCTGTTTTCCTCTTGGATGAGGTGGACAAGATGGGCAGTGATTATAAGGGAGATCCTACCTCTGCTTTGTTGGAGGTGCTGGATCCAGCTCAGAACAATACCTTTAGTGACCACTATATTGAATTGTCTTTTGATTTGTCCAAGGTACTGTGGATTGTGACTGCCAATGATTTAGGCGGGATTCCAAGACCATTGCGGGATCGCATGGAAGTTATCACCCTTTCCAGTTATACCCAGCAGGAAAAGCTGGAAATTGCCAAGCGGTATCTTCTGCCTAGACAGCGCAGCAAAAATGGTTTGTCTGGCAAGCAGATCCGTCTGGGGGCTGGCGTCCTGCAGCAGCTTATTGATGAATATACCAGAGAGTCTGGCGTTCGTGAGCTGGAGCGGGTAATTGGCCACCTTTGCCGTAAGGCAGCCAGAAAGATTGTAGAGGGAGAAGAGGAGTCTGTTTATGTCAGCACCAAGAACCTTGCAGATATTCTGGGCAAGGCCAAATTCCCTCACAAGAAATCTCTGCGGAAGCCAGAGGTAGGACTGTGCACTGGCATGGCCTGGACTCAGGTAGGAGGGGATATTCTTCCTACAGAGGTAAATATTTTCCCAGGCAAGGGACAGCTGATTCTTACTGGCAAGCTAGGGGATGTAATGAAGGAATCTGCTCAGGCAGCCCTTTCCTATATCCGCAGTCGTCAGAGCCAGCTGGGCTTGAAAGAGGATTTCTACGAGAAGCAGGATATTCATGTCCATTTTCCAGAGGGAGCAGTGCCAAAGGATGGCCCTTCTGCTGGTATAACTATGGCTACGGCTATGGTATCCGGCCTAACCGGTCGAAAGGTTCGCAGTGATGTGGCCATGACTGGTGAGATTACCATTCGAGGCAATGTACTGCCTATTGGCGGCTTGAAGGAAAAGGTATTGGCGGCTTATCGGGAGGGTATCAAGACCATTATTCTGCCTATGGAAAACAAGCGGGATATTGAGGACATTCCCGAGAATGTCCGGGAAAAGCTGGAGTTTGTGCCGGTGGAGCAAATGGATCAGGTATTGACCAAGGCTCTGCTGCCAGCAGGAAAGGAGTAAAATGGGAGAAATGACGAAGGATGCCTCTCAGGAGGTTATTATTACTCAGGGCACCTATTTGGCTTCTGCGGTGTGCAAGGAGCAGTATCCAGAGGTTCCCCGGAAGGAAATAGTCTTTATTGGCCGCTCCAATGTGGGGAAGTCCTCCTTGATAAACTCCCTTACCAGAGTAAAGAATCTGGCTCGTGTTTCCAGCCAGCCTGGTAAAACCCAGACCATTAACTTCTACGAAATAGGAGCCAAGCTGCCCCAGGTGGAGGAGCGACAGGATTTTTATCTGGTGGATTTGCCCGGCTATGGCTATGCCAAGACCGGGGCAAAACGGCGCAAAATTTGGAGCAAGTTTATTAATGAATATCTTCTGTCCTCCCCTAGGATTCAATTTGTCTGTCAGTTGATAGATGTTAGACATGAGCCTATGACTTCTGATGTGGAAATGTTCCGCTGGCTGGTGGAGAATAATCTGCCAGTGCTGGTGATAGCCACCAAGGCTGATAAGATTGGCAAGAATGCTGTAGCCAAGAATGTAGCAGCTATTAAGAGGGGCTTAGGGATTCCAGATTTGGATGTGCTGCCCTATTCTTCCTTGAAGAATCAGGGACGACAGGAGCTGCTGCAGGTTATTGCTGATTGCTTAGGGGAAGCTGAGGAATAAGGTGCATGATGAAGCTAACAAAGTTGGATAAAGAAATTTTGAATCTGCTGCAGGGAAACCTGCAGCTGGAGCCAAGGCCCTTTCAGCTTATAGGGAAGCAGCTGGGCCTTAGTGAGGAGCAGGTTATCAGCCGTCTCCAGCAGCTGAAGGCAGGAGGCTATATCCGCAAGATAGGAGCCTTCTTTAATTCGGATAAGCTGGGCTATCAGGGCACCTTGGTGGCTCTGCGGGTAAAGCCTGAGCTTATGGAGGAAACCGCCATCTTTATCAATCAGTTTCCGGGGATTACCCATAATTATCAGCGGGAAGGGCGATATAATCTCTGGTTTACGCTGATTACCCCTAATGAAAGATTAAGACAGGACATTCTGACTCAGATACGGCAGCTGCCGGGAGTAGAGGATGCTATGGATTTAAGTGCCCGTCGCAAATACAAAATCAATGTGCAGTTTAATCTGCGTTAGGTTTTGGCCCTATGGCAAAGGCTTGGGGATAGTAATAACTAATATTCTGAAATAGAGGTAGAAGATGGAAATAACAGAGCTGGATAAAAAAATCGTCAGAGCCATGCAGGACGAACTGCCTCTGGTGGCAGAGCCCTTTAAGCTGATTGCTGAGGAAATCGATAGTACAGAGGAAGAAGTCTTGGCTAGGCTGAGGCTTATGAAGGAGGACGGTGCCCTGCGCAAGATGGGGGCTGTGCTCAGACATAGAGAGGTAGGCTTTAGAGCCAATGCCTTGGGTGTTTGGGTGGTGCCAGAGGAACGGATGGATCAGGTGGCTGAGATAATGTGCAGTCATATGGCCGTAACTCATTGCTACGATAGAAATGTCATGCCGGATTGGCCCTATAATTTCTATACCATGATACATGGCACCAGCCGGGAGGACTGTCAGCAGATTGCTCAGGATTTGGCTAAGGAAACCGGTATCAGCCAGTATGAGCTGTTATATACCGGTCGGGAATGGAAAAAAACATCCATGAAATACTTTGTATAAATTTTCATAGCAAAAAGACTCATGAAATGCCGCATTGTAGTGACCCCATAAAGTTAGACCTTATAATCCGGGTAGTTATATACTGCCCGGATATTTTTATGCCACGGAATG
>CAKPYV010000005.1 GCA_934203205.1 uncultured Anaerovibrio sp. | reverse complement strand
GAGGAAGGAGCGAGGAATGAAACGAAAAAGTTATTTTTTTAGAATAATTATAGCTTTTTGTAAGTTTTCAGTAACGGGAGTTGTTGTGGGATTATGGTTAGTGTTATTTTTCCTGCTGCTGGTCGGGGGAAGAGAATGCAGGCTGGCATGAATAAGGTTTTTATGGAGTTGTCTGGGATTCCGATTTTGGTACGGACATTGCTGAGGTTTTCTGATTGCTCTCAGGTGGATAATCTGGTTGTGGTTGTAGGTGAAGGTGAGGTACAGTTTGTCAAAGGAATCCTAAAAAGGATTCCCGGCTTGAAGCCTTGGCAGGTAGTGGCTGGCGGCAGTGAGCGCCAGTATTCGGTGTGGAATGGTATTCAATCCATAGAAAATCCTTCTGATGATGATATTATTCTGGTGCATGATGCAGCCAGACCTTTGATTTCTACAGAGGTTATACAGGAAACTATAAAAACAGCGAGAGAAAAAGGCGGAGCTATTGCTGCGGTGCCTGCCAAAAATACCATTAAAATCTGTAATGAAAGGCAGGAGGTAGTGGAAACTCCAGATAGAAGCACCTTGTGGGAAGTTCAAACTCCCCAGGGGTTTCGCCGGGATATTCTGGTTAGGGCCAATGAACTGGCAGTAAAGGATGGCTTTTTGGGTACTGATGATGCCAGCTTGGTAGAGCGCTGCGGCTATCCTGTTTATATTGTAAATAGCGATTATCGCAATATCAAAATTACTACGCCAGAGGATATTGTGGTGGCTAAGGCCTTTTTGCATGAAACAGCCAAGGAAAATCCACAGGAAAAAAGCTTGGAAAATACTTTAAAGGCCTTTGTGGAGGAAATCAAGGTAAAATTTTTGCGAGACGATGATTGATAGGGAGGCAAATTTATGACAAGATTTGGCATGGGCTATGATGTTCATCAGCTGGTGGAGAATCGCAAGCTGATTATTGGCGGTGTGGATATACCTTACGAAAAAGGTCTTTTAGGCCATTCTGATGCGGATGTGTTATTGCACGCCATTTCAGATGCTTTGCTGGGAGCAGCAGCCCTGGGAGATATAGGCAAGCATTTTCCAGATACAGATCCTCGCTACAAGGGAGCAGACAGCCTAAAGCTGTTGGAGGAGGTTGGCAATCTCTTGGTAGCAAAGGGCTATGTAGTAGGCAATGTGGATGCTACCATTGTGGCACAGAAGCCGAAGATGCTGCCTCATATTCCTCAGATGCGGGAAAACATCGCTAGAGTTCTCCGTGTGGATATAGACCAGATAAATGTAAAGGCCACTACAGAGGAGCATTTGGGCTTTACTGGCAGCGGTCAGGGTATATCCTCCTATGCTGTAGCAGGAATTGAAAGGTAAAACAATTCTTCCACCTTGCATGAACATAAATTTTTTGGTACAATACTAAATATCATATATTAAAGGCTGTGAACAGGCAGAGTACGTTGTACGAGCTGACAGAGAGGGTTCTCGGAGACAGCTTCTGGACTTGACTAATTCAAGGTAGGAGCTGTACAGGCTGTAAGGAATCTGAGCTACGATGAGGGAAAGTGCACCTGGGAGCTGCAGGGCTGAATTATTGCCAATTTGGCGGGGAGTTAGGCTCTGACGCAGGGATGCGTTAAAAACCATTGAGAAGCAGTTTTTCTAGGTTATGGCAGAATTTGCCGGACTGGAATGGAAAATATTGCTGAAATTAGAGTGGAACCGCGACTGATAGCCGCCTCTTAGCTGAGGCGGTTTTTTTGTTGTCAAAGGTTAGGAAACAGTGTGTATGGAGTTGGAGGCAAAATGTTTTTTAAAAGACTTAGATCCCGTATCAAAAAAGATATTCGGGTAGTTTTCGAGCGAGACCCGGCAGCCCGCAGCGTTATTGAGGTCATTTGCTGTTATTCAGGACTTCATGCCATCTGGCTGCACCGTATATCCCATGCTCTGTATCTCAAGGGCTGGATACTGCTGCCTAGATTGATTTCTAATCTGGGGCGGTTCCTGACAGGTATTGAAATTCATCCTGGTGCTACCATTGGGGAGGGTTTGTTTATCGACCACGGCACAGGCATTGTTATTGGTGAAACTGCGGAGCTAGGGAAGAATGTTACCCTTTATCAGGGCGTTACTCTAGGTGGTACAGGCAAGGAGAAGGGCAAAAGACATCCTACCTTGGGGAACAATGTAGTTGTTGCTTCCGGTGCCAAGGTATTGGGCTCCTTTACTGTAGGAGATCATGCCAAAATCGGAGCTGGTTCCGTGGTGCTTAAAGCTGTACCAGCCTATGCTACTGTTGTAGGTATCCCTGGCCGAGTAGTGGTAATGCATGGCAAAAGGGTAGGCGAGCCTGTCTATACTGACGAAATGATAAAGCTTTTAGACAAGGATGAGGATGTACAGGAAATGGCAGATGAGCAGGATGTGGATTTGAACCATGATGAGCTGCCAGATCCAGTGCGGGATTTGATTTCAGATTTGGCGGAAAAGCTGGACAAAATGGAAAAGCGTGTTAATGAGCTGGAAAAGGAATTGGAGGATAAAAATGCTTAAAGTATATAATACATTAACTAGAAAAAAACAGGAATTTGTACCTCAGGAGCCAGGCAAGGTAGGGATGTATGTCTGCGGTGTTACTCCCTATAATCACCCTCATATTGGCAATGCCCGTCCTTTTGTAACCTGGGATGTTATCAAGAGATATTTCCGCAAAAAGGGCTTTGAGGTTAAGCATATTCAGAATTTTACGGATATGGATGACAAGATTATCAAGGCTGCTAATACAGAGGGCGTAGATTGCTCCGTTATTAGTGAGCGTTATATTGATAGTTATTTTGAAGCTATGGACAAGTTGAATGTGCAGAGAGCAGACCTTTATCCAAAGGTTACGGAGCATATTCCTGATATTATTGCTATGGTGCAGAAGCTGATAGATAATGGCTATGCCTATGAGCTGGAAGGGGATGTGTACTTCAGCGTGGAGAAATTCCCTGAATACGGCAAGCTTAGCGGCCGTAAGCTGGAGGATATGCAGGCCGGAGCCAGAGTAGAGGTTGACCAGCGTAAAGCAAATCCTATGGATTTTGCCCTGTGGAAATCTGCCAAGCCAGGCGAGCCATTCTGGGAAAGCCCTTGGGGCAAGGGCCGTCCAGGCTGGCATATTGAGTGCTCCACCATGTCTTTGAAGTATTTAGGGGAGACCTTTGATTTCCACGGCGGTGGCAGTGATTTGATTTTTCCACATCATGAAAATGAAATCGCTCAGTCTCAGTGCTGCTGTGGCAATTACCACAGCTTTGCCCAGTATTGGCTCCACAATGGCTTTATTACCATTGATAATGAGAAAATGAGCAAGTCTTTGAATAATTTCATTACTGTACCGGATATTTTGAAGCTGTATCCAGGAGAGGTTGTGCGCTTCTTTATTCTTCGCACTCATTATAGAAGTCCTTTGGATTTCAGCGAGGAGCGTATCAAGGAAGCTCAGGCTGGTTTACTGCGTTTGAAAACCGCCTACGACAACGGTCAGGAGCTGTTGGAGGCTAGAGAGGGCAATACAGAGAATGATGTTCTTTTGGCTGAAAATGCTGAAAATGCTCTAGCTGATTTTTATGAGGCTATGGATGATGATTTCAATACAGCCCTGGCTATTGGCTATATGTTTACTTTGGCCAAGGAAATCAACACCTATGCCAATAGTGTCATTAATCACAAGGGTGATTTTGACAAGAAGCATTTCGGTCAGCTTATGGATGTTTACAAGGAAATGGCTGAGGTTATTGGTATTTTTGAGGGCAGTCTGGAAATGCCTACTGAGGATGATGGAGAAGACGGCATTTCTTCAGAGGAAATTGAGGCTCTTATTGCAGAAAGAGCAGAGGCAAAGAAGGCCAAGAATTGGGCTAGAGCTGATGAAATCCGCGATGGCCTGAAGGCTCAGGGCATTATTTTGGAGGATTCTGCTGCTGGTACTAAATGGAAAAAGGCATAAGGTGCTGTTATGACCTTTGAACATTTTCAGAAGCTGGTAGATATGATGTTTGTGCCAGATGGCACAGGAGGCGCGTTGCAGCGTTATCAGGAGGTAAATCCTAGAACTCTGCATCCTTTGGTACTAGCCTATATAGGGGATGCCTATTTTCATCTTTTTGTGCGGGGAAGGCTCCTTTCCTATGAGCAAAGCAAGGTGCAGGTGCTGAATCAGTTTAGTGCTCAGATAGTTTCTGCGATCTGGCAGGATAAGGCCTATCGTGCCATTGAGCCTATGCTGACAGAGGAGGAAATTGCTATTTACAAGCGGGGCAGGAATTGCCGCAGCCGTGTTAGCAAAAGTGCTTCTGTAGCTCAGTACCATTCCAGTACTGGCTTTGAGGCTTTGCTGGGCACACTTTATTTGCAGGAAAATAACCAACGGCTTTACGAAATTGCCGAAGCGGCTTTTCAGGCTATTTCCCAGGAAATGATGGCTCAGGTAAGTGCAAAACGCAATAACTCTACTGGCAAGGAAAAATAAATTGTATGGCCGTCTGTCTTTCAAATTTTATTTTGCAGGCAGACGGTCTGATTTTTCATCAAAATGCGGGCAGGATACTCCGACCTCTTAGGTCGGGGAGGAATGCCCACCTAACCTCACTTTCTTAAAACATTGGGCTTTCAGCAAAATATATGATATAATATCTTTGATGAAAGTAATATAACTTTAGAAAGGCAGGTGAAAAAGATGTCCGACTTAACCAAAACTATAAAACTTCGCATCAATGTTTCTAAAGAACAAGAAATGTTGTTTCGTCAAATGACTGAACAGTATCGACAAGCTTGCAACTTTGTATCAAAGCATATTTTTGACAACCAGTTTAACTTGGCTTATCAAAGCCTTAATAAAGAGTTGTACAGCGACCTTCGTGGTCGATTTGGTTTAAAGTCACAGCTCGCACAGTCGTCAATCAAGACAGCTGTCGCCCGTTACAAAACAGTCAAACGGCAGCTCGTTCAAAATCCATATAAATACAAGGACGAAAAAGGCAGCTGGAAATACATTCCAAAAACGCTTGAATGGCTTTGGAAGCCTGTATTTTTCAGCCGTCCGCAAGCTGATTTGGTTCGCAACCGTGACTACAGCTTCGTTGATGATGGACAGACTCTATCCATTAATACACTGGGAAAACGAATAAAATGCACCTTTGAGGGCAAACACTTCACCGAATATCTTGATGGCTCGTGGAATCTTGGCACAGCAAAGCTGGTCGAATTCAAAGGCTTGTGGTATCTGCACATTCCTGTTACCAAGGCTGTCGAAGATTTCCAGAAAGGTAACGTCCGTCACGTTGTCGGTATTGACCGTGGATTGCGTTTTTTAACTGTCAGCTACGACGAACAGGGCAAGACTGAATTTATCTCTGGACGAAAAATTGCCACAAAACGGCATAAATTCCAAGAAGTTCGCCGCCAGTTACAATCAAAAGGCACGAAATCCGCAAAGCGCAGACTAAAAGCCATCTCAGGACGAGAGAACCGTTGGATGTCCGATGTAAACCATCAGATTTCTAAGACACTCGTGCAAAAATACGGCAAAGATACACTGTTTGTGCTTGAAGATTTAACAGGCGTTAGCTTTGAAGAATCAAATCTTTCGCGAACTGCAAGGCAGAAATATGATCTGCGAAGCTGGTCATTCTATCAGTTAGAGCAATTTCTGACTTATAAAGCCCACGAAAATTGTTCAGAGGTGCTGAAAGTTTCAGCAAGATACACATCACAGCGTTGTCCAAAGTGTGGAACTATCCACAAAGGAAACCGTGACCATCACAAACATATGTATAGTTGCCAATGCGGTTACAAATCCAATGATGACCGTATCGGTGCTATGAACATACAGCTCCTTGGAACTATGTGGATTTCTGGTGACAACAATCCTCGGTATGAAAGAATAACAACTGCCTCGGAGTAAACTCCTTGGCAAAACGGGCATTGTCAATTGCCCGATGATGTAGGCAGAATTAGGGAGGTATTATTTAGATACCGCTACTACCTATGCTTATCTGACTTACAAGCTCCCGCTTCTATAAGCGGGAGTGATTGACGAATAAAATATATTTCTATAGTATAATTAGATAATTGAATTAAATGGTTTTCACAATAGGAAGCAGGTGCAATATGGAACAGATAAAGATTGTGTTTTTTGACGTAGATGGGACTTTGATTGATTATAAGGCTGATGGAATGTCTGACAAGACTGTGGAGATGTTGAAGGGACTGCAGGCTAATGGGATTAAGATATGTATTGCCTCTGGGCGGGCACCTATACAGATGCCAGATATACCAGGGATAAAATTTGATGCTTGCGTTACATATAATGGCTCCTATTGTTATACTGGTGATGGCAAAGTTATTTTTCGCAATCCTTTGAGTAAAAAAGATGTGTTGCAAATACTGAAAAATACTGCTGAATTGAACCGTCCAGTATCAATAGCTACAGCAACTAGATCGGCAGCCAATGGTGTAGATGAAGATTTGCATGAATACTATGTCATGGGTGGTATAGATTTGAAACCTGCACCGGATTTTGACCAGGTTCTGCAAGATGATGTATATCAGATTATGGTTGGAGGTCGTGAGCCAGAACGACCACATATGGTAGAGAATACCGATAATGCCAAAATAGCAGCTTGGTGGGACAGAGCTGTGGATATTGTGCCAGCTGATGGTGGCAAAGGCCGTGGGGTAACTAAGGTACTGGAATATTTCGGCTTGAAAACATCAGAAGCTATGGCCTTTGGCGATGGCAACAATGATTTGGAAATGTTCCAGGCTCTTGATTATTGCGTAGCAATGGGCAACGGCTCTGAGGATTTGAAAAAAATCGCTTGGGCCACCTGTGGCAACTGTGAGGATGATGGCATTTATCATTTCTGCAAGGAAAACAAGTTGATTTGATTTTGTTAAGCAATCGGTAGATAAATTCCAAGGGTCATTACCAAAGGCAGGTGAATCTAATGGGAAATAAAGACTTAGCAGGTACATATATTTTACAAAACAAAGATATTCCGCTATTGAAATTTGACTTAATGCGAGAAAAAATTCAGGTAGGTGGCTTGGAGGCTTATGATTATTCCTTGCAAATAAAATATATGAACCAGGAAAAACAAGCCCTGTTGCCCTATTCTCTACGGCAGGATAGCTCTCCAGAAAATTTGCTGCAATGGATAGGCAAGCGTAAGGCACCGAAAAATAGGCAGTTTGTGGATAAGTTAATGCAAACTATAGGGGATGATGAAAATCCCTTGGCCTATGTGGATATTTCCCATGCTCTGTCTCTTAATGATGCTTTGTGGATTACCAATGCTGCTTACCCCATAGCTTGGCAGGATTTTAATCTATATCACCATCCCTTTAATGAGGTTTTGGCCTATGTGGCATTTACTGGTTATAGTGAGAAAGTAAGCGGTGTGGTTACTTCGCCGGAATATACTTCCAGTGGTGCGCTGAAAAAATGCTGGTCAAATCGTTTAGACGGTATTTATCTCATTAAGGGTGATGATTTTATTAAATATACCGATGGTCGCTCTCAGGCCACTATGGAGTATTATGCAGTCCAGGTGGCAGAGGTAATGGGATTTGAGCATATACCCTATGATTTGGAAATGTTTCATCATCGCAATGGGGAAAAAGAAATAGTTTGTAAATGCAAGCTGTTTACCAGTGAGGATGTGGGCTATACTGCGGCCTATGATTTTTTCCGAGCTAAGGGCTTGGCGATGAAAAGAGCAAATTTAGCCAATATTGCAGTACAGGATAGGATGGCAGAAATATATGGTCGGGAAAAATACGGGGATTTAATGATTTACGATGCCTTGATTTGCAATAAGGATAGGCATCTGGGAAATTTTGGTTATTTGACAGATAATAATACAGGGGCTTATTTACGGCCTGCCCCTATATTTGATAATGGATTTTCCTTGTTATATGGAGCTGCCAAAAATGATATGGAAAACTTAGAGGCATATATATCCAGCTTATCAGGTAAATATATGAATTTTGATACAGCGGTAAAGTTGTTTATTAGGCCAGATCATATACCAGGTATTAGAAAATTACTAAATTTCCATTTTCGCAAGCATCTTAAATATAATGTAGGAAATGCTACGCTGGAAAAAATGTCTCAATTTATCCAGCTTCGGGCTAAGAGAATATTGAGCTTATATAGAGAGAAAGAATAAAATGTTGTTTTAGGGGAGGTTTATTTTTTGATAAAGGTTAAATTATTGGAGCATACGCCACAGCCGGAACGAGTGGTGGCTATGGCAGCTAGATTGTGCTATTCTGCTTCTGGGGCAGAGGAGCTGGCCGAGAAAATGAGTGATGAGCAGGTTGCCAAGCTGGTAGCTAAGATTGTGCAGATGGGCCATGCTTCTACTATGGAGCATGTTACCTTTACCTTTGGTATTGAGGGAGTATCCAGAGTGCTGACTCATCAGCTGGTAAGACATCGTTTGGCTTCCTATAGCCAGCAGTCCCAGCGCTATGTGGCGGAGCATGATTTTGAATATATCTTGCCTCCATCAATTGCGGAAAAGCCAGAGGCAAAGGCCAAATTTGAGGCCTTGATGGACAATATTCGCAGTACTTATAATGAATTGGCTGAGATGGGTGTTCCCCGGGAGGATGCCCGTTATGTATTGGCCAATGCTACAGAAACCAAGATTGTAGTTACCATGAATGCCCGCTCCTTGATGCATTTCTTCAATCTGCGGTGCTGTAATCGTGCCCAGTGGGAGATTCGGGAGCTGGCTTACAAGATGCTGGAACAGGCCAAGGAGGCAGCCCCTCTGCTGTTTAAGAATGCCGGTGCATCCTGTGTTGCTACTGGCCATTGCCCAGAGGGAGCCATGACCTGTGGTAAATTTGCTGAGATGATAAAAATGCGTACAGAATAATGTCGTATTTTTGAAGCATGGATTGCTTGCAAATTATCTTGTCAAAAAAAGCGATTTTTGACAAGATACATGAACATCTTATCAAAAAAGGCGATTTTTGATAAGATGTGTTTAGCTAGGGCGGTGATATTGTGCAATTTCAGGCAATATTTATATTATATTGTGAAGAAGGATGTAAAAAATTATGGATGATAGAAAAAAGAAGGATAAGAGGGCTATAGCTAAAAACGAGCACAAGGGGAGTAAGCTGGAGTATATGGCCAAGAAAAATCGCCCTCAGAAGGATAGGCGTACTGGGAAAAAGGTGGCAAAATCTGCTCCTTTGGATGTGGTGGAACTGCCAGAGGATATGGTGGCTGGGCGGAATGCTGTTATGGAAGCTTTGAAGGGCAGCCGCAGTGTCAACAAGCTGATGATTGCCAACGGCAGTACCGAAGGCTCTATTAAGGAAATCATTGCTGTAGCCAAGGAAAAGGGTGTCAATATACAGTATTGGGATCGCAGCAAGCTGGATAGTATTGCCAGAGGTATTCGCCATCAGGGTGTACTGGCTCAGGTAGCTCCAGTACAGTATGCAGAGTTGGAGGATATTTTGCAGGTGGCCAAGGATAGAAATGAGCCTCCATTTATTGTCCTTTTAGATGAGCTGGAGGATCCCCACAATCTGGGCGCCATTCTGCGTACAGCAGATGCAGCCGGTGTCCATGGGGTGTTGATTCCCAAGCACAGAAGCTGTCCGCTTTCCGCTACGGTAGCCAAAACCTCTGCCGGAGCGGTGGAGCACGTGCCAGTAGCCAGAGTTGGCAATCTGGTGCAGACCATCAAAAAGTTGAAGCAGGAGGGGCTATGGGTGGCCGCTGCGGATATGGATGGCAAGGATTACTATGCTACCGATTTAACTGGCCCACTGCTTTTGATTATTGGCAGTGAAGGACAGGGAGTAGGCCGTCTGGTAAAGGAGCAGTGCGATTTTGTTGTCCGTATTCCTATGGTAGGCAAAATCAATTCCCTGAATGCCTCTGTGGCAGGTTCCATTTTGATGTATGAGGCTATGAAGCAGCGCCGCAAGGCTATGAATTAATATTTGGCAGAGATGTAAGGAAAAGGGGATTTGTATGAGAAAAAAGCCAAGGGAGCATTATATAGTAGATGGCTACAATGTTATCAATCTCTGGCCTGAGCTTACAGCTCTGCGCAATGATTTGTCAGAGGCCAGGGACAAGCTGGTGCATATGCTGGCAGAATATGGAGCCTACGAGAAGTACGATATGACAGTGGTTTTCGATGCTTTATTTACAGCAGATGATGAACGTGTGGAGCAGGTAAACAAGCATTTAGAGGTAGTTTACACTGGCAAGGGAGAGACAGCGGATAGCTATATTGAGCGGCTGGCCTATGATTCTGTGCGCATGGGACGAGAGGTTCATGTAGTTACCTCAGATGGAGCAGAGCAGGCTGTGATTTTGGGTGCAGGAGCCTATCGCCATCCCTCTGGAGAATTTCATCGCATGGTGAAAAGAGCCAAAAAAGAAATCAAAGACAAGTATCTGGGCAAGGTGGTTTTGCCCATCTCCAGAAATGAAATCGGTTCCCGTATAGATGCAGAAACCCTGGCTAAATTGGATGCTCTGCGGAAATCAAAATAAGCAAAAAGCTCCTCTAGGTGGTGTAATGACTTGACTCACACCGCCTAAGGGCGGTATAATCAAATTTGAATCAATCGTCAGGGCATTGTCCCGGCAACTCATGATATATGGAGGAAATGGCGGATGGAGAATGGCCTGATCAGCGAGGAAGCAGCAGAGAAGCTCTTTGGCGGACTCACTGATGAAGAAATAATTGCACAAATCAAGGATAATGAAGACGATATCGCCATGTATTATCTGATAAGTAAATATAGAAAATTTGTCAGAGCCAAGGCTAGATCGTATTTTCTCATTGGGGCAGACAAAGAGGATATTATTCAGGAGGGCATGATTGGCCTGTACAAGGCGATTCGTGATTTCCGCTTGGATAAGCCGGCATCCTTTCATGCCTTTGCGGAACTGTGTGTTAATAGACAGATTATTACAGCTATCAAGACAGCCACAAGACAAAAGCATATACCTCTCAATTCTTATGTGTCGCTGAATAAGCCTATATACGATGAGGATTCAGATAGAATCCTGCTGGATGTTTTATCCGGTATCCAGGTAGCAGATCCAGAGGAACTGATTATCAGCCAGGAGGAGTTCGTTGACATTGAAGCCAAGGTATTGGAGATTCTCAGCGATTTGGAATGGAAGGTTCTCATGTATTATCTGGATGGCAAATCCTATCATGAAATAGCCAAGGATTTGCATCGTCATATTAAATCCATTGACAATGCCCTGCAAAGAGTAAAGAGAAAGCTGGAGAAGTATATGGAGTCTACAGATAATGAAGTTGACATTACAACCATATATAAAGGCCTTGCCAGTATGAAGCGCAAGGAAAGCGGTATGTTCGGCCTGCATGGTCCGGAGGGTTCATAGAGTATTATTGACAGGAGTGGTAATTTTGTTACTGCTCCTGTTTTATAATTGCTCTTTTTCAAAAGTATTATAAATATTCATGTGATTTAGTACATCTTACCATAAATTAAAAGTATTTTAAAATAATGTCAGTCAATAGTATAATACATAAGTGCATGTGTCCATATTAGAGGTATTGAATAAATTTTTTATATGATTTTAGGGAGGGAATATTATGGATGGTTATGTAGCATTGGGTATCATGTTTGTTTTAGCCTTTGCCTTTCCAGTTTTTCCGCTGATTGTGGCACCAATTTTGCAGCCAAGACAGCCTACTGCTGAAAAACAGATACCCTATGAGTGTGGTGTGGACACCATTGGCAAAACCAAGGTTAGATTTCATATAGGGTATTTTATGTATGCCTTGGTATTTTTGCTTTTTGATGTGGAAACAGTATTTTTATACCCTTGGGCAGTCAAATACGGTCAGCTAGGCTTATTTGCCCTGTGTGAAATGCTGGTATTTGTAGGTATTCTGACTATTGGTCTGTGGTATGCCTGGAAGAAGGGAGCCTTGTCATGGAAATAGTAGATCTTGTGCCTCCTGAGCTGAAAAACAACGTCATTGTAACCAGCGTGGATGCTTTATTTAAATGGGGACGAGCCAATTCTATCTGGCCATTATCCTCTGGCCTGGCCTGCTGCTCTATTGAGATGATGTGCGCAGCTGCCTCCAGATTTGATTTGGCAAGATTTGGCTATGAGGTTTTCCGCTCCTGTCCTAGACAGTCTGATTTGCTCATTGTAGCTGGTACTTTGACCTGGAAAATGACGCCTCCTTTGATTCGTCTTTACGAGGAAATGCCAAACCCTAAATATGTTATTGCTATGGGAAATTGCAATATTGGGGGCGGCCCCTTTGCAGATTCTTATTCAGTGGTAACGGGATTGGATCAGATTATGCCGGTGGATGTATATCTGCCAGGCTGTCCTCCTAGACCAGAGGCCTTAATTGATGCCATGCTGAAGCTGAAGAAGCGTATTCAGCATCCAGAGGCAGCGGCAGGCTCTGAGGAAAGAATGAATATGAGCAGGGAGAATCTGGAAAATATGATTCGTCCTATAGCCCCTGGGAAGGTGGAATAATATGGGAAGCTATTTGGAGATAAAATATCTGGAGGAGCTGCAGCAGCAGTATGCCAGTGTTGAATTTGATAGTGAGCAGCCTGAGCCTCATATTTACGTAGGGACTGAGGATTTGCTGGCTCTCATGAAGGATCTGCAGGAGAATCCTATTTGGGCCTTTGACCGTATGGCCAATATTACCTCTGTAGACTACAAGAAATATATTGAGATGGTCTATATGCTGTACTCCAGACGGTTTGACAAATGGGTTACAGTCAAATGCAAATTGGATAGGGAAAAGCCAGTAGTAGAGTCCATGACTCAGGTATGGCCTGGTACAGAGTTTGAGGAGCGTGAAATCTTTGATTTGATGGGAGTGGAATTCCTGCATCATCCAGATTTGCGACGGATTCTCATGCCAGAGGATTATACGGCTTATCCGTTGAGAAAGGATTTTGTGCCTTTGCAGCCAAAGATTGAAGGGGGAGTGCTGAAATGGCTACAACCGAAAAGTTTGTCCTAAATATGGGCCCTCAGCATCCTAGTACCCACGGTGTACTTCAGGTACAGGTGGAGCTGGATGGAGAGAATATTGTAGGAGCCAAGCCTGTTATGGGCTATCTTCATAGAGGTATTGAAAAGCTGATGGAGTCCCGTACCTATCAGCAGTGTGTGCCTTTTACCGACAGACTGGATTATGTATCTTCCATGAACAATAATCTGGGCTTCTGTATGGCGGTAGAAAAGCTGGCAGGTATTGAGGTGCCAGAGAGGGCACAGTACATTCGTACCATCTGCTGTGAGCTGAATCGTATTGCCAGCCATCATGTATTTATCGGTTCCCTAACCAATGATTTGGGCTCTGCTACCGGTATGATTTATGCTTTCCGTGACAGAGAAAAGATTCTGGATTTGTTCAACATTATTTGCGGTGCCCGTATGACCTGCCATTATATCCGCATTGGCGGGGTAATTGCAGATGCTCAGGATGAATTTTTGCAGAAAACTGAGGAATTTATCAATTATGTACCGGAAATGCTGGATGAGTATGATAAATTATTTACGGGCAATGAGATTTTCCAGAAGCGTATGCAGGGGACTTCTATTATTAGCAAGGAGGATGCCCTGCGATTTGGTATGTCTGGCCCCAATATAAGAGCCAGCGGCTGGGATTACGATATTCGCAAAATTGACAAATATGGTATTTATGGCAAGCTGGATTTTGATATTCCAGTAGGCAAAACCGGAGATAACTGGGATAGATATATAATTCGTCTCCAGGAGATTGTGGAAAGTGCCAAGATTATCCGTCAGTGTCTGGATAATATGCCAGAGGGGCCTTTTATGGCCAAGGTACCCAAGATGTTGAAGCCACCAAAGGGTGATGCTTATCATCGGGTGGAGAATACCCGGGGGGAGCTGGGCTTCTATATTGTCAGTGATGGCACCAACAAGCCCTATAGAGTTCATATTCGTCGTCCATCCTTCATTAATTTGCAGGCTTTGGACCATATGTGCAAGGGCATGGTGCTGGCTGATGCGGTTACGGCCTTTGCTACGATTGATCCGTTAATGGGTGAGGTTGACTGTTGATTTTGATAGGCAGGTGGAAAAATGCATAACGGAATATTATACCTTGCAGGCCAGAGCCTCAAGGAGCTGATGCTGCCTATTATTGGCAGCGAGCTAATAGTAAATCTGATTATGACACTGATTTGTATCGGCATCCTGTTTATGCTGGTGGCGGTTTCTGCCCTGGTATTTACGCTGGGTGAGCGAAAGGTTTGTGCCTGGATTCAGGTGCGTATCGGGCCAAATAGGGTTGGCCCCTGGGGATTGCTGCAGTCTACAGCGGATATGCTGAAGCTTTTGACCAAGGAGGATATTATTCCTCATGGGGTAGATAAATGGATGTGGGTTTTATCTCCAATCCTGATTTTTATTCCAGCAGCTATGGTTTATGCCCTGTATCCCTTTGATGATGGAGTTATTTTTGCAGATGTAAATATAGGATTGTTTTTGCTGATAGCTATTTCGGCTCAGTCGGTACTGCCTTTCCTAATGGGAGGTTATGCCTCTAATAGCAAATATGCTATGCTAGGGGGTATGCGTACTGTGGCACAGATGCTTTCCTATGAAGTACCTATGGTTATTGCCCTTATGGGTATTGTAATGATTACCGGCTCCTTGAAGATGAGTGCCATTGTAGAGGCCCAGAGCAATATCTGGTTCATCTTCCTGCAGCCTATAGCCTTTTTGATTTTTATGGTAACCTGTTTGGTGGAAAGCAATCGTCCACCATTTAATATGGTAGAGGGTGAGTCAGAGATTATTGCCGGACCTTTTACAGAGTATACCGGTATGCGCTGGGCCTTGTTCTTTTTGGCAGAGTTTGCCAATCTTTTGTCTATTGGTATTCTTACAGCTACTCTGTTTCTGGGGGGCTGGCAGGGGCCAGATTTCCTGCCAGGTCAGCTGTGGTTCTGGATTAAGGCCTTTTTGATGGTCTTGATTTATCAGTGGATTGGCTGGACCTTCCCTAGAACCAGAATGGATACCATTTTGAGCTTTGGCTGGAAGGTGTTGCTGCCATTGGCCTTGGTGAACCTTTTGCTGACAGGTATTGGCATTTATATCTTTAAATGGTTGTTATGATAGGAGGCTTCAAATATGTGGGGCAAAGGACTTGTAACAGGATTGAAGGTTACCTGGGGCCACTTCTTTGGCAAAAAGGAAACCGTCTATTATCCTGAGGAAAAGCTGCCAATGACTGAACGCTTCCGGGGCGGTCATTTGATGCTGGATGTGGAAAAATGTATAGGCTGCAAGGTTTGTGCTATGAACTGTCCCAATGCAGCTCTAAAGCTGACAGTGGAGATGGACGAAAACAAAAAGCGTCATATGACTTCTTATGTTCATGATATTGGTCGTTGTATGTATTGTGATTTGTGTATTGAGGCATGTAATTTCAAGGCCCTGAAATGGGATCAGAACTATGAATCTGCTACTTATTTCAAGGAAGATTTGATTTATGATGCAGTGAAGGAAGCAAAGAACAGGAGGGATGGCAATGAGTGAATTAGCTAGCCTTGTTGTATTTTGCCTTTTGGCTATGGTTATTCTAGGAACAGCTCTAGGAGTTGTGCTTAGCAATAATCTGGTACATAGTGCTCTTTTGATGACAGCCTGCTTTATCGGGGTAGGTATTATGTATATCACTCTGGAAGCAGATTTCTTGGGGGCAGTAGAATTTATGACCTACTCTGGCGGTGTAGCAATACTGATTGTTATGGGTGTTATGCTTACCCATCAAGGGGAGGGAGTGCCTTCCAATCCTTTTAATGGTCGAAAGATTTGGGCAGCGGCTTTGGCTGGTACCTTTATAGCAGTTATGGGCCTGGTATCTACCTTTGTTACCAGTTCCAATCAGGGAGGCTTTGTTTCAGAGGATACAGTAGGGGATTTGGCAGATATGATGCTGAACAGCTATATCCTGCCCTTTGAAATTGCTGCAGTTTTGCTTTTGGCTGCCTTGCTGGGAGCTATTATATTGGCGAAGGGAGATGAGGAGTCATGAGCATTGGTTTAACCCACTATCTGCTTTTGGCTGCGATGCTATTTGCCATTGGCATGTTTGGAGTGCTTTCCAAGCGAAATATTATTGCTGTTTTGATGGGCATTGAGCTGATGCTGAATGCTGTGAATATTAATCTGGTGGCCTTTAACAGGTTTATGCCTGTTCACGATTTAACAGGCCAGCTAATGGCTCTTTTTGCCATTGTGGTTGGTGTAGCCGAGGTGGCTGTAGGTATTGCCTTGGCCTTTAGGATTTATCGTGACAGGAATACCATTAATGTTGATGAGTTGAATCGGATGAAGGGATAGGAGGAGCTTGAATGTTTAATGAATTTGCCCTTGAACACGCTTGGCTGATTCCCTTGCTGCCGGCAATCTCCTTTGTGATTATCGGCATGGTAACCCGTTCCTATGGCAAGCTGTCTGCTGCTATTGCTGTAAGCATGAGTACTATCAGCTTTTTGCTGGCGGTAGGGGTAACCTTGGCTGTAGTGGCTGGCAATATTACAGTTGATGCGCCATTTGTCCAGAAGCTTTCCTGGTTCCATATTGGCAGTGTCAACATCTCCATGGGTGTTCTTATTGATCCCCTTACGGCTATGATGCTTATGGTGGTTACTACTGTATCCCTGCTGGTGCAGATTTACTCCTGCGGTTATATGGAGGGGGATCCTGGTTATGGCCGTTTTTTTGCCTTCCTTTCCCTGTTTGCTGGCTCTATGCTGGGGCTTGTGCTGGCTGTAAACTTCCTGCAGATGTATTTCTTCTGGGAGCTGGTGGGTTTGTGCTCCTACCTTTTGATTGGCTTCTACTATTACAAGATTTCTGCACGAGAGGCAGCCAAAAAGGCCTTTATGACTACCCGTGTAGGTGACTTTGGCCTGCTTTTGGGCATTCTGCTTTTGCAGCTTACCTTTGGCACCTTGGACTTTATGGAGCTGCAGCAGCTGGTGCCTATATATGTTATGCATGGTGGCGCAGGTTTTCTGACCATCATTGCCCTGCTGTTGTTCGTAGGCCCTATTGGCAAATCTGGCCAGTTCCCTCTCCATGTGTGGCTGCCAGATGCTATGGAGGGCCCAACTCCGGTATCTGCTTTGATTCACGCAGCTACCATGGTTGTAGCTGGTGTTTATCTGGTAGGCAGAGCCTTCTTCCTCTTTAGCCAGCTGCCTGCTGTTATGACGGTAATTGCCTGGTTAGGTGGTTTTACAGCTATTTTTGCCGCCAGCATTGCCATTACTCAACGGCCTATTAAGAGAATTTTGGCATATTCCACCATTAGCCAGCTGGGTTATATGATGCTGGCCTTGGGTGTAGGCTCTCTTACCTCGTCCTTTTTCCATTTGATGACCCATGCCTTTTTCAAGGCTATGCTGTTCCTTAGTGCTGGTGCTGTTATGCATGCTATGGCAGAGGAGGCAGATATTTTCAAGATGGGCGGTCTGAGGAAGAAGATGCCTGTAACCTTTGCAGCTATGACCATTGGCGTATTGGCTATTTCTGGTATTCCGCCTTTTGCCGGTTTCTTTTCCAAGGATGAGATTCTTGCAGCAGCGGCTCAGGTAAGTCCAGCCTTGTATATTCTGGCAACCATTACAGCCTTTATGACAGCCTTCTATATGGCTCGTCTGCTGTGTGTGGCCTTTATGGGACAGCCAGCCAATCAGGAGGCCTATGACCATGCCCATGAGGTTGGCTGGTTTATGCGGGTGCCGTTGATTGTGCTGTCTGTACTGTCTGTAGTTAGTGGTATCTGGGCTCACATGGCAGGCTTTGGTGATTGGGTGCGCTTCGGTGTGCCAGCTCATGAGGGCATGAATCTGATGATTGCTGGTACTTCCACTCTGTTGGCAGTAATTGCTCTTGCCTTGGCTTGGAAGGTTTATGTAGCCAAAAGCTGGAATGCAGATGCCCTTGCTGAAAAATGGGGTGTGCTGTATCAGCTCAGCTTCCACAAATTCTATATTGATGAAATCTATGCAGCCTTGATAAAATTCTTTGTGGATGGTATTGCCAAGGTACTGTATTGGATTGATGTACATATTGTGGATGGCATTGTCAATGCTCTTGGCGGCTTGGCACGGGCTGTTAGTGAGATGCTTAGTCCGGCAGAAAATGGCCAGGTTCAGAGTTATGCCGGTGTATATCTCTTTGGTGTGATTGTTTTGCTGGCTTATGGAGTATATTATGCTTCTAAGCTGATGGCTGTGCTGGGAGGTGCTTTCTGATGGAGAACTTTCCATTGTTGACAACGGTTCTGCTGGCACCTATTTCAGCGGCTTTATTGCTTTGCTTTGTATCGGCTCAGGCAAAGGAATCTGTGCGGGTAATCTGTGCGGCAGCTATGACTGTGGCTCTGGTGCTGACAGTTTATGCATTCTTTAGCTATGATATGTCAGTGGGGGGAATGCAGTTTACGGAGGATGTGCCTTGGATAAAGGATTTAGGCGTACATTATGCTCTGGGCGTGGATGGTATTTCCCTGCCAATGCTGCTTTTGACGGATTTGATAGGCTTGGCAGCTGTGTTTAGCTCCTGGAATATTACGGAGCGCCCCAAGGAGTTCTATATTCTCCTGATGATTCTCATTGCTGGTGTAACTGGTACCTTTATTGCCCGGGATTTGTTTATCTTCCTGCTGTGCTATGAGGTTGTGGTTATTCCTATTTATATCATGGTTATTATTTGGGGCTCCACCAAGCGGGTTAGCAAGGAATATGCTGGTATGAAGCTGACCATTTACCTGTTGATGGGTTCTGCCTTTATGCTGGTTGGCGTGGTGGCTTTGTATTTGCAGGCCTTTCCACCAGAGATGCGTACCTTTGATATGCAGGCCTTGGCGGCTGCGGCTCAGGCTGGACATTTCAGCGAGGAGTTTCAGATTTTTGCCTTTCTGCTGCTCTTGATAGGCTTTGGCTCTCTGCTGTCCATGTTCCCATTCCATAGCTGGTCCCCAGATGGTTATGCTGGTGCGCCAACAGCGGTTTCCATGATTCATGCCGGCGTACTGAAAAAAATCGGTGGCTATGGCTTGATTCGTCTGGGACTCTTAGTGCTGCCTTTAGGAGCAAAATTCTGGGCGCCTTTGATTGCAGGGTTGGCTATTGTTAATGTTATGTATGCAGCCTATATTGCTTTGGCTCAACATGATTTGAAGTATGTTATTGGTTATTCCTCCGTGTCTCATATGGGTTATGTGCTGTTGGGCTTTGCTGCCCTTAATGTAGTATCTGTCAGCGGTGCTGTGGCCAATATGGTGGCTCATGGTGTGATGAGTGCTTTGTTCTTTGCCATGATTGGCTATGTTTATGAGAGAACACATTTGAGAAGTGTCCACGAACTGCGGGGCTTGGCCCATCAGATGCCAAGGGTAGCTGTTGGCTTTATGCTGGCAGGTATGGCCTCCCTGGGCTTGCCTGGCTTGATTGGTTTTATGCCAGAGTTTACTATCTTTGTTGGCTCCTTTGGGGTATATCCGGTTTTTGCCGTAATTGCTATTTCCGGCATTATCTTTACCGCCCTTTACACCCTGAGAATGTTGGCCAAAATTCTCTTTGGCCCAAGGGATCAGCGCTTTGATTACTTCCAGGATGCCAAGGGTGTGGCTATGATGCCTTTGATTATCCTAGGTGTGGCACTGGTTGGCTTTGGTATTTTCCCACAGCTGCTCATGGGTATGGTAGGCTCTGGCACAGAACAGCTGGTACCGCTGTTGGATCAGCTTTCTGATGCATCAGCCATGTTAGGAGGTGTCAGATAATGAATTTTGCGGTGATTAGTACAGAAATATTTATTCTTTGTCTGGGACTCTATGCTATTGTGATGGATTTGATTTTACCTGCCCGAGAATCTCACAGATCCATTGGTACTGTGTTGATTTTTGCTCTGTCAAGCTGGTTTATCTACATGTTTAGTTTGTACCAAGGGCCTTTGAATCCAATGGAGCCAGAAGCCATGGCTGTTATTGCTGACAAATTTTTCTATCAGGGCATGTATTTTGTGGATAATTATGCACTGTTCTTCAAGCAGATGTTTATTTTGGCCACAGTATTTACCATGCTGTTTGCCAGTGATTATGTTCAGTCTATGCTGCGGTACAAGGGAGAGTTTTATGCTCTGCTGTTAATGGCATTGCTGGGGATGTGTGTGCTGGCTTCTGCTACAGATTTCCTTACCATGTTTATTGGTCTGGAACTGATGACCATTTCCTTCTATATTTTGACAGGTGCCAGAATGAGCTCCAAGGATTCCAGCGAGGCAGCAGTAAAATATTTGATTATTGGCTCTGTATCTACAGCTGTCATGCTTTATGGTATTAGTCTGGTTTATGGCGCTACTGGCAGTATTCAGTTCTTTGAGGTGTGCCGTAATCCTCATTTGTTCTTCCCATTGGGGATTGCCGGGATTACGATGGTTCTGATTGGCTTCTTCTTTAAGCTGTCCATTATACCATTTCATATGTGGGCGCCGGATGTTTATCAGGGGGCACCAACTCCCATTACGGCTATGCTGGCTATGGGCTCTAAGGCAGCAGGTATTGCCGCCTTTATGCGGGCGCTATATGTGGCATTTCCAATGCTGGGCATGTACTGGCTGCCTATGCTGGCTGTGCTTTGTGCTATCTGCATGATTTTCGGCAATATTATGGCTATGAAGCAGAAGGATGTTAAGCGTATGCTGGCTTATTCTTCCATTGCTCAGGCAGGCTATATGATGGTAGGTATTATTGCTGCTGATACGGCCGGCATGAAGGCTACCATGTTCTATGCTGCCTTATATGTATTTGCCAATGTAGGTGCCTTTGCAGTGCTGGCAGTGGTAGAGGCCCAGAAGGGCAGTACCACACATCGGACGATGAATGGCCTGGCTCAGTCTGCTCCTGTGCTGGCAGGGGTAATGACTATTTCCCTGCTGTCTATGGCAGGCATACCGCCAACAGCAGGCTTTGCTGGCAAGCTGTATCTCTTTACAGCTGTTGTAGACCAGGGATATTTGTGGCTGGCCTTTGTAGGCTTCGTTATGTCCATGATTTCCGTATATTATTATTTGCTGGTAGCCAAGGCTATGTATCTAGGCAAATGGGATGGCACTAAGCTGAATATCTCTGGTACTACCAGAGCAGCAGTTGTACTCAGTGTCCTGGCCACTATCCTTATAGGTGTATGGCCAGAAAAACTGGCAGAGTTAACCAATCTAGCTGCAAATACCTTTTTGCATTAAGGAAATAAAATTAAAAGGATGAGCGTCTTAGGATGCCCATCCTTTTTTAGTGAAATGAATATTCTATTATTCTATGGTGAACAAAAAGCACATCAAGAAAGTTGCTAATATACCATGAAAAAATACAAAATTTACGCAGTTCCTAGGGTACTACCATAGAAAGTACAAATTATAACATAGTAAGATAACGGCTAAATTCCGAAGGAGCAATCCCCAGAGCAGTCATAGCCTTCTCAGGGGACCAGTTTAGATTACGCATCAATTCTTTTATAGATTCGATTTTACCTTCCAATCTGCCACGAGCTTCTCCTCGTTCCTCGCCAATCTCAAGGAGCGCTTCCCGTTCCTCTTTTTCATTCCATTCAAATCCGAACATATCTATAATCTCCTTTTGGTTGTTTGTTAGATAGTCAACCATAACATTATTCTCCAGACAATATTTAATGGCTGCATCTTCTTTTTAACGCATCATTCATGCCATCCGCCAGATTATATACATGGACAGTAAGTTCTAATTTGTCTGACTGAGTTTCAAAGGCATCGCTTAGCTTCAATGTTTGCTGCTCAAAGGATGTATCGTTTCCATCGTAGAATACATAAAACTCCGGTGCAGGAATCTTGAGTAAATCATCGCCATAAATCTTTTTATGGGAGGTGCTGGTATAACGCTTGTACAGTTCATCAACATAACTGAGAAAACGCAAGGGCATATTGGGATTAATGGTGGTTTGATGTTCAATAAGCACAACCATTAGATTATTCAAAAGAAAAGAAATGTAGTACAATCCCACTTTCGCATAAGAAAACATGTTTCTAATTTAATTATAACATAGGAAAAGAGGCTAGGCAATTGAATTTATGGTTGGATTATGTGTGCAGAACCTGGCTTAGAGACATGGCACATCCTCCTTTAGCTGTTGTTGTTAGCCTTGCTTTGGCTATATCCTTATGATACTTCTATAGCACATCACAGGCAAGGGGAGTATGCAGAAACAATTAACGAAAAACATAAAAATAGATTAATCTTTTCAAGTATAGTAGTGAAGATAGGCCTTAATATGTATACTACCATTCTTAGAAGAATTCTCAGTACGTATATTATCATACTGAGGAGAGTTAACAGAATGAAAATCTTTATCTTTGTCTTTGTCTATATTAGGCGGCTGGAAAGCCTTGTGGCACAGGGGATTGGGGGATTAGACCGTTCCTGTTTTGGTACCCGAAACAGGAACGATAACAGGAACGATAACAGGAACGGTGTCGACGGTAGGGGAGTTTACTGTTCCTGTTTGGGCACCCCAAACAGGAACGGTGTTGGAGGGTATTGTACCTGTTTTAGCACCCCAAACAGGAACGGTGTTGGTGGCTACTGTACCTGTTTTAGTACCCCAAACAGGAACGGTACTGCGGGGAAAATTAGGTGGATTAAAGAATATGGATTTTGTTGAATAAGTTTTATTTTTTGGCAGGAAATAGAAAAAATATGTCGAATATTGCAAACGTACAGGCTGTAGACAACAGATTTTTACATCTGTTGCCTTTTTTTGGTATTTATGACGGGACTGTGGCGCTGTTATTATCAAGACCATGGTGAAATAGCACAATGATAAATTTGTGTAGTTGGTGTATAATATAAATAGACATTGTTGTTTGTGCTGGGGGGTGGTTGTATGAAAAGCAGATTTATGAGGATTTTTCTGGTGGCTTTTATGGTAATGGCTTGTGGTGGCTTCTGGGGATTTTCTCAGGCTGAGGCCAAGTATGTTTGGGTTTATACCGTGCCGGATTCTGAATTTGGAGCTGGCTATGAGGTTTATGTGGATGATGAAAGCATCAGCGGTGCTATTCAGCGCAGTGATGAAGGCCATGTTCAGGGCATTAGCAAGCAGGTACGGCATGGCAAGTTGCTAAAGACTATAAAATGGGATTTCATCCGCATTCAGAATGAATTTTGGCGGTACTATAATACTGCTATGGACAATGACCATTTGACGGTAGTTGTGCCAGAAAGTGAAAGCTATTATGTTTTGGAATTTTGTGGCAAAAAAATAGGTTTTCCTCTAGTTATAGAAGATTTGTGGGTATATTAAATTTTGGAGGTAGTTTATGTCAGAAAAGCATTTGAACTGGGCGGTATTAGGTACTGGTGTAATTGCCAATCAGATGGCGGCAGCTTTGGAGAAAATGGGGCGGCGGCTTTATGCAGTAGGTAATCGTACCTATGATAAGGCTGTGGCCTTTGCAGAGAAATACGGCGTAGAGAAGGTCTATGACACCATTGATGATATGTTTCTGGATGAAGCTGTGGACATTATCTACATAACTACTCCCCACAATACCCATTATGAATTTATGAAGAAGGCTTTGGAGCATGGTAAGCATATCTTCGTGGAAAAATCTATTACTCTGAACAGCCGTGAGCTGAAGGAAATGCAGGCTTTGGCGCAGGCCAAGGGGCTGATTATTGGTGAGGCCATGACTATTTGGCATATGCCTATTTACAAGAAGCTGTGGGAGATTGTGCAAAGCGGCCAGCTAGGCAAGGTGCAGATGATTACCATGAATTTTGGCAGCTTCAAGGAATACAATATGGAGAATAGATTTTTCAATATGCATCTGGCAGGAGGAGCTATGCTGGATATTGGTGTCTATGCTTTGTCTATTGTACGCAGCTTTATGGATGAAAAGCCGGAGGATATTGTGAGCCAGTGGCAGGCTTCCCCAACTGGATCTGACGAAATGGCTACTATTCTGCTGAAAAACGGTTTGGGCCAGATGGCGACAGTGGCGCTGTCCATGCATTCCAAACAGCCAAAGCGGGCTATGATTAGCTGTGAAAAGGCCTATATTGAGATTATGGAATATCCTCGTGCCGATAAGGCGGTGATTGTAGATGCAGAAACCGGTGTCAGAACTGAGATTGAGGCAGGCAGTACTGCTGAGGCACTGGGCTATGAGCTGCAGGATATGGAGCAGGCTGTACTGACCGGGGATGTGTCTGGTTTGAAGCTGTCCTATTCTGCTGATGTAATGGAGATTATGACCAGATTGCGCAAGGCCTGGAATATGAAATATCCTGGAGAGCAATGGTAAGTTAGAATAATCGGGAGATATTTTGGGTGTAAAGGAATGGTTTGTATTATGAAAGCAGTTTTGACTATAGCAGGCAGTGATTGCAGCGGTGGGGCCGGGATTCAGGCAGATTTAAAGACCATGCTGGCCAATGGGGTATATGGCATGAGTGCCATTACTGCCCTGACGGCTCAGAATACCACTGGCGTATCGGCTATTATGAATGTTACCCCGGAGTTTCTAGGTCAGCAACTGGATAGTATTTTTACAGATATTTTTCCCGATGCAGTGAAAATAGGCATGGTTTCTGATAAGGAGCTAATCAGGATGATAGCAGTAAAGCTTCGGCAGTATCAGCCGAAAAACATTGTTATAGATCCGGTTATGGTGGCCACCAGCGGAGCAAGATTGATTGCAGATAATGCTGTGGCGGTGTTGAAGCAGGAGCTGTTTCCTTTGGCCGATGTGCTGACGCCAAATATTCCAGAGGCAGAGGTGCTGCTGGGAAGCAGTATTGAAACAGCAGAGGATATGGAAAGGGCAGCGGAGGAAATCAGCCGTCAGTATGCTTGTGCTGTGCTTTGCAAGGGGGGACATAGCATTAACGATGCCAATGACCTTTTGTATAGTGGCAATCAAGCTACATGGTTTGCTGGTAAGAGGATTGCCAATCCCAATACCCACGGCACAGGCTGTACTCTGTCCTCAGCAATAGCTTCCAATCTGGCCAAGGGCCATACTATGGCAGAAGCAGTGAAGCTGTCCAAGGAATATATCTCTGGTGCCTTGGGGGCTATGCTGGATTTGGGCAAGGGCAGTGGACCTATGGATCATGGTTATATGATATCTTGTGCCAAGTAATGTTGGGAGCTTCCACTTCATTTGTAGATTTGCCAACGATGTGGCCCTATTAATGGACTTTGTGTTGACTATTGGCTCGGAAATATAATATAATAACATTTGGTTGATTATACGAATTTGCGCCCTGGTTGGAATACTCAGCCAGGGCAATTGATATTTTAGGAGGCTGTGTTGTGGAGAAGTATTCACCCCAGAGTATAGAAAAGAAATGGCAGTCCAAATGGCTGGCTGAGAATGTTTATAAGACCGAGATGGACCCAAAGAAGCCAAAGTATTATACCTTGGAAATGTTCCCATATCCATCTGGCAATCTGCATATGGGCCATGTGCGGAATTATTCCATTGGCGATGTTTTGGCTCGCTACAAGACTATGGAGGGCTTTAATGTCATTCATCCAATGGGCTTTGATGCCTTTGGTATGCCAGCAGAGAATGCTGCTATTAAGCATGGTGTAAAGCCATCTGACTGGACCTATTCCAACATGGATAATATGAAGCGTCAGCAGCGTGAAATGGGCCTGTCCTATGACTGGGATCGCTCTGTAGCTACTTGCAGCCCTGATTATTATCGTTGGACTCAGTGGCTCTTCCAGCTGTTCTACAAGCGTGGTCTGGCTTACAAGAAAAAGGCTTATGTAAACTGGTGTGAAACCTGTGGCACAGTATTGGCCAATGAGCAGGTTATTGAGGGCAAGTGCTGGCGTTGTGATTCTCAGGTTATCAAAAAGGATTTGTCCCAGTGGTTCCTGAAGATTACTGATTATGCTGATGTACTGCTGAAGGATTTGGATCTCTTGAAGGGCTGGCCTGATAGAGTAAAGACCATGCAGGAGAACTGGATTGGCCGCAGTGAGGGCTTGGAATTCAATCTGGAGGTTCCAGAGCTGGGAGAGAAGATTGCTGCTTATACCACTCGTCCTGATACTGTATATGGTATTACCTTCCTGGCTCTGGCAGCAGAGCATCCTTTGATTGAAAAGATTTGTGAGAACAATCCAAAGGCTCAGGAGATTAAGGATTTCTGTCAGAAGGCTCAGAATCAGTCTGAGCTGGAGCGTACCTCTTCTGAGTCCGAAAAGGAAGGTATCTTTACCGGCCTTTATGCGGTAAACCCATTTAACGGCAACAAGGTAGAAATCTGGGTTACTAATTACGTACTGGCTGAGTACGGTACTGGTGCGGTTATAGGTGTTCCTTCTGAGGATCAGCGTGACTGGATGTTTGCTGAGAAATACAAGCTGCATGTTATTATTACTCTCCAGCCAAAGGACAAGGAGCTGAAGCTGGAGGAAATGACTGAGGCCTATGTAGACAAGGCTGGTGTGCTGGTAAATTCTGCTGAGTTCTCCGGCATGGACATTAAGGCTGCTATGAAGGGCATTATGGACAAGGCTGAGGTGGAGGGCTTTGGTAAGCGCCGTGTCAACTACCGTCTCCGCGACTGGTTGATTTCCCGTCAGCGTTATTGGGGTGCCCCAATTCCGGTTATTTACTGTGATGATTGTGGTGAACAGCTGGTGCCAGAGGATCAGCTGCCTGTAATGCTGCCAGAGGATGTAAAGTTCGAGCAGGGTTCTGTATCTCCATTGGCTCAGAGTGAGTCCTTTGTAAACTGCACCTGTCCAAAGTGTGGCAAGCCTGCCCGTCGTGAGACTGATACTATGGATACCTTTATTTGCTCCTCCTGGTATTATCTCCGCTATACAGATCCACACAATGACAAGATGCCATTTGCCAAGGACAAGGTAAATTACTGGGCGCCTGTAGACCAGTATATTGGCGGTATTGAGCACGCTATTCTTCATCTGCTCTATTCCCGCTTCTTTACCAAGGTGCTGCGGGATGCAGGCATGGTGGATTTTGCAGAGCCATTTACCAATCTGTTGACTCAGGGCATGGTATTGAAGGACGGAGGCAAGATGTCCAAGTCCAAGGGCAATGTAGTTTCTCCAGAGGAGATTATCGGGCAGTATGGCGCTGATACGGCTCGCCTCTTTATTCTCTTTGCTGCTCCTGTAGACCGTGATCTGGATTGGAGCGATGATGGTGTTGCTGGTGCTTATCGTTTCCTGAGACGTGTATGGCGTATTATGGAAATCTTCGAGGATAAGATTAAATCCTCCAGTGATGAATATGATATTACTGCTCTTACTGCTGAGGAAAAAGAACTGCGCCGGATTCTTCACACCACTATCAAGAAGGTAACTGAGGATATTCGGGATCGCTTCATGTTCAACACCGCTATCAGCTCTATTATGGAGCTGGTAAATGCCTTCTATGGATTCCAGGATAGCAAGACCATTAATGGCGGCTTGGTAAGAGAGGTTAGCTTGAATCTCCTGAAGATGCTGGCGCCGTTTGCCCCTCATATTACTGAGGAGCTGTGGAGCATTCTTGTAGCTCAGGGCAGTATTCATCAGCAGCAGTGGCCTAAGTATGAGGAAGCAGCTACCGTTCAGGCTGAAGTAGAGATTGTATTGCAGATTAACGGCAAGGTTCGGGATCGCATTATGATTGCCACCGGTATCAGCCGTGAAGAAATGGAAACTGCGGCCAAGGCTAATGCCAGAGTGCAGGAGCTGACTGAGGGCAAGACCATTGTGAAGATGATTTGCGTACCAGACAAGCTGGTTAATGTGGTTGTAAAATAATCAAATCGTATAGTTAAGTCTAATTAACATGATGACAGTATTAGAAAGGCTTAGATGTCTAATACTGTCATCATGTTTTTCTTTTTGCAAAATAATTGGGGATTATGATAATACCACAGCTTTATGGACAAAAATGAGAATTGTACACTGTACAAGGAAATATTACTCTTTGTCTACTGATGGTAGAAAAGTCTTGAATTATGTTCATGGACAGGGTATAATTGTGCATTGTTAATTAAATTTTCTATTAAAGGAGTTATTTGTTATGATGAGTAATGCTTTAGCCAAATGGCAGGGCATCAGCCTGATTATCCGAATTATTATCGGTATGATTATAGGTATTGCCTTTGCTCTTTCCGTGCCAGGCAATACGGTTTTGCCTATCTTTGGTAAGGTGTTTGTAGGCTTACTGAAAGGTATTGCCCCTATATTGGTATTTGTTTTGGTTATTAGTGCCTTGGCCAATGCTTCCGGTAATATTGGCGGCCGCTTCAAAAATGTAATTATGATTTATATTTTTGGCACCTTTTTTGCTTCTGTGACTGCGGTTCTGGCCTGTCAGCTGTTCCCTGTTACTATGAAGCTGACCGATGCGGCTACAGATGCAGCTCCAGATGGTATTGGGCAGATTCTTACCACCATTATTACTAACGTGGTGGCCAACCCTGTAAATGCTTTGATGAACGGTAATTATCTCAGTATTCTCTGCTGGGCCATTATCTTTGGTCTTGGCTTCAAGAAGCTGGCTTCCAAAGGAACCTGTGATATGGTAGCAGATTTGGCTGCTGTTGTATCCAAGGCTGTTTTTTGGATTATTCAGTTGGCACCTTTTGGTATTATGGGCTTGGTTTTCTCTGCTGTATCTGAGAACGGTCTGGAGATTTTCGTAGATTATGGTCGTCTTTTGGTAGTTCTGGTTGGCTGTATGTTTGCTATGGCCTTGATTGTAAATCCACTGATTACCTTCTTCTTCCTGCATCGCAATCCATATCCATTGGTGTGGAAGTGTCTGAAAATCAGTGGTGTTACTGCCTTCTTTACTAGAAGCTCCGCAGCCAATATTCCAGTTAATATGGAGTTGTGTAAGGATATGGGCTTGGATGAGGATTTCTATTCCGTGTCCATTCCTTTGGGAGCCACCATTAACATGGAGGGTGCTGCTATTACCATTACGGTTATGGCCATGTCTGTAGCTTATACTTTGGGCATTGCGGTAGATATTCCTACTGCAATTCTCCTGTCTGTACTGTCTGCCGTAGGTGCTTGTGGTGCCTCTGGTGTGGCTGGCGGATCCCTGCTGTTGATTCCTATGGCTTGTTCTCTTTTTGGCATTAGCAATGATATTGCCATGCAGGCTGTTGGTGTAGGCTTTATTATCGGCGTGGTACAGGATTCCTGTGAAACTGGTCTGAATTCCTCCAGTGATGCTCTCTTTACGGCTATTGCTGAATTCTATGATCGTCGTAAGCAGGGAAAGGATTTTAGCTTCTAAAGTTATTAGCGCATAGCACGGATTTGCTTAAAAATTACGACCTCTGATTTTATTCGGGGGTTGTTTTTTTATGCGGGGATATAGCTTTTATTATTAATGGTTGCCTTGGGAAAAGAAGGAAAGGGTGGCGAGGAAGTTAAATAAAATATTGTATACAATATCTAAACGAAATGTTTTTTGTATTCATAAGCTTTTTTGTTGACAGCCATAAGCTTTTTATGATATAAAATATACATCAAAAGAAAATACATTCCGAAACTAAATACTCTGGGACATAGTGGTCTCCGTCGCATGAGGCGGCGGAGGTTTTTTTTAGCCAGAATTAAGTTTTTGAAATAATATTCTTCAATTTATTCCTACGGAATGTATAAAATGTTAGGAAATGTAGGAGGTATGCTTTATGGATTTCGCAAAGCTAATGGCAGAAGTAAATGATTTTGTCTGGGGACCGATTATGCTTGCCTTTTTGGTAGGCACAGGAATTTTTCTTACCATTCGGTTAAAGTTCCTGCCTTGGAGGAATCTACCTTATGCAATCAAGATGATTCTTAGCAAGAAGTCAGATACTCAGGGTGATATCAGTCCTTTCCAGTCTCTGATGACTGCTTTATCCGCTACTGTTGGTACTGGTAATATCGTAGGTGTTTCCACCGCTATGGTATTAGGTGGTCCTGGTGCTCTGGTATGGATGTGGATTTCCGCCGCCTTTGGTCTTTCTACCAAGTATGGCGAGTCTGTACTGGCTGTTAAGTATCGCAAGACCAATAGTGTTGGTGAGATGGCTGGCGGCCCAATGTATGCCATGAAGTATGGCTTTGGCAACAAGGTTATTGGCCGAGGCTTGGCTGCACTGTTTGCTTTCTTTGCCGTATGTGCTTCCTTCGGTATTGGCAATATGACTCAGGCCAATTCCATTTCCTCTTCCTTTAATGCAGCTTTGGGAGTGGATACCACTGTTATCGGCGTGATTCTTACTCTGTGCTGCTTGGCTGTACTGGTTAGAGGTATTCGCAGTATTGGTGCTGTATCCAGCGTAGTCGTACCAGCTATGGCTGCTTTCTATTTCGTAGTTTCCATGATTGTTATTGTTGCCAATGCGGCTGCTCTGCCAGCTGGTATTGCTGAAATTTTCCGCATGGCCTTTGCACCAGAGGCAGTAGCCGGTGGTGTTGGTGGTTCCATTATTGCTTCCATGCTGAGTGCTATGCGTTGGGGCGTAGCTCGTGGTGTATTCTCCAATGAGGCAGGCCTTGGCTCTGCTCCTATTGCAGCAGCTGCTGCCAAGACTGACCATGCTTCCCGTCAGGGCTATGTAAATATGACTGGTACCTTCTTTGATACTATGATTATCTGTGCTTTGACTGGTTTGGTAATTGCTTCTTCTGGGATGCTGGGTACTATTGATCCTGCTACTGGCAAGGCAGTTTCCGGGGCTAATTTGACGATTTTGGCTTTTTCCACTGTTTTTGGTGAGGCTGCCAAGTATATCGTATCCATTGCTTTGGCTCTCTTTGCCTTTTCCACTATTCTTGGTTGGGAATATTACGGCGAAAAGGCTTTGGAATATCTAGTTAGCAAGCGTTCCGTGTTGATGGGCTATCGTGTTCTGTTCAGCCTGATTGCCTTTGTAGGTGCAACTCAGACTTTGGACTTTGTATGGAATTTCTCTGATACTATGAATGGTCTGATGGCAATTCCAAATCTTCTGTGCCTGTTGGTACTGAACAAGGATATTGCTCATGAGTGCTTTGAGTATCAGGAGCTGGTAGTAGAAAAGGAAAAGAAGGGGGAGGAGGTAAATCTCAGCCATCTTAGTCCTACAATTTAATTATTATTAGGCTCAAAAAGGGGCACAGTTGGCAGATTGAAATAGTACCTGACCTTCTGTGCCCATTATTTTTTTACCATATTGTAATAAAAGAGGATATCAGGACTGCTCCGTATTGCGTTGACGAAATACTCTAGGGGTACAGCCACAATAGTTTTTAAAGGATTTTATAAAATGGCTGGGGTTCATAAAACCACAATTCATGCCCACCTCCAGAATGGAATCGGTAGAGTTGATAAGCAATTCTTCTGCTACCTGCAGTCGGTAGCTATGGAGGTATTCCATAGGGGACATATCAAGGATAGTCTTAAAGCAACGCTGAGCCTCTCGACCGCTAACACCGGCACTATCTGCAATCTGCTGCAGGTTGATTTCCTCGTTGAAATGCCAGTGAAGAAAATCCAGCATAGTCTGCATTCTTTCCATGCGGAGAGGCTTCTTGGCAGTCTTGTAGGCCAAGGGCTTATATTCCAATAGGAGCTGCAACAGAGCTTTGCCAATATTATAGCGGATATCGTATTCATAGCCTGGCTGGGCAGTTTCAGCGGCCTGAAAGGCAAGTTTTATTTTCTGCAGGATTTGTTTGTCTACCTGTCGCTTTTCATCGAGAAATTGGCAGGGAAGGGTCTGGTCGTTGATTAAGGGAGCAATGTATTTTTGATGGTAGATGGTGCCGATACCGCCACTGATTAGCTCTGGATTGAAAATAATATAGCATACATGACACAGTTCATTTCCTTGAGCCTGATATCTATGAAGGGCCTTGGTATTGACAAAAAAACCGTCTCCTGCTTCTAATAGGTAGCTTTGGCCGTTGCAGTAGGCCTTGACCTGACCGGAGACTACGCATATCAGCTCTACATCCTTGTGCCAATGCCAATGGCAGCCATCAATGCCGCCCTTTTGCCAATCGCTAATATAAGCGCTGCAGGGAAAAAGGGGAATTTCATGGCGTTGTTCTTTTTCTTTGTCGGCGGCAATCCGCATGGTGGTCATTTGGCGAATCATGGTTTTACCTCCCTTGGAAAATAGCCAAATAATATGGTGAAATTTTGTTATGATTGGAGACTTGTTTGGTTAGAATTATCTTGTTGTCGCTTGCTGTATACAATGCGCAAAATTCATGGAAGAAAATAAAAAAATTGGCGTTTTTAGGATATTTTCTGGCGTAAGGTTATTAGAAAATATATCTCAAGGTTATTATAATATAACCATAGACAGAAATAAAAAGCAAATAACACTCAAGACATTTTGCAGAGGTTTAGGATTGATTTTCGGACTGCAGGATGCTGGGTGAGAAATAGCTAGAGATTGAAAGGTGGTCATTATAATGAAAGCAATGTATAGACCTGTTGCAACTAATGGTATGGTAGAGGATGGATTCTTCTTTGATTCTTTGCCAAAGCTTGATGCAAGCGGCACTGATTACTCCTTTAAGGCTATGGAAATGCGTGTTGCAGGCCTGGTTGGCATGCTGGCTATGGGCGCATTGATTATAGCCATGTAATTTTGATTCCTAACATTTTCCACAGGAGATGTTCTCTGTAGATACCGCAGAGGCGGCTGTCCATATGGATGGCCGTTTTTTTTGTGCTTTTTTGTGGCAAATAATGAGGTGTACGATGCAGCCAAGCTCTATAGAATAGGTGGCGGGATATTGTGCTAATAAAAAGGGCGGCTATAGCGGCCAAACCGCTATAACCGCCAGGATGTGGGGTGTCAATTACATATTACATTAGATATCTCAGATATACATAACCGGTGGAAATGATAATTGAGAGAATCATGCAAGGGAAAGCCACCTTCATAAAGCCCAGGAAGGAAATCTGCTGTCCGTGCTGAGCTGCCAGAGAAGCCACTACTACATTGGCGCTGGCACCAATAAGGGTACCGTTGCCACCCAAGCAAGCGCCCAAAGCCAGAGACCACCACAGTGGATCCAGATTGGTAATACCCATAGCACCCATATCCTTAATCAAAGGAATCATGGTAGCTACGAATGGAATATTGTCTACAAAGGCAGAAGCAATAGCACTCATCCAGAGAATCAGGATGGCAGTAGACTCTACAGAGCCCTGAGTAATGGCCATAGCTTCAGCAGCCAGCATCTTGATAACACCGGTTTCTACCAGGGCACCAACCAGAATGAACAGACCAGCAAAGAAGAAAATAGCTAGCCATTCGATTTTGCTCAGAACCTTGGCAATCTTTTCTTCGTCTCTAGTAAAGGTCAACAGCAGCAGGAGACCAGCGCCAAACATGGCGGCAGTGGCAGACTCCAGACCCAAAGCACCGTGAGCTACAAACAGGCTCATGGTGAGGACCAAAACGAAGAGACAACGCTTCAAAAGAGCAGGATCAGTAATCTGCTTGGCAGGCTTGAGGCTCATAACCTTGGCCTGAAGCTCAGGAGTGGTATGAAGGCCTTTGCCATAGAGGAATTCCAGAATAAAGGTGGTTATTACGAAGATAACAGCTGCTGGAGCCGCCAGATTCAGGATAAAGTCCATAAAGCTAAGGCCAACAGCGGAGCCAATCATAATATTTGGAGGGTCACCCACTAGAGTGGCGGTACCACCAATGTTTGAGGACAAAATCTGTGCCATCAGGAAGGGCTTTACATCTACCTTCAACTGGGAAGTGATACTAAAGGTTACAGGTACAGTCAAAAGCACTGTGGTTACATTGTCCAGCAGGGCAGAGCAGACTGCGGTCAGGGTAGACAGAGCCAACAGCAGCTTCATAGGCTGTGCTTTTACCTTCTGGGCAGCCCAGATGGCCAAGAAATTGAACAAGCCGGTTTCTGCAGTGATATTTACGATAATCATCATACCCATCAGCAGGCCAAGGGTATTGAAGTCAATGTGATGAATGGCCACCTCTTGAGAGAGAATGCCAAACATAATCATAAGCATGGCTCCGAAGATACCTACGATGGTACGATGTACCTTTTCCGAGATAATCAGTGCATAGGCAACTAAGAAGATAGTTACCGCAGTAGTGGTAGCGTCAAACAATATAATGCCTCCTTTTGTTGGATTGAAAAAACGGGACAGTTACACAATGCCCATACTCATGGCCACTACCATAACGATAACACAGATAAAATAGAAAGCTAGCCATGGCAGCACTGCGGCTCGCAGCAGCTTTCCTTCTGCACCCATCATACCTGTGGTAGCACAGGTTGCTACGATGTTGTTGATGCAGACCATGTTACCAATGGCACCGCCCTGGTTCTGCAGAGCTACAATAACCAGATGTGGCAGGTTCAGAATGGTAGCGGTCTCAAACTGCAATGGGGTAAACATAATGTTGGAAACGGTGTTGGAGCCAAACATGAAAGCACCAATGGATCCAATCAATGGAGCTACATACAGGTAGTGAGCACCGGCCAAATCAGCCATACCCTTGGCCATGGAAACCAGCATGGAATCAAAGCCGTTGATATTGGCATTGGAATAACGGAACAGGTAAACCATAGCGAAGCCGAAGAGCAGGGCGATGGTAGCACCGAATACCTGATTGTAGGATTTGGAAACTACAGTCTTAATCTGGTCACCGCTTAGGCTGAACATAGCAAAGCCGATTAGCACTACCAGAATGAATGGGAAGAGACCTGGGTTGTTCAGCCATTTCAGAGTGAAATCAGCACCTGCAACACCCATGATATTGGTAACTTCAATTTTAGGTACGCTCATATAAGGCTTGATGCCCAGCTGAGGAATACGAGTTGCTACCAGCCACAGGGTAACCAGCAGGTATGGAGTCCAAGCCTTCAGCAGGGACATGGAGTGAGTTGTGGACTGGCCACCAGAGGATTTGGTCTTTACCTCAGAGCCAGGGAAACGCCAGATGGTTTTTGGCATCAGGAAGCCAGATTTAGCAGCACCGATGGTTACGAAGATGGTTACGGCAGCTGCAGCCAAGGAGGTCAGCTCAGCACCAACGAACTTGGCAAAGGCCAGGTAGAATACAGAGAATACAGCAGCGGTGAACAAGCAGAAAGGAATAACAGGGAATACATCAGAGAAAGACTTGTTCTTGCCGTACTGTTTGGTAACAATACCGATAACCAGCCAGATAATAACGAAGGCACCAACAGCCAAACCCAGAGCAGAAACAAAGGACAGATCCTGCTTCCACAGGTCAAGGTCAGTAACTCCGAGAGCTGGCAGAGTATCCTTTAGAACCTCAGCAGCAGCATTGGTAGGTGTACCGGCAGCACCGAAGGATACAGGAGTGGAGTCCAAAAGCAGACAGGCAATAGCTGCTGCCATTGGAGGTGCCCCCAAGCCAATCAGCAGAGGAGCACAGATAGCTGGAGGAGTACCGAAGCCAGCAGCACCCTCGATAAATGCTGAAAAAGCAAAGCCTACGATGACGATCTGAATACGGGAATCTTCGGTGATACCGTTGAACATGGCCTCAATACGGCGCATGGCACCAGCCTCATTCAGCATATTCATCAGAAGAATAGCACCGAAGATAATTAACAGAGTATCAATGGAACCAAGGAATCCGGTAATGGTATAGGCGGCAATATGGCCGATGTCCATACCCCAATAAGTGAGTCCAATAAGAGCACAAACAGCCCAGGAAATAGGCAGAACCTTTTTGGCTGGAACGTTAAAGCCTACGGTGAGGATAATGGTGAGAATAATTGGAACGGCAGCTATTATAGCCAACATAAACATTCATCTCCTAACATTTCATTCACATTATAAACACATACACAGGATTGATATCTGACCCATTGCTGGTCAGCTTTATACAAAAATATCAAATCAATTGACCTAGGCTGTGGCCTCGTCTTTTACGGCAATATCATTTTCGGTACTTGATTTTTGCACCATGAAATCCTTTAGGAGGCTGAGATGCATGTACATATACATCTTGGCTAGATTGGAATCTCCATCAATAATGGCCTGAAGGATTTTTTCGTGATAGTGCAGCGTATTGCTTTTCTTTTGCACATTCATGGTCAAGGCGATATTTTTGTATATAGAAGTAAATAGAATATGAGTCAGATTGCTTATGACGCGGTTGCCACTGGCCTCAGCAATCAAAGTGTGGAAGTTACCATCCTCCTCAGCGTAGGAATCTCCTTTTTCGATACACTGTCTGAGAGAATCAGTGAGTTCCTGCATCTTTTCCTTTTGCTCCGGTGTAGCGTGAATTGCGGCTAGAGCAGCAATGGAAGGCTCCAGCATCATGCGTACATCCAGCATATCAACTGCCAGCAGCTTGTCATCATAAATAAAAGTCAGTCCCAGAGGATCATCGGGTATACCCATATTCTGGGCGATAAAGGTACCAGAGCCCTGACGAGCTTCTAATATATTACGAGCAATAAGCACCTTGAAGGCATCTCGCAGTGTGCCTCGGCTTACCTTTAATACTGTGGTAAATTCCGCCTCTGTAGGCAGCTGCTGTCCAGGTTGCATTTTATTTGCCGTAATATATTCAATGATTCTTTCTGTAGTCTGCTCGACTAATGTCTTACCCTTTACCAACGCCATAGTAACAACCCTCTTTCAATCATTGAACAAATGTATAATACCGTTTTTGACAAATTTGTCTAACAATATAGAATTTGTCAAAATCTTTAGCAGGTACTTCTATTGTACAAAACAATTTGAAATACTGCAAGAAAAAAATAAAAAAATAAATTTTTAAATTAAACAGGATAAACAATAGGGAAAAATACAATTTTGTTGAATTATTTATCTTTATTATTGACAAATTTCATCGTGTATGATTTAATAGATGTATAAAAAATTCATTGTACAAATTATACAAATTGTCTTTAGCAGGACTCAAATTTGTAGAAAAATTTGATGAAACAATGTCAACGTAGATTGCAATATGGAAGGAGTACAGTTTTTACTGCTTTGCAGTTATTGTACTGGACCATGAATCACTAACAGTTTGGCAGAGGTTGACCTGTAACTGGTGTGTAGGCCCTTGAGCAAGGCTGTTAATGTAGGCAATCGAAATGTGTGAGTAAAAGGAGAGTTTTATATGGAAAAGGTTTGCCGTGATTGGGCAAAGCAGGCCTTTGGGGAAGGTCTTGTAAATGCCAAGTACTGGGATGAGTTTGCAACCAATGCCCAGACTGCTGCTGCAGAGGTTTATAAGGTAAAAGACTTTGCTGCTGGCGAAGTCAAGCTGAAGGAACTGCTGGCTCAGTATGCACCAAAGGAAATCCTTGCTGTAGGTGGAGATGAGAATCCTGCCCTGAAAGGGATTTATGAGCGAATCGCTGGTCCAGGGGTGGATGTCTATACGGATAAATTTGATATTTATGATCATAGGGATTCTGCTGATGTTGGTATTTCCACTGCTGAGTTCTGTGTGGCTGAAACAGGAAGTCTTTGTGTAGACAATTATTCCTATGAGGCTCGTGTTACCAGCATGCTTCCTTTTGTAAATATCGTTTTCGTCAATGCGAATTATGTTGTTAAGGATGTAACTGTTGCCTGTCAGATTATCGCCAAGGTTTTTGATAAGGGCTATCTTGGCTTTGTTACCGGCCCAAGCCGTACTGCAGATATTGAGCGTGTCCTCAGTCTGGGTGTACATGGTCCTAACAAGCTGTTGATTATTGCTGTAGAAAACTTTGAGGGAGGGAGATAATCATGGCAGAAAGAAATCTGAAAAAAGAAATACAGGAAAAGCTTCAGGATGATATTATGCAGGGTGCTCTCTCCAAGTTTGCTGAGCAGTATCCAGGCTCTCGTCTGAATGCTTACAAAGATCAGGATATTGAAGGACTCCGTGAGAATCTCCGGAAAATGAAGCATGATGCTGTGCAGCATATTGATGAACTGGCAGATGAATTTCAGGCTAGTTTGGAAAAGCGTGGCACCAAGGTTTATCGTGCCAAGGACGGTGATGAGGTAAAGAAAATCCTCATTGATATCTGCAAGGCAAACAATGTAAAACGTGTAGTAAAATCCAAATCCATGGCTTCCGAAGAAATTCATATGAATGAATGTTTTGTTGATAATGGTATTCGGGTTAAGGAAACAGATTTGGGCGAGTGGATGATTGCTTTAGCAGGTCAAAAGCCTTCTCACATGGTTATGCCAGCCATCCATTTGAACCGTTATCAGTGCGCCAAGATGTTTGAGAAGGAAGTAGATCATGAGGTTCCTGGCGAGGATATTCCTAATATGATTCAGCTGGCCAGAAAGACTCTCCGTCAAGAGTTCCTGCAGGCTGATATGGGTGTAACTGGTGCCAACTTTGGTATTGCGGAGAATGGAGCTATTGGTTTGGTAACCAATGAGGGTAATGCTCGTCTGGTAACTACTTTGCCAAGAATCCATGTAGTACTGATTGGTTATGAAAAGCTGATTCCTAAGACTGAGGATGCAGCCAGCATTCTGCGACTCCTGCCTAGAAATGGCACCTGCCAGCGGATGACCAGCTATATGACCATGGTGGATGGTCCTACCAAGGTTATTTATAAAGATGAAAATGGCAGGCATGTGGAGACCGACCGCAAGCAGTATGTAATTCTGCTGGATAATGGTCGTTTGGAGGCTGCTAAGGATCCTGTATTGCAGCAGGCTTTCCAGTGCGTTCGCTGTGCTTCCTGTCTGAATGTATGCCCAATTTGGACTTTGGTAGGCGGTCATGTTTATGGCCATATCTACTCTGGTGGTATTGGTGCTATTCTGACTGGTCTCTTCAACGGTGTAGAGACTTTCCATCAGTTCAGTGATTTGTGTATCGGCTGCCGTAAGTGTGCCAGCATTTGTCCAGGCAAGATTCCTATTCCAGACTTGATTGATGAGCTGAGAGCCCGTTACGTTAAGAAATATGGTGCTCCAGGCATGGATAAGACCATGTTTAATATGGTGCTGAATGATCGTGGTATGTTCCACAAGTTGCTGTTGAAAGCTGGTTCCATCGGCTCTGCACCATTTAAGAAGGGCAAGTTTATCCGTCATCTGCCTCTCTTTATGGAAGAATTAACTAAAGGGCGCAGCCTGCCAACTATCGCAGATGAATCCTTCCGTGATAGAGTGGAGCGTCTGAGCAAGAAGAACCCATCCAAGCCAAAGAAGAGAGTTGCATATTTCAGTGGCTGTAATATGGACTTTGTTTTTGCCGATACCTCTGAGAACGTGGTAAAGGTATTGCAGAGCTTGGATATGGAGGTTGTTTATCCAATGGAGCAGGCCTGCTGCGGCAAGCCAATTCTGGGTATCGGCGATAGAGAGGCTGGTAAGGAAACTGCTAAGAAGAACATTGCTGCCTTTGAGAAGGTAAAGCCGGATGTTATTATTTCTGCTTGCCCAACCTGTACTGAAACGCTCCATGAGACTTACATGAAGCTCTTTGAGAATGATCCTGAGTGGAAGTCCAGAGCAGCAGCTTTCTGCAGCAAGGTACGGGAGTTCTCCAGCTTTGTGGCTGAGGAGTACAAGAAGACTGGTCGTCTGGTTCATGCCAAGGGTGGCGAGAAGGTTACCTACCATGATTCCTGTCATATGAAGCGTGGCTTGGGGATCTTCGAGGAGCCTAGAGCCTTGATTGATGCAACTCCTGGCGTTGAGCTGGTAGAGATGCACAATTGCGACAAGTGCTGTGGTATGGCTGGTTCCTTTGGTATGAAGTATCAGGAAGTTTCCATTCCTATGCTGAATGAGAAGGTTAAGAATATTAAGGATACTGGTGCTACTACTGCTGTTGTAGCCTGCCCTGCCTGCATGATGCAGATTGGCGGTGGTCTTGATAAGGCAGAGACTGGTATTCAGACCAAGCATATCGCCGATGTGCTGGCAGAAAAACTGTAAGTGAAATTTTGATTCAAATGGGCCATCAGCTGCATTTTGACGCTAATATGCTGCCTAAGGGGAGCAGCTGATGGCATTGAATAGAAGAAGTGTTAAAAAGAGCGATGCTATTGGGGGAAAGTTAGTATGGAAATTTTGGTTTGTATCAAGCAGGTTCCAGGCTCCAATAAAGTTGAAGTTGACCCTGTTACTGGTGTACTGAAGCGCAATGGTGCTGATAGCAAGATGAATCCTTATGATCTCTATGCACTGGAATGTGGTATGAAACTGAAGGAGCAATATGGTGGCCGGGTAAGCGTTATTACCATGGGGCCTCCACCAGCCACTGCCGTAATCAAAGAGGCTTTTGCTATGGGAGCTGATGATGGTACGCTCCTGTCTGATAGAGCTTTTGGCGGTGCCGATGTATTGGCTACCAGCTATACTTTGGCACAGGGTATCAAGAAAATGGGCAAATTTGATGTGATTATCTGCGGTCTTCAGACTACAGATGGTGATACCGCTCAGGTTGGCCCAGAGATTTCTGAGGTACTGGATATTCCTTGCGTATGCAATGTAGCCAAAATCGACAAGGTAGAGGACAATAATATTTATGTTGATATGGAGATGGCCAATGAGTTTGAGCAGCTGAAAGTTCAGTTCCCATGCCTTATTACCGTCAAGAAGGATATCAACCAGCCTAGACTTCCATCCTACAAGCTGAAGAAGGCAACCGAGAAAAAGGAGATTGCTGTATATAGCTTCAAGGATATGGATGATCAGGAGAAGAAGCATTATGGACTTTCTGGTTCTCCAACTCAGGTTCAGCGTATCTTCCCACCAGTTTCTGACAAGGAACAGGAGACCTGGGAGGGCAACGGTCAGGAAATGGCAGATAAGCTCTTTGGTAAGCTGAAGCAGTTGAAGTTTATTTCCTAAGAACGGATTGTAGGAAAAGTGTGTATTGAATGACCAGAAAAGGAGATAATGCGAAATGGGAAAACTGATAGTTCATCAGGACAAAGTAACTGATATAGCTGCCATGGTTGCCCTTTGCCCATTCAAGGCTCTGGAGGACAACGACGGTAAGCTGGAAATAAATGCTGCTTGTAAACTGTGCAAGCTCTGTGTAAAGAAGGGCCAGCCTGGTGCTGTAGAATTCGTAGAGGAAGAAGAAGGCCCACAGGTAGATAAGAGTCTTTGGAAGGGTATCACCGTTTATGTAGACCATGTAGAGGGCGATATTCATCCTGTAACTCTGGAGCTTTTGGGCAAGGCTAGAGAGCTGGCTGACAAGATTGGTCACCCTGTACAGGCTTTGTTCCTGGGCAGCGGTATTGGCGACAAGGCACATGAGCTGTTGCATTACGGTGTAGATCAGGTATATGTAGTAGATAGCCCTGAGCTGTTGGATTTCAAGATTGAAAGCTATGCTGCAGCCTTTGAGGCCTATATCAATCAGATAAAGCCTTCTGCTATTTTGGTAGGTGCTACCTCTGTAGGCCGTCAGTTGGCTCCAAGAGTGGCAGCTCGGTTCAAGACTGGTCTGACTGCTGACTGCACCATTTTGGATATCCATGAAAATACTGATTTGGTACAGATTCGCCCTGCTTTCGGTGGTAATATTATGGCGGAGATTCTTACTACGAGAACCCGTCCGCAGATGGCTACTGTTCGCTATAAGGTAATGAATGCTCCAGAGCGTTCTGAGGAGGCCAAGGGTGAGATTATTCCTTTGGAGGTGCCTGCTGACAAGCTGAAGGCTCGTATGGAAGTATTGGGCATCATCAAGAAGGAAAAGCAGAAGACCATTGAAAATGCTGAGGTTCTGGTAGTAGCTGGTCGTGGCATCAAGAAGGTTGAGGATCTGGCTATGATTCGTGAGCTGGCTGACCTTTTGGGCGGCGATGTAGCTTGTACCAGACCTTTGTGCGAAGCTGGCTGGATGGAAGCAGCTCACCAGATTGGTTTGTCTGGTCGTACTGTTCGTCCAAAACTGATTATTACCTGTGGTGTAGCTGGTGCTATTCAATTTGTGGCAGGTATGAATAATTCTGAGCAGGTAGTGGCCATTAATTCCGACCCTGAGGCAGCTATCTTCAAGGTAGCAAATTATGCTTTGGTGGGAGATATCTATGAAATTATTCCACAGCTGATTGAGAATATTAAGCAGGGAGGTACCTTGGCATGAGCGAATACAAGAAACTTACGGAAGCTGATTTAGAAGAAATCGCAAAGATCGTTCCTAGAGACCGTATTCTCTGGGCTGATGAAGTAAATGAGGAATACAGCCATGATGAGCTGAGTGCTACTCCTTCCTATCCAGATTTGGTGGTACGGGCTACCTCTGCTGAAGAAATTTCCAAGGTATTGAAATATGCCAATCAGGAGCATATTGCCGTAACTCCTCGTGGTGCAGGTACTGGCCTGGTTGGTGCTTCTGTAGCTGTAGAGCATGGTATTATGATGGATACCACTCTGATGAATCACTTTTTGGAGCTGGACGAGGAGAATTTGACTCTGACTCTGGAGCCAGGCGTATTGCTGATGGAGATTTATCAGTATGTAGAGCCTAAGGGCTTGTTCTACCCACCTGATCCAGGTGAGAAAACCGCTACCATTGGTGGTAATATCAGCACCAATGCTGGTGGCATGAGAGCTGTAAAATACGGTGTAACTCGTGACTTCGTTCGTGGTTTGGAGGTTGTTCTGGCTGACGGCACCATTTTGGAGCTGGGGGGCAAGGTTGTAAAGAACAGCTCCGGCTATGATCTGAAGGATTTGATTATTGGTTCTGAGGGTACCTTGGCCTTTATTACCAAGGCTGTTTTGAAGCTGCTGCCTCTGCCTCAGAAGGCTGTCAGCCTGCTGGTACCATTCCCTAGCTTGGCACAGGCCATCGGCACTGTACCGTTGATTGTTAAGTCCAAGGCTATTCCTACTGCTATTGAGTTCATGGAGCGTGAAGTTATCATGGACGCAGAGAATTTCCTAGGTCAGAGCTTCCCAGACAATCAGGCAGATGCCTACCTGTTGCTGAAGTTCGATGGTGATACTGCTGAGGATATTGCCAAGGCCTATGATGGTGTAGCTCAGATTTGCTTGGAGCAGGGGGCTTATGATGTATTGATTGCCGATACTGACGAGCGTTCCGATGCTATCTGGAAGACCAGAGGCTCCTTCCTGCAGGCCATTAGTGGTTCCACTACCATGATGGATGAGGTTGACGTAGTTGTACCTCGTAATCGTGTTAATGAATTTGTAGAGTTCGTACATGATTTGCAGGATGAAATGCATATCCGCATCAAGAGCTTTGGTCATGCTGGCGACGGTAACCTCCATGTATATATTCTCCGTGATGATCTGGATGAGGATGAGTGGCACAGAATGTTGGAAGCTACCATGGAGAAGATGTATGAAAAGGCCCGCACCATGGATGGCCAGGTATCTGGTGAGCATGGTATCGGTTTGGCTAAGAAGCCATATCTGAAGGAATCTTTAGATCCTGCTGCTATTGCTGTTATGCAGGGAATTAAGAAAGCCTTTGATCCAAATAATATTCTCAATCCACGTAAGGTTTGCTTTGACTAACCCGTCAAAAGCATTTCTATAAAAACTCTCTATAACCCTAACAATGAATTGCACTCTGGATTCTACCCCGTTTCCAGAGTGCTTTTCATTTGGTTGAAAACTGTGAGATATGCATGGTAAGATTGGTAATAAAATGAAAAAAATCATAGAACTCCAGAACTTATCAAAACGGTTTTAGAGAAGAAAATGGGTAACTTTTGGAGTGCTTTGTATATAATATGCCCATGTTTTCAGAAAAAATTCATGAAAACTTTACATAAATTATTCAAAAAACTATTTACAAAGAAACAAACCTGATATATAATATGCCCATGTTCCGCAAAGGAGGGATAGAAATGATTGAATCATTTGTAAATATTGAATCCGCCAGCCAGCTGGCAGGAAATGTACCTTTTCAGAATTTCGTTCAGGGAGATGAGAGAGTTACTTCCTGGTCTGAGATTCAGGATGGTCATGATTGTGCTATTACCGTAAGATGCAAGAATATGTCAGCCTTGGAGGAATTAACTAAAGAGTTGAAGGATAAATGTGATATCCTTAACGTAAGTCACAATGTGATTGTAAGTCAATAAGATATGAGGTAAAAGCCAGGTTGGATACAGCCTGGCTTTTATTTTGCATTTTCTTTGCGCAATATAGGTGCTATAATGTATACAAAAACAATAAATTCTTGTTGGTAGAATTTTGTCTATATGCTATACTATTAGAGTTTTGAACAAAAGGAATGAGGTACATATGGAGCATAAAAAAGGACATAAGAAAAGGCGGGAAGGCAGACCAGATGGCCGAGAGCCGGAGCAGCTGCGCCGTTATAAGATACATAGACATTTTCAGCAGGGGCCTGCTGCCTCTGTTTTAATAGAAATGGGCAACACCAAGGTTATCTGTGCTGCTACTGTGGAAGAAAGGGTGCCAGTGTTTCTCAGAGGCACTGGGGAAGGGTGGTTGAAGGCAGAATATTCCCTTTTGCCAAGTGCCACCTCCACCAGAACTCCAAGAGAATCCACCAGAGGCAAGCAGAGCGGCCGTACCCAGGAAATACAGCGGCTTATTGGCCGTAGTTTGCGTTCTGTAATGGATTTGAAGGCTCTGGGAGAGCGGACCATTATTATTGATTGCGATGTTATTCAGGCTGACGGTGGTACGAGAACTGCCTCTATAACTGGTGCTTTTATTGCTTTGGTGGAGGCCTGTGAAACTATTTATGATGGTAAAAAGCCTTTCCCTGTGAAGGATTTTTTGGCAGCCATAAGTGTAGGTATTTCTCCAGAAGGTGTACCCTTGTTGGATGTTTGCTACGAGGAGGATTCCACTGGGGTAGTGGATATGAATGTAGTAAGAACCGGAGAGGGAAATTATGTAGAGGTGCAGGGGACTGGCGAAGGACGGCCTTTTAGTCCTCAGGAATTAACCAAGCTATTGGATCTGGCAGCCAAGGGTACTGACGAGCTGATTTCCTATGAAAAGGATGTGTTAGGCGGAGTGCTGGTTTGGCGTGTAGGCCGGGAATAAGTTGGGTAAAAGTAAAGGATGGCAGATATGGCAAAAAAAATTGTAATAGCTACCGGCAATCAGGGCAAGGTACGGGAAATGATAAATGCCTTTAAAAATTTGGATGTGGAGCTGATATCCCTGAAGGAGCTGCCAGAAAAATATCCGGAGCCTGTGGAGGATGGGGATAGCTTTCAGGCTAATTCTCTGCTGAAGGCAAAATATTATTGTGAGGAAACAGGTCTAGCCTGCTTGGCGGATGATTCTGGCCTAGAGGTGGAGGCTCTTAATGGAGCACCTGGTATTTATTCTGCCCGCTATGCTGGGGAAAATGCCACAGATGAGGAAAATAATGCCAAGCTGCAGTCCAAACTGCATGACTTGGGCTTGGCTTGCTCTCCAGCGGCCTATAAATGCGCCTTGACCTTTGTGGATACCAATGGTCATCAGTTATTTGCTGAGGGCAGCTGTCCAGGGGAGATTCGTTTGGAGGCCAGAGGTCAGAATGGCTTTGGCTATGATCCTTATTTTTATGTAGGTGAAAAGACTATGGCGGAAATGACCTTGGGGGAAAAGCAGGGTATCAGTCATAGAGGAGAGGCTATTGCCAAAATGGCGGAGCTTCTGGAAAAATATTTAGCAAATTAAGCTTTTAAGGGAGGTTTGCTATGCGTATAGGCATAATTAGTGATTCCCACGGCAATACTAATGCTATTGACCAGGCGGTAAAGGTGGCGGGAGAAATAGATTTTTGGCTTCATGCAGGAGATTTAATCACCGATGCAGAATATTTACGTATGGCCTATGATGCAGAAGTAGTTAATGTAGCAGGAAATTGTGATTGGGGCCGTGGCGGTGCCGAGGATGAGGAACTGGTAACGGCAGCAGGCAGCAAAATCTTTTTGACCCACGGACATCTCTATGGTGTTAAGAGCAATCTGGCTAATTTTTTGCTGGCGGTGCGGGAAAAGGGAGCAGATATTGGAGTCTTTGGTCATACCCATGTAGCTTTCATAAAAAAAATTAATGGTATTTTCCTGATTAATCCAGGTAGTTTATCATACCCTCGGGATGGTAAAGGCCAATCTTTCATGGTTTTGGAGCTGGCGGAGGACAAGGAGCCGGAATTATATCATTACCATTTGCAAAAATAAAATGAAAGTATGTACACGGTTTGATGAACACAAATTAAATAATTCGTTGGATGAATTAACAATTCTAAGCGAAAACAACTGAGAAAAAAGATGAATCGGATTCATATTGCAAATAGCTAAAACCCTTGCGGTTATTGGCTTGAAAGCAGTTTGAAAATATGCTATTATTAGATAGCGAATGTAATTTATTATATATTTTTGGGGAGGGTTTAATTTGCGTACAATTAATGTAGAGCAGATTACTGCTGAAGTAGCGCAGATGTGCAAGGAAGCTGCCTATTATTTGCCAAAAGATGTGTATGAGGCATTGAAAAAGGGCAGAGAGACTGAAGAATCTCCTGTAGGTCAGGTTGTTCTTGATCAGATTATCAAAAACTCCGAGATCGCTCGTGCAGAGGATCGTCCAATCTGTCAGGATACTGGTATGACCATTATCTTCTTGGAGGTAGGTCAGGATCTGCATCTGGAGGGTGGCGACCTTACTGAAGCTATTAACGCTGGTGTGGCCAAGGGCTATACCGAGGGGTATCTTCGCAAGTCCGTTGTAGCTGAGCCTTTGTTCAACCGTGTAAACACCCAGAACAATACTCCTGCTATCATTTACACCAAGATCGTTCCTGGTGATCAGCTGAGAATTGAGCTGACCTGCAAGGGCTTTGGTTCTGAGAACAAGGGCGGCATCAAGATGCTGGTACCTGCTGATGGCGTAGAGGGTGTTAAGAAGGCTGTTCTGGATATTATTCAGCATGCAAGCTGCAATCCATGCCCACCAATGGTTGTTGGTGTAGGTATCGGCGGTACTATGGATCAGGCTGCATATCTGTCCAAGCGTGCCTTGATGCGTAATATTACTGTTCGTAATGAGCATCCTGATTATGCAAATCTTGAGAATGAGCTTCTTGAGATGATTAACAAGACTGGTATCGGACCTCAGCTGGGCGGCACTACTTCTGCTCTGGCTGTAAATATCGAGTGGGGTCCTACCCATATCGCCGGCCTGCCTGTTGCAGTAACTATCTGCTGCCATGCTTGCCGTCATGCTGTCCGTGTACTGTGATTTAGGAGGTCTTGATAATGGCTGAAACTATTCGTTTAACTACCCCTCTGACTGAGGAAAAGTCCCGCACTCTGCGTGCAGGCGACAGCGTATTGATTACCGGTACTATCTACAGTGCCCGTGATGCTGCACACAAGGTTATGACTGAGGCTCTGGCTCGTGGCGAGAAGCTGCCAATTGATTGGCATAACCAGATTGTTTACTATCTTGGACCTACTCCTGCAAAGCCAGGTGATCCAATCGGCTCCTGTGGTCCTACTACTGCTGGCCGTATGGATGCTTATACTCCTACCATGTTGGATCAGGGTATCAAGGGTATGATCGGCAAGGGCTCTCGTGCTCCTGAGGTTATTGAGTCCATGAAGAAGAACGGCGTTACTTATTTTGCTGCTGTTGGCGGTGCCGCTGCTCTGATTGCCAAGTCCGTAAAGAAGTACACTGTTATTGCTTATCCAGAGCTGGGCCCTGAGGCTTTGGCAGCTCTGGAGGTTGTAGATTTCCCTGCAATCGTTGTAATCGATTCTGAGGGCAATAATTTCTACGAAATGGGTCAGGCTCCATATCGTAGATTATAATTGCGCACCGGAGGCTCTGTCAGGGGTAACTGATTATTCCTCCAAGGCGTACAATTACTTTCCATAGGAAAGAATATATTTAGGAGGTCTAGAATGATTAACGTATCTTTTTATCTGCGCCGTTTACATTCCCTTTGCGGTCTGCTTTTACTGGGCGGCGTGCTGATTGAGCATTTGCTGACAAATGCTTCAGCTATGGGTGGTCCTGAGGTTTTCAATCAGGGTCTGGAGATGATGGAGCTGATTCCACCACCAATTTTCCTGGCTATTGAAATCTGCTTTTATGCTGTACCTATTTTGTTCCATGGTATTTATGGTATTGTTATTGCCCTGGATGCTAAGAACAACACTGGCGGCTATGGCTATTCCCGTAACTGGAAGTTTGCTCTCCAGCGCTACACTGCTTGGTATCTGGTAGCTTTCCTCATCTGGCATGTTGGCTATCTCCGTATCTACCTGAAGGGTATTATGGGCGAGCACATCAGCTATGGTCTGGTTCAGAGTGTTCTGTCCAACCCTGTTGTATTTGTGCTGTATGCTCTGGGTATGTTTGCTGCAATCTTCCATTTCTGCAATGGTATCACTACTTTCTGCATGACCTGGGGTATTGCAAAGGGTCCTCGTGCTCAGCGTGTAGTTGACAAGATGGCTATGGGTCTTTGCGCTTTGATGTGTCTGCTGACTCTGGCTTTCATGTTCTCCTACTTTGCATAAGCAGGACATTTTCGTAGTTAAAAATATTGTATAAGGAGAGAAACTACGTGGCTAAAAATAAGATTATTGTAGTTGGTGGCGGTCTTTCTGGATTGATGGCTACCCTTAAAATTTGTGAAGCTGGCGGCGAAGTAGACCTGTTCTCTTACTGCCCAGTAAAGCGTTCTCACTCCCTCTGTGCTCAGGGCGGTATTAATGCCTGCATGGACACCAAGGGTGAGCATGACTCCATTTATGAGCATTTTGATGATACCGTATATGGCGGTGACTTTCTGGCTGACCAGCTGGCTGTAAAGGGCATGGTTGAGGCAGCTCCAAAGCTCATTAAGATGTTCGATCGTATGGGTGTACCTTTCACTCGTACTCCAGAAGGTGTTCTTGACCTGCGTAACTTCGGTGGTCAGAAGAATAAGCGTACCTGCTTTGCTGGTTCCACTACTGGTCAGCAGCTGCTGTATGCTCTGGACGAGCAGGTTCGTCGCTGGGAAGTTAAGGGCGGCGTAACCAAGTATGAGTTCTGGGAATTCATCAAAATCATTAAGAACAAGGATGGCATCTGCCGTGGTATCGTAGCTCAGAGTATGAACTCCATGGAGATTAAGGCTTTCCCTGCTGATGTTGTTATTCTGGCAACTGGTGGCCCTGGTCAGGTATTTGGCCGTTGCACCGCTTCCACTATTTGTAATGGTTCTGCAGTATCTGCTGTATATCAGCAGGGTGCTGCTATTGGTAACCCTGAGTTCATTCAGATTCATCCTACCGCTATCCCAGGCTCTGACAAGAACCGTCTGATGTCTGAGGCATGCCGTGGTGAGGGTGGCCGTGTATGGGTTTACAAGGATGGCAAGCCTTGGTACTTCCTGGAGGAAATGTACCCTGCATATGGTAACCTGGTTCCTCGTGATGTTGCATCCCGTGCTATTTTCAAGGTTTGCGATCACATGCATCTGGGTATCAACAACGAGCGTCGTGTATATCTGGATCTGTCCCATATTCCTGCAGATTATCTGGAGCGCAAGCTGGGTGGTATCATCGAGATCTACACTGAATTCGTAGGTAAGGATCCTCGTAAGGTTCCTATGGAGATTTTCCCTTCCGTTCATTATTCCATGGGCGGTATCTATGTAGATAGAAAGCACTTCACCACTATTCCTGGCCTGATGGCTTCTGGTGAGTGCGATCATCAGTACCACGGTGCAAACCGTCTGGGTGCTAACTCTCTGCTGTCTGCTGCATATTCCGGTACTGTATCTGGCCCTGAGGCTATGAAGTACTGCAAGGAAGGCAAGCAGGGTGTGGCTCTGACCGATGCTGAGCTGGAAGCAGCTCGCAAGGAGGTTCAGGCTGAGTATGACAAGATTCGCCAGATGAATGGTCCTGAGAATGCTCATAAGCTGCATCAGGAGATGGGCGATATCATGTATGACTATGTATCCATCGAGCGTGATAACACTGGTTTGGATAAGTGTCTCGTAGAGCTGAAGAAGATTCTGAAGCGTTGGGACAATATTGGTCTGACTGACCATGGCAACTGGGCTAACCAGGAGGCTATGTTTGTTCGCCAGCTCCGCAATATGATTCTTTATGCAATGGCTATTACCAAGGCAGCTCGTTGCCGTGACGAGTCCCGTGGTGCTCATGCCAAGATCGTTCTGAAGAGCGATTATGATGCTATGACTGCTGAGCAGAAGGAGAAGCTGGTAGGCGTTGAAAACATTAAGTTCGCAGCTGATGGCCGCGGTCATGATGCTGACGACGAGCTGGTATTCTTCAAGCGTGACGACTCCAGATTCATGAAGACCACAGTTATTAACTATGATCCTGCAACTGAAGAGCCAATCGTAAAATATGAGGAGTTCGAGCATTCTCTCATCAAGGCTCGTCCTCGTAACTATGCTGTTGCGAAGAAGGAATAAGAGGAGGACAAAGTAGAATGGCAGAACAGAAGAAAACAGTTACTTTTATCATTGAGCGTCAGGACAGCCCTACCAGCGCACCTTATACTCAGGAATTCGAGATTCCTTATCGTCCTGCTCTTAATGTTGTTGCCTCCCTTATGGAGATTCAGAAGAATCCTGTAACCAAGGACGGCAAGAAGGTTGCTCCTGTAACTTGGGAATGCAACTGCTTGGAGAAGGTTTGCGGTGCTTGCATGATGGTTATCAACGGCAAGGCTCGTCAGGCTTGCTGTGCTCTGATTGATGAGTTGGAGCAGCCAATCCATCTGGCTCCAGCTAGAACCTTCCCTGTAATCCGTGACCTGCTAATTGACCGCTCCGTAATGTTCGAGAGCTTGAAGCGTGTACAGGCATGGGTTGAGGTTGATGGCAGCTGGGAGGTTAAGGATGCTCCTATTCAGAATCCTTACACCGCCACTACTGCATATGAGATTTCTCACTGCATGACCTGCGGATGTTGCCTGGAGGCTTGCCCTAATGTTGGCCCACAGTCCGACTTTATTGGTGCATCTCCATCCGTTCAGGCATACCTGTTCAACCTGCATCCACTTGGAAAGTTCGACAAGGAGAAGCGCCTGAATGCTCTGATGGGCAAGGGTGGTATTACCGGTTGCGGTAACTCCCAGAACTGCGTTGAGGTTTGCCCTAAGAACATCAAGCTGACCACTTATCTGGCTCAGTTGAACCGTGATGTTAACAAGCAGGCCCTGAAGAATATTTTCAACAAATAATTCTAGACCTAAATTTGAGCCCTCTGGCATTGTCAGAGGGCTCTTTTTTGTAGTAGAATATAAGGTAAGAGTTTTGTGAAGGCTTAGATTATTCCATGAGAGGATGGTTTGAATATGTCTACGATTTCTACAGGATATACCACAGAAATGGGTAAAAAAATGCGGAGTATGCCGGAGATTCACGCCCGGTATGAGAAATGCCGTCAGAGATATAAGGAGATGCGTGGTACTGGGGCAGATTTCCGGGAGCAGCGGGCCATGATTTTTGGTGAGCTGAAAACCTTGGGCTGGGTGCTGGGGAAATCCGACCAGCAGATTAATCAGGAAGCAAATTCCTGATGGTAAGGCCTCAAAGAATTGCGTGTTATTAAGTGAAGGGAAATTTTTATGCAGATTAATGATATTGTACATGGTTTTAGATTGGTGAGAAGAGAGGAGGTAAAGGAAACAGCTTCCACAGCTTATGAGTTCCACCATGAGAAAAGCGGCGCCCGCTTGCTGTATCTTCAGAATAAGGATGATAATAAGGTATTTTCTATTTCCTTTAGAACTCCTCCAGAGGATGATACTGGTGTACCGCATATTATTGAGCATTCCACCCTTTGTGGTTCTCGGAAGTTTCCTCTCAAGGAGCCTTTTGTAGAACTGGTAAAGGGCTCTTTGAATACCTTCCTGAATGCTATGACCTATCCAGATAAAACCATGTATCCAGTGGCTAGCTGTAATGATAAGGATTTTCACAATCTGATGGATGTATATCTGGATGCAGTATTCTATCCAGCTATTTACAATCAGCCGGAGATTCTTATGCAGGAGGGATGGCACTACGAGATTGAAAAGCCAGAGGAGCCATTGCGTTATAGCGGTGTAGTATATAATGAAATGAAGGGGGCCCTATCCTCCCCAGAGGATTTACTGGAAAATCAGGTGATGAAGGCCCTGTTCCCAGACAATACCTATGCCTGTGAATCCGGTGGCAATCCAGCAGCTATTCCTAACCTTACCTATGAGCAGTTTATTGATTTCCACAAGAAATATTATGCTCCATCTAATAGCTATATTTATCTTTATGGTGATATGGATATTGAGGAAAAGCTGGCTTTTATTGACGATGAATATCTTAGCCATTTTGATGTGGTGGAGGTGGATTCCCATATTCCTTTGCAGGAGGGCTTTGGTCATTTGAAGGAGATTCAGGCCACCTATCCTATTGGGGAGGAGGAAAGCACTGAGGCCAAGACCTTCCTGAGCTACAATCTTGTTATGGCCAAGGCTGGGGATCATGAACTGATAAATGCCTTGCAGCTTTTGGAGCAGGCTTTGTTGAAAACTCCGGCAGCTCCTTTGCGGAAGGCATTGATCGATGCTGGTATTGGTATGGATGTTTCTTCCCATTTGGAAACCAATGTCCATCAGCCATATTTGACCATTACCGTTAATGGTGCCGAGGCTGATAAGGTGGATCTGTTCAAGGAGGTTATTCATAATACCCTGACGGATTTGGCAGAAAATGGCATTGATAGAGATAGCCTGGAGGCTGCCCTGAATCTCTTTGAGTTCCAGCTGCGGGAGGCAGATTTTGGTTCCTATCCAAAGGGATTGATTTATAATATCAGCTTGATGACAAACTGGCTTTATGACCAGGATCCTTTGACCAAGCTGAGATACGAGCAGGATATTGTAGATCTGCGGGAGAAGCTGGCTGGGAATTATTACGAGGAACTGCTGAAAAAATACTTCCTGGATAATACCTTTGGGGCTGTGGTTATTATGGCTCCTGACAAGGAAATGGCCCAAAAGCAGGAGTTGGAGCTGGCAGAAAAGTTGTCTGGTATCAAGGAGGCTATGACTGATGAGGAGTTACAGCAGATTATTGAGAATACTGCTAAATTGAAGCTCCGGCAGCAGACACCGGATTCTCCAGAGGCTTTGGCTACTATTCCACTACTGAAGATAGAGGATATTGAACCTAATGCTAAGAAGATTCCTTTGGAAGAGAAGGAACTAAAGGATATTAAGGTGCTTTATACTCCGGCAGACACCAATGGAATTGTCTATTTGAACCTTTATTTTAAGGCAGATGTAATACCACAGGAGCTGATTCCTTATGCCTATATCTATTGTGACATTCTTGGTTTGGTAGATACAGAAAACACCAGCTATGAGGATATGACTAATAGGGTAAATCTTAATACTGGCGGCATCAGTTTTGATATTGTTAATTTCACCCAGTCTGGCAAGGCTGATAGCATGGCACCTTATTTCAAGGTAACAGCCAAAGCCTTTGCCCGAAAGGTGCCAGAATTGGCAGATATTCTGGCAGAAATTCTTTTGACCACCAAATATGACGATAAGAAGCGTATTTTGGAGCTTTTGCAGCAGGATAGATCTGAAATGGAGCTGAATATGCTGCAATCCTCTGTGCAGGTAGCCTTGGCTCGGCTTAATTCCTTTATTTCCAAGGCTGGTGCCTACAATGAAATCGGTGAGCTGTCTCTGTATCCAGTTGTAAAGAAACTGACAGATGAATTTGAGGAAAATGTGGAGGATTTCTGTAACAAGCTGCAGCAGATTGGAGGGCTGCTCTTTAACAGCCAGAATCTGGTTATGGGCGTTACTATTGAGGAAGGGCTTTACAGCAAATTTGCCCAGGAGATTACGCCACTGTTGGAGACATTGGCAGAAGCCAGCGGCAATAAGTCTGTACAACTGCAGGATTATGTTTTGCCAGTGGAGAACCAGCAGGAGGCTCTAATGTCCTCCAGCCAGGTGCAGTATGTGGCTAAGGGAGCTAATCTCTACAAGCTGGGCTACGAAATGACAGGAGCTTATCAGGTATTGGATATGCTGCTACGATATGAATATTTCTGGGTGAAGATTCGTGTTCAGGGCGGTGCCTATGGTGCTATGACGAGATTTAATCTGGATGGTGATATGATGTTTGTATCCTATCGGGATCCAAATCTGGCAGAAACCATTAAGGTATTTGATGAAACTGCGGATTTCCTGAGAGGATTTGAAGCTTCTGATAGAGAAATGACCAAATATATTATCGGCACCATGAGCGGGGTAGATACTCCTATGACGCCAAGACTTTTGGGTAATAACGCTCAGAGATTGTATTTCCGGGGTATTACCTATGAGGAAAGACAGAAGCGCCGTCAGCAGCTTTTACATACCACCGTGGAGGATATTCGCAATTTGGCACCAGCCATTGAGGCCTGCATGGAGGAGAATAACCTTTGCGTATTTGGCAATGCTGGAGTGATTAAGGCCAATGAGGGGTTGTTCCAGAAGCTGACTCCTGTTATGGATTAATACCTCTTGACTTTGGTTCAGGTAAATGTGATAATTGAAAGTAATATATGTCGATTAGGAGGAGTTCTTTTGAAGCAGGAAATTTTCAAGGGTGCTGGCGTAGCCATTATCACCCCTTATACAGAGGATGGCATCAATTTTGAGGAATTGGGCCGGATTATTGAGGATCAGATTGCTGGTGGCACAGATGCTATTATTATCACTGGTACTACTGGTGAGTCTGCTACCATGACTGATGATGAGCATAAGTCTGCTATCAAATATGCAGTAGAAAAGGTGGCTGGCCGTATTCCTGTTATTGCAGGTACTGGCTCCAATGAGACTGACTATGCTGTGAAGCTGTCTGTTTATGCAGAGCAGGTTGGTGCAGATGCCCTGCTGGTAGTTACCCCTTATTATAATAAGTGTACTCAGAAGGGCTTGGTAAAGCATTTTACCACCATTGCAGATGCGGTAAATATTCCTATTATTCTGTACAATGTACCATCCCGTACCGGTGTAAATATTCAGGTTCCTACCTTTGTTGAATTGGCCAAGCATCCACGGATTGTGGCTGTTAAGGAGGCCAGTGGCGATCTGAGTGCTGTAGCCAAGATTCGCCATGCCTGCGGTGATGAGCTGGCTATTTATTCTGGCAATGATGACCAGATTGTGCCTATTCTCTCTCTGGGGGGCTATGGTGTAATCTCTGTATTGTCCAATGTGGCTCCGGCTATGGCTCATAATATCTGTCAGAATTATTTTGATGGCAAGGTAAAGGAAGCAGCGGATATGCAGATTAAGGCTATTGATTTGATTAATGCCTTGTTCTGCGAGGTAAATCCTATTCCTGTAAAGGTAGCTATGCGGAAGCTGGGCTATGCGGCTGGGCCATTGCGTCTGCCTCTTACTGAGATGGAGCCAGAGCATGAGCAGCAGCTGGAAAAGGCTTTGAAGGCTCATGGCTTGATGAAATAATTCTTGGCAAGCAAAGAAGCTGATTCTGTGAATATTTGCAGGATCAGCTTTTTTTAGAATAGGGGAGAATATATGAGAGGCGTATTTGATATAATCGGCCCAGTAATGATTGGCCCTTCCAGCTCCCATACAGCTGGGGCAGCCAGATTGGGACTGATGGCTGGAAAAATTCTGGGGGAAAAGCCCGTAAAGGCAGAAATTTTGCTCCACGGTTCTTTTGCTCAGACCTATAGAGGACATGGTACGGACAAAGCGCTGTTAGGGGGAATCCTGGGTTTTGCTCCAGAGGATATGCGGCTGCGGGAGGCCTTGAATATAGCGGCACAGCAGGGACTGGTATATTCCTTTGCGCCAGTGGATATACCAGAGGCTCATCCTAATACGGCTATTATTAAGCTAACTGGAGAAAGTGGCCGGGTGATACAGGTAGAGGGAGCATCTGTAGGGGGAGGTAATATTAGGATTACCAGAATTGGGGATTTTGATGTAGATTTAACAGGCAAATATCCGGCTTTGATAATTGTCCACAAGGATCGTCCTGGTGTTGTAAATGGCGTAACCTCTATTTTGGCTCGCTATAAGATTAATATTGCTTATATGAGAGTATCCCGCAAAATGCGAGGGCAGGAGGCCATGATGATTGTGGAAACCGATGATGAATTGTCAACAGAGGTAGTAGAGGATTGTTGTGAAATACCACGTCTTTTGACAGCCTTTGCCATTCCAGCCATTGGAGGAGGCAGTACTATATGATAAATTTTAATTCTATAGAGGAGCTTGTTCATCTGGCTAAGGAGGAGCATTGCCCTATTAGTCAGATTGTTATGGCTTGGGAAGAGGAAAACAATTTGACTTCTCAGGAGTCTCAAATAGAGGCTATGAGAAAAAATTGGCAGGTGATGGTGGATTCCTTGCAGCGAGGCTGTCAGAATCAGGAGAAATCCCTTAGTGGATTAACCGGGGGAGATGCGGTAAAGATCTGCAGCTATAGCCAGCAGGGATATACTGGGGAAGCTGTTTTGCGGGCTGCTGCCAGTGCCATTGGCGTCAGCGAGGTTAATGCTGTTATGGGCAGAATTGTAGCCTGTCCTACGGCGGGTTCCTGTGGTATTGTGCCGGCTGCGGTTTATGCCGGGGCCAAGAAAAACGGCAATACAGAGGATGAGATTGTAGAGGCCCTATTTACAGCTGCAGGTATTGGCATGGTAATAGAGTCCAATGCTTCCATTGCAGGAGCCTATGGTGGCTGTCAGGCGGAATGTGGCACAGCGGCTGGTATGGCGGCGGCGGCCTTGGTACAGCTGGCAGGAGGAAATCCTGAGCAGGTTGGTCATGGCATGGCCTTGGCTATTAAAAATCTCTTGGGCCTGGCTTGTGATCCTGTGGCTGGTCTGGTAGAGGTGCCCTGTGTAAAGCGCAATGGCTTTATTGCTGTTCATGCCATGCTGGCAGCGGATATGGCTTTGGCTGGGGTGGAATCAGTTATTCCTCCAGATGATGTGATAGATGCTATGAATCGTATAGGCCGTTCCATGCCAAGGGCAATTAAAGAAACGGCGGAAGGAGGCTTGGCTACCACCAAAACAGGCTTGGCCTTGGCCAAGAAGATTTTTGGACAATAAGCTTTTTGGAACTCTCACGTAATTTTAATAGACTTTTTGGTCGATTTGTAATAAAGTATACTGTGGTATGTTGATTGAGCTTGGCCTCATGGTAGAAAATCGGTGTGCCTTAATTTTGCTAATTAATAGGGAGGTTTTTTTATGAAGAGAGGTTTACAGCTTGTACTGTTGCTGTGTGTATTCCTGTTAGGTACTCAGGTATCCTTTGCAGGGGGGCTGCTGGGAGGAACTGGTGTAAGCGATGTTAGGGTATATGATAGTGAAGGCTTGATGAAGGTTCAGACCTTGGCTATTGCAAATTCTATTTATAACGGACCTACCACTGAGGGGGAGCCAGAAATAGATGATATTCCAGAGATTCTCATGAATGGTACCTTGGTGGACAAGAAGAATGTTTTAAACTACATTTCTTATAGAGAAGTTTGCCAGAATATTAAGATTGCCCGCCATATTGATATTCTCCGTTTGGACAGCCGCAAGGCATTTAAGGAATATAAGAATAATATTGGCCTCTATGCAGATGCCTATGTTATTACCACTATTTCCAATGGTACATCTATGAATGATGGCACCCGTCTGAATGTATTCTTTGATGTTTATGATGCTCGTACAAATAAGATTATCTATGCCTATAGAAAACTGGCACCCAAGTCCGCTGTTAGAGATTCCCTGCTGTACACTGAGATAGCCAAGGATTTCTTCTCTGATTTCATCAAAGCTCAGAAACAAGCTGTTGAGGATAAGGAAAAAGAAGATAAGGCCATTTTCAAACAAGAGCAGCAGGAAGCTAAAGAAGCTGCCAAGGCTGCTAAGGAAGCTGAATAAAATTTGCTATTGAAAAATGGACAATAGAAAACCCTCTGAAGTGTGGAGGCTCCTACAAGTTAGATTGCTTGGTCTAACCTTATGGAAGCACCATAGTTTCAGAGGGTTTGTTTTTTTAGGATAGGTTGTTGTGCTCTATACGGTTAAGAGCACAAGGCCCAGTCATCTGTGGAAGTGATGTTGTGGATTTAGTAATGGATGGATTCTACTTCCCACTTCAAGATATTACCGGTATTGGCATCTATCTCAAATTCGTATTCGTAGGAGTCATAGATAATCTTGCCTTCGTATTCCCAGCGAGCGTCATCAAACTCCAGCTTGAATTTGTAAATATTGCTATAGCTGGCACCAGGAACACGCTCTAGGGCAATGTTTTTGGCGGCCTCCTCGCTGATATTTACATTGGCCTGGTCAATGATTTGTTTGTACTGCTGGTAGTTTTCAATGTCATAATCATAGCTGAGAATCTGACCGGTGGAGGCATCAATTTCATAGTCATACTCCATGTAATTGCTGCCCTCCTGGTAGATGAATTCAATTTCGTATACGCTGCGGCCATGCTCCCAGTCCTGCTTGGACTTGACAAATTGTACCTGATCAGCGGTTTTGTTGGCATGATTCAAGGCAATTTCCTTGGCCTGCTCGATGGAAACGCTGCCATTGTGGGCGCTCTGGGCGGCAGTGCTGTTGGTGTTAAAGGTGGTAGTACCAAAGTTGGTAAAGGCACCGGCAGTTATAGCTGCAGACAGTACCATGGCACAGGCCACAATTTTTAAGGTATGACTATTTTTCATTTTGTATTCCTCCTTGCTTAAAGGGTAAGGTCATTATTTTCTAAAAATAACCTAAATAAATTATATCTCAACAATATTATAATTAGAAAAGTGGAACGAGTCAAGATTTTGTTCAAAAAAATATTTAGCTTAGTGGGCTAGGTATATGGGTTTTATTTTGGCATCGTTGGCTACGGATTCCCGCAGATACCCAGCGGCGGTCATGGCATCCAGGACAATGAATTGTCTTTTTTTGGCTAGCATGAAATCTACATAAGGGGAATAGAGGGATGGAGCATTGGGGATGCCTGCCAGCATGGCAGATTCTGGGAGAGCCAGCATAGCAGGCTCCTTGCCGAAATATCCCTCACTGGCTTCTTTGATGCCGTAATAGCCAGAACCAAAGTAAATGGTGTTGAGGTACAGCTCCAATATTTCATCCTTGGAATAATTCAGCTCCATATCCATAGCCAGAACAAATTCTTCTGCCTTGCGGCCCATAGTTTGCTCCTGGCTAAGGAAAAGATTTTTTACCAGCTGCTGGGTAATGGTACTGGCACCCTCTCTGACCTGGCCGTATTGCAGATTTACCAGAGAGGCCCGGAAGATACCCTCCATATCAAAGCCCCAGTGATTGTAGAACTTTCTATCCTCCACAGCTACTACTGCCTGTTGCAAGGATTCAGGAATATCCTGCAGCTTAACATAGTTGGCAGAATTAATCCGGGTATTTACTGCCTGCTTCAAGAAAAATACTCTTTTCAGCCTGTTTAGGGTACTGTTGCTTTCTATCTGCTTCGTTCCCGTCAAAATCTGGTCTACAGATAAGCTGTCATTGGCGGCAGCAGTGCCTAGAAAGGAAATTACAAATACCAGGAGCATAGCCCCCAGCCACTTTAGGACTTTTTTTATTTTTCGCATTAACATATTATTCTTCCTTGTCTAATAAAAATTTCTGGTGTAAAATTAAAAAAGTATGTAAATATTATAACCCCTATTTTGTGAAAAGAAAATGCCATTACAGTGGATATAATTTTTGCAACAAGCCAATATTAATTTTTCTAATATTGCATAATATACATAAAAGCTGTATAATTATGAAAAGCAAAAGGAGGATGTGCTTGTGAAAAAGGTTAGTATTATTGGTGCTACAGGCTATGCAGGTGCAGAACTTTTAAGAATTCTGCATAATCATCCAGAAGCAGAGGTAGTGCATATTACATCTGAAAGTCATGCTGGTGAGGCCATTTCCGATATTTATCCCCATCTAAAGGGAATTTATGATCAGAAGCTGATGAGCATGAAGGATATTGAAACTATCGGTCAGGATAGTGATTTTGTATTTATCGGACTGCCTCATGGCCATGCTATGAACGTAGGTAAGGCATTGGAGAATATGCCTACCCGTATTATTGATTTAGGGGCTGACTACCGCTTCAATAATACAGATATTTATGAAGCTTGGTACAAGGTTCCCCATACCCACAAGGATGCACCAAGAGTATATGGTTTGGCAGAGCTGAACAGAGAGCAGATTAAGGATGCCAAGATTATTGGTAATGCAGGCTGCTATACCACCGCTAGCATTCTGGCTCTGGCACCTTTGGCCAAGCACCATCTGATTGATGTTAATACCATTGTTATTGATGCCAAATCCGGCGTATCTGGAGCAGGCCGTTCCGCCAAGCAGGCCAATCATTTCCCTGAGCTATATGATAGCTTCAAGGCCTATGGCGTAGCTACTCATCGTCACACTCCAGAGATTGAGCAGGCCATTACCGAGCTGTCTGGCGAAAGCACTGTGCTGAACTTTACGCCTCATCTGGTGCCTATGTCCAGAGGTATTCTCAGCACCTGCTATGCAAAGCTGAAGGAAGGGGTTACTGATGATATGGTAACTGCTGCCTATGAGATGCTGTATGGCAAGGAGCACTTTATCCGCCTTTTGGGTCTGGGAGGCTATCCTGCTACCAAGAATGTTCGGGGTTCCAACTACTGCGACCTGGGTTGGCATGTGGATTCCCGGACCAACAGAGTCATTGTGCTGTCTGCTATTGACAATCTGGTTAAGGGTGCAGCTGGTCAGGCTGTGCAGAACTTCAATATTGCCAATGGTTTTGATGAAGCTTTGGGCTTGGATATGGTGCCTGTATATCCTTAAGGAAAATCCTGCGGAATATGCATAATAAAAGTTAAATGATGTATTTTTATACATTCATATACATTTTTAGGAGGAATTTCTATGTTTAGTGAAGAAAATGCAGCAGCGGGCGTTACCTTTGCTCGTGGCTTCAAGGCTGCTGGTGTCAAGGCTGGCATCAAGAAAAGCGGCAATCTTGATTTAGCAATGATTTATACAGAGAAGGAGGCTTCCGTAGCTGGTGTATTTACTCAGAATGCGGTAGCAGCAGCTCCTGTTATTGTTTCCCGTGAGGTAGTAAAGACTGGCAGTGCCCATGCTATTGTAGCTAATGCTGGCTGTGCCAATGCCTGCACTGGCGAGGTTGGACTGGCTAATGCCCACAAGATGGCTGCCCTGGCTGCTGAGGAGCTGGGCTGTAAGGCTGATGATGTGCTGGTAGGTTCTACTGGTATTATTGGTGTCAACCTGCCTATGGACAAGCTGGCTGCTGGTATCAAGGCTGCTGCAGCAGAGCTTTCTGAGGATGGCAGCAAGAATGCTGGCAATGCTATTATTACTACTGATACTTATTCCAAGGCTTGCTCTACTGAGGTAGAGATTGGTGGCAAGGCTGTTCGCTTTGGTGCTATTGCCAAAGGCTCTGGTATGATTCAGCCAAATATGGCTACCATGCTTTGCTATATTACCACTGATGCCAAGATTTCCAGCCAGCTGATGCAGAAGGCTTTGTCTGAAATCGTAGAGGTTACTTTCAATATGATTTCCGTAGATGGAGATATGAGCACCAATGATACTGTACTGGTATTGGCTAACGGTGAGTCCGGTATGGCTGAGATTCAGGCTGATACTCCTGAGTATGACAAGTTCTGTGAGGTATTGGGCAATATGTGCCGTGAGCTGTCCAAGCGCATTGCAGCCGATGGTGAGGGTGCTACCAAGTTCCTGACCATTAATGTTCATGGCACCAAAACTTTTGCCGAGGCCAAGACCGTAGCTATGAGTGTGGCTAAGTCTCCATTGGTTAAGACCGCTTTCTTCGGAGAGGATCCAAATTGGGGCCGTGTAATCTGCGCTGTAGGCTATGCCGGTATTCCTATGGTGCCAGAAAAGACCGTTATTAAATTCGGCGGTGTGCCTGTTTATGCCAATGGCTTGGGGGCTGACTTTGACGAGAATGCTATCCGTGATATTATGGCGAAGCATGATATTGTTATTGATATAGAGATGGGCTTGGGAGAGGCTGAGGCTACTGTTTGGAGCTGTGATTTCTCCTATGAGTATGTAAAGATTAACGGTGAATATCATACCTGATAGCCACTGACTGGTTGAAACCGGGGTGAAAATATGGCAATTATGAAGCATGCAGAAAAAAAGGCTGGCACTCTGATTGAGGCCTTGCCTTATATTCAGGAATTTTATGGTAAAACCATCGTAGTTAAATACGGTGGCAATGCCATGATTAACGAGGATTTGAAGCAGAAGGTTATGGAGGATGTAAGCCTGCTGAAATACGTAGGTATTCGTCCTGTTATCGTACATGGCGGTGGCCCGGATATTACCTCCTTTTTGAAAAAGGTTGGCAAGCAGTCTGATTTTGTCAGCGGTCTTAGAGTAACCGATGAGGAAACCGTAGAGATTGCAGAGATGGTATTGGATGGCAAGGTTAATTCCGATATTGTCAATATGCTGAACTGCCGTGGGGTAAGAGCTGTAGGCCTTAGCGGCAAGGATGCCGGTCTTATTAAGGCCAGCAAGAAAATGGCCACTGTTTATGATGAGGCAGGCAATACGGAAAAGGTGGATATTGGCTATGTAGGTCAGGTAGAATCTGTAGATACCAAGATTTTGCAGGATTTGCTGGACAATGGCTACATACCTGTAGTTGCTCCTATTGGCGTTGGTGAGGATGGGGAAAGCTACAATATCAATGCTGATTATGTGGCAGCGGAAATAGCTGGTGCTCTTCACGCCGAAAAGCTTTTGCTGTTGACGGATATTGAAGGTGTCTACAAGGATTTCAACGACAAGGACAGCTTTATTTCCTCCCTGACAGTGGCAGAGGCTAGAGAGTATATCAAGGATGGTATCATTTCCGGTGGTATGATTCCTAAGATTGAAGCCTGCTTGAAATCTATTGAATGCGGCACTAACAAGGTGCATATTATTGATGGCCGTCAGCCTCATTCCATTATTCTGGAGCTGTTGACCAATAGTGGTATTGGTACCCAGGTGGTAAAATAAGGAGATATTGATATGCAGTTAACTGATGAACAGATATATGCCAAGGATGCCCAGGATTATTTGCCGGTGTTTGCCCGCTACAAAATAGTCCTGGATCATGGTGATGGTGTATACGTATATGATACTCAGGGCAATAAATATATTGATTTTCTGGGCGGTATTGCGGTAAATGTGCTGGGACATAATCACAAGGAACTGGTTAAGGCTGTGGCAGACCAGGCTGGCAAAATGATTCATTGCTCCAATCTGTATTATACCCAGGTGCAGGCTGATGCAGCAGAAAAACTGGTAAAGCTTAGCGGTTTGGGCAAGGTGTTCTTTGGTAATTCCGGTGCGGAGGCCAATGAGGGTGCTATTAAGATTGCCCGTAAATATGCTCACAGCATTGATGCTGACAAATCTCAGATTATCTCTGCCATTCACAGCTTCCACGGCCGTACTATTGCTACGCTGACTGCTACCGGACAGCCAAAATATCATGATGGCTTTGGACCATTGCCTGCAGGCTTTGATTATGTGCCTTATAATGATATTGAAGCTTTGGAAAAGCTTATGAGTGACAAGACTGCTGCTGTTATGCTGGAGCCTATTCAGGGTGAGGGCGGTGTCCATGTTCCTGATGTAGCATATATGCAGAAGGTACGTCAGCTTTGCGACAAGTACAATGCTGTTTTGATTTTTGACGAAATCCAGAGTGGCATGGGCAGAAGTGGCAAGTTCTTTGCTTATGAAAACTTTGGCATTAAGCCTGATGTGGTAACGCTGGCCAAGGGCTTGGCTGGCGGTGTACCTATCGGTGCCTTTATTGCTACTGACAATGTAGCAGCAGCCTTCCACCCAGGAGATCACGGCTCTACCTTTGGTGGCAATCCTTTGGCATGTGCCGCAGCTAATGTGGTATTGGACATTGTAGGTCAGCCAAGCTTCCTGCAGCATGTAGTGGAAATGGGAGATTATATGAAGTCCCGTTTGGAGACTATGCAGGCCAAGTATCCTACTCTGATTAAGGAAGTGCGGGGCATGGGCCTGATTCTGGGCATGGAACTGACCAAGCCTGGCCGGGATATTGTTAATGACTGCCTGGGCAAGGGGGCTATTATTAACTGCACTGCTGGTAATGTACTGCGGTTTGTACCACCTTTGATTGTAACCAAGGAGCATATTGATGAGGTATGCGATGCCTTGGAGGCGGTATTGCCTGCTTATGTGTAATGTAGTATAATTTATGAAGGAGAAGGCCTGCGAAATTCGTTCACGCAGTCGAAACGCGAAAACCAAGCAGTAGACTGCCAGTAGGTAATTTTTAAAGGTTACGTGTATTAACCTGCCGTAATTTAAAGACCTTGCGGTTGTAAAGATAACAAGCATTCATATACACAATACCGTGGGACACACGGAAATATACGCTTGGGGAGAGCGTGTAAGACATATAGGCTACGGTCTATATGCAGTGCTCAGGGAACCAAGAATCCCCTGCCTTTAGGCATGGGGAGAGTCAAGAGGTATACAAATTGGAGGTTTTTAGATGTTAAAAGGTAAGGATATGCTTTCCATCCACGATTTGTCTGTGGATGAGGTTAATGAAATCCTGGCATTGGGCCATGAGCTTAAGGCCAAACAGAAGGCTGGTATTGAGCATCATATCCTCAAGGGCAAAACCTTGGGTATGATTTTTGAAAAATCTTCTACTCGTACCCGTCTTTCCTTTGAAACAGGTATGTATCAGCTGGGCGGTCAGGCTTTGTTCCTGTCCAATCGTGATTTGCAGCTGGGCCGTGGGGAGCCTATTAAGGATACAGCTAGAGTAATGTCCCGCTATCTGGATGGTATTATGATTCGTACCTATGGCCATGAGAGAGTAGAGGAGCTGGCTCAGTGGTCTGATATTCCTGTTATCAATGCCCTGACTGACCTTTTACATCCATGCCAGGTGCTGACAGATCTGCTGACCATTCAGGAGCACAAGGGCAAGAATATGAAGGGTCTGAAGATGGCTTATGTAGGCGATGGCAACAATATGACCAATTCCTACATGTATGGCTGTGCCAAGGCTGGTATTGACTTTGTTTCCGCTAATCCAAAGGGCTTTGAGCCTGATATGCAGGTTTATAAAAATGCCTGTGAGGATGCCAAGGAAACCGGGGCCAAAATTCAGCTGGTAAATGATCCATTTGAGGCTGCCAAGGATGCTGATATTGTGGTTACTGATACCTGGGCCAGCATGGGCCAGGAGGCAGAGCATGATGAGCGGAAGAAGATTTTCAAGGATTATCAGGTAAATGAGGAGCTTCTAAAGGTGGCTGACAAGCGGGTTATTGTAATGCACTGTCTCCCAGCTTATAGAGGCGAGGAAATTACCGATGATGTTCTGGAGGCCTATGCTGATGTTATTTTTGACGAAGCAGAAAATCGTCTCCACACCCAGAAAGCTATTATGGCCTTGACTATGGGCTGATAAATTTTGATAGCAGGTGCCACAGGCACATTTGCATAGTATTGAATGATATTTAAGGAGTTGTAAATTATGGCAGAGTTTAAGAAAGTCGTATTGGCTTATTCCGGTGGTTTGGATACCTCCGTTATTATCCCTTGGTTGAAGGAAAATTATGGTGGCTGCGAGGTAATTGCTTGCTGTGCTGATATTGGCCAGGGCGATGATATGCAGGCTATTCACGACAAGGCACTGCGTTCCGGTGCTTCCAAGTGCTATATTCTGGATCTGACTCAGGAATTCCTGGAGGATTATGTATGGCCTACTTTGAAGGCTGGTGCTGTATATGAGGGCAAGTATCTGCTGGGTACCTCCTTTGCCCGTCCGCTGATTGCTAAGCATTTGGTTGATGTAGCCAAGAAGGAAGGTGCTGATGCTATTGCTCACGGTGCTACTGGCAAGGGCAACGATCAGGTTCGTTTCGAGCTTACTGTTAAGGCTCTGGCTCCTAATATGGCTATTATTGCTCCTTGGCGTGTGTGGGATCTCCTGTCCCGTACTCAGGAGATTGAGTATGCTAAGGCTCACAATATTGAGATTCCTACTGATAACAAGAAGTATTCCATGGATAAGAATATCTGGCATCTGTCCCATGAGGGTTCTGATTTGGAGGATCCTTGGAATGAGCCTCACAACGAGATGATGCTGGTTTCTCAGGCTCCTGAGAATGCCAAGGACGAAGCTGAATATGTAACCATCGACTTCGAGAAGGGCAACCCTGTTGCTGTTAACGGCAAGAAGATGGGCGCTGTAGAGCTTTTGACTGCTCTCAATGAGATTGGTGCTCGCAACGGTGTAGGTATTGTAGATATTTGCGAGAACCGTCTGGTTGGCATGAAGTCCCGTGGTGTATATGAGAATCCTGGCGGAGCTATTCTCTACTATGCTCATCGTGAGCTGGAGTATCTGTGCCTGGATCGTGCTACCTTCCACTACAAAGAGGGTGTAGCTATCCGCTTTGGCGAGCTGGTATATGATGGAATGTGGTTTTGCCAGCTCCGTGAGGCTCTGACTGCTTTCGTTGACAGCACTCAGGAAACTGTAACCGGTACTGTAAAGCTGAAGCTCTACAAGGGCAATATTATGAGTGCTGGTGCCAAGTCTCCATATTCCCTGTACAATCAGGAATTTGTAACCTTCGAGGAGGATCATGTTTACAATCAGGCTGATGCAGAAGGCTTTATCAACCTCTTTGGCTTGCCACTGAAGGTTCGTGCTCTGATGCAGGAAAAGGCAGGTAAATAATATGGCAGAGCAGCTCTGGGGTGGTCGTTTTTCCAAGTCCACCGATGAGATGATAAATGATTTTCAGGCTTCCATTGATTTTGACAAGCGTATGTACAATGAGGATATTGCTGGCTCCATTGCCCATGCTACCATGCTGGCCAAGGTAGGCATTATCTCTGAGACAGACCGTGACGATATTATCAAGGGCTTGAAGGATATCTACAAGAAAATTGAAGAGGGCAATTTCTCCTTTGAGGTTGCCCTGGAAGATATTCACATGAATATCGAGAAAAGACTGACTGATGCTATTGGCGAGGCTGGCGGCAGATTGCATACCGCCCGCAGCCGTAACGACCAGGTGGCCTTGGACACCCATATGTTCATCCGCCGTCAGGTTGTAGAGGTGGAGAAGCTGATTCTGGATATGCAGGCAGCTTTGGTGGAAACCGCCCGCAAGTACAGTGATGTAATTATGCCAGGCTATACTCATCTTCAGAGAGCCCAGCCTATTCTTTTCTCCCATCATATGATGGCTTATTTCTCCATGTTGAAGCGGGATTTTGACCGTTTCCGGGGAGTATATGAGCGCTGTGATATTATGCCTTTGGGAGCAGGTGCCCTGGCTGGTACTACCTTCCCAATTGACAGACCTTTTGTGGCTGAGCAGTTGAATTTTGATGCTATCTATAGCAACAGTCTGGATGCAGTATCTGATCGGGATTATATTATGGAGTTCCTGTCTGCGGCTTCCATTCTCATGGTTCATCTGTCCCGTCTCAGTGAGGAAACCATTCTGTGGTGTTCCCGTGAGTTCTTCTTTATTGAGCTGGATGATGCTCATTGCACTGGCTCTTCCATGATGCCTCAGAAGAAGAATCCTGATGTATCCGAGCTGGTAAGAGGCAAAACCGGTCGGGTTATGGGCCATCTCATGGCTATGCTGACCACTGTTAAGGGCTTGCCACTGGCTTACAACAAGGATTTGCAGGAGGACAAGGAGGGTATCTTTGATGCCATTGATACCATCAAGTTCAGTCTGGCAGTTTATGCCAGAATTCTCCGGGGCATGAAGGTGCGGAAGGATGTTATGCGTCGGGCTGTGGCAGAGGATTTCTCCAATGCTACAGATTTGGCAGACTATCTGGTTAAGAAGGGGATGCCTTTCCGTCAGGCCCATGCTGTATCTGGCAAGGCTGTTCACTACTGCATTGAGCAGGGGAAGTGGCTGGCAGATATGTCTCTGGAAGAGTTCCAGAAGCTATCTGACCTTTTTGCAAAGGATATTTACGAGGCTATCAGCCCAGAAACCTGTGTCAAGAACCGCAATTCCTATGGCGGTACTTCCTATCAGCAGGTAGAAATGCAGCTGCAGTTAGCTGACAAGCTGTTGGAGGCAGAACAGGGATATATTGCTGAAAAGGATGCCAAGCAGGCTAAAGTTCAGCTTTAAAATTTAAAAGGAAGTAGCAGTTCAATGCTGAGTATTGAATTGCTACTTTTTTGTTAATTGAAATAAGGGAAAATGTGTGGCAAAATATACTTGCGACAGGTTATGATTGTAAGTGTGGGGATAGTGGAATTTAGAAGATTGTGAGTTGATGACGTGAGTAAAACCATGAAGGGGGCGATATGCCTTTCTTTGGCAGGAATTATCTGGGGCGGTTTGTTTCTGGCTGTAAGATTGGTAGTAGGCTCCATTGAGGCGGTGCCTTTGGTATGGTGTCGTTATATATTGGCATTTTTTGCCCTTTATGCTTTGGGCAGCTATCGTCATGTAGATTGGCGTATTCAGCGGAAGGATTGGAAGCTGGTGGCTTTGGTGGGGTTAATAGGTCAAACCCTGTCTATTGTTACCCAGGAATCAGGGACTTTGTTAACCTCTGCCCAGACAGGATCCACTATAACGGCAGCTACACCGGCCTTTATGGTGGTTTTTGGCTGTTGGATATTAAAGGAAAAAATGACTTTGGGCCGGATTATGTCTGTGGTTTTGGCTACTATTGGCGTTATGCTGATTGTTTACGACCCAGATAATTTTCAGGTAAATCTTTGGGGTGGCATATTGCTGATGATAGCAGCCATTACCTGGGCTTTAATGGCGGTATTTTTAAAGCTTTTAGAGCATTATTCTCCTATTGTTCTGACTTTTTATGGACTGATTGTGGCCTTGATATGTTTGGCTCCTTACTCTATTTGGTGGCTGGTCACTCAGGGGGATTGGAATCTGTTGCTAAGTCCTACAGTATTGCTGAGTATCGGCTATATGGGGGTAATTTCCACCACAGGAGGATTTGTACTGTGGAATGAGGGCTTGCTTTATATGGATGCTTCTACGGCAGGGCTGTTTATGTTCTGGCAGCCAGTGGTAGGTACTCTACTGGGGTGGCTGCTGCTGGGAGAGCCTATAACCCTGTGGTTCTGGCTAGGCTTCCTGCTCATTGTGGTAGGTGTAGTCCTAGCTATGAGCAGAAAGAAGTCTTAGTGAATTTGTTTCAATAGTTGGTGGTTCTGTGCTATAATGAAAAGGAATTTAACGAAGATGATTGAGGAGGTGCATTATGAAGGGAATCGTGTTGGCGGGAGGTTCTGGTACTAGATTGTACCCATTGACAACAGTAACATCCAAGCAGCTTTTGCCTGTATACGATAAGCCAATGATTTATTATCCCCTATCTGTGCTGATGAATGCAGGGATTAGGGATGTTTTGATTATATCCACCCCGGCAGATACGCCTAGATTCGAGGCATTGCTTAAGGATGGCAGTCAATTTGGTTTGCATCTTAGCTATGCAGTACAGCCGTCTCCAGATGGTTTGGCCCAGGCCTTTGTTATAGGTGCTGATTTTATTGGCAATGATACGGTGGCTATGGTGTTGGGAGATAATATTTTTGCTGGTCATGGTCTTAATGGTCGCCTGAAGAGGGCTGTGGATTTAGCAGAGGCAGGTCAGGGAGCCACTATTTTCGGTTATTATGTGGAGGATCCAGAGCGCTTTGGTATTGTGGAATTTGACCAACAGGGCCATGCCATTAGCATTGAGGAAAAGCCAGACAAGCCAAAGAGCAACTACTGTGTTACGGGGTTGTATTTCTACGATAATCAGGTGGTGGAGCTGGCCAAGACCTTGAAGCCATCTGCCCGTGGTGAGTTGGAGATAACTGATTTGAACAGGCTGTATCTGGAAGCTGGACGGCTAAATGTGGAGCTTCTGGGCCAGGGCTTTACCTGGCTGGATACAGGAACCCACGAAAGTCTGGCGGAGGCTACCAATTTTGTGAAGACGGTGGAAACTCATCAGCATCGCAAGATTGCCTGTCTGGAGGAAATTGCCTATCTTAATGGTTGGATTACTAAAGAGCAGGTTATGTCCACCTATGAGGTGTTGAAGAAAAACCAGTACGGACGATATTTGCTGGATGTACTGGAAGGTAAATTTATTGATATTTTGCCATAAGTTTGGCCATTCAAGGCAATTATGGTTTTAGGAGATATTTTATGACAATTATAGTAACTGGCGGTGCTGGATTTATTGGCAGCAATTTTGTATTTCATATGCTGCAGGCTCATCCAGATTATCGCATAGTGTGTCTGGACAAGCTGACCTATGCAGGAAATCTTTCTACGCTGGAGCCAGTGCTGCAGCAGGATAATTTCCGCTTTGTCAAGGCAGATATTTGTGACAGACAGGCAGTGGACAAGCTGTTTCAGGAAGAAAAACCTGATATAGTAGTGAATTTTGCCGCAGAATCCCATGTGGATAGATCCATTGAGAATCCGGGAATTTTTTTGGAAACCAATATTATGGGCACCGCAGTGTTGATGGATGCCTGTCGCAAACATGGTATCCAGCGCTATCATCAGGTTTCTACCGATGAAGTTTATGGAGATTTGCCTTTGGATAGGCCGGATTTGTTCTTTACGGAGGAAACACCTCTCCATACCAGCAGTCCATATTCCAGCTCCAAGGCTAGTGCAGATTTGTTGGTTATGGCCTACTATCGTACCTATGGCTTGCCAGTGACCATTAGCCGCTGCAGCAATAATTATGGCCCTTATCATTTTCCAGAGAAGCTGATTCCACTTATGATTGCCAATGCCTTGGCAGATAAGCCTCTGCCAGTGTATGGCAACGGTGAAAATGTGCGGGATTGGCTCTATGTAGAGGATCATTGCCGGGCTATTGATTTGATTATTCACAATGGCAAGGTGGGAGAGGTCTACAATGTAGGCGGTCACAATGAAAAGCGTAATATAGATATTGTGCGGATTATTTGTCAGGAGCTGGGCAAGCCGGAGAGCCTGATTGTCCATGTAGAGGATAGAAAGGGTCACGACCGTCGCTACGCTATAGATCCAGCCAAGATTCACAGGGAGCTGGGCTGGCTGCCAGAAACCAAATTTGAGGATGGTATCAAAAAGACTATTAAGTGGTATCTAGACCACAAAAAATGGTGGCAGGACATTGTTAATGGCGAATATCAGGAATATTATGCCAAAATGTATGACAGCAAAGGCGAGGTAAAATAAATTGGGAAAAATAAAGGTAACCAAGGCTCCTATTGAGGGGCTTTATGTAATAGAGCCTACTGTTTTTGGCGATAACAGAGGTTATTTTGTGGAAACCTATAATCAGCAGGATATGCATGAGGCAGGTCTAGACATGGTTTTTGTGCAGGACAATCAAAGCATGAGTACCAAGGGAGTGCTGCGTGGCCTGCATTTCCAGAAGGAGCATCCTCAGGGGAAGCTGGTGCGGGTAATACAGGGAAATGTTTTTGATGTGGCGGTTGATTTGCGTCCCGGTTCTGACACCTATGGCCAGTGGTACGGCGTGGAGCTTTCTGCCGAGAATATGAAGCAGTTTTATATTTCTGAGGGCTTTGCCCACGGTTTTTTGGTACTTAGTGAAAAGGCAGAATTTTGCTACAAGGTAACGGATTTTTATCATCCAGGAGATGAAGGCGGTTTGGCTTGGAATGATCCGGAGATTGGTATAGATTGGCCCATGCTGACAGGTACATACAAGGGTTCAGCAGATTCTGCCGGGTATCTGGTGGATGGTGTGGCCTTGAATCTTTCTGATAAGGACAAAAAATGGGGCACCTTGAAGGAGCTGACAAGATGAAGGTTTTTGTAACAGGGGCCAATGGTCAGCTGGGCCATGATGTAGTCAACGAGCTGGTGGCTAGAGGCCATGAAGCTCTTGCCTCTGGCAGTGGGGAAAAATACACCGGGGTGCAGGATGGTACGGCTGTCTGTAGAGTACCCTATTATCCCATGGATATTTGTCAGCGGGAGAATGTAAGGCAGGTATTGCTGGCTGTAAAACCAGATGCAGTTATCCATTGCGCTGCTTGGACCAATGTGGATGGTGCAGAGGAGGCGGAGAACAAGCCGAAGGCCTTGGCTGTTAACGGTGAGGGCACATCTAATATTGTAGATGCTTGCAATTATTTGGATTGCAAGATGATGTATATTTCTACGGATTATGTCTTTAATGGCCAGGGCACAGAGCCTTGGCAGGCAGATTGTCAGGATTATGATCCCATGAATGTTTATGGTTTTGGCAAGCTAATGGGGGAACTGGTAGTAAAGGAATGTCTCAAAAAATTTTTTGTGGTAAGGATTTCCTGGGTGTTCGGCCGTAATGGTGGTAATTTTGTAGATACTATGCTGCGGGTAGGCAGCAATCACTCCCAGCTCAAGGTGGTTAATGATCAGCTTGGCAGGCCAACTTACACCTTGGATTTGGCCCGCTTGCTGGTGGATATGATAGAATCTGAGAAATATGGTTTTTACAATGCCACCAATGAGGGCAGTAATATTAGTTGGTATGATTTTGCCAAGGAAATATTCCGTCAGGCGGATATGCCTGTGGAGGTGCTGCCAGTTACTACCGAGGAATATGGCATTAGCAAGGCCCAACGACCGTTTAATAGTCGATTGGACACCAGCAAATTGGCAGAACAGGGCTTTCGGCCTTTGCCTGATTGGCAGGATGCTTTGAAGCGCTATTTGCAGGACAAAAATAGATAATAGAAAAATATATAGAAATGTATGAGCAATATTCGAAGTTGGTTTTATCACGAAAGGAAGGCTATTATTTTATGACAGGTAAATTATATGGTATTGGTGTAGGCCCTGGTGATCCAGAGCTTTTGACCGTCAAGGCAATAAACGCTATTAAGAAGTTGGATGTAATTATTGCACCAAAGACGGAAAAAAAGGAGGGCTCCGTGGCTTTGAATATTGCTAAGGAGCATATCCGTCCTGAAACAGAGATTATCTATCAGGTTTTTCCTATGACTGTTGGCTTTGCTGCTGATGATACTGCTTGGCAGAAAAACAAAAAGGAGATATTGGCCCTTTTGGAGCAGGGCAAGAATGTAGGCTTTTTGACTATTGGAGATCCAATGTTTTACAGCACCTACATTTATGTTTTCCGTCTGCTGCAGCAGGAAAAGGTGGAGATTGAAACTATCCCTGGTATTCCAGCATTTTGCGCTATTGGCAGTGCTACCAATACGCCAATTGTGGAGGGAGATAGCATTCTCAGCATTATTCCTGCCAATATGCCAGAGGAAAGAGTCAAGGCGGCTCTAAAAACCTGTGATAATGCAGTGCTGATGAAGGTATATAAGAACTCTGATGAGGTTATAGATATGCTGGCAGCAGAAGGCTTGGCAAAACAGGCTGTCTTGGCCAGCCGTTGCGGCCTGGACGATGAAGTGATTATTCGTGACATCAGCCAGGAAAAAGGCAGAAAGTTGAATTATCTTTCTACCATTCTGACTAGACGGTAATAGTTGCTGAGAGCAGAGAGATTGTGATTTTACTTAGTAAGGTTGCAATCTCTTTTTTTTATGTAGATTTTCTGATATAATATTTCGGTTAGAACGAAATATTTTCCCTAGGCTTTTTTGGCCTGGGGTGTGTGGATAACGGAGGGTTTTATTGTGGTTGAGCTTTTGGCACCGGCTGGCAGCCGGGAAGCGTTGGCAGCAGCAGTGGAGAGCGGTGCCAATGCGGTATATCTGGCGGGAAATATGTTTGGCGCTCGTGCCTATGCGGATAATTTTGATGAAGAGGGGCTAAGAGAGGCCATACATTTTGCTCATATGCGCAAGGTTCACGTTCATGTAACTGTAAATACCATTGTTGATGATAATGAATTGCCAGGATTAAAGCAGTATTTGCGGTTTCTCTATGAGGCAGGAGCAGATGCTGTGCTGGTGCAGGATTTGGGAGCAGCCCGCATAGTTAGAGAGGTTGTGCCAGAACTGCCTATGCATGCCAGTACCCAGATGACAGTACACAATCTGGACGGAGTGCGGGCATTGGAGGCTCTGGGCTTTAGCCGGGTGGTGCTGTCCAGAGAGCTGTCCTTGGAGGCTATTCGTCATATCTGTAGTGAAGCCAAGGCAGAGATAGAGGTTTTTGTTCATGGTGCTCTCTGTGTATGTTACTCTGGACAGTGCCTGATGAGCAGTATGATTGGGGGACGCAGTGGCAATCGTGGTCGTTGCGCCCAGCCTTGCCGCCTGCCATATACTTTGGTGGATGAAAATGATAATGATTTGTTAGCTGGCAGCGCTGGTCAGTATCTTTTAAGTCCTAGGGATTTGAAAACCATTGATTTGTTGCCAGAGCTTCTAAAGGCAGGAGTAAGCTCCCTCAAAATAGAGGGGCGTATGAAACGGCCAGAATATGTGGCTACAGCAGTAGGCTGTTATCGGCGGGCTGTGGATAGCTGGCTTCAGGGAGATTTTCAGGCACAGCCCCAGGACAGTCAGGCACTGGCTCAGATTTTTAATCGGGATTTTACTACAGCCTATTTGGAGGAGAAGCAGGGCCGTAATATGATGAGCGACAAACGGCCAAATAATAGAGGCCTGATGCTGGGCCGGGTTCTAAGCTATGATGTCAGCAATGGCATGGTGTCCATGAAGTTGAATACAGATTTGCAGACCGGAGATCAGGTAGACTTTTGGGTAAAGGTAGGGGGACGAGTTACCACCACCATTCAAAAGCTGTATCTGGTTAAGGAAGCTAAGAATAGCAAAAATGCCAAAAACACTAAAGGCAAAAAGCAGAAAGCAGGTAAGGCTGCATCCCATAAGTATAAATTATCGGATGGTCTGAACATGCAAAATCTGGTGCCTGTGCAGCAGGGAGCCTCTGGCACTGTAGTGGCTTTTGCTGTTGAAGGCAGGGTGTTCCCCGGCGATAGAGCTTTTAAGGTTCTGGATAGCAAATTAATGGAGGAAGCCAAGGCCATGTATGCCTCTGGTGCTCCGGTCCGTAGATATAATATTAAAGCTCAGGTTACAGCAGCTATAGGGGAGCCATTGGTTATCCAACTGGAGGACGAGGCAGGCAATGTAGCCGTGGCAGCTACTGAGTTTATTGGGGAGCCAGCCCTGAAACGGCCTTTAAGCAGGGAAGTAGTGGAAAAACAGCTGGGCCGTTTGGGCAGCAGTATTTTTCATTTGCAGGAGCTGGTTGTGGATATTGCTGGTCAGGTTATGATTCCTGTTAGCGAGATTAATGAGGCGCGTCGCAAGGCTGTAGAGGAGCTGGAAAATCAGCGTCTGGCAGATTTCCAACAGCAGGCAGGGGAGTTTTCCCGTCAGACAGCCAAAAATATTCGTCAAGGCATTGCCAATATTCAGCAGGAACTGCTTCGCCGACAGGCTAAAACTGAGGCCAGAGATATTGTAAGGCCTGCCACCAAGGGGGGCTATATTACAGTAGTGGCAGATAATATTCCTCGTGTAAAGGCAGCTTTGGAAAACGGTGCCAGAAGAATTGTCTTTGGCGGGGAAAGCTATAGCCATGAGAATATCACGCTGGATATGTGTCGTCAGGCAGCAGAGCTGGCTCATGAATATGGGGCGGCCATTGTGCTGAACACACCTAGAATCATTAGAGATGGTGAGCTGGAAAAATTCCACAGCTGGCTAAAGACGGTGGATACCTATCCAATAGATGCTATTAGTGTGCATAATATTGGCATGCTCCATGCAGTGCGTCAGCTAACCAGTCTACCTATAGAGGCGGATTACTCCCTGATTAGCTACAATGTAGAGGCACTGCGGCATTTGCAGGAGCTGGGGGCAGATAGAGTGGTGCTGTCACCAGAGCTGAATATGTCTCAGCTGGAGAAGCTGGGACAGGAAAGTCCTCTGCCTTTGGAATGTCTGGTAGATGCTCATTTGGAGCTGATGGTATCTGAATACTGCTGCACAGGCAGTTTCCTAGGAGGCTTGGATACAGGACATTGTTCAGCTCCATGTGTGGCTATGAAAAAGAAATTTTATCTCAAGGATAGAAAAAATATACGCTTTCCATTGGTGATGGATCAATATTGCCATATGCATCTTCTCAATGCCAACAGGCTGAGTATGCTGCCTCATGCTATGAAATTCCGGTCTATGGGTATAGCTGGTTTGCGCATTGATGGCAGGTATTTGGCTCCGGATAAATTGGGCCAGATGGTAAAGAACTATGGCATTTACATGGCTCGCCGTAAGGAAATCAGCGAGGCAGAAAGACCAGAAGTAGAGAAGCTGGAGGGTAGGAACATTACCAGAGGTCACTACTTTAGGGGCGTTTTGTAATATAGGTATAGGAGGAAAAAATTGAAACAGGAATCCTTCAAGGTTTTAGAATATAAGAGAATATTATCCAGACTGGCAGAAAAGGCAGGCACCAAATTAGGCAAAGAGCTGGCTTTGGGACTGCTGCCTGTTAGCGATAGCGAGGATGTTAAGGAAAGATTGCGCCAGACTGCTGAGGCGGTTTACGTATCTTCCACAGCTCATCCTCCTTTGGGTGGCATTAAGGATATTCGGGAGAGTATCAAAAAAATTGGCTTAGGAGCTGTTCTGGACCCGGCAGAGCTTTTGGATATTCTGACTACCATGTATGCCATGCGGGAAATTAAGCGGTTTTTCAAGGAGCTGGAAATGGAGGCTCCTATTCTGAAAAACTGGGCTCGTAATCTGGAGATTCTGGGCCAGTTGGAGCGGAATCTGGAGCATATTGTAGACGAGCATGGCAATCTTCGAGATGATGCCAGCGTAGAGCTGCGGCGGATTCGTCGGGAAATCAAGGTTAGCCAGGTCAAAATCAAGGATCATCTGGCAGGACTTTTGCATAACAATGAATACCAGAAGTATTTTCAGGAAAATATTGTTACCATGCGCGGGGATAGATATGTACTGCCAGTCAAGCAGGAATATCGCCAGAGCATACCAGGTATTGTCCACGACCAGTCAGCTACCGGTTCCACCTTGTTTATTGAGCCAATGGCTGTGGTAAATCTTAACAATGATATTAAACAGCTTACAGCTGCGGAGCGCCATGAGGTGGAGCGGATTCTGCGGGAGGCCTCTCAGCAGATTCGCAAAAACGATGTACAGCTTATGGATAATTGCGAAATCATGGCTCAGATTGATTTTGCCTTTGCCAAGGCGGCCTTGGCCTATGAAATGAAGGCCACAGAGCCTATAATTAGTGAGGACAGAGTAACCAAGCTGCTGTCAGCTCGTCATCCACTTTTGCCCGCAGACAAGGTAGTACCTATTGATATTACTCTGGGTGAAAAATTTACCATGCTGTTGGTAACAGGCCCTAATACTGGCGGTAAAACCGTTACCATGAAAACCTTGGGGCTTTTGGTGCTGATGTGTCAGGCAGGATTGTTCCTGCCGGCAGAGTCTGGTTCTCAGATGGCTGTTTATAATAATATTTATGCAGATATTGGCGACGAGCAGAGCATTGAGCAAAGCCTTAGTACATTTTCCGCTCATATGACTCATTTAGTGTCTATTTTGGAGCAGGTGGAATCTGATGATTTGCTGCTCCTAGATGAGCTGGGAGCTGGTACGGATCCAGAGGAGGGCGCGGCTTTGGCCATGTCTATTCTGGAGCGGTTATTGACCATTAAGGCTTCTGTAGTGGCTACCACCCATTATTCTGAGCTAAAGACCTTTGCCTTTGGTCGGGAGGGGATTGAAAATGCCTGTGTGGAATTTGATGTGGCTACCCTGCGGCCTACCTATCGTCTGCTGATTGGTATTCCAGGAGCCAGCAACGCCTTTGCCATAAGCCGTAGATTAGGCCTAAGCGAATCCCTGATTATTCGGGCCAAACAGCTGATTCAGGCTGACCATGCCCAGTTTGAACAGGTTATTAATCAGCTGGAAAAGGAAAAAATGCTTTATGAGCAGATGAATGCTGATATTGAAACCAGATTGCGCCGGGCGGAGCAGATGGAGGCCAGAGCTGAGGCTATGCGGGTGGAGCTGAATCAGAAGAAGGCTGATATTATCCGCAAGGCCAAGGATGAGGGAGCTGTGTTGGTACGCCGTATGCGTCGGGAATCTGAGGCTGTGATCAAAGAATTGAAGGAGCAGTTTAACGATCAGGGTATCCAGAAGCGACAAGCTGCCATTCAGGAGGCCAGAGCCAGAATTGATGAGGCAGCAGGCAAGGTCCGTCAGGGTATTGTTTCCGTCAAGGCCTATCGCAAGTCTGTGGATTTGAAGGAACTGGAGGCTGGAGATATTGTTTATGTAACCAAGCTGGATCAAAAGGGAACAGTGCTTTCTGTGAAGGGCAAGGAGCTGGAGGTTCAGCTGGGCAGTATGAAGATAAATGTCAAGGCCAAGGAATGTAAATTTGTGGACAAGGCTCCCAAGGAAAAAAAGACATCTGTGGGTAATGGCAAAAAATCTGGCGGCAGGGGCAACAGCTTCATGGGCAAAACTCAGCAGGCTCATCGGGATATTGATATTCGTGGTATGATGGTGGATGAAGCCGAGGTAGCCTTGGATAGATTTATTGACGATTCTGTTATGGCAGGCCTGAGTCAGGTGTTGATTATTCATGGCAAGGGTACTGGGGCCCTGCGAAAGGGTGTACACAGTTATTTGAAGCGCCATCGCAATGTGGCTAACTTTAATTTCGCTGATATGAGCGAAGGAGGAACCGGGGCAACCTTGGTGGAACTGCAATAATTGTCTACCCAAGAAAGTATTTTTGTGGTAAAATGTATTCTGTATTTGTGTGATTAAATTTTTATCACTCTTACTAAGGAGGCATTCCATGGAAAAGCGTACAGGAGCGGCCAAGAGAACAAGGCAGGCTCATAAACCGCCCCAGAAAAATAGCGGTACTAGAATATTGACTGTCTTTGCTGTAATTTTGGCGGTGATGATAGCAGGTGTTGGTTGCGGATTCCTGACAGCAACCCTGAATACCAAGCAGGATTTGGAGGATGTAAGGCCGGCGGCTTCCTCACATATTTATGATATTAATGGCAACGAGCTGGCTAATGTTCATGCTGAACAGAATCGAGTGCCGGTAAAAATCGACAAGATTCCAGAGCATTTGAAGGATGCTTTTATTGCCGTGGAGGATGTGCGGTTCTATGAGCATGCTGGTGTAGACCCCAAGGGTATTATGCGTGCTGTTATAGCCAATATTACCAACAAGGGTGTATCTGAGGGTGGCTCTACCATTACTCAGCAGCTGGCCAAGAATGCTTACTTGACTCAGGATAGAACTCTTAAACGTAAGGTTCAGGAGGTTTTCCTGGCTTTGCAGCTGGAACGGAAATATACCAAGGATGAGATACTGGAGCTTTATCTTAATCAGATTTATTTTGGTCAGGGTGCATATGGTGTCCAGGCTGCAGCCAAAACCTATTTTGGCAAAAATGTTGAGGATTTGGATTTGAATGAATGTGCCATGTTGGCCGGTATTCCCAAGAGCCCAAATTATTTCTCACCTTTGAACAATTTGCAGGCGGCTCAGGAGCGCAAGGGCGTAGTTTTGGACCAGATGTCTAAATATGGTTATATTAGTAGTTCCACAGCTGCCAAGACCAAGGCGGAGAATCTGAATCTAGTTAAATCCCAGCCGCAGTCTGACAACCATTTTGCTTCATATTTCATTGACTATGTAACTCAGCAGATGATTGAAAAATACGGTGCAGATGCCGTATATCAGGACGGTCTGAAGATTTATACTACCTTGGACAAGGATATGCAGCAGGCAGCAGAGGCAGCTATGCAAAATCTGCCTAACTACTCCACTGATGGCAGCGGCAACAAGCAGCCACAGGGAGCATTGGTAGCTATTGAACCATCCACAGGCTATATTAAGGCAATGGTAGGCGGTCGTGGCACAGACCAGTTTAATCGTGCTACTATGGCAGAGAGACAGCCAGGCTCAGCCTTCAAGCCATTTGTTTTTGCAGCTGCCTTGGAGAATGGTTTAACACCATCCTCTACTGTTGAGGATAAGCCAATTAATATTGGTGGTTGGCAGCCTCAGAACTACAGTCGTAATTTTAGCGGTACTGTTACCATGCGTTATGTGGCAGAACACTCCTTGAATGTACCTACGGTACGGATTGCTCAGGAGGTAGGCATGGATAAAATTATTTATCTGGCCGAGAAAATGGGTATTTCCACCTTTGTTAAGGAGGGAGCTGCTAATGATATGAACTATGCAGTGACCATTGGTGGTATGACCAAAGGTGTAACTCCCCTGGAAATGACCAGTGCCTATGGCACCTTTGCCAATGATGGTGTGCATGTGGCTCCGGTGGCTATTGTCAAGGTGCTGGATCAGAAAGGCGAGGTTCTGGAGGAAGCTCAGCCAAAATCTGAGCAGGCAATCAAAAAGACTTCGGCCAATGAACTGACCAGCATGCTGATGGGTGTTATTGCCAGAGGTACTGGTACTGGTGCCAATATTGGCAGACCAGCAGCAGGCAAGACCGGTACTACAGATAATTATCAGGATGCCTGGTTTGTAGGCTATGTACCTGATTTGGTAGCCGGTGTCTGGGTAGGCTGTGATGACAATTCCCGCATGGGAAATATGACTGGCGGTACTACGCCGGCAACCATTTGGAAAGCCTTTATGTCCAAGGTGGTTCAGTCCATGCCAAATAAGAACTTTAGCGGTGCATATTTGACACCATCCTCTGATAAGCCAGTGGCTTCCGCCAAGGAAAAGGATAAGGATGCTAAGGAAAAGGATGGCAAGGATACTAAAAAGGATGCCAAGAACCAGCAACAGACCAATGGCAATGGCAATAACGCTGGCGGCCAATCTGCGCCACAGGCACCAGATGCAGCTCCGGCACCAGCAGCACCAGCACCGGTTCCGGGAGCTGGCGGTAAAAAAGCTAATTAATTGCTAAGTTGGGGCCGATAGGGAATAAAACTTATTGGCCCATACAAGGAGAGATAGATAAAGTGAGTACAAGTATTTTTGATGTATTGAAGGAAAGAGGCTATATCGCCCAATGCACCAACGAGGACGAAGTGCGGAAAATGCTGGCTAACGAGAAGGTAACCTTCTATGTAGGCTTTGATCCAACAGCAGATAGCCTTCATGTAGGTCATTTCCTTGGGTTGATGGTTATGGCCCATATGCAGAGAGCAGGTCATCGTCCTATTTGTCTGGTAGGCGGCGGTACTGGTACTGTAGGTGATCCATCTGGTCGTACCGATATGCGCAAGATGCTTACCGATGAGGATATTGAGTACAATTGCAATCGCTTCAAGGAGCAGATGGCTAGATTTATTGATTTCAGCGACGACAAGGCTCTGATTGTCAACAACGGAGATTGGCTTCGCAAGCTGAACTACATTGAGCTGCTGCGGGATGTAGGCCCTCATTTTACTGTTAATCGTATGCTGACAGCTGAGTGCTACAAGAACCGTATGGAAAAGGGCTTGACCTTCCTGGAGTTCAACTACATGATTATGCAGTCCTATGACTTCCTGGAGCTTCATCGTCGTTACAATCTGAAGCTGGAAATGGGTGGCGACGACCAGTGGTCCAATATTATTGGCGGTGTAGAGCTTACCCGTCGCAAGACTGGCGATGCGGTTTATGGTCTCACATTTACTCTGCTGACCAAGAGCGATGGCAAGAAGATGGGCAAAACTGCTGGCGGTGCTCTCTGGCTGGATAAGGAAAAGACTCCTGTCTATGATTTCTATCAGTACTGGCGTAATGTGGACGATGCTGATGTGGAGAAGTGCTTGGCACTTTTGACCTTCCTGCCTATGGAGGAGGTTCATCGTCTGGGCAGCCTGCAGGATGCCGCTATTAATGAGGCCAAGAAGGTATTGGCCTATGAGGTAACCAAGCTGGTACATGGCCAGGAGGAGGCAGATAAGGCTCAGGCTGCTGCAGAGGCTGTATTTGGTGGCTCCGGCTCCAATGAGAATATGCCTACCATCCAGCTGACTGCTGAGAATGAGGGCCAGAAGCTTTTGGATATTCTGGTGGCTGGTCAGGTATTTGAGTCCAAAGGCGAAGGCCGCCGCTTGATTAAGCAGAATGGTCTTTCTCTCAATGATGCCAAGGTGTCAGATCCAGATTACGTATTGACAGATGGGGATTTCACCAATGGTGAGGCTATTGTGAGAAAGGGCAAGAAGAAGTTCTACCGTCTGGTAAAATAATGCTATATGGCTGTAAGGCATATTTTCAGTTCATGATCTTTGGGGCATAGGCTGTTAATATGCTGATTAACAGCTTTTTATCTGTCCTATGGACAGGCTATACAATAAACAAAGGAGTAATATACATGTCAGGACATTCTAAGTGGGCAAATATTAAGAGAAAAAAAGGCGCAAATGACGCAATCCGTGGCAAGATTACCACCAAAATCGGTCGTGAGATTACCATTGCTGTTCGTATGGGCGGTGCAGATCCTACCGGTAATATGCGTTTGAAGCTGGCTCTCAGCAAGGCCAAGTCCAACAATATTCCAAAGGACAATATCAATCGTGCTATCCAGAAGGGCCTGGGTGCATCTGATGGCAGCAATTATGAGGAGCTGACCTATGAGGGTTATGGTCCTGGCGGCACAGCTATTATGCTGGATATTCTTACTGATAACCGCAATCGTACTGCAGCAGATATTCGTCACATCTTCTCCAAGCATGGCGGTAATCTGGGCGAGACTGGCTGTGTAGGCTGGATGTTCCAGAAGAGAGCCGTTTTCGTTGTAGAGAAGGAAACCTTTGATGACGAAGATGCCCTGATGGAGCTGGTACTGGAGGCTGGCGCTGAGGATCTGAAGAATGAGGATGATGTATTCGAAATCATTGCAGATCCAGAAGCATTTGATGATATTGAAAAGGCTCTGGGCGAAAAGGGCATTGAGACCGTTTCCGCAGAGGTTACTATGGTTCCTGATAACACCGTTAAGGTTGAGGGTGATGCTGCTGTAAAGATGCAGAAGATGCTGGATGCTCTCGAGGAAAACGATGATGTTCAGGAAGTATACGGCAACTACGAAATGGACGAGGAAGAGTAAAATTTGATTTATGGGGGCTGTCACATTGGTATAATGTGACGGCTCCTTTTTTGCGAGGTGAATTTAGATATGTTGGCATTGGGCATAGATCCTGGCACGGCAATTTGCGGTTATGGCTTTGTAGAGGCTAGAGGCAGCAGGCTGATAGCCCATGAATATGGCGCTATTATCACCAGCCCCAAGGCGCCTATGCAGGATAGACTGATGAAGATATACGACGGTCTGGATGAGCTGATAAAGAAGTATCAGCCAGATGCTATGGGGGTGGAGCAGTTATTTTTTAACCGCAATGTGGATACGGCTATTCCTGTAGGTCAGGCCAGAGGAGTTATTCTGCTAACAGCAGCCAAGAACAATCTCCGTCTTATAGAGAGAACACCTTTGCAGGTTAAACAGTCCGTAACAGGCTATGGCAAGGCCACCAAGGAGCAGGTTATCTATATGGTAACCAAGATTCTGAATTTGCCCAAGCCACCTAAGCCTGATGATGTGGCGGATGCATTGGCAGTGGCCATTTGTACTTCCCATATGATGAATAGCTTTACATTTCGGAATAATTTGTAAATGTATTCATGTATACATACGGTAAAATGTTAAAAAGTGTGTTTTTGGGGTAGACGAATGATTTTTTTTATATTATAATATAACTCGTTTGAAACGTATTCAGGCTAATAAACCTATTTTAGGGGGAGAGACATGGCTTTAATTGTTAAAAAGTTTGGCGGTAGTTCAGTAGGCTCTACTGAAAAGATTATGAATGTAGCCAAGAGAATTATTGAAGAAAAAAAGCCTGGTGACCAGATTGTTATGGTTGTATCTGCAATGGGTGATACCACAGATGACCTGATTGAGCTGGCCAAGGGCATAAATAGCAATCCTTATCAGTACTCCAGAGAGATGGATATGCTGCTGACCACTGGTGAACAGGTTTCTATTTCCCTGCTGACAATGGCTTTCAAGAGCCTGGGCCAGAAGGCTATTTCTCTGACTGGTCCTATGGTAGGCATGCGTACCAATTCTGTTCATACCAAGGGCAAGATTGTAGATATTAAGCCATCCCGTGTCCGCAAGGAGCTGGAGAAAGGCAAGATCGTTGTTGTTGCAGGTTTCCAGGGCGCCGATGAAAAGGGCGATCCTGTAACTCTGGGCCGTGGTGGTTCCGATACCTCTGCTGTTGCATTAGCTGGTGCATTGAAGGCTGATGCCTGCGAAATCTATACAGATGTTGACGGTGTATATTCTGCTGATCCTCGTCTGGTACCTGATGCTCGCAAGATGAAGGAGATTACCTACGATGAAATGCTGGAGATGGCTCGTCTGGGAGCTGGGGTTATGCAGCCTCGCTCTGTAGAGATGGGTATGTATTTCAACATTCCAATCCACGTTCGTTCAACCTTTACCAACAAACCAGGCACTATGATTAGGGAGGCATATACAATGGAAGAGAAGGATTTCTTAATTCGTGGCGTAGCCCATGATAGCAATGTAGCAAAGGTAGCAGTTCTGGGTGTTCCAAATGATCCAGGTGTAGCTCATGCTATTTTCTCCGCTTTGTCCGAGAAGAATATTGCTGTAGATATGATTGTTCAGAGTATCAGAAATATTGAAAAGAATGTAACTGATATGGTATTCACTATTACTCAGGATGATTTGGCAGAGGCTAAGAAGATTGTGGATGGCGTTGCTGAGAAGCTTCACGCTGTAGCAGTTCTCATTGAAGAGGATGTAGCTAAGGTTTCCATCGTTGGTGCAGGTATGCTGGGCAACCCTGGTATTGCTACCAGAATGTTTGGCGCTCTGGCTGATGCCAAGGTAAATATTGATGCTATCAGCACCTCTGAAATCAGTATTTCCTGCCTGATTAAGGGCTCCCAGCTGAAGGAAGCTGCCAATGCAATTCATAAGGAGTTCTTCCCAGAGAAGTAATTCTGCATTGAAATAGTTATAAAAACAGCAGGTTTGCCAAGGCCTTGTGTTTTGGGTGCCTGCTGTTTGTAGGTTTTGATTTGTTATGAAATTTTGATATATCTAATATATAGGAGGCAATATATATGAGTTCTCAGGTTGCAACAAACCGTGTAGGTAAGAAGCTTGTTGATGTTATCTTTGGTGCCAGCGCTGCTTGCGGTGAGGCTATCAAGGAGCATGGTGCTGAGGCTGTTACCAATGCTACCATTGGTGCTATTATGGGCGAGGATGAGAAGCTGGCCTGCATTCCTACTATGGAAAAGGTTTTCCACAATCTGCCTATTGCTGATGCTATTGCTTATGCACCAATTGCTGGTTTGCCAGCTTATCTGAATACCGTTATTGACCTGACCTTTGCTGACAACAAGCCAGAGGGCTATCTGGCAGCTGTAGCTACTGCAGGTGGTACTGGTGCGATTCATCACGCTATTGTGAACTATTCTGAGATTGGCGATCAGGTATTGACCTCTGACTGGTTCTGGGGTACCTACAATGTACTGTGCCAGGAGCAGGGCCGCAGCCTAGCTACCTACAAGCTCTTTGACGAGAACCAGAACTACAATTTGGCTTCCTTGGCAGAGAAGATGGAGGAACTTTTGACCAAGCAGGATTCCCTGCTGTTGATTATCAACACTCCTGCTCACAATCCTACTGGCTACAGCCTGTCTGAGGCAGATTGGGATGGTGTACTGGAGCTGTGCAACAAATATGCAGCTCAGGGCAAGAAGGTTAATATTATGGTGGATATTGCCTATATTGACTACGCAGGTGAGAAGAACGAGAGCCGTCGCTTTATGAAGAAATTCAGCAACCTGCCAGAGAATATCTTCACCATGTTCGCTTTCTCCATGTCCAAGGGCTATACCATGTATGGTCAGCGTACTGGTGCTATTATCGGTTTGTCTGCCAACAAGGAGCTGGTGGACGAGTTCGTTAATGTAACCAAGTATTCCAGCCGTGCAACCTGGTCCAATATCAACCGTGGTGCCATGGCTGTGCTGAGCAACATTCAGCAGGATCCAGAGCTGCTGGCTGCCTTTGAAAAGGAAAGAGATGATCTCTATGAGATTATTCGTGACCGCGCCGCTATCTTTATGAAAGAGGCCAAGGAATGTGGTCTGAATGCACTGCCATACAAGGCTGGTTTCTTCCTGTCTATTCCTGCAAAGGACTCCAAGGCTGTATGCGATGAACTCCACAAGGATCTGATTTTCGCAGTACCATTGAAGGCTGGCGTCCGCATTGCAGTATGCTCCGTACCAAAGAAAAAGATGTACGGCATGGCTGCCAAGGTGCTGAAAGCATTAAAGGCTGTAGAAGGCTGATAAAAAACACATAAATGTATAAAAAAACACTACTATTCATTAAAATAATTTGTGAATAGTAGTGTTTTAATTTTGTGATGAGTTGTTTTTTATTGCGCAGGCAAGGGATTAATGATAAAATAGTAACGGAATAAGTATAATTTATCCTTAAAGGGGGATATACATGTTTGATTTTAAACCGAAAAAAAAGAGCAATGAGTTCTTTGAGCTGTTTGAAACCAGTGCTGATTATTTTTATCAGGGTGCTTTGTTGCTGGATGAAGTTATGATGGATCACCGCAAGGCGGACATCAAGGTGAAGGAGATTAATGATCTGGAGCATCAGGCCGATAAGGTAAATGATGCCATTATTGACAAGTTGAATCAGACCTTTATTACTCCTATTGACCGTGAGGATATCTATGCTATTGCCAATGGCATGGATGATGGTGTAGATCAGTTGCAGGGAATGCTACAGCGCATTGTTATCTATCACACCAGTGAAGCAGCTAGAGAAGGAGCGTTGCGTCTTACCAAGCTGTTAATTGAATCTACAGCTGAGATAAAACGAGCTACTACACTTTTGCATGCCATTACCAAAAATCAGGAGGAGCTTCTGAAGATTACTTCTCGTATTGACAAGCTGGAGAGCGAGGGAGACCATGTATTCCGCGGCGAACTGGCTTATCTCTTTGAGAATTTCAAGGACCCTATTGAGTTGATAAAATGGAAGGACCTTTTGGAGGGATTAGAGGATACTCTGGATCACTGTGAAAAAATGGCAGATTTGTTAAAAGGTGTGGTAATGAAGTATGCTTGATATTCATCCTTTTATAATTATTGTAGTGGTGCTGGCCTTGATATTTGATTTTATCAACGGCTTCCACGATACAGCCAATGCTATTGCTACCTCTGTATCCACTAGAGCTATATCGCCTAGTAAGGCCATTATTATGGCGGCAGTGCTGAACTTCCTGGGAGCTATGATTAGTACCGGTGTAGCCAAGACCATTGGTGGAGATATTGTAGTAGGAACCATTGAGGAACCTATTATTATTGCTTCTCTGATGGGTGCCATCATATGGAATCTTTTGACATGGAAGATTGGCTTGCCTAGCTCTTCCTCTCATGCCCTTGTAGGTGGTATGATTGGCGGTGTGCTCATGTCCGATATGGGTATGGCAGGATTGAATTTTGCTGGTATTGGCAAGATTGTTATCGCTCTGGTAACCTCTCCTTTGATTGGTATGGTAATGGGCTATATTATTATGACCATACTGTTTAGAATATTTGCCAATTCCAGCCCATCCAAGCTGAATCATCGCTTTAAGAAAATGCAGATTATAACTGCGGCTACTATGGCTTTTTCTCATGGTTCCAATGATGCTCAGAAATCCATGGGTATTATTACCTTGGCCCTGTTTTCCAGTGGTGTAATCTCTGAGTTTGAGGTGCCAACCATTGTTAAGATTTTAGCTGCTACTGCTATGGCTTTAGGTACTTCCATGGGTGGTTGGAGCATTATTAAGACTGTGGGTGGTAAGATTTTCAAGCTGGAGCCTGTAAATGGCTTTGCAGCGGATTTAAATTCTTCCATCACAATTTTTACAGCTACCATGTTGCATCTGCCTGTTAGTACTACCCATGTAGTATCAGGCTCTATTATGGGTGTTGGTGCAGCCAAGCGTATTCACGCCGTGCGTTGGGGCGTAGCTCAGCAAATGGTTATGGCCTGGGTATTTACCATACCATGTACCGCGATTATGGGTGCACTTTCTTATTTGGCTGTAATGGCCCTTTTTGGGTAAATCAAATAAACTTTTCTAGGAGAGTGGGAACTCTCCTTTTTTTTGCAGGTTTTTTCAGATTTGTGTCGTATTATAGAGATTAGGAAATAAAATAAAAATAGGGGTGAGAATATGTCATTTCAGAAAACATTAGAAGCAAGTCAGGAATGGGCTAGAATTTTGCATTGTTCATATGTAACGGATTTGAATGAAATTGTGGAAAACGGAAATATTGGGGAGTTGATTAGAGTTTCGGAGGCTCTTCACGAAAAGCGTATTGCCAATATTGCCGATGAGATTGCCAGAAAGATTGCCACCAGGCGGTTGGTGCTGATAGCTGGCCCTAGCTCCTCTGGCAAAACCAGCTTTGCTCAGCGGCTTCGGGTACAGCTGAGAGTTATGGGCTTGGAACCTGTTTCAATTTCTATGGATGATTATTTCCACAATCGGGAGGATACCCCAAAGAAGCCAAATGGAGAATATGATTTTGAATGTTTAGGGGCCATAGATTTGCCTCAGTTCAATCATGATCTGCAAAAGCTGTTGGCAGGGGAGTTGGTGCGCATACCGAAGTTTAATTTCAAAAAGGGTATTCGAGATAGCAAGCCATCGGCGGTGATTCAGCTCAAGTCTAATCAGCCTATCATTATTGAGGGGATTCATGGCCTAAATGACAGGGTAAGCAGCAGTATTCCTAGAGAGGAAAAGTTTAAAATCTATGTTAGCTCCTTGACACCTTTGTACATGAATGAGGAGGTTCGTTTATCTACTACTCAGGCCAGATTGTTCCGTCGTATTGTGCGGGATTATCGCACCAGAGGCACATCAGCAGCGGAAACCATTCGCAGATGGCCAACGGTTCTAGAGGGTGAGCAGAAAAATATCTATCCATTCCAGGATGAGGTGGATGCTACCTTTAATTCTGCCTTGCTTTACGAGTTGGCTGTATTAAAAAAATATGCTATGTACATGCTATCTGAGATACCACCAGAGGACGATGTTTATGGCAGGGCAGAGGAGCTGTTGGCATTCTGTCGGTATTTCAAGGCTATTATGGATGAAAAGGATATTCCTAATACATCTATTTTGCGGGAATTTATTGGGGGTTCCTGCTTTGATGTAGGATAATTCTAATCTGATTTTAATGAAACATTCAGGATTTTTTAAGACTGCCAGCATATACTATGTATGGTGAATAAAATATCCACAAGGATATAGGACATAGTAAAGGAGATGTTGGATATGAAAAATTTTTATAAAAAGATCTTTGTAGGATTGGCTGCTGGTGCCATTATTGTAACAGGTTCTACCATGCTGCTGGATACTGCCAATGCAGCCTCTAGTAGCAATAGGCCACGGCCGGTAGTTACTCAGGAGCAGCCACCACGGTATGACATTAATACTATGGCACAGGAACTGGCTGACAATTGCAATGTAAGCAAAGATGAAATTCTCAGCTATTGCAATAATGGTGGTTATTTCCATGAGGCTTGTGATGCAGCTTATATTGCTAAGCTTAGCGGTAAGTCCTTTACGGATGTAGTTAATGCCAAAACCAATAGTAATAGCTGGCAGCAGGTAGCAGAGAGCTTTGGTGTTACTCGGGAGGAGCTTTTGAATGAGCGCCGTTCCATGATGGCGGAACGTATAGCTGCCAACAGCAAGATTAATGCGGCTTCTGCTATGCAGCTGCTGCAGGAGGGTTATACCAGCAGGGATATTGGTATAGCGGCTGAGCTGGCGGATGCTTCTGGCAAGGATATTCATGCTGTTATAGATATGAAGAAGATTAACAATAGATGGGCTGATGTAGCCAAGGAGCTGGGGGTAGATTTTTCTACAATTGTGCCTCAGAGACCAGGTAGTGATCGGGGAATTGGCTATGGCAGACATCATGGGCATAACAGACCACATCATGGCCAGGGGTGGAACAATCCAGATGAAGAGCTGGACCCAGGTTTTACCTATCCGCCTAATGATTGCCCTAGAAGAGAAGATTGCCCTAACAACTAATCCTTATAGTATTCAGATTTTTGCTGGGTGAGTGGGATAAAGATATAAGTGACTGTCCTTGTGGCGGTCACTTTTTTCTTGAATTTTTCACATTAGAGGCTTATAATTACCCTTTACAGGGATGATTTACAACCCTGTAGTTCTAAGGAAAGGCAGGAATTAATTTGGCTGAAAAGGATATTAGCAGAAAAATAAAGGGCCTGATAATCTGGGGTATTCCCTCATTGATTATCTTGGCAGTTGTTGTGTCAAGTTTGGTGTGGTATACCATGTATGGCAAGGGAGATATGACTGTACGAGATGCTCAGGTGGCAAGTGATATGGTAGATGCCAAGGCCAGGGTAACAGGTACTGTGGATCAGATTTTGGTACAGGATGGAGATGTGGTTAAGGCTGGGGATGTGATTGCCACTGTGAAGGTAAATGTAACAGATGAGCAGCTTAAACAGCTGCAACAGACTGTAGAACTGTCCCAGCGAAATCTGGAGCAGGTGAAAAAAGGTGTTACTGTACAAACGCCTAGAATTGTAAGCCAGCCAGCCAGTGGGGCTTCCAGTGCAGAAGTGGAACGAGCTAGAAGCCGTATGGAGCGCATGAATCAGCTTTATGAAATGGGTGCCATTAGTGCTGTTAAGCGAGATCAGGCTGCAGCTGAATACCAGTCTATAGCGGCTTCGGCAGCCAGTGCCCAGAGTCAGTCTGCCGTAACCTATGATACTACCGTACAGGCAGCCAATCCGGAAAACATAAAAAAAGCAGAGTTGCAGTTAAAGCAGGCTCAGGCTGCTTTGGACAAGGCTAAGGGCGCTGGAGCTGCCACAGAGATTACGGCTCCTGTGGATGGTGTGGTTCATTTGGGAGATATTGCTCAAGGCACTGAGGTTCAGGCAGGGCAGGCTGTAGCCAGTATTGGCAGCTCTGATGAAATGTGGATAGAGGTTTATCCCACAAAGGAACAGTTGGACAAAATCCGTTTGGGACAGGCTGTTGATTATTATGTAGATAGGGAAAGATATCAGGGGCTGGTTATTGATATTATTGAACCAAAAGCTGAGGAGCAGCAGGTCAATACCGAGGGACAGCAGGTAGAGGAAAATAAGCCAATTGTGAAGATTTCCATATCTCAGGAGAATAAGGAGCTATTTTCTGTAGGGCAGTCTGCAGAAGTTAGATTTTTGCAAAAAGGATGATAGGGTGTTAAAACTATGAGGGGTTAAGTGCTGAATATTTGGTATACAAAAAACTTTGTAAAATACCTTGTCAAAGTAGATTTTATATGCTAATATAATTCATGTAAGTAAGTTAAATATTCTACGGCAATGAAGCCACACAGAGATATATGGTCTGAGACCTTTTTTCTGTGTGGCTATTTTTGTTGCCACAGTTAGTCAAAGATAATAATGAAAAGGTGGTTTTAAAATGGAAGATTTACTGTATGTCATCCCTGCGAATTCTGAGAAGAAGGATATTGTAGCCATGTTGGAGGCTCATCCAGAGATTAAATTTGTTTCTCTGGTTGGTATTGACCATGCAGGTAACGATACTGATGAGAAGATTCCTGTAAGAATTTTCTTGAAGGATATGGATGATTTCTATGCTGGTTCCGCAGTACAGACAGATGGTTCTTCTGTTGTGTTGGCTGGTATTGCAACTCTGAACAATGCTAAGGTTGATATGCCTATTGATCCATCCGTAAACTGGTTTGTTGATTATAATTTTGAGAATTATGACGAGGAAACTGATAAGCCAATCGGTACTCTGCGTATTCCCGCTTTCCTGATTCATGAGGGCAAGCGCGTAGATTCCCGTGCTGTTTTGAAGGATACCTTGAATTATGTAAAGAAGGAATTGCTGAACATCTTCCATACTGCTGGTACTATTTCCGGCTTGGAGCATATCAATGGTGCAGATGTTGAGGATATTTGCTTCACTTCTGCTACTGAGCTGGAGTTCTGGGTAAAGACTCCACTGGAGGATGCTAACATTGAGGAAATGTCTGCGTCTCAGGTAATGCAGGAGCAGTATTGGCAGCGTACCCACGGCATTGTCCGCAATGCTTTGGAGCAGGCTGTGCTGCTGTTGGATAAGTATGGCCTTAACGTTGAGATGGGCCATAAGGAAGTTGGCGGTATCAAGGCTCATTTGGATGAGTCCGGCCGTATGGTCAGCGTATGTGAGCAGATTGAGGTTGACTGGAAATTTGCTGATGCCCTGCAGGCTGCTGATAACGAGCTGATTGTCCGCACTCTGATTCGTGAAGTATTCCGCATGAATGGCTTGGAGGTTTCCTTCAAGGCTAAGCCAATGATTGGTCTGGCTGGTAATGGTGAGCATACTCATATTGGTATGGGTGCTATCATGAAAGACGGCAAGTTCTACAACCTGTTTGCACCAAAGGATATGAAGGCTGACTTTATGAGTGCTATTGGTTATGGTGCTATCATGGGCCTTTTGAAGAACTATGAGGTTATTAACCCATTCGTATCCGCTACCAATGACTCTTTGAATCGTTTGAAGCCAGGTTTCGAGGCTCCTGTATGTATTGTTACTTCCTTGGGCCACACTCCAGCTGTACCATCCCGTAACCGTACTATCTTGGCCGGCCTGATTCGTGATATTAACAATCCTGCTGCTACTCGTTTCGAGCTCCGTGCTTGCAACCCATATACCAATACTTATCTGGTGCTGGCTGCTATCTACTCTGCTGTTTTGGATGGTGTTGAGTATGCTGCCAGCAAGACTACTACTGAGCTGCTGGCTGAGTTGTCCAAGGATGCTGGTGATGAGGCTGGCTATCTGGAGAAGAACCGTGCTTATCGTTCTGAGAAGGATGTATTCGAGGACTACACTGAGGAAGAGCGTAACCGTCTCTTTGGTGCACCTCCTGCTACTGTTTGGGAGAACCTGTCCGGTTTGGATAACTATCCTGAGAAGAGAGCCGCTGTATGTGCTGCTGGTGCTTTCACTGATGCCATTATTGATGCCTTCAAGGCTGGTGCTCTGGTTCGTTGGCAGACTGAGCTGGTTAGCCGTATTATTCCAGAGAACCGCGATATTGTTCGTGCTTGCAAGGAAATTGTTTCTGACTATGTTACTGATCAGGATTCCTACAACTGGAATAAGATCAATGGCCTCCGTTGCTATCTGGCCAAGGACAGCATTGATGAGAAGTCCCTTTTCACTCTGTTAAAGACTGCTCTCTTGGAAGGTGATTATGAGACTGCATCTGGCCTGCAGGTTGAGATGTATGACAAGATGGAGGAGCTGAAGGCTCTCTACGATGCATATCAGAAGAATATGATTTGACCTGAGCTGTTGCTTCATAGGTTTAAGGGATAAAAATAACGGCCTTTCAGAGTTAGAGTCTAACTTTGAGAGGTCGTTTTTATGCCAATTCTGATTTATCGAGGTGCATTTATTACCTAATATGGCGATATGGGAGTACCCTTTCAGGCACGCTCTCGCTACT